>DATETN010000001.1:0-21770 GCA_035283645.1 Pyrinomonadaceae bacterium
AACCACAGAGTCACAAAGAACACAGAGGTCGCACAGAGAAGACATTTGAGCAGACACTCTTTGTGCAAAGCTCAGGGAAATACACCGTCCCGCTTCAACGTGATCATGCCACAGGCGCGCCTCTTCCGCTTTGCGCTAAGAGTCGGCGTTGAAATGACATAGCCTTCATCGGTCATAGCCGGAACCGTGAAGACGATGAATAGCGCGACAAACAAGTAGAGATATAAGAGATACCGCGAACGACGCGCGCGCCGCGACTCGTAAGCCGCCCGCCAATGAACTGCAAACAGATCGTCTGTAGTGAGCTGGTATTCGACTTCCATTTCACGTTCCCTCCTTAGGGAACTCTTTTTCTCTGTGCGACCTCTGTGTCCCTCTGTGTCTCCGTGGTGAAGAAACTCGCCGAAAACACAACCACAGAGTCACAAAGAACACAGAGGTCGCACAGAGAAGACATTTGAGCAGACACTCTTTGTGCAAAGCTCAGGGAAATACACCGTCCCGCTTCAACGTGATCATGCCACAGGCGCGCCTCTTCCGCTTTGCTGCCAACACAGAATTGTGTGGCTGGCGAGTCGCGAGGCTGTGATCATCTGCGCGCAGCTTCGAATGACTCCTGCAGTCCCATACGTTTGATCAACTCATGGAATCGCGGTTCCGACCTTTCAGAAAGTGTTTTTCCGCCGCTTGCCAATCCCAGTCATACCTTCCTGAATTCGCCGCACTTCGGGGACGAAGCGGAAACCGTGTCCTCGTATGGTTTCGATGAATTTTCCTTTCCCGGTTCGCTCTCCCAGGATCTGCCGCAGCAGCGAGATGTTTTTATCCAGGTTATTTTCCTCAACTATAGCGTCCGGCCAGACTTCACTCAGTAATTCATCCTTCTGAACTAAGTGGTTCCCGCGCCTGACAAGAACGCAAAGTGTGTCGAAAGCCTTCTCGGAGAGCGGCACCCGCTCGCCTTCACGCGACAGGATGCGTTCCCTAACATCCAGACGAAACTTGTCAAACTCGTAAAGCTCTCTGTTTTGCGTTACACATCGCTCGTTTCAGGAAAGAGTCAGAAGACTTTCAGGAAATCCGAAAGCTGCGCAGAGTTCCTTTTTGTAATTATGGCACCCATCAGCCGCAGGTTAGAAGCTCAGCGAAAACCTATCTTGAGGCTGAAAATCATCCATTAGGAAACAGGAAAGAGGACAGAGCGATGACAAAATTCTTCTTAAGAATAGTCGGTGGAGTGGGATTAGCAGTTTCGTTTTGGGCATTGGCTACACCGGTTTGCGTATCCGGGCAGGAAGGTGGCGGAAGATTAGAAGGGACATGGGATGTACAAGTTACCCTCCGAGATTGTCAGACCGGCGCGGAAATCAGGCCCTTCGCGTCGCTGACAACATTCAATTTTGGCGGAACAACTTTTGATTCGACCTCTGGAATCCCTCAAGCCCTTAAGACACCCGGACATGGAATTTGGAGTCATGTTAGCGGAAACACCTACCGCTTTAGCTTTAAGTCTTTCAGTTTTGATCCAGCCGGAAATTTTACCGGCTCCACGAAGATCACTCACGAAGCAAACTTAGCTTCAGATGGCAACGAGTACAGTTCGGAAGGAATCGCCGAAGTGTACAATCCGAATGGAATTTTGATTTTCACGGGCTGTTCCACCACATCGGCAACCCGTTTTGAATGACGAGGAAGCGCGAGTTCGGCGTAAGAGCGGTGAGTGCGCCGGACTCGCGATTAACCTCATCGAGAAGGGCAGACACCAGCGATAACCTTCATCAAACAGCAACTGTGAAAAGAGACTTGTAACGCGGCTTGCCTGAAATTCCCCGCGCTCCGCGCCCTTGCGTCCTCTACCTATCGAAGAAAGTCGACCTTACCTTAGAGTTTCCATATCAATAACGAAGCGATACTTAACATCGCTTTTCAGTAGGCGTGTGTAGGCTTCGTTGATTTGCTGAATCGGGATCAACTCAATATCGGAAGTGATGCCGTGCTCAGCACAGAAATCCAACATCTCCTGAGTTTCCCGAATGCCGCCAATTGCTGAGCCGGCTAATCGGCGCCGACCAAAAATCAGTCCAAACGCAAAGATCGGCGTTGGCTCCGGCGGCGCCCCCACCAACGTGAGCGTGCCATTTAACTTTAAGAGATTGATGTAGGCATTCAAATCATGCTGGGCTGAAACAGTATCGAGAATGAAGTCGAAGCTCCCGGCATGTTTAAGCATCTCATCTGCGTCCTTTGACAGGACAACCTCATCCGCTCCAAGCCTCCTCGCATCGGCAGTCTTGTTTGTTGAGGTCGTGAAAAGTACCACATGCGCGCCAAATGCCTTGGCGAATTTCAAAGCCATGTGGCCCAAGCCACCCAAACCCACGACGCCCACTTTCTGTCCCTCACGCACATTCCAGTGCCGTAAAGGCGAATAGGTGGTAATGCCAGCGCACAGCAACGGTGCTGTGGCAGCTGGGTCAAGCTTCTCAGACACCTTCAACGTAAAGGCCTCGTCAACCACAATGCTTTCAGAGTATCCGCCGTAGGTGATACCTCCGAGTACCTTGTCTTCCGCGTTGTAGGTGAATGTCGCCATGTTTTCGCAGTACTGTTCGAGGCCTTGCCGGCAGCTTTGGCAAACGCCGCACGAGCCCACCATGCACCCTACTGCAGCAAGATCGCCTTCCTTGAATTTGGTAACCGCGCTTCCGACTTTTGTGACGCGGCCCACAATTTCGTGGCCGACGACACATGGATAGACTGTAGGCATAACTTCATGCCACTCATCGCGTACCTGATGCAGATCCGAGTGGCAAACACCGCAATACATGATTTTGATCTGCACATCCTGTGGTCGCGGGTCGCGCCGGAGGATGGTCACAGGTGCCAGGTTCGAATCCGGGCTCTGCGCCGCAAAGGCTTTGGCTGTGTATGTTGTTGGTTTTTCGGTTTCGTCTTTTGTCGGTGCGGCGGCAGTGGGCGTGGTGTCCTGCATGGTAGTGCTCTCCATTTAAATTAAGATCGCTGGTAAGTTGTATGGGTATAGCATTGTCGCCGATTACCGCGAGGTGCACAACCGGAGCTTTGCCTTCGGTCTCTTACCCCACTCGACGAAATATCCCACACGGGCAGTGTGGGGATGCGTTCAGATCCTGCCTAGGCATGCGACCTGTCCCTTCTTTCTTTCCAACGTTAACGACTCGATATTTGGGTAGTATCTGCGGAGTTCAGGTTAGGTGGAAGGTCAAGGGCATGACGCAAAAGAGATTGTGCGAAAACGCATGGAGCCACTCGAATCCTCCACACGGCAGTGTGGAGATGCTTAAGATCCTACCTACAACAGACATGCCTCTCCTCTTTCTTCCGACTTTGCCGACTCAGAAGCACAGTCGAAATTCAGCTGGAGATGAAGTTGATCCTCGCCAGCAATGCGAAGATCATGAACATGTTGAATGTCACTCGGGTCCTGACTTGGGCACGTTGAAGAAGAGAACGCAGGGGGCGAGTCTCTTGTAGGTTGGATCTGAACGAACTCCACACTGCCGTGTGGAGGATTTGGTTGAGTGGCCCCATGGTTTTACACAATCCCTAAAGCGTGTGGTATCTGCCGAATTCTGTACGTGCTGCGTTTAGGCAAAAGTTGAAATTCCACAACGCTAAAGGCGTAAGGTGTCTTCGTTGGTCTATCTTACTAGAACAGACCTGAAGCGAAGCCGGTTTCGTACGCGTACCACAATCCAAAAGCGATGCTCAATCCAGCAACAGCTGTTTGTAAACGATGATGGAGTCCTGTGAGCCAGCTTGAGTTTAGTGCGAAAGGCAGGCCAATCAAGGCTGACATCAAAAGCATGCCGGTGATCGAGCCGAGGCCGAATAAGGCAAGATATGAAAGGCCCAGCCACGCAGATCCGATTTGCGTCAACACGAGCAGCGTTAACGCACCCGAGCCGGCAAGGCCGTGTATCGCTCCGATAACTAACGGCTTAACTCCAACGGACGAGATGGCGTGACTGTGAGTCGGCGCTTGACCTGCAGGTCGAGCAGTATGCGAATGTGGATTATGTCGCGTACTCGCCTCGTGAAAGTGGACGTGCATGTGTGGTGTGCCGTCATGGCTGTGCTGATGTACGTGAACCTCGCCTCTCTTTCGCAGGGCGCGCCACAACGCACTCGCTCCCAAACCAAGGATCATCAGTGCAACGCCAAACTCGAACCAGCCACTTACCTTCTCAGGGATCGCTACGCGCAGCGATAGCACGAAAACTCCTGCAATTAATAACGCAGCAGTGTGACCTGCGCCCCACAACGCACCAACCGTAGCGGACCTCAGTAAACTGCGATTCTGACTGACGATCGTCGAGACTGCCACAACATGATCAATTTCGGTGGCGTGCTTAAGACCCAGGATCAATCCGAGGCTGAAGAGTGCCAGGATTCCGGGTGATGTGAGTGATGGGTCCATACTAATTTAACTTTGTTTGGGTTTTCGCGCGCGAGGCGACAGCTCGGCTCTCGCTAACAGATGCGCGGTAACTACGGAAAGAGCTTCGTTAACAACTGTCATGACTTAGGGACACCAGGAAAGCTATTGTAGTCGCAGGAAGACATCAACAATAGGACCGTACCTCTGAGACCGTCAAGGAAAGTCGAAAGAGGCAGGACTTGAATCCATCAAGAGAACTCCTCCTGCAAACTGGCGCAATATAACATCTAGTGGTTCGAGAATCCCGCAGCTAACCGCAAATCGGTACGTTCGCGGGGGCACAAAATCACATCATATTGATGCTGGATTGCGTGGGCCAGAATTGCGTGAATTTGTCGACCGCCTTCAGTTAAAGCAGCAGGGCCGGGCTGCAGAATATAGGCGGACTTAATCTCATAAATCTTACCGTTCCGAACCGCGCTGATTTTCTCCCACCCAGGCCGATTACAAATAAGATTCTTCTTTACCTGGCGACCACACCATGAGCCAATGATGACTTCAGGGTCACGATCGATCACGTTGGCCGGATTCAGTATTCGATCCTTGGCAGCTTGATGCTGTCTCAGCTAAGAGCAAGAATCTTGTCGAATTTGGCATTAATAAAAGCCGAGACTCTGGGCATCTGGCGTGCTTCTGGCGGACGTACTGTATAGCCCGAGACGCCCACGATACGTTCCTGCTGGCCCAAAAGGTAAAGCGTCTCGGTTGTCTCTTCAGTAAGACGTCAATTCGGCAAGTGGCAATTCGCAAGCCTCACCTTTCGCAATCTTCAATCTTCAACCTTCAATTTGCAAAGTCTGAAACGAAGTCCGGTCCCATCGTTCTCGAAATCTTCTCCAGATTCAAACTACGCGCCGAGGCGTCAAAGATCTCGCGATAAGTCCCGTTGTGTTCATAAAGCTTCTCATGTGTGCCACTCTCCACCAACCAGCCCTCCTTCAGCACGTAGATCATCTCCGCATCGATGATCTGAGAAATACTGTGGGAGATCACAACAACGGTGCGGTCCTCTTTTATGGCATCCAGGCTGTTCTTTATCTGTTCGGTGGCAATTGCGTCCAGACTAGCTGTTGGCTCATCTAAAAAGATGATCGGAGGGTCCTTCAAAAAGAGGCGCGCGATTGCAATGCGTTGTTGCTGGCCGCCAGAGAGTAGATGGGCAGCCGCTTGGTACTTGAGCGGCAACTGCTCGATCTGTTCATGTAGGAATGCTTTTCGAGCGGCATCGCGAACTCCATCCATTGAGGCCTCCCAAATACTCATTTGCCAATCTTAGACGAGTCTTGTTGGAGGCGAAAAGGAGTAGTGATTGGTGCACTCTGCTTTAGGTGAATTCAGTTGAGTTGAAAGTGCCCAGGTGGAAATGAATGAAAACATCCTACACGGCAGTGTGTGTTCAGATCCTGCCTACAACAGACGAACTCCCTCCCTTTTACTTTTCAAACGTTACCCACTGACAAGCTCCGTTGAAATTAGTGAGCCATGTTGATCTTCAGCAACCTGCGAGATGTTAGATCGCTCTGAATGTCATTCATGTCTTGAGTTGGTAACATTGAAAAAGAAGAAGTGGAGGGTGCATCTATTGTAGGTCGGATCTAAAAAGCACTACACACTGCCGTGTGTAGGATCCTCCTTTGCAGGCTGGATCCGAAACGCTGGATCCAAAAAGCACTTCACACTGACGTATGTAGGATCCTGTTTTGCAGGCTGTCTAAAAAGCACTAGACACTCTGCCGTTTGTAGGTAGGTAGGTAGGTAAAATCCAGTTGAGTTGAAAGTGCCCAGGTGCAATGAATGAAAAAATCCTACACGGCAGTGTGTGTTCAGATCCTACATACTTGAACGGACGCCGCCCCCTATTTTTTCTTCAACATTCCCGACCGCTAACTACAAAAGTAAATAGGCGGCGTGAAAGTTCACCGCCCAAGGTAGCTCGACTTTTACACTAACTACTAACAACGAACGACGAACCCACGCCGGCAACCTCAACTCCGGTCTCTTTCAGTTTCTGCAATCGCTGATGGCCCAGAAGTGCGGCCCCTAGAGCAGTTGTAAATTGGACCATCTCACCCTCAGGCACGTTAACTTCCGCGTTCAATTTCTCGCGCACTACGCGCCCCATCATTCCAAAACGCAGAATGCCGCCGATAAGCGTGTATTCAGGTTCCATCTGCACACGCCTCATCAGTTGGACCGAACGATCTACGAGCGACGAAATGGCGCCGTGCATTATGTCTGCAGGTGGGGCGCCCATTGATAGTTGATTGATCACCTCAGACTCAGCAAAGACAGCACACACACCGGAAATCGGTACGGCCACCTTCGATGTCGCGACGAGGGGCCCAATCTCCTCCGTGGAATAGCCCATGTAGCGAGCCGTCTTCTCTATGAAAGCGCCTGTACCTGCCGCACACTTGTCGTTAAGCCGGAACGATTTTACTTTCGCACGTTCGTCAAGACGACTCGCCTTCATTGTCTGGCCACCCACATCAAGTACCGTGCGTGTGTTTGGAAACAGGAACGTAGTGCCTCGCGCGCTCGCAGTTAGGTCCGTTACCGAAACGTTGCTGAACGGAACCATATGTCGGCCAAATCCGGTGGCAACAATGTACGAGATATCGCTCGTCTCCAACCCAGCCTGCTTGAGAGACAGGTCAAGAAGGGTCCGTGCAACGTGAGCTAGTCTGAACCCTGTATTAGCCACCGCTTTTCCGACAATTTCGAAATGGTCGGAGAGAATCAGCGCCTTGCTGTATGTCGACCCTACATCAATACCGACTGTGTAAGTCATAAGATTTATGCGAATCCCCGAGCCGGCGCCCGACTCGCACGAATATGATCCAGCGCGAAAAGAGCCGCACCTAGTGCACCCATGAAGTGGGAATCAGCGCTTACATTCACTTTCAAGTTCATTGCCTTGTTTAACGCCTCGATCATCCCGATGTTCTTCGCCACTCCGCCAGTGAACGTAACTTCTGGATCGATTCCCACGCGCCGTAACAAACCAATCGAGCGAGCTGCGATCGATTGATGCACGCCAAGAAGGATGTCTTCAATCTTCTTCCCTTTCCCCAACCAAGAGAGAACTTCAGATTCTGCAAATACCGTGCACGTAGTACTGATCTTCACAGCTCGCTCGGCGCGCAGTGCAACTTCACCGAGCCGGTCGAGAGGAATATCCAGTGCGGCTGATGCTGCGCCCAGGAACCTGCCGGTGCCGGCGGCACATTTGTCGTTCATGCAAAAGTCAACGATCTCACCCGTCGAGTTGACGCGAATTGCTTTTGTGTCTTGACCGCCCATATCGAGCACCGTGCGGGTCTCGGGAAACATGTGTACCGCACCACGGCCATGACAGCTGATCTCCGTTACCTGCGCGTTGCCAAACGTGACGCGATAACGACCATAGCCCGTCCCGATTACGTATTCGACCTCGCGTTCATCGAGTGAATCTGAGGCAAGAGCTTGCGCGAACGCGTTTTCGGCGGCACTGATAACGTTCGCACCCGTGTCGATCAATGCCCGGCCAACGATCTGGCCTGCTTCATCGATGATGACCGCCTTGGTTTGCGTTGATCCGACATCAACGCCAGCTGCGTATGCCATAAACACTCCTGCGACTCAACGGGCAGTGGCTAGTCGCCGCGACGCAAGTCCCTCAAAGAATGCATCGGCTCGATTTTTCAGTTGCGCCTCCGACACAACACGACGGTCCATCATGTCCGACTCGATGAACAGACTCGCAATATCGCGCGAGGCCATCAACGCTCGTCGGTTGTCAGCAAGACCTGTTGAAACCGTGCGACAGCTCTTGATGGGGTGGTACACGACACCGTCGACATGGAATGGGTCAATCATCTGGGCCAGTGCCTCGCTTTGATAAAACATGGCGTCCATAGCATTACGAACGTAGATCAAAACACCTTCGGCAAAACTCTCCAACGGTCGGTTCAGATCGTATTCATACTCTTGATTCACGCCACCAGCGGCAAACCAAAGGTAGGTAGAGTTGACGAATGTACCGCCCCATTCGCTGAACAATTCGTTAAAACGTCGAAACAGTGGATAACAGGGGACACCGACAAACACGAGCCGGTACTTTTCGTCCGTGAGCGTTCCAATACCGTGCTCTGCCTTGAACTCCATCTCCTCGATCAAGTTTGCAAAATATTTCGTACCTTCGACAGTGCCGCGGAAACCATTCGAGACACCGAGATAGATCGTACCGTCAGTCAGAGCGTTGAAAACGGACGGTCTACTTTTATTGAGTTCAAGCACGCGACGCCAGGAGCGACTCATAGAATTGGCGTTCTGCAATGCCTCTCGGAACCGATCAATATCGAACTTCTTTCGGGTAAGGCGTTCACAGACACTGATCAGTTCCTTGATCTGGGCCAGGACATAGCGGCAATCATTCTCAAAATCGGCATTGCCCGGCCACGTTTGGGCCCCACATGAACGAGTTCCGGGAATATCCATCGTGAAGATCGGAATGTGATACATGCGCTCCCAAATTTCCGCCCACTTGATATACGTGTTGCAGGCGTTCGTCAGCACAGCCAGCGCAGGCCTCGGGATCTTCCCCATAGGATGTTTGCCATTACTGAGTTGGACGGCGACGTCGGCTTTGACATACCCACAGATATCCGGTGAGTAGCCGTAGTCTTCGGCCTGATTCAAATACTCATGCGCGACGCGTCGCACCGCCGTCTGCAGCGAGTTAATCTCAGGCATCACTATCGGAAGGTCGAAAACCCTCAGCAGTTCGGCCATACTGCCCATCACGAAAACGTATGCAGCCTGCCCCCCCGTTTCAGCAGTTTGGCCCAACTCGGTGAACCATTGTTGAAAGAGCGCCGAGCCCTCACGGTTTGCGCGTCCAACGATGTCGTGTGTCTCCGGCATAATGTCCCAGCTTTGGAAACTGACAATTCTCCGCAATAGCGATTCAACTAAACAAGATATTCTCGACGAAAGTCTCGAGTTGAATTTCGATGGAATCAAAGCCAGTCATGCTCTCCTCAAATTCGCCCACAAAATAAGGAATGCCTGCTTCATCGAGAGCGCGTGTATAAGCGACTTGCTCCTCAAGCCCAGGCTCGCACATTTTGGCGGCTGTAATGATGGCGGCTTCGGCGCGAGCGTGGCGGATGCGACCCAGTAACATCTTCTCTTTTGGCTTTCTCAGATCATGCTGGACCGGGCTATATGAAGATTTTTCAAGATAGGCCTCGGCCAGGTTTGTCAGCGGGTCACCGACAAGGGAGACGTCTTCGAGCAACCAACGAAGTCCAATTAGGAAATCGTCATCGACAACGTAACAGGACCGGGCAATGGCTCGGATCAGATCAAGCGGAGGCTGTTCACAGAAACCACCTTCGAACACGACCCGCACCTTGTCCTGCGCTCGCGTTCCTCGAGCTCGAAGTTCCGGGAGGATAGTCCGCAGTAGTTCGTTGTGTTCTTCACGTGGAATCAGTCCCGCAAGCGCCACCAGCACGTAAGCTTCATCGGCTGAAACCAGCCACGGGGTTTCTCTCTTAATCTCATAGAGCTCACGGATAAGTGCCCGATTCTCATTGAAGACGCCGATCGAATTTCGCAACGCTTCAATGCTGATCTCCCGACCCACAACCTCCTCGATCGATCGCTTTAATCTGTCGTACTCGCCGCGAAGGTAGATGACCGAATGAGGAGAATTGGGATTCTGAGGGAGATAGAGAATCTGACACGGGTAAGAAACGTTGCGCCCCCAAACAGCTGCGAGATTGCGAGCCGCGTCGCAAATCGGATGAGTGACAAACATTTCAAGCTCAACAGTGTTGCTTAGTGCCAGCTCGAGTGAGGTCTTGAGAATGGAGCAGAGGTAAGATCCAAAGCGGGAGTCTGCCTGAACTGCTTCGATAGGAGCGCCTCTAACCTTGAATGGCAAGAGACCGGCGGCGTGAACTATCTCTTCCGGAAAGTTAACCTGGAAATGACCTACTACTTTTCCACCACGATCTCGCCAACGCTTCACCGTGGGGAAGGTTGTGTCTTCAAAGAGTTCGCGGCACTCGTAGATTGCGTCGTCAAGCGACCGGTTCTGCCATTCGTGAAAGATCTTTTCATTCATAATGGACGGCCGTTCTTCATTGGCGGTTGCGGATTCTCCCCATCGGCAATTCGAGAGACCGGACGCTGCAGGCTAACCGACCATGTTCAGTCCGCCGTTAATACTAAAGACCTGACCTGTGATGTAGCTTGCAGAATCAGAGGCAAGAAACAGCACCATCGGGGCGATCTCTTCTGGCTCACCCAAACGCTTCATTGGAATTAAGTTAACGATCGAGCCGAGAATCTTGGCGGTAAATTCATCCTGCCTCATTTCTTCGATCAATGGCGTCTCACAAAGACCCGGCGAGATTACATTCACCCGAATATTGTCGCGAGCATGTTCGCGCGCGATGGTCTTCGAAAAAGCCATAATGGCGGCTTTCGAGCTCGCGTAAAGAGCTTCGCCAAACGACCCGACGCGTCCCGTGTCCGAACTAATGTTGATGATCGCGCCCCGTTTGCGTTCAACCATGTGAGGTAGGATGGAGTGACACATATTGACCACACCCAGAAAGTTTATGTTCAGGACCTTCAGCCAGAGCTCAGGAGTGGTCTTTAGAAACGGTCGCAAACAGTCCCAGCCCGCACAATTAACCAGTACATCGATCTTGCCGAAAATGCGGAGCGTTTCTTCGCGCAGCTTGTCGATCTGCTCCCGGTTCGTGACGTCGGTCTGAACAGCTACGACGCGGCCTCTTGAGTTTTCGCTGATTTGGATAGCTGCGTTGTTGGCATCTTCATAACGTAAATCACCGATTACAACGTTCGCACCCGCGGCGGCAAACGCCTGCACAATGGCCCGGCCAATTCCTCGGCCCCCTCCGGTTACGATTACTGAGGTTTCTTCAAAGTTCATCAGCACCGCTCCTGGTTTCGAAATCTAAGCAGCCACTAAATCAGGCTTGGCGTCGTGTTCAGCGACGCTCTGCAACTTAAATAGCTCAATCGCGTTTTCACGCATGAGTTTTCGCTCTACTTCATCTTTTAGACCAAGGTCGCAGAGTTGTTTCAGGCTTTCCTTCCAGGGCAGGCCATTAGTTCCCCAGACGCAGCGATCGCGGCCCAATCGGCTGTTGATAAACTGAATGATTTGGGGTGAAAGATATTTCGGCGCCCACGCGTCAACACCGAACCATATGTTTTCCCACTTGTAACAGACCGAAAGGAGCTCATCGACCCAGGGCCATCCGGTATGCGCCCCAATCATCTTCAAGTCCGGAAAATCGCACGCAATGCGATCCAGAAACATTGGCCGCGCACCGTCACTGGGGCTAGCCTCAAGCACATGTCCTACCTGCATTGAGACTGGAACATCGAGTTCGACACACTTGGCAAATAGCGGATACATCTTCGCGTCATTCAAAGGAATATCGAATCCATAGATATGAACGTACACACCTTTGAATCCGTGCTTCGTGACGGCGAGTTCAATCTCTTCCAGGCTCTCCTTAATGCGAAATGGATTGTAGCCAGCTAGTCCGACGAAACGATCGGGATGCTGCTCGGTATACTGCAGCACATCTTCCAGCTTAGTGTCCATGTACATCCATTTACGCCAGTAGGACCACATCTTGCACTGAGTGATAAAGACTTTTTCAACTCCGGCGTCGTCCATCTGTTCCAGCATTGCGTCGATGGAAGTAAAGCGCGGCAACCCACCGATGGCTTTTTCCATTCGACAGATCAGCTCGCCCTCTTTAGCGCGGTCCCACTGCTCCATGAACTCTTGCGTGGCCACGTAATACATGAAATCAATTGCTTGAATTTTCTTCGACATGAATCGTCACCAATTTGGTTCTGTCCAGGCTGGTACGCGTCATTCGGGACTGATGCCGGAGGTTGAACCTCGTTTCAGGTCCTGATCATCACCAATACCAACTTGGATCTGGTTATGGCCTTCAGCGCATGAGCTTGGCCGGCCGGCATAATCAACATTTCTCCTGTTTTGACAGTCATTGGTTTGCCTGCGATGGTAATTTCCATTTCGCCATCAAGAACATTCACCAGGGCATCGTACGGCGTACTGTGCTCACTCAGCCCCTGCCCCTCATCGAAGGCAAACAAAGTGACGGATCCGGCCGACTTCTTCAGCACCTGGCGGCTCACAACAGCGCCGGTTTGATAATCAACCAGATCGAGGAATTTGATAGGTTCAGGAGATTGGTTTGCAGCTGGCACCATATGTTCAGTCACCTCGCGATGAACATGCAGGCGCAAAAGGTGCAACTCATGTGCCTAGTCCGGTTGTAATGCCTCGCGAAGACCGCGCTCGCGCAGAAAGAGCAGATAATTGGCGGCAAGACAGAGCAAAGCGAAGGTTGAAAGGAACACGAACCCAAGCCCGTAAGTCCCGGTTTGGCTGCGTATTAGTCCGAGAACCAGTGGGGAAAAACCCACCCAGACCATTTGCGCGCCTACCAACCCTTAATTCGCTGGGATCGCCTCCTCAACGCCCCCGGTACGCCGAAAGATCCGATAGCTTATCACCATGCAAAATGTGGCAAACGCTGAGAGAAAAACAAAGCCGAGTGTGTATGAACCAGTCTGGCTGCTGATAACGCCGAGGAGCAGAGGTGGGAAGAATCCACCTAATCCCCCACACGCCCCCACCAGTCCCGTGACAGTCCCTGTCTCTCTCGGAAAATATTCCGGCACCAGCTTGAAGACGGCGCCATTGCCCAGCCCCAGTGCCGCCGCCGTTCCGAGTGCTCCCAAAGTAAAGATCAACATGGAACTGGACGTGAGGCCCAGTGACACAATCGCAATCCCAGCGAAGACAAGTAACAACACTTGAACGCCGCCATAACGATCTGCGAGCCAACCACCAACTGGCCGCATGATCGTCGCCAGGATGACGAAGCCCGCAACTCGCGCGCCCGCATCGGTGGGCGTGAGAGAGAAAATGTCTTTCAGCAGTGTTGGTAAATAAATGCCAAGTGCGACAAAGCCACCAAACGTCAGAAAGTAGAAGAGTGAAAGCAACCACGCGAGCGGCTCGCGTTTGAGGATTGCTACGTAAGCGCCGAAGGGTTTCGATGTCGTTTGAACCGGGGCGTTACGAGCTAGCACCAGAAATAGAACTCCGAAAGTAGCGGACAGAATTCCAAATACCCAGAAGGGGAAGCGCCAATCTCCTGTCAACATAACCAGTGCTGGGGCGCCAAAGACGGCTATCGATTGGCCGATGTTCCCCATGCCGTAAATTCCAAGCGCAGTTCCTTGCTGCTCGGCCCGAAACCATTTGGAAGTAAAAGCCACTCCGACCGAAAAGCTCGTTCCAGCACAGCCGAGCACAAACCCCCACGCGACCAGCGATAGAAAAGAATTTGCGAGAGTGGCGCCAATTGCTGGAATCAGGCAGAAGAGAAGCAGGAACCCGAATACCTTTCTCCCACCATATTTATCAGCGAGGATGCCCATCGGGATGCGACCGACGGAGCCAAGCAATACTGGTATTGCAATCAAAAGGGACTTCTGAAGGAACGAAAGCGCGTACATCTCAACAAACATTGGTGCAAGTGCGCTGATCATCCCCCACACAGCGAACGTGATTGCAAAGCCCATGGTCGAAAGCGCCAAGGCGCGTTTCATATCACCGGTCCAGGCGAGCGGGTCAGGAGCTTCACGGGGTTCCCGCCACAGACTCTCGGGCAAATACGGATCGTTTCGTGGCACCAAAGCCCTCTTCCGGAGCGCATTTGCAAACGACTGCACGAATAGCGAAGCAAAGCCGATAACTACTGCGATGTCGACGAAACCAATAACCGCAGAATGTTCAAATGCGGGAAAGATCATGACGTAGAGATCGACCCAATGTCCCACGAGTACCATCCCACAAGCAGCCAGCAGCCAGCCATCGCTTCGCTTGACGCTGCGCGGGAGCAACATTGCGAAGGGAAGCAGCCAATTGAGAAGAATGTTCAAATAGAACAGCGTCTTCCACTCCGGCGTCTGCATGCGACGGATGTAGTAGATTGTTTCTTCGGGGAGATTTGCGTAGTAGATCAGGAGATACTGACAGAGCCAGATGTAGGCCCAGAATGTCGAAAACCCGAAGACCAGTTTCCCAAGACTGTGAAGATGATTCTCATTGATCTCAGATAAGAAACCACGCCTGCGCAGGAGAATCACCATCACCGTAATCGAAGCAAATCCGCTCAAAAGCAGACCCGCGATGACGTAAAACGCGTACACAGTGCTGTAGAAAAGTGGCTCGATCGACATCAGCCAGTCAAAGCTGGCAAAGGTAAACGTTACAGCGAAGATCCCCAGAAACGCAGCCGAGTACCGCTTGATCCTTTGCGTGTGGACCAGAGTTCCATCTAAGTCCTGCAACCGTGACTCGCGTCGTATCAGGAATGCAAAGAGAATCCATACCCCCAGGAACACAGCCATGCGGCTGAAAAAGAAAGGGGTAGTCAGCCACATGTTTTTGAACACCATCGGCTCATTGTTGTACTCAAAGGTTGTTCGCAGCCCTTCGTACAGGCTTTCACGTCCGAAGTAGAGCGCCAGCATCGCGACTGCTCCTATCGGCAGATAACTCATCATTGCTTCCGGAACTCTTCGAATAGCGGTATCCCAGCCGGCATTTGCCACGCGATTGATGCTGATGAAAACTGCGGCGCCAAGGCCAAGCGTTAGGAAGAAGAACGCGTTCTGGAGAAAGCTGGCCCACACACGGGCCTCATCGGTGTAAAGACCGATAAGAAATCCGACCACTCCTATGCCGAGCATCAAGAAGAGAATCGACTGTCCCCGTTTAGACATGAAGCTGTTGCCACTCATAAATTCTAGTTACCTTGTAGCTGGCGAATGTAAAGAATCACTTTCCAACGATCTGCAACCGAGATCTGCGCCGCATGTGGTGGCATGTTATTTCGACCCAATGTGATCACATGAAACATGTTTCCATCTGGTAACGCTTTCGATGACGCGGTGGCATACGATGGCGGGTTTGGATACTTGGGAACGATCGGGCCATCACCAGCTCCGGTCGTACCGTGACAAACAGCGCAGTAGTTGGAATACACGTATTGCCCACGAGCCAGACTCTCTTCGGTTACCGAATATGGGTTTTGTAATTCACGGCCAGCGCGTTCTGCTTCACTCGGAGCGGGACCATAATGGAATGGCTGAAAACCGCGGGGCGCAGTTCCGATTACGGCTGGTTGTGCGGTCATTCCCAGGGGCAGAACCGGATTTTTGGTCTGCGACAGGTACGCGGGCGAATATTGCATCTGCGTGGGCCACTCAAAGTTGCGGACGTTAGTGTCGCGACTTAACAGCCACATGCCACCGACTGTTACAAGCGGAAGCAATACAACGCTGACCCACGTGAGCGTCGTTCTCATACAAACTGATCTCCTTCAATCACGTTGATAGCGTTGTGACGAGCGAATAGACTCACTGCCTTTTCAACATCAAACGAGGCGTCTGACTGTTTCAGTACCAACACAAAGCGATCATCAGTCACCCGCTCGAAAACGCGCCGCTTGCTGAACAACCACATCCGATTACGAGCGAAGAGGACTCCGATTGCGATGAGCCCTGAAAACAGAACTGTCAGTTCAAACGCAACGGGAATGAAGAGCGGAAATGAATTAAATGGCTTACCGCCGACGTTTAGCGGCCAGTCATAGGCTGAAGTCCAAACCTGCAGGGTCAGTCCCAAGACCAGACCTATTGCTCCAGCAATAAATGCAATCCACGTCAATCTTGAAGGGGGCAAACCAACGGCCCGATCCAATCCATGAACCGGAAAAGGCGTGTATGCGTCGAAGATTTCAAAGCCGGATTTGCGTGCTGCTGAAGCAGCAGAAACAAGATCTTCTTCTGCATCGAAAACCGCGGCGGTGTAACGGACCACTTTGGCGCTCTCGTCAGTGTTGCTTCGCATATTTGAGCACCCCCTTTACTTCGTTTATGGAGATGACCGGAAACAGTCGCAAGAAAATGAGAAAGGCCGTAAAGAAGAGTCCGAAACTGCCTACCAGAAGTCCCACCTCCGTTATTGTCGGCGTGTACATTGCCCAACTCGAGGGGAGGAAGTCGCGGTGAAGCGACGTGACGATGATCACAAACCGCTCAAACCACATGCCGACATTGATCAGGATCGACAACACAAAGATTGCGGGGATCGAAGTGCGCAGTTTCTTGAACCAGAACAGCTGTGAGACCAGAGCATTGCAGCCAAACATGATCCAGTACGCCCAGGCGTAAGGTCCTAAGCCGCGATTGATAATGACGAAGATTTCGTTCGGGTTCCCGCTGTACAAGCCAATGAAGATCTCGGTGATATAAGCGAGTCCAACGATCGAACCGGTCAGCAACGCAACCTTGCACATGTTTTCGAGATGCTGGGGTGTTATGTAGTCTTCAAGGTGCATAAGCTTCCGTACCAAAATCATCAGTGTCATTACCATCGCAAAGCCTGAGAAGACGGCTCCAGCGACGAAATAGGGCGGGAAGATCGTCGAGTGCCAACCGGGAATCAGAGACGTCGCGAAATCGAAGCTGACGATGCTATGAACGGAAAGCACGAGGGGCGTGGCCAATGCGGCGAGGACTGCGTAAACAGTCTCATATCTCGACCAGGTCCGGTTCGATCCGTTCCAACCCAAACTCATCACCCGGTAAAGCACCCTGCGCAGCCGAGACTTCGTACGGTCGCGTGCAGTAGCCAGATCAGGCACCAACCCGAGGTACCAGAACACTGCTGAAATCGTGAAGTAGGTGGAGATTGCGAAGAAGTCCCAGAGTAGAGGCGAACGGAAGTTGACCCATAACGTGCCGCGCGTGTTGGGGTATGGCAGTACCCAATAAAACAGCCATGGACGACCCATGTGGATTATGGGAAACAGTCCCGCGCACATAACGGCTATCAGAGTCATGGCCTCTGCCGAACGGTTCACCGAAGTGCGCCACTTTTGATTGAACAGGAACAGGATCGCCGAGATGAAGGTGCCGGCGTGTCCAATACCAATCCAGAAGACGAAGTTGGTGATGTCGAACGCCCAGCCGATTGTCTTGTTTAAACCCCATGTGCCAATGCCTGTATTGACAGTGTGAACTGTCGCAACGACACCGATAATGAGAAGAACCAAGGAGACGGATAGACTAATCCACCACCCCAAGCCGGGTTTTGGTTCAAGCAACTGACAAATGTCGCGCGTGACATCTGCGTTTGACTTGTTTCCGAGAATTAGAGGCTTCCGCAGCTCGGAATAGACTGGGTGAAGACCATTACTCGGCAACAAGTCGGCAACCGCTTCAGGTTTCGCGGTGGCTAGTACTTCTGGTTGTGTAACTGAAACAGCCATGGTCTATGCCTCTTACAGACTCAACGAGAAAGCGGCGGCGCTGGCAGAGCCCTTGCCGCCGTCACTCCTAATTCCTCACCTTGGCGAGGTAACTCACCGCCGGTCGTAAATTTAGTTCATCAAGCAGCGTGTAATTGCGACCACTCTTCTTCATCTGAGCGACGCGGCTTTTCACATCTCTCAAATCGCCGAAGATAATTGCCTGCGACGGACAGCTCTGCTGACATGCCGGCTGAATCTCACCATCATTTATCGGCCTGCCTTCATTGCGCGCGTTGATCTTTGCTTCCTCGATTCGCTGAACGCAGAAAGTGCACTTCTCCATAACACCGCGCGAGCGGACAGTAACATCGGGGTTCAAAGCGAGATTCGCGACAGCATCATCTCGGGCGTAAGTGAACCAATTGAACCGCCGGACTTTGTAGGGGCAGTTGTTCTCGCAGTAGCGCGTGCCAACACAGCGGTTATAGACCTGCATGTTCAGTCCTTCACTGCTGTGCACCGTTGCTAGCACTGGGCACACACTCTCGCATGAAGCGTTGTCACATTGAGCACACATCAAGGGTTGGTAGTTGACTCTCAGATTATCGCGGTCGCCTTCGAAATACCGATCTACTCTGAGCCAGTGCATATCACGACTGCGCCGCACCTCGTCCTTACCGACTACCGGGATGTTGTTCTCTGCCTGACAGCTGATCACACACGCGTTGCAACCAACGCACGCATTCAGATCTACTGCTATGCCCCATTTGTGTTCGGGATAGTCGTGTGGTGACCAGAGACTGGCGTGTTCCTCGTGATGGCTTTCCGTACCCTTGACGTATTCAGTCAGCGTCAACTCACGGGCCAGACGCCTGCCTTCCTGAGAATCTTTGATTTGTGTTTGAGCAAACTCGACCTTGCTGGCAGTCGGTACGAGTGTCACGCGCAAATGTGAATAGCGGAACGAACCATCAACGAATGCCACAAACGGAAAAGCGTTTGCTCCGATCCCACTCCCGGCCTTGCCGGCTTTGGACCGGCCATAGCCGAGAGCAATCGCTACTACATCGTCATGCTGACCTGGCTGAATATGTACCGGAAGCTCGATAGTTGCAGCACCGTTAGAGATCCGAACAACCCGCCCTTCCTCCAACCCATTCATGGCCGCATACCGTTGTGACACACACGCATAGTTGTCCCAAGTTATCTTGGTGAGGGGGTCCGGTAGTTCCTGGAGCCAGGGGTTGTTGGCGAACCGTCCATCACGCAAGGAAGTGGTTTGATAAAGCACGAGGTCCAACTCGTTGGCGCTGTTAACGCCTGAAGTCGATTGCAAACGCCCAATTGCACCACTCAGAGTGTCTGGCTTGAATGTGATACTGACGTTAGCTGGCTGCTGTAGCGAGAACACCCCTTTCTGCAGGGTCGCATCCCAGAACCCTTCAAAGGTCGCGAATTGATTCTGCTGCGGGAAATGCTCTTCACGCCAAGTGTTCCTCAAAACTTCATAGAAGCTCCGCTGGTCACCTGACCAACGCATAAGAGTTTCCTGGAAGGCTCGCGTTTGGAATAGAGGAGCAATTGTCGGTTGGTTAATGCCCAGCGTTCCCTGCACGGCTTCAGCATCGTCCCAAGATTCTAGAAAGTGATTCTGCGGACAAACATAGTCGGCAAGTGATGAAGTCTCGTCTAATGCAGAGTTCAATGAGACCCTCAGTGGCACCGCCTTCAGAGCGTCCACAAATTTTTGGCTTTCAAAGTAGTCGTAGACTGGATTGACGCCACAGACTATCAAGGCAGCGATCTCTCCAGTGTTCATCTGTTGGACCAGCTCAACCATCTCTGCGTCGCTGCTTTGTTCTCGTCCCAACGTAGGAGTGAGTTCGATGGTCTTTCCGTAATTGCCGAGCTGATCGTTAATGAAGTTCGTAAGGTACTGCGAATCAGGAGCGTTACTCCCAGACACGATTAGTGACTCACCTTGAGCGCTCAGCAGTTCTCTCGAAAGCTCCTCCACCGCTTCCTGTGTCTGCACGGAGAGTTGCCTTGGTTCATAGGCATTCAGTAAGTCGGTTGATGGGGCAATTAGTCTAGCCAGGTACAACAGTGCCTGGGTTTTCTCATGCGGCGAGACTCTAATACGCTTGTCGGCATTGCTCCCGGTGAGCGACATAATGGATTCAAACTGGACGTGCCGAAGTATCTCGCGACGTCCTTCGGTCAAGCTCCTCGTTTTTGCATACCCGCGCGTGAACTGCACCGGCATGATCCACGTTCCGAGGAAATCCGCTCCAAAGCTCACGACCAACTTTGCTTTCTCGAGTCGATACTGTGGGATCGCTGCGATTCCATGAGAGCGAAGATGCGCCTGTCGAATGGCATCATTGGATACTGGCTGGTAAGTAATGTGCTTACCGTCCGTGAATTGTGCGAGGAAGGTCTGAATCGTCTTCCGTGAGGCGGGACTTGAAAGTGGCGCGGTAAGGATTCTGACTTTACCTCCGGATTTCTTGATTGCGCTTAGCTTGCCAAGTATCTCGTCATCGATCTCCTCCCAAGTAGCAGGCTGTGAGCCGCGCATCGGTGACCGCAATCGATCCGGATCGTACAGACCGAAAATCATTCCGTGAGCGACTGCACAGAGACCTCCCTCCGAGAGTGGATGATCAGGGTTTCCCTCCAGTTTAATCGGACGGCCATCTCGGACTTTCACTAAGGTGCCGCATGCAGCACTGCACCCACCGCAAGTCGAGGCAAACCAACTCGCCACCCCGGGAGTGAATTCAACAGGCTCTCTCAGATAAGGCACTATTTTCTGCTCAGGCGCACGACACCCGGTAAGCGTCACCGCCACTGTGGAATAACCGAGCACCTCCAGAAACGTCCGGCGCGAAACGCCCGCAATTGGACTCTTTGCTGAGTATTCAAGCTGCTCACCGTCATTTTCGGCCGCTAAGAACTGTTTCCAACGTTTTTGTTGGTTACTCATCACTCACCACTCATCACGCATCACTCGCCATCAGTGATGGCAAACAGAACAGTCGGTCGAGGCCATCAATCTCTTTGGTGTCGCCTCCTTCGAAACAATTGGCCGGCCGGTTTCGTCCAGAGTCACTTCGCGGTGCGTTCGATGGCAGGTAACGCACATACCCATGGATAATGGATCGGCTTGCGAAACTCGGTCTTCTGTCTCGACTGGTCCATGGCAGGTCTGGCATTTCACACCCGCGGTGACATGCCGACCGTGGTTAAACGCAACGTGGTCAGGAAGATCATTGACTTTGACCCACTCAATCGGCTTGTTCTGAGCCAGCGCCGTCGTGATCTTCTGAACCTCAGGCGAGTCCTTTCGAATCTGTGTGTGGCAGTTCATGCAAGTGCTCGCAGCGGGTATGCCGGCCACCTTCGATTTGTCGGCTGCCGAGTGACAATACAAACACTGAATCTGGTTATCCCCGGCGTGAACTTTGTGCGAGAAGTTGATTGGTTGCGCTGGTTGATAACTTTGCTGGTTGCCAAGTCCCCGGAAGATCGACCCCTGCCACAAGACGGCTACACCAATCACTGTTACCAGCAGCGAGATGATTTTTGCCGTTCGTAGACTCATAAACTTCTCACCTCACCGTCGCAGGCTTTCTGACGGGCACTGCATCAGTAATTACTGGTGTTGGCGACACTGCCGGTTGTTTCCGAGGGGCGGGCCGCCCATAACGGCGGTGACGCTGACGGTCCCAATTCCAGATCACGAGCTGATATGGTCGCCACAAATACTGAATGGGAACGACCAGCATGTGGACCAAACGCGAGAACGGCAGAATTACGAGAAAGACAAATGCGTTGACAATGTGCGCTTTAACCGCTAACGGAAGTGGCGCAATCATCGTGAGGTC
>DATETN010000002.1:0-7471 GCA_035283645.1 Pyrinomonadaceae bacterium
TGAGGTAATACCGCCATTTGTTAGGTTAGACGGGAAACACATTTTTCACCAGTATGTTGTCAGGGTGCCGCGATATCGTGACGCGATGATGGAGCACATGCGGCAGCGCGATATAGGCACACGCATCTACTATCCGATCAGTTTGCATCTGCAGTATTGTTTTGCCTATCTTGGATATCAGGTGGGCGATTTCCCTGAGTCAGAAAGCGCAGCAAATGAGACTCTCGCGCTACCGTGCTTTCCTGAACTGACCGAAGCTCAACAACAGTACGTCGTTGAGGCGATGGAGAGCTTTCAACCTTGAGTAAGTTCCTTTTTTGCCAACTTCAGGTCGTGATTTACCATGAGACGCACCAACTCCTTAAAACGCACTTTAGGTTCCCAACCCAGTTCCTTTTTTGCTTTTGAGTAGTCGCCGATGAGCACATCGACTTCAGCCGGGCGATAGTATCTGGGATCAACCTCAACATACTTCTTCCAGTCGAGGTCCAGATAGCCGAATGTCTCGTCTAGAAATTCACGAATTGAGTGTGTCTCACCAGTTGCGATGACGTAGTCGCCGGGTCGTTCCGCCTGTAGCATTAACCACATGGCGCGAACGTAGTCTCCTGCATATCCCCAGTCGCGGCGGGCTTCCAGATTACCGAGGTACAGTTTCTCCTGTAAGCCCAACTTTATTCTGGTGGCAGCCCGGGTGATCTTTCTGGAAACAAAAGTCTCGCCGCGTCGCTCGCTTTCGTGGTTGAAGAGAATTCCGTTACAGGCAAACAACCCATATGACTCACGATAGTTGACGGTAATGTAGAAAGCGTATGCCTTTGCACAGGCATAGGGCGAGCGAGGATAAAAAGGGGTCATTTCAGTTTGCGGTACATCTCGGGCGAGCCCGAAAACTTCTGAGGAAGACGCCTGATAGAATTTGGGTCGAATCCCTAATTCGCGAATTGCTTCAAGAATGCGGACAGTACCTAATCCGGTTACTTCGCTAGTGTATTCGGGAACATCGAAACTAACACGCACGTGAGACTGGGCGCCGAGGTTGTAGATTTCGTCCGGTTGCGTGTTCCGGAGGATCGTGTTTAATGAACTCGAATCGTTAAGGTCACCAAAGAAGAGCCGCAGGCGATTGTCGGATTGATGAGGATCTTGGTAAAGATGATCAATTCGCTGGGTATTGAACGAAGAGGAACGTCGAATAAGTCCGCTGACTTCGTATCCCTGCTCGAGTAAGAGTTCGGCGAGAAACGATCCATCCTGCCCAGTAATGCCGGTTATCAATGCGCGCCTATTCATGTGTTGATGACGAAGAGAAGATCGTGATTATGTGGACAAAAGATACCTTAACGAAAGCGGATCGTTTGAGCAAGACACCTCCCCTCATTTGTAGTCATCTTTTGGGTGGGCGGCTGCGAATTAACTCTCTTTTTTGTTAACATCCGCAGAGGTTTTTGCGGTTCAACAACATTCTAATCATGGCTCAAAACTCTTTCCCTTATCAGAGAATTGTGGTCACCGGCGGTGCTGGATTTCTCGGTCGCTATGTTGTCGATAAACTCCGAGTTTACTCAAACGCGGAACTGTTTGTGCCAAGGAAGACGGACTACGATCTTGTCAGGGGTGGAGATGTTACACGGCTGCTATCCGACACTAAACCCGATCTTGTAATCCACTTGGCCGCAGTTGTCGGTGGGATCGGCTACAACAAGCAGAACCCCGGTAGATTCTTCTATGACAACCTAATGATGGGAGCGCATTTGATTGAGGAATCGAGACTTCAGGGCGTCAAGAAATTTGTTGGTGTTGGTACCGTCTGCGCGTATCCGAAGTTTACTCCCGTGCCGTTTCGCGAAGAGGATTTATGGAATGGTTATCCCGAAGAGACGAATGCGCCGTATGGCCTGGC
The DNA here is from genome assembly GCA_035283645.1 of Pyrinomonadaceae bacterium. Lineage (GTDB taxonomy): Bacteria > Acidobacteriota > Blastocatellia > Pyrinomonadales > Pyrinomonadaceae > PSRF01. The sequence continues at coordinate 1,904 of DATETN010000002.1, forward strand.
CAAGAAAATGATGTTGGTTCAGTTACAGGCGTATAGAAATCAGTATGGGTTCAACGGCATATTCCTCTTGCCCGCCAACCTCTATGGACCTGGCGACAATTTCGACCTGGAAACCTCTCACGTGATTCCGGCGCTGATTCGAAAGTCAGTTGAGGCAAAGCGTGTGGATGCCCCTTTCATTGAGGTTTGGGGTTCTGGCAATGTCTCCCGTGAGTTTCTTTACGTGGAGGATTGCGCCGAGGCGATTGTGCGAGCTGCTGAGAAATACAACGGCAGCGAGGCAGTTAACATTGGTAATGGCCAGGAAGTTTGGATCAGAGACCTTGTGGCGACGATCATGGAACTCACGGGATTTCAGGGTGAGGTAGATTGGAAGCATAACAAACCTGACGGCCAGCCCCGACGGCAGCTGGATACGACGCGCGCTTTTGAAGAATTTGGGTTTCGAGCAAGTACATCTCTAAAAGAAGGTTTAAAGAAAACGATTGATTGGTTCCTTAGCAACTCTTCCTCAGGCGCATTCTCATGAGCGCTGGCGAATCGAAACCGCTCCCAACTCTTGCTGCAGTGAGCTTCGCACACTTAAGTTTCGGACAGTTGTCGTTTGTATTTGTCATAAAGAGTGGTTCACTCTAAGCTAATTGATTTAAGCGAAAGCGACTGTCGAGCCCATATCTTAGAGAGAGCTGAGGACTAACAGTTCCGGATGAGGTCACTGCACGTCGCGACTAATGCCTTACTAATGAAGATCAGCGTGATCATTCCTGTTCGAAACGAAGCGGAGTCGATCCAGACCCTGCTTGACGGGTTGCTTGGACAGACCAGGATTCCAGACGAGATCGTTATTACCGACGGAGGTTCGACAGATTCGACTCGTGAGATCATCCGGGAATACGCAAAAACCAGGAAACAGATCTTGTTGATCAGCGTGGACGCGGCGCTACCCGGTCGTGGACGTAACCTGGCGGCCGCCAAAGCGAGCGGAGATTGGCTTGCCTTTATTGATGCTGGTACTAGGCCCCACCGAGACTGGCTTGGGCAACTTGCCGCTAGAGTTGAACGGAGCTCCGCTGTAGACGTGGTTTATGGTTTTTGGGAACCTGTAACCGAAACCTTTTTTACAGAATGTGCGGCAATCGCCTATGTGCCACCTCCACTTAATCACGGTGGAGTAATCACGAGACCACGGTCCATTGCGTCATGCCTTATGCGTAAATCCGTTTGGGCAGCAGTGGGCGGCTTTCCCGAGCATCTGCGCTCAGCTGAGGACCTGCTTTTCATGAGAGAAGTGGAGCGCGCGGGTTACCGGACTGAGTTTGAACCGACCGCTGTGGTCCACTGGAGTCTTCAGCCGACTCTTGCCAGCACTTTCAGGAAGTTCGTCACCTATTCCTGCAACAACATTCGAGCTGGACTGTGGCGGGATTGGCAATATCGGATCTTTGTGCGTTACGGACTGCTTCTCCTTCTGGCGATTCCCGCGTTGTCCATTGGTTGGATTTGGCTGCTTCCGATCTTTCTTCTTTGGTTGTTAATGATGAGCGCCCGTGCCGGGATGGCGCTGTGGAGAAACCGTATGATCTATCCGGCCGGGCTGGGGCGAAAATTTTTGCGTCTGTGCGTTCTGGTCCCACTGATTGCGACGCTCGACGGGGCAGCCATCATCGGGAGCATTAAGTGGGTCATTAGACACCGACACGAATCTCCTGCAAACGAGCAAGCGGCCTCAAAGGATCTGGCGGGGCGAAGAATCCTGTTTATCTCGTACAACGGAATGCTTGATCCTTTGGGCCAGAGTCAGGTAATTCCTTATCTTCGGGAACTCGCCCGGCTGGGTGTGCAGTTCACGTTGCTGAGCTTCGAGCGACCGTTCGCATTTACTAACGAGGGCTCCAAAGTGCGGGATGAGTTACAGGAGCGATTGAGGGGCGAGCGCATCGAGTGGCATTCGCTACGATATCACCAAAAACCCTCTCTGCCAGCCACAGCTTTCGACGTTTGGTCCGGTATCCGTTACGCTCGATACCTGGTGAAAAGGAATGGCATTGAGATGGTCCATGCGCGTAGTCACATTCCTGCAACAATAGCGCTGGCCCTAAAACGGCGATTCGGAATGCGGATGATATTTGATATTCGCGGGCTGATGGCTGAGGAATACCGCGACGCTGCACACTGGCGCGAGGGTAGCGTTGCTTACCGGATAACCAAGAGCATGGAGCGAAGGGCATTGGCAGCGGCCGATGGTGTGGTCACGCTGACGGAAAGAATTTGGCCGATCATCAAGACTTGGGAAGGCCTCAGGGATCGGGATGTTGTTCACGAAGTAATTCCATGTTGCGCGGACCTTGGGCGTTTCAGGTTCAGCCAAAGCGATCGAGAGGAACGGCGACGCGAGTTAGGCCTTCGCGATGAGATAGTCATTGTCTACAGCGGATCGATCGACGGATGGTATCTGACGGAAGAAATGGCGGACTTCTGTGCCTTTGTGGCTCAACAGCGGGCCGACGCTCATTTCCTTTGGTTGACGCGAACAAAGCACGACCGAATAAGGCGGCTAATGCATGAACGAGGCATTGCAACTTCCGGCTTTACGGTCTGTGGGGCGAATCCTGCCGATGTGCCCTCTTATTTGTCAGCTGCTGATGCCGGACTAGCTTTCATCAAACCCTGCTTCTCAAAACTGGCGTCCTCGCCAACTAAGACCGCAGAGTATCTGGCCTGTGGCTTGCCCCTTATTATCAATGCTGGAATTGGCGATGCTGACGTCTTGGTAACTCAACAGAATGTCGGCGCGCTGGTGAATACCTTTAACAATGATGAATACAGTTCTGCCTTCCACACTATCGTCCAACTTCTGCGCGATCGTGAGGCCATTCGTCGAAAGACCAGAGAGGTGGCAGAGTCCTTTTTTAATCTCGAGACCATAGCCGCTACCCGTTATGCTCGCCTATACGAGAATGTTCTTGCGGGCACTGTTCCTGCCACACTTGATTACGAACCCAGTCGTTTGGACGAGGCAGTCAACTCTCTCTATACTGGTTCAGTCAGTAAAGTCGAATAACCTTATGCGTGTACTTGGTATCGTGCCTGCGCTTTACGATACGTCGCCGGGCCAACGTTATCGGATTGAACAGTGGGAACCGATTCTGCGCCAACATGGTGTGGAGATCACCTATGCAGCTTTTGAATCCGAAGAGTTGCATTCACTTCTGTACAAGTCGGGTCTCCTCGGGCGTAAGTTGAGTCTTGTGGCGCAGGGCTTAGGCCGCCGCGCGTCACTCATGCGCTCGGTGAAGAACTTTGACCTGGTTTACGTTTTTCGGGAGGCGGCATTACTTGGGCCAGCAGTATTTGAAAGGTGGATTTCTCGATCAGGCGTTCCCATTGTGTTTGATTTTGATGACGCAGTCTTCGTTAGCTACAAGAGTCCCTCTAACGGCTATCTAAGTTATCTTAAGTTTGCCGGAAAAACAGCAAACATCTGCCGCATCGCCTCGCACGTTATGGCGGGCAATCCGTATCTTGCTGAGTACGCTTCGAAATTCAACGAGCACGTCACTATCGTCCCTACCACTATCGATACCGAGAAGTATCAGGTTCAAAGAAAGCCAAACTCAGATCCCCCGGTGATCGGTTGGACCGGAAGTTACAGTACTGTGCAACACCTGGACACGTTGCGGGGGGCGCTTGAGAAACTTGCAAAGCTAGAAAATTTTCAAGTGCGGGTGATTGGAACACCCGTATACGCGGTTGAAGGACTGCATCTCGAAGCGATGCCGTGGCGAGCTGCCACCGAGATCGACGACCTACGGGAAATCGACATCGGAGTCATGCCTTTGCCGGATGACGACTGGAGCAAAGGAAAGTGCGGATTAAAGGCCCTCCAGTTCATGGCACTCGGAATCCCCACGGTTTGCTCGCCCGTTGGTGTCAACACCGAGATCATACAGGACGGTGAGAATGGCTTTATCGCTGGGACAGAGCAAGAATGGGTTGAGAAGCTCAGTGACCTGTTACGTTCCAGCGAGCTCAGGCGTCGCTTAGGAGACGCCGGGCGACGAACCGTCGAAGAGAAATATTCTGCAAAAACGCAGGCGCCAAGGGTCTTTGAGATTTTGAAGTCAGTTGTGAAAAATGCTGACGTCCGCGAAACGGCTGTCACCGAATCTCGTTCTCTTAGCGCGTAAAAGTTTACCGAGGAATCTGATGGATAGATTGAACATTCTGGTAACAGGGGGCGCTGGTTTTATTGGTTCTCATCTCGTGGATGCTCTCGTAAGAGATGGTCATCGCGTGCGCATTCTTGATTCGTTAGTTCCGCAAGTTCATGGAGATGCAACACCAGCTTATATTAATGAAGAGGCTGAGTTCATACGCGGTGATGTTTGCGATGCTGCCCTTATTGAAAGGGCACTTGAAGGAATTTCGGTCGTGTTCCACCAGGCCGCTGAAGTCGGCGTAGGCCAGTCGATGTATGAGATTCAGCGCTATGTTGCGGCCAATGATCTCGGTACTGCCGTTTTGTTGGAATCGATCCTTTCCCGAAAAGAGCATATACAAAAGCTGATCGTTGCATCTTCTATGTCAATCTACGGCGAAGGTGCTTACACTTGTTCTAACTGCGGTCCAGTATCTCCGCAGTTGCGTCCCGGATCACAGTTGCTCGATCGACGTTGGGAATTGGAATGTGTGAATTGTGGTCAAGTGCTTGCTCCGACACCTACTTCTGAAGACAAGCCTCTATTCCCAACTTCGGTCTATGCAGTAACAAAGCAGGACCAGGAACAGTTTTGTCTTGTGGTTGGACGTTCCTATGGAATCCCCACTGTCGCGCTGAGGTACTTCAACGTTTATGGAACCCGTCAGGCCCTCTCCAATCCTTACACGGGCGTTTGTGCGATCTTCTCAGCACGTTTGCTGAACAACCGCGAACCAATCATTTTTGAGGATGGAGAACAGACCCGGGACTTCGTACACGTTAGCGACATTGTGCGGGCAAATCTGTTAGCGCTCGAGAGTGACCGAGCAAACTACAGCGCGATAAACATTGGCACCGGCGTTCCTACTTCCATAAGAGAGGTAAGTCGGATGCTGGCTGAAGGATTAGGTAAGCCGCTCCAGCCTGAGATTGTCGGGAAGTATCGCGAAGGCGACATTCGACATTGTGTAGCCGATATTGGTCGCGCCAAGGCAATGTTGGGCTACGAGCCGAAGATTAGCCTGGCCGACGGAATACCGGAATTGCTGGACTGGGTGCGCGACCAGGCAGCACTTGATCAGGTTGCTAAGGCCACTTCCGAGCTTGAGAGCCGTCAGTTGGTCCGTTGAGTTTCTCAAGGCATTCAGCTCGACAACCACACAGTTAATTACAAAGGCGTGAAATGGTCTTGAATGGCAACTATAGTTAACCCCCTGATGCGACGAACCAGTAAATTTCGGTTGTTCACGCTGGGACTAATTGCCATATTGCCAACATTTCTAAAGCGCCCTCTCTATAGGCTCTTTTTCGGGTACCGAATAGGCAAGCGGGTTCGGATTGGATTTACGATTATTGACGCTCAAGAGTGT
>DATETN010000003.1:0-22140 GCA_035283645.1 Pyrinomonadaceae bacterium
GATGTTGTTGACTATTGCTATCTCTGGGAGGTAGTGCATGAACTTTGGCCCCTTATCAAAGTAAGCGGTGTCGTACTCATCGCCTTCGATAATAAAGTAGTCGCTTTCCGTCACTCGAAAACTTACTCCAAAGTTCTGAGCTACACCGCCAATCAAGAACGTCGGGTCCAGACCCGCGCGACCGATTACCCAGGCTGCGATACTGCTTGTGGTTGTCTTTCCATGGGTGCCAGCTACGACCAACGAGCGCCGGCCTCTGATGAACTCTTCTTTTACAATCTCGGCCTGCGAACGGCACAAGAGTCTTCGGATGAGCGTTTCCTCAACTTCTGGATTCCCACGTGGAATGGCGTTACCAACGATCACGCAGTCTGGGACATCGTCGAGATGCTGAGGTTCGTAACCCTGCATAATCTGGATGTCCAGAGACTCCAACATTGTGGACATAGGTGGGTAAACATGTGCATCGGATCCGGTTACGCGATGCCCACGCGCTTGTAACATCCCTGCTAAAGCTGCCATAGCAGTACCGCATATCCCGATCAAGTGATAATGCATTTTGGTTGACGCTCTTGAGTGTTTCTTAACAATTTCCGGCAGTTAATGCTTGCTCTTCCGACGATTCTAGGACTTTACGAGTCGGAACTTCACACAGAGAACCTGTGTGCCCACAGCAGCGCTCACCAGCATGAATGGAACCGCTGCGATCCAGTATCGATACTCTATCCACATAGGAAGATTGGCCAATGCTGTATAGATCCAAACGATCGACGAAAAGGCCACGGCCGGATTTCGCCAGTCACCCAACAGTCCAACTAGCGCCAGCAGTAATGGAGCAAGCGAAAAGACCAACAACAAAAGGCTCTTAATCACCAGAGCCAACCACTTATTCTCCCAATACAGTACCCCGAACGATTTATTGAAGCCGGTAAAGATGTCAAAGCTGGTGATAAAGAGGAACGGAAAATTCCGTAGGCGCGAAACAACGTACCCCGTGGGATTCGAGCGGATGTTTTGAAAAGCCAACCGCGTTCCAAGCGCATCCGCTGCGGCCATTTCGCGTGGTGTCTTGGCAGCTAACAGCTGCTGACCATAAGGGTTCTCTGTTGAGAAACGCAACCACAAGGTTTCCTGGTCCTTTTGGTTCCAGTCGGTTCGAGTAGCTGCATAGAAGATAACGCTTGATCCACCTTGAACCAGCACGAGGCGGTCTGAAAGGACCGTACAACGCATTGTCCAGGGAAGAAGGATTAATGCGGTGCAGGCAATCACTACCGCGGAGTGCAGGAACCGACGGTGAGGCGTTCTAAAGATTAGAGCGGCGACTCCAGCAAAAAGAAGTGACAGCGGCAGAGCGATCGGCCGGCAAAGGGTTGCAAGACCGAGTAATACTCCACTGCCGGCGCTTGATTTCAGCGAGTCGTGACGGAAAGCCCAAATCAGCCCGAACACGCCACCAACCAAGAGGGCCGTGAAAAGTGACTCTGAAAGTACAGTGCTGCAAAAGTAAATTGCCCCTGGGTGCAATGCATATGCGAGACCTGCGACAAAGGATAGTCTCAAACTGACAACCCACAAAGCCAATTGAAGGACCAGCAAAGTTACAAGAGAATCCAGTGCTGATTGAAAAATCACTACTCCAAGTGTCCAAATTGATCCTGTTGTTAGGAATGGCATCAACAAGACAGGATATAGGGGAGCTCGTCGAATCGTTGGAGTCTGCCCTGCTCCCGGGTCCAAGCTAAAAGTTGCATTGGCTCTCAGATTTTGGGCCAATAATATGTAATCTCTGGAATCCGGAGTTAACACTGGTCCATTTGCAGCGATAAAGGTCAAACGCGCAGCAAAGGCCAGCACAAAAAGCGCAACAGCGCACAGCAGGGCTCCCCGGCTCTTAAATCCTAATTGTTTGATTGGCATAAGGGTGCAAACTAATTCTAACCCGATGGGTTAAGTTCGAGAGCAAAACTGAGAGCCACTCTAGAACGGGAAGGACCACACAAGTGAATCGCGGGAGACTACTTTCGGCGCATGCCGAGAATACTTACAAAGAAGCTTGAGAGAAGTGTTTGAAATCCCAAAGCTGTTAGTGTGGCACCGGGAATAACCCAACGCATCGTGTTGCTGTAATCCAAATTACCAAACCCTGTAAGTCGCCACTGATTAACGGCCAACAATAGCAGAACAAGGCCGATTATCAGGGAACCACCACTAACTAGCAGACCGCGCTCCAGATTGACGATTTCGAAAAACCGACTCATACGTGGGTCTTCGGGTAACAATCCTTCACTGATGGCAAACGTCTTTGTGAAGAGCGCAAAGAGAATAGATTGATATCCGCAGAGAATGGCGAGACTCGAAAACAACAGAGTATGAGCATCGAAATTTATTCCATTGACGCTTATGCCCGGAAGTGCCAATCCATATCCGGCCAGTCCGAGCAGGATTAAGAGCGTTCCCGGGGCTAGAAACAACCATCGCGGCGTGTACATCAGAAAAAAACGAAGCGTCCGCCAACCGTCGCGAAACGTGCGTAAGTGTGGAGCGTGCGTTTTTCGACCGTCTGGATGGAGAGTGATGGGCACCTCCGCAATCGAGGCGCGGTAGAGACTGGCCTTGATTATCATTTCTGTGGCGAACTCCATCCCGGTACAGCGTTGATCTAGGCCGTTATAGAAGGTTGCTTTAAAACCACGTAATCCACAGTAGATGTCGTGGATGGGAGTTCGAAACCACGTTCTCGCCAAAAACGAGAACATGGGATTTCCCCACCATCGATGCAACGGAGGCATTGCGCCGGGCAGAACGCGACCTCCACCTTTCGGGAGGCGACAACCCTGCACCAAATCAAATCCTTCTCGGAGCTTTTTAACGAACTTAGAAATCTCCAAAAAGTCGTAGCTGTCATCAGCATCGCCCATGATGATGAACCTACCTCGCGCTGCGGCGATACCTCCCATGAGCGCGCTACCATATCCCTTTTCCTTAACCGACACTACACGGGCGCCCAATCGTTCGGCTATGGCTTGCGAACCATCGGTGCTGCCATTGTCGGCTACAATAATCTCTCCATTGATTGCTACTTCGCGCATTGCTCTGAACGCCTTTTCGATACAGGCCTCCAGAGTGTCGGCCTCGTTCAGGCAGGGCATGACCACCGACAGCTCAATTGAGGGGTCTTCCCCTCTTTCCATGCTACTCACTGCACTTTCAATCTCTATATAAGACGCGACAGTCATTGGTTACTTTCGTGTTTGACGCTCCATTTCTGACCAGTTAAGCAGCTAACCTATCTTACTGTTTGTGAAGCCGTAGATACTAACTAAGCATCATTCGCAGATCAAACGACTTAATAGAGAGTGACAACTCACCCGCCTCACTTGTCCCATAGTGATTGTTTGAGGTGCTTCCAATGGAGGTCGCGCGCGAGTTCGACTTCAGGTGCGTGAACTCGACGAAGCCGTCGCCATGAATGCTGCAACGAAGCGACGACGAAACTCGCCAGTTGATTTGTTATAACTTGCCACCGCGCAAGGAAACTCTTCTGAAAGAAAAACGAAGCTTCAAGCTGCACACGACGTTTTTGTAGGTCGGTCCAACGCTGCAGAGAACTTTTGCCTCCGTGATGAACGATTACTGCGTTGGGCTCAAATAACAGGTGCCAGCCAGCGCGCCTTATGCGCATGCACCACTCGTTGTCTTCGCCGTACATGTGGAACCGTTCGTCAAAACCTCCGACTTGATCAATCATCTTTCGCCGGACGAGCATTGCAGCCCCACTCAACATTGGCACTCGCATCTTGCGATCATGACTCCAATGTCCTCCAAGCAGCAGTTCGCCCCTGAGCTTTCTTGGTAGAAGCCGATAGAGTTTAAGTTGTGACAATAAGATTTCCCATGCTGAAGGAGGATTCCGCCAGACGCTGATTTGTAGCGAGCCATCCGAATTCAGGATCTTTGGACCACAGGCGCCGACGGTCGGGCTCGAGTTGAGTGTAACCACCAAGCTATCGATGGCTCCCGGAGTTACCTCAGTATCTGGATTAAGCAGAAGGACGAGCGGTGAGCGGCTAAGCTCAAACGCCTGGTTATTGGCTCTACCAAAACCGAGATTTTCCGAGTTTTTTAGAAGACGAATCTGGCAGTCAAACCGGCTCGAGTCACCTTTTAACCAGTCCGTGCTGCCATCGGCTGAGGCATTATCGACAATTAGGATTTCCCACGGGATGCTGGGCGGATTATCGATGATGCTTTGCACAGAGCGACGCAGCAGTTCATGGCTATTCCAGTTCACGATTACGATTGATAGTTCTGTACTCAAAACGTATCAGTTCGCCCTCAGGCCATCAGATCTTTTAGGGCACTGGAGACGCCGCTGGAGTAACGATGATAGCGCAGTGCGAAGAGTTCTCTGAGCACAGCTTTCGCACGTTGTCCACCGTGGTTGGGTAGATCCGCACGCATCTCTAGGTGAGCGATTCTTGTTTCAAGATCCGGTAGTAACTTGTTCGCATCAAACGCATCCCGTTTGTCCAACAATCGCTGGCGCATCGTTCGAACTATAGCTAAGGCCTCGGGGTAGGGATTCGACCTGTTCAGGGCACCAGTCCGTCCACCTTCCGGTACTTTCCTCGCAAGTGCGCCAATTTGTTGTGCGGTGTGCTGCCGGTATTTAACCAACGGTTCCCGAACCACCGAGATGCGGGCCACCGCGCTGATCAGCAATGCTATCCAGCCATCATGAATGAGTGCGAGATTTTCTGGTATCGGCAGAACAAGCTCTCGAAACCCTCCTCGAAACGCCATGGTGGCACCGGTAACAATTGAGCCGCACAAAAGGCCATTGGTGAGGCTTCCTTTTTGAATGCGCTCCAACTCCGTCTGCTGGATGCCAACGCTTTCCCAGAGCCTCGTTCCGAGTAGCTTTGAGTCATCGTCCATGAGTTCGCCGTCACTAAAGACCAACCCGATCGATTCAGAGCTTCTAAATTCGGCGTCGAGGCGTTCAATTTTATGAGAGGCCCATACGTCGTCTTGATCCGCGAGCGCAATTACGTCACCGCCGCAAAGACTTATGGCAACTCCAAAGTTCGCAATCACACCGAGATTCTTTTCGTTAACGTGTATCCGAACTGGGAATGAAACACTCTTGGCAAACTCTGTCACAAAGCGCACTGAGTCATCTCGTGATCCGTCATCGCAGACAATTAGTTCAGCCGGCAGTTGCGTCTGACCCGCAATGCTCGCGAGTTGCGCATTTAAGAAACGAGCGCCATTGTAAGTACACATGGCGACGGAAAAGTTGTAAGCACCCATATGGCCTATGCATACCTGAGATGGACGGAAACACGCAGTTAAGAGCTTTTTGGGGGAGTCAGCCGGAAGTCTGGGTATTCGCGATCCCGTCTGTTCATATAGAGTTGATCTAATTTCGGCCACTCAATAGCGAATGCAGGATCGTTCCAACGGAAACCTCTTGAACTTTCTGGCACATACGGTGTGGTCACTTGATAGTAAACTTCTGTGTGGTCCTGCAGTGTCACATAGCCGTGCCCAAAATCACCGGGAAGGTAAAGCATTCGTTCACTGTCGGCAGTCAATTCTACCCCCACCCATTTTCGGTAAGTAGGCGATTCAGGTCGAAGATCTACACCTACGTCGTAGATCGAGCCACGTGTACAGCGGACGAGCTTGCCTTGTCCATACGGCGCCTGTTGGTAGTGCATGCCACGCAATGTACCTCGCTTGTGATTGAATGAAAAATTACCTTCGACAAAGCGCCCGATAACTCCCAGTTCTTCAAGCTCTTTCGTGGACCATGCTTTGCCAAAATGTCCGCGATCGTCTTCAAACCGTTTCACATCAATGATGAACGCACCCTCAAGTGTAGTATTCCTCACTATCATTTTATTGTCCCAATGATGATCGGTTTATTGCGAACTGGCGAGAGCAGGCACGTAATGTGCGCGGTAATGCGATTACGGGAAGGTGTACTCAGCTCGATAAAACTTTCGGAGATTCTCCCGAAATCGTTCGGTACCGCTCAAACCGCCAAGCAAAACAAAAGCTTCATGCCAGCACCGGTTGTAACCGATGGGTTCGTCCAACCGCGACAAATCCCGGCAGATCTTGTCCCTGAGTACATCCCATGAGGGATATACGGTCTCCAACTTTGAAAACGCCGGAGTAAAGAATCGGCTGTTAAATACGGCGAACGAAACACCGCCACTATAGACGAACTCGGTAAAATAACTGTCGAGGCCCTCGCCGAAGGTCAAACACCATTTCGCTTGTCGAATTAGTTCTTTGTAGCTCTCATAAGAGAGGTTCTCTATAACTTGGATTTGTAATTGCGGGTGGGCTTTAGAGATTTTGTTGAGTATCAGTTGTTTTAAGGGATGCTCATCATTCGAGACGACCAGCAGTGGTAACTTGTCTTTGTAGCCCAAGGGAGAAAACAGCTCTGGTCCGTGGTAACAACCAAGTCTGTGAACCGGGATACCCAGCGCGTCGCGTGTCTCGCTACTCGCGTACGACTCATGAGCAGTCGTGCAACTTACCATTCCAAACTGCCGCAAGCCCCTAACATTCTGTCCTCGTACTAAATCGATATTCTGCAACAGTATATTGAAGTGAATGTCATCGACCTGTCGCCTTAGTCGCGGGAAAACACGGGTAAGCCACGTCAAAACCTGATTCACCGTATATTCCGGAATGTGTAACTGAAGGTACTCCAAGTGCCTGCAGCACCTCAGTAGCGACTCCAGATCCAGGATGTAGTTTCGATTCTCGAACCAGGTGTATTTCAGTAGAAATGGATCGCCAGGCACCGTGCAAAGGGCAACGGTGGCATTGTGAATATCCTTTAGCGCAGCTGATTCTTGAAACAGAGATCCGATGGAAAGAATTCCGCCTGAACGGAAGTCATGGCCGGGAGTCAGGAAAATAATAAGTCGCTTCGCCTTAAGTGAGGTTATGCAGGTCAACGCCGAACGCGTGATGCGCTGCTTCGCCATCCTAACTAGATATTGGACATTCTTACGATGAACCATCAATTTCCGAAAGTCAACGCAGCCGATCTTCTTGTCAACCGCCCTGCGATCTCGGTGCCGTTCTCGAAGATGGTTCGGATCACTGCCGACACTGCGGCAATCGTCTGCGAATCGACTGCTTGGCCAGTAGGTAGGGTTAAAACCTTTGTAACCAGATGCTCAGTATTTGGCAGAATAAGATGGGCATGAGGATACATCGTTTTATACGGCTCCATGCGATGACATCCGGGATAGAAATACCGTCGTGCAAGAACGTTTTCGGCATGAAGTATTTCCATGACCTGATCTCGGGTCACTCCTGCTTTCTCTGAATCAATCTCGATCACAACGTACTGATAGTTCCCCTTTTCAGCTTCGTCATAGGGCAGCAGGGTAATTCCGTTTAAAGCTGATAATTCTTCGCGATACTTTTCATAGTGCGCACGATTAAGGGTAATGAAATCATCGAGGCTTTCAAGGTTTGTAAGACCCATCGCTGCTGATACTTCGTTCATCTTCCCGTTAATGCCCAGATGATCGGCTTTATCGTAAGTTGTGAAGCCGAAATTCTTCATCAGACGCATCCTTTGGGCCAGCTGAGAGTCGTTCGTGACAACCGCACCACCCTCAAGAGAATTTAGGAACTTTGTTGCATGAAAGCTAAACACTTCAGCATGGCCGAAACCACCAACCATGCTGCCTTTATAGGAACATCCGAATGCATGAGCAGAGTCGAAGAGAAGCTTAAGGTTGTTTCTCGCCGCGATTCTCTCCAGCGCATCGATGTCACAAGGTCGGCCCCAGAGGTGCACACCTATGATACCGGTTGTATTCGGTGTTATTAACCGCTCAATCTGATCTGGATCGAGGTTGTGGGTCGCAGGATTGATGTCACAAAATACGGGCACAATTTCTTGCCACTGCAGGGCATGAGCGGTAGCCACAAACGTAAAGGAAGGCACAATCACTTCGCCTCTCATTCCCAGGGCACGAATTGCGATTTCCAATCCGACGGTTGCATTGCAGATCGCAACGCAATGGTTGACCCCCACCATTCTCGCTACGCGCTCTTCAAATTCCTGGACATATCGCCCCGCGTTTGTGAGCCATCTTTTGTCGAGGATGTCGCTAACTCGACCGGCAAATACTTCGCGGTTTCCGATATTGGGGCGGCCAACATGAAGAGTCTCCTGAAATGCCGGTTGCCCACCAAAAATAGCCAGCTGTTCTAGATCGGTTTTGATTTGCATTTACGAGTAGCTGTAATGTCGACTAAGCGATTAGGGCAATTAAGTTACTTGCCAGCATGCCGCCTTCGACAGACCAACAAAAACATATTGATTTGAACTCCGTAAAAATTGTCACAGCACAGGCCGATTGCAAACGAGTCAAAATAAGGAGCAAAAGCTTCTACAATCTCTCCTTCCGTGCTGAACATTTTAAAGACGTAACCGTTCCGCAAGCCCCACGGGTCGTTCCGAATTTCTACATGACCGTCTCCTAGATCAAGACAGCCGTCCAATATCGAACCGCCGGCTGCGGGGAGCGTCGCTAGTAGAATTCCTTCCGGCTTTAACACTCGGCTGTATTCCGTTAGGTTCTTTTCGAAGGATTCACCTTTATCTATGTAGTAACAGGAAGACGAGGCGAGTGCATAATCGAAAAATGCGTCGGGAAACGGAATCGCTGAGTTGCTTCCAACCTTCAGAGTAACGGGAATTCTGAGGGCGTCTGCGCGCTGCTGAGCCAGATCGACGATCTCATTGGTTATCTCCACGCCATAAATCTCAAAAGCGACATTTCGAAGCAACGGCCAGTTTCTACCGTCGCCAAAACCGATGTCGAGAATTCTTGCGCCGGCGTATTTCGTTTTGTCGAGGTGCAACCTCGGATATTTACCCAAGAGACTTCTTATGACCCATTCTGACGGATACACATGGGTCGGATTGTGAGTGACGTGGAATGCGGTGTAGGATTCTTTAACGTTGTGGACCATTCTTGCTGTCCCAAGAGGCGATTGCGTAACCAAAACCTGTTTGACCAAAGCCGTTACCGTTATAGAACATGAGATATCCGTCGTCTACGTTGACGATGCAGGGATACGTCACCATCTCCGAATCCCAACCGGTTTCTGAGACATTAATTCCTGCTGCGGAATCCTTTCGGGTCCAGTCAAGCAAGTTGTCGGAGGAGGCGTAACCGATTCGATAACTGTCCTTACCTCCACGGAAATCCTGACTACCCCTGAAGCAAAACCACATGTGGTAACGTTGGTCCTTAAAGATGATGGAAGGTCTCGCAACCGCTTCACCTTCGTGCTTTTGCTTGATGCAGATCCGGTCTGTCTTCGTCCATTCGATTCCATTGGATGACAAGGCGTGCTTAATGTGATAGATGGGCTCAAGGCGGCCGTTTATGGACAGCCAGTCAAAAACATATGTGTAGAACATGTGCAAGGACTCGTGTTCCTGCACGATGTAGATCGACCCCACAGAATAAGGTTCTGACGGAGTACGATCCAGGATTGGGCCTTCAAACATTTTCCTAAAGGTTCTTCCATTGTCTTCGCTTACTGCCAAGCCAATCGCATTATGGTACGGAATTGAGGAACCTCGATACCACCCGACATAATAAAGAAGAACTTCTCCATTAACACTCACAACAAAGTTAGGCATGATGCCGTGGTTGTCGAACATACCTCGACGACCAAGTTCCAGCACGGGCCTATTATGAATATAGAGGATGCGCCTCGGATCCCGTTTGTCCAGGTCCACAAACGTTGTGAGCGTAAGGTCCTTTTGGGGTCTTGTCGCAAAGTAAACTCGTAAGCGATCTTCTAAAACGAGCACGGTAGGTATTTGAGCGTGAGAATGCATCCACCCAAATCCTCCATCCGGTTCGAATACGAGTCCTTGTTTAATCCATTGCATGCATTTTCCCAAGTGCGTCCATAGAGCAACGTTCACATGCGGAACCACGTATTCGTCGACGCATCAGTTTTTCAGCTCTTTTTCTGCAGCTTTGCGGACCACCTCGTCCAACCACTCGTGCATACTCCGACCGGACCGCTCTTGAGCTTGGTGTGCCAATCTGTAGGTTTCGGGCGTAATACCTTCGAGTTTTCCAAAGTAACGGGTTCGCAGTGTGCCACCGCGTCGACCCGGGATAGCGAGATCGAAGTCCGCCTGAGGCTCTCCCTCACCGACGGTAAATTCGATCAGATAATAAACTCCACCTACCACCCACCGCACAATTACGTCACGGGCTTCAACTGGCATTTGCTCCAAAGGAATTGGGTTTTTAAACAGTGGATTGTTGTTCAAAAGGATTCGACCATACTGCGTTTCGTAGAGCCAAGGTGGCATGCTTTCGTCACCAACAATAACCTTGGCCCCGACTCTCGCGACACGAACGATCTCCCTCAGACTTTTTCTTATGTCACCAAAAACTCCCAAGCCACCGAAGCTAAATACGGCATCAAAATATCGATCAGGAAATGGAAGGTAACAAGCATTTCCTGACGAGAATTCCGCCGGAACTGTGAATCGAGCAAGTTTCTCGCGGCACTTGAGCAACATAGATCTGCTGATGTCCTGGAGGTAGAACCTTCCCGTCTCATTCAGCTCGGCTGCAATGAACTCCGAATCACGGCCGGTCCCACAGGCAAGCTCAAGCACCCTGGCGCTCGGCTCAACGTTCAACAGCCTCACAAAGTCACGCCGCGCTTTAAGCTCATCGACGTATTGAATACGAAAGGAAAGGTGCGCCACATCGTCGTAAACTGCTGCTACCCCCTCGTAATAATCCATTGCTTCCCTTTGCTCTGAGTTAAGTTCCCTTGGGAAGATCAAATCCGGAATGCCATCTTCGATGGTGTACTGTTGTCCAGTCTCTTCATTGATCAGGTACCCCGAAATAACATTCGTCGCCTCTGATCTGGTCGCATGGCACTTGAGTCGTGCTTTTGTTTCTGGACAGACGTAAATGTTTAACGGCTCTAACATAACCGGATTAGTGTTAAGTAAGTGGAATATTTGTCGACCCCTCACCTAGCGTAATGGGTTTGTTGAATGAGTAGAAAGGATAACTCGTGAGCGGCGTGAAACCTAGTTTCGCAGCCAATTTCATAGAACTCAGATTGTCGACGAAACAATCCCAGGACGGAATGATCTGTCTTCTCAAACATTCTCTTATTAGTTCCTGAGCTGCACAGTATCCCAAACCAGAGCTTCGGAATTCGGGATCTGTCACTACATCGATTTCTCCTAACCCATCCGCAACAGCCGCCGTGTAACAAAGGCTAATCACCACATTGTCTTTCACTACACACGCTCCAACTCCATTTCGCAGCAGGTCTTCATCGGATGACCAAAAACGTGATTCCAGTTGGAGACCAAGCCTTTGTGCCTTAGGGATCAGTGCGGCAGATAGCACAGTAACTTCATATCCCGAACGAATCTGAACAGGTTCTTTTAGCCAACCCACTTCGTCTATATCGAAATGGAAGCGCATTCTCTCACGGCGGCGACTGAGGTGCGGTTGTGTGTCCAACCTTCTTTGCCACTCATGGGGCGGCGAATACCACAAAAGATAATTAGGTCGAATAGGACGTCCGACGGCTAACAGCTGCAAAAGTGATGCGTCAAATCGCTGGTTATACGCACCCGCATAAAACATGAAGCCAAAA
Source organism: Pyrinomonadaceae bacterium (assembly GCA_035283645.1). GTDB lineage: Bacteria > Acidobacteriota > Blastocatellia > Pyrinomonadales > Pyrinomonadaceae > PSRF01. Next base: position 11,719 of record DATETN010000003.1, read on the forward strand.
TTCGTGACAATCAGTGCTGAGCATGGACGCTCTCGTTCGTCTGCGAAGATCTGACCGCGCTGCTTACCTTGAATAACAGCTGAGATGAGGGGGAAGGACTTGTCGGCTTCACGGTACAGAGGAAGCACTCGCTCGAACTCTCTGTTGTGCAGCTCGAGAACTGTCATTTCATTTTTGTGAGGCGCAGAAACGAAGTTGAGTCAAGCCGAAATTTCTGGGTATCCGGAGTGATGTAAACGCTTTTAGGTTCAACATCTTTGGTGATGAGCGATCCCGCACCAATGAAACTTTCGCTCCCGATAGTGACTTCATGGCCGATGGTTGCACTAACTCCAAGGAAGCAAAAAGGCTCGATTCTGGTGTTTCCAGAAACTACGACATTGCCGGCGATGTAACAGTGATCGCCAATGCTTGCATGGTGGCCGATATGATTCCCGCTCCAGATGAATACGTCGCTACCAATTTCGGAACATGGTTGAAGAGTCGCGAATTCGAGAACGAAACAGTTATCGCCCACCGGAACTTTGCCGAAGTTGGAAGCTAGTGTGCTCACGTAACTAATTAGTTCATATCCGAGGGCCTTAGCCTCCTCGTATTTTCGAGCTCTCAGCTTGTTGAGCTCTTGGTATCCAGTTGCCACAAACATGTTGAATTCGGTGGGCGGATAGCGGTCAACTACTTCTTCAAATGGGATTAGCGGCAGCCCGAGCTTCTCATTATGAACGACAAACTCACGATCAACAGTGAAGGCAACAATCTCGTGATGGCTATCATTCGTAAGATAAAAGTACGCCTCGTCGGCTATCTTTCCTGCTCCGAAAATGACTACTTTGCTCATTAAAACGATTAACCTTTAGGGTCGACGTATGTACCTGCCAGTTTTCTACGGTCTATTTTGCCATTGGGATTCTTGGGAAGTGCGGTCTCCCTAAAGAAAACTGATGGGATCATGTAGTCCGGGATGATCTTCTTAAGGTCCGTTCGGATCGTCTCGTCTTCGAAACTTGTTGCCGCCGCAACAACGGCAATTAGACGACTTAACTCGTTTTTCCTCGCATGGAGCACGGCGGCTTCAGAGATGTAATCCAGGCAATTAAGCGCAGCCTCGACTTCCTCCAGTTCTATCCTGTAGCCCATGTGTTTTATCTGGTTGTCGATCCTGCCGAGAATATAGAGTTTTCCATCAGACGGCTCAAATCTTACGAGGTCGCCTGTCTTGTACATGACCTCGGGATAGGACGAGTTAAACGGATTTTGTACGAAGCTTTTTTCGGTTCGTTCAGGATCGTTGTAGTAACCCTTTCCGACGTTTGGGCCCAGGAGGCATAACTCTCCACTCTCACCCGGATGCACCAGCTTTCCATGATCGTCAACGATCAGATAGCTGAAGTTATCCGCTAGTTGTCCCAAGGGGGGAAGACCCTGCAAATCTTCAAAGTCCGCCGGAGTAACCCTGTAGACAGAACAGATGCACGTGCATTCAGTTGGGCCGTATACGTTAAAGAGTTCGGCGGTTGTGGAGTAGGTTGTGAAGAGCAGCTTTAGTTTTGCCTTCGGATACCCTTCGCCTCCAAACACGAATCTGCGAATAGATCTTAGATTCTTCCCACTTGCGGCCTTCATCGTCTGCAAAAAGATCAGCAAGGATGGCACTGAGAACCAAAGCGAGCAGGCTGTAGCGTCAAGCTTTCCCACTAGCAATTTAGGATCTGTGATTTCTTGCTTCGAGAAGGGAACTAGACTCGCACCATTGAACAGGGCCGAGTACAGGTCAAAAACTGAATTATCAAAGTGCAGAGGGTTGACGCTTGTCAAGCGGTCGTCGTTCGTTATCTGGAAAGTGGTTTGGCTCCATTCGATGAGATTTAGCACACTATCGTGCGTTATCAGAGCTCCCTTTGGAATACCAGTAGAACCTGACGTAAACATGATGTACGCCGGATTTGCGCCCGTAACGGAACGCGTTTGGGAGAGGTCTGTTCCGTCATAGTCTCGGACAGACGTCGTAAGGGCGCCAGTGTCCTTTTCGAAGGTCTGCACTTTTAGATTGGCTACGAATGGCTGAAGGTCTTCCAGAAACCTTTGGGTGCCGAACAGAAACCTGGGTTCGCACGTGGCGAGGATTTTGCGAAGTCTTTCTACGGGGCTATCGGGATCTAAAACTGAGTAAATAACACCGAGTTTTAAACAAGCGATAATTGTGACAAAGGTCTCCACGGACTTGATTCCCGATAGGCAAGCCACGTCACCGGCCTTTGCGCCGTGATCGATCAGTAATCTTGCTACTTGGTTCGCTAGAGCGTTCAATTCACCATACCGGAGTGATTGATGCTCGTTTAACCAGATCGCAGGCCGATCGCTGCAGGGCACCGCAACTGATTGGAATCTAAGACCTAGATTATAGGTGTACATGTCTAGTCGCTTGTTGGCCGGACAGAGGGATCGCTGGAGGGTTTAATCTATAGGATTAGCCCACCATCCAACTGAAAAACCTTGCCGTTAAAAAAATCGTTTTCGATAACGGAGATGACACCCTGGGCGATTTCGTCCGGCTTGGCTAACCGACGGAGTGGAACGCGCTTAACAGTTTCGCTTAGCACAGCTTCGCTGACAGCTCGTTTTGTCGACTCCGTCTCAGTAAACCCTGGCGCGACGGCGATCGAACGAATACCCATCGGTCCTAATTCCTTTGCCCAAACTGCGGTTAGAGCGTTGACTCCAGCCTTGGCAGCAGAATACGCTGATTGGCCGACATTACCTGCCGCTGAAACCGAGCTAATATTTACTACGACTCCTTTTGTACGGGATGAGACCATCTTCTCGACCACGCAGGCCGTCATAAAGAAGACTGAGCTAAGGTCAGCGGCAAGAACCCTGTTCCAGGATGCGACCTGATGCCGCTCGAGTCCAGTTTGGGTTAACCTCAATAGCGGTTCACTATGCAGAATACCGGCATTGTTTATTAGTACAGTAGCAGAGCCGTGTTCCTCGTGATAGGTATCGGTTGCTTTAACCACTTGCTCATAATCGGAAATATCGCATAGCAGGCAGTTAACTTCCGGTTGGTCTTCATGTAGGTTGGTCAGCCCCACTTTATCTAAATCGAAGACAGTAATTAGTGCTCCCTTTCCGACAAGTTTATTCACTATGGCGCGACCCAAGCCGCGTACGCCGCCAGTTACAATCACGTTTTTGCCAGAGAGGTTCACCTTAACTTACGTTACTCCTCTCCCTCAGGACTCGCTTTATTTCTCGTACGCTTTGCATTGCGACGATATCGTCAAAGGTGAACTCGATTCCGAAGTTTTGTTCCAGCGTCACTATGAGTTCCATGTGCTTAAGGGAATCCCACGTGTTTATGTCCTTCATCGATAAGCCGTCTGAGACCATCGTAATCGAAATCTGCAAAACTTCTGCGAGTATATTCTCGACCTTTCCATCCATGTATGCGATTTCCTTCCAGTCCATTCGCGTGGCTTACGCACTATCAACTAAACTCCCCAAGCCGATAGGCCGGAAAATAGTTAGTCTCGCGAATATCCCTGAGCCTGCCAAGTTCCCAATATTTCTGGAGGTGCAAGATTCGTCCACAGAAAAAGGCTGGCCGAACGCCTGTGGACCATCCCGCTTTGAATCTTGTTAGTCCGAGGTCGCCAGTGGCATCCACACCTGCGCCCGCGCCGAGATTTAGCCAACGTAGACCGCGATGCTGGAATTCCTCGATCGCCGCTTGGAAAAGGGCGAACGAGGCGCCTAGCTTATAGCCCACTTCGCTGTACGCGCCGAGATGATAATATGCCACGCCGTCCTGCACGTACCAAAGCAGCATCCCTTCGGTTCGGTTTCTACTCGCAGCCCGAAATACAACAATGCCGGGCACCAGGAACTGCTTAACGAACGAGTCTTTTGAGAAAGCGGCGACTCCAATGATTCGATGTCTTCGAGTGAGCTCTTCGTAAAGAGAGATCCAGTCTTCTATAAAGTGAGATTGATTCCTACACACTTCGACACTTAGTTGGCTAAAGGCTTTTCGAGCGTTACGCCGGTGGTGTGGATGGATGAAGTCTTTGGGCTCGCGACCCAAGTCCACAACAAAGTGGTCCTTGAAATGTGTGAATGCATCCGGAAAGCATTCGCGCAGCCTCTCCGTATCATATTCGCCGAACGGATCGGCAACAATTGCTATACTGACGATTTGACCTTCCAGCTGATCTAAATCGGAGTTTAATTTCGACCAATCGCGGCAGCAGAAAAGCGGGTAGCAACCCATGGCGTCTCGGACCGATTCGGCCCGTGGAATGGTTCGTAACAGGATCCAACCCTCGCTTCCGACTAGTTTGAACGGTTGTCCGAATTCCGAAAGCGACTCCGCGTATGAACCATGTAAATAACCCGCGGGCGATACCCCTGACGATAACCTCTGATCCATTTATTGTGAGGACCTGGCGGGCTCTCCCTCCTGCAGCAATTCGGTTTCCCACTTAAAGTCCGGGCGGACGGCGCCTATCCATTTACCGTACCACGCGCCGCGACCGTCCACGTCGTCTTCGACATTAAATGTCAGAATATCATCGTGATGATAAATAACTGTCGCTTGATCTTTAACCACGTATAACCGAACACGATGTGTGCCGTCGTTTAGGAAATTGCCTGGTATATAGAAGACGCTGCGAAACAGACCACCTGGGAAGGGCTTTCCGTGCCAGACAGGTTCTCTCCCCGGACCGGTATTGAAGATTGGGTAACCCTCTTCCGTACTGACGACAACACTGATGTTCAAGTGAGCACCCGGATTCAAATTCCAGTATTCAAACTCCATTTTGATAGGAGTGCTGACCCTGATGGTGGTTTCTCCATTATCACTCATGGCGCTGACGGCCCCGCGCCGGATGCGGACACGATCATTTCCAGGGGCGGTCGAGGCGTCATCCCAGAGTCGTTGTTGCATAGTGGAAAGCGAATGTTTCAGGTAGTTCGCAACTACTTCCGTGGGTGGGCCCTCCTTTACAATTATGCCCTGATCCAACCAAACGGCCCTTCCACAAAGACTTTGAACAGCTGTCATATTGTGACTTACAAAGAGTACCGTCCGACCCTCTCGGGATACGTCGGTCATCTTCCCAAGACACTTTTTCTGGAACTGCGCATCACCGACCGCCAGGACTTCGTCAACCACAAGGATCTCGGGATCCATGTGTGACGCAACTGCAAAAGCCAATCGCATATACATGCCACTGGAATAGCGCTTGACTGGTGTGTCGAGAAACTTTTCCAATTCCGAGAAGGCCACGATCTCATCAAAGCGATCATCAATCTCGGACCGCTTCATTCCGAGGATTGCCCCGTTAAGAAAAATGTTCTCCCGGCCGGTCAACTCTGGGTGAAAGCCAGTACCCACCTCTAGCAAGCTAGCCACGCGACCGTATAACTCAATACGTCCGGACGTTGGTTCGGTAATTCGCGAAAGGACTTTAAGCAGCGTAGATTTTCCTGCGCCATTCCGCCCAATGATGCCGATCACTTCGCCAGGCGCTACGTCAAACCCGATGTCTTTGAGGGCCCAGATCGTTCCTGAGTTCACCCCGCCATTTCTGCTCCTTAATCTACGAAAAGGAGCGCGAATCGCTTCCACTAGGGATTCTCTGAGCGTCTCGTAAGCCGCGCCTCGGGTGCCGAGGCGATACTGTTTACTTACTTGTTCAAGTCGCACAATCGGCTTCATACATTAGACGATGTCTGCGAAGGTCTTTTCCATTCGGCGGAAGTTATAGGCAGAGTAAACAAGAATAGCTGCCGTGATTGCAGCTGAGATTGCAAGGGCGGTCCAATTAAACGGTAAGCCAAAAAGTGACGATCGGTATCCCTCAATAATTCCGGTCATCGGATTGAGCGTCAGGATCCAACGGAACTTATCAGGTAGAAAGCTGGAGGGATAAATCACAGGTGAAACAAACATCCACAATTGGACAAAAAACGGTAAAGCAAACCGAACGTCACGATATTTGACGTTCAGAGCGGACAGCCACATTCCGATCCCGACAGCTAATATGGTCGTTAAGAGTAAAAGCGGAGGAAACATCAATACTCCCCACCTTGTGCCAACTCCGTAATAGATCATCAGCAACACCAGTATGACTACAGCTACTGCAAAATCAATGAGTCCCGCAGCAACCGCGGAGCTTGGGATGATCATTCTGGGGAAGTAAACCTTTGTGATTAAATTTGCACTACCAACAAGACTGTTGCCACTGTTGCTGATCGCATTTGCAAAAAACGTCCAAGGCAGTAAACCGGCATACGCGAATAGTGGGTAAGGTATGTTGTCGGAGGGTACACCAGCTAACCGACCGAAGAAGATTGAGAAAATCACCATCGTTAACAGTGGTTGGAGAATCGCCCAAGCGATGCCAAGTTCAGTTTGCTTGTACCTTACCTTAACATCACGCCACGTCAGGAAATACAGCAGTTCTCTGTAGGACCATAGATCGCGTAGATTGAGTGAGACCCACGTTTTGCTTGGCTCAATCACGACAAGCGGCTTCTCCGGAAGTGAGGAGTCATCTAGCGTGGGGTGCAGAAGGGCTTCGTTGGAATCAGTTGACAGCGAATTACCCATTATCGCGGGCTGAGACTTCGCCGCGGCGTCTTCCCTGGATAGAAAATCCATCAGTTTTCGAGTGTGTTGACTTGCGGGAAGTACTTGACGTTTACCATTGAGACCAGCACTTGATTCCCCTGCAGATATTTCGCAGAGTTTTGTGATCGTGGGATTTAGTCTATCTTGGGGGTATCGGGTCGTCAAGCAGGTGGCCTGACCGGTTCCGGAGGAACTCGTTCCTTAAAAATCCACCTGCACTTCAACTATGTTTGCGCAATCTAGTCGGAGGAGGAAACGCTTTGTCCGCAGCGAATCGCATCATTCCATTTGTTTTGATACTTAGCATACTGAGCTTCGCCTTGGTCTTAGGATTGTATTGGAGCCGACCGACTCTCAAATCAACGAGCATGGTTTCGGCGTCTCACCCAGACACGATAAGACATGGCGCCAGGCCCTCGCATTCCTGGGAGTCGAGAATGCCCCCAGGATTGAAGACCTGGAACCTAGCCACCGCCGAGCTTTCGGTGTCATTCGGGTCTGCCGTTGCGCTTGTGACTGAAACAGAGTTCTGTAGGAGCGTCCCGCCCGCCAGCTGAGCATCTACTTGGAACGTTGCTTCAAACTCGGCAAGCCCTCCCGCCGGTAGGGTTCCGATACTGCAGTCGCTGTCGCCCATGCAGGAAAATGCATCACCAAAGGTTTGCTGAAAACCAACCAGGTTTGTACCCACCGGGGTCGGATTCGACAGAACGACGTTCTCCGCTGCATCGGGTCCAAGATTTGTGACCGTAATTGCGAAGCTTACATTGCTGCCGGCATTGATGGTTGAATTACCTCCTAATACAAACGTGCGTACGGCAAGATGCGCGGCGGGATTGGCGCTGTCACTTACCCGGATGTGAGCGGAGTGGCGAACCGAGGGAAAGTACTTTAGTCGGGCGTCCTGAACGATTCGCAATTGCAGTTGAGAATAAGGGCAATGCGAACTAACCACGTCTTGCCTTTGAGTTGTTCACCGCAGCGGGAAGCGCGAGGATATTTTTTGAATCAACGGTGAACAGCGAAAGCGGCGGATCGTTTATAGATTCGCTAGCAAGATGTCAAGCATTATTTTTTGAACGCTAACTGATCGCCAAACCGGATGCAGCCTTGGTTTTTGAGGCGTCGGTATCGGAGTCAAATGGGTAAAACCAATTGGGCGTTTTGGACACAAGAGTAGTAAGGACTGGTAAGTTTATCTTTTGAACACTATTCTGTAGTCGAGTGCTAGCGTAACTTGGGTTTATGTTTTGCCCTGAGATTTACCGTTTTGTCCGACTATTTCAGGATCTGGGTACAATCTTCAAGAGTTAATCTCGGCCTTATCGCCAATGACCAAAATATTTGTGACAGGCGGAGCTGGTTTTATTGGATCGGCATTGGTTCGGCTTCTCCTCCAAACCTCAGATTACGAGGTCCTCAACTTTGACGCGCTGACTTACGCTGGAAACCTCGACAACCTACAAGGTATCAGCTCGTCGCGTTACCGTTTTATCAAGGGAGACATATCAGATCGAGACTCAGTCCTGGCTTTGTTGGAGTCAAATAGCTATGCCGTTATCAACTTGGCCGCTGAGTCCCACGTCGATCGCAGCATCCTTTCGGCCGACGACTTTATTCGCACTAACGTACTGGGAACACAGGTTTTGTTAGACGCAGCGCGGGCTAAGGGGGTGAAAAGGTTTATCCAGGTCTCAACCGATGAAGTTATGGGAAGTCTTCCCGAAGATTCAAACAGCTTCTTCACTGAGGACTCGCCCTTTGCCCCCAACAGTCCTTACGCGGCATCAAAAGCAGCTGCTGAGCACCTGGTAAGAGCTGCGCATCACACGTTTGGCCTTGATACGGTGATCACCCGCTGCGGAAATAATTACGGGCCACGACAGTTTCCCGAGAAGTTTCTGCCGCTATTGATTTCGAACGCGATGCAGGGTGAGTTGATTCCTGTATACGGCGATGGTAGCAACGTACGAGATTGGATCTACGTGGAGGATCATTGCCGCGGAATCTTACAAGCTTTAGAAAAGGGACGGCCAGGAAGCGTTTACAATTTTGGTGCGCGTAATGAACAACGCAACATCGATGTGGTCCAGGCGTTGCTGGAGATGCTAGGGAAGCCGCGATCACTGATTCAATTCGTAAAAGACCGACCGGGACACGACCGCCGGTATGCCATCGATCCATCACTGGCCGAGACCGAGCTTGGATGGCGACCTCTCGAGACCTGGCAGAGCGGCATTGCAAAAACGATCAAATGGTACAAGGAGAACCCTGACTGGATCGCCCGAGCTCGTAGCGGCGAATATCGCAATTACTATGAGCAGCAGTACGGGCAGGAGGTCCGGGTGCCATGAGGGTCCTCGTGACTGGAGCTGGCGGCATGGTGGGCCAAGCTGTTAGCCGCGAGTGTCAGGGACAGGGCGACGAAGTCCTTAGTTACGATCGTCAAGCGCTAGACATTGCCGATGCGGTCCGTGTGATTGCTGCAGTTACAACTCAGCGGCCGGACGTGGTGATTAACTGTGCTGCATGGACTGATGTTGATGGTTGCGAATCTGATCCCACTCGAGCAGAAGCTGCAAATGCTATTGGTCCTGAAAACCTCGCATTGGCTAGTCGGAAAGTTGGCTCCGGGTTTCTTACCATCTCAACTGATTACGTATTCGATGGTGCGAAGGAAGGCTTCTACACGCAGCGCGATCAGCCGAATCCGCAGAGCGTCTACGCCAAATTCAAACTCCAAGGCGAACACCGGGCACGGCTCTCTTATGCTCGCACCGTCATTGTCCGCACGGGGTTTATCTTCGGACCGTGCGGGCGCAACTTTCTGAGTACGTTTATTGACCGAGCGCGGTCAGGCCAGGAACTAACCGCTATCTACGACTCAGCGGGTACCCCAACCTATGCGTTAGATCTAGCGAAGCGGCTTCGCGAATTAGCATTGCTGGATCTTCCAGGGATTTACCACGTCGTCAATTCCGGGCCGGGTGCAACTTATCTTGAAATTGTCGAGAAAGGGTTAGCTGAGGCCGGGCTCTCCACGCCGATTCGAGCGGTTTCGGAAGACTCATTACGCCGACCAGCGCGACGCCCGCGGAATTGTCGCCTACAATGTTTGCTTTCTGAGAAGATCGGGCTGAGTCAGATTCGGTTTTGGCGAGAAGCTTTGAAGGAATTCGCCATCTTGCAGTCAAAGTAAGTTAAAGTGACCAGTCTGGCCCCTTTTGTTTTCGGCCTTGGGCTTGCCAGACGGCGAGTCTTTGCTATTATTTCATCCCACGAAGCACTCTGTTAGTTAAGGAATTTGGAAATTCGATGTCTCAAGATAATCGTTTGATGCCGCTGGTCACGCTTGAAAGAGGTTTGGACCGGCCACTAGCGGAAATTGCTCAAGGAAAAGGGTACGCGGTCGCTGAACCCTCTACGATTCGCGACTATTTGTTTGTAGTCCTGAAAAGAAAATGGCTGATTCTAAGCCTCGTGCTTGTCGTGACCTCTTTGGTAACGATTCAGATGTTTCGTCAGCCTTCGGTCTATCAGGGCGAAACAACGGTCAAGATTGAGCCTAGACCGCGCAATGTGCTTCAAACTAAAGAAATTGTAATCAACGCTCAGGCTGATCCCAATTTCTGGGGTACCCAATTGAAGTTGCTGGAAAACCCCGCCCTGGCTCGACAGGTGGTTCTCACCCTTGATCTCCAGAATAATCCTTCCTTTATGGGTTCGCAGTCTCAGTTGGGCGTATTCTCTTCGCTGCGAAAGCTCTTCGCACAGCCTAAGCGCCC
>DATETN010000004.1:0-20937 GCA_035283645.1 Pyrinomonadaceae bacterium
TGTAGTGCTTTTCAGATCCTACCTACTAGACGGACGCCACCCCTTCTCTTATCTCAAGGTTGCCGACTCAGAAGCTCCATCGAAATTGCTGAGCTTCTGAGTGTCACCCGTGTTCTGAGTTGGTATTGTTGAAAAAAAAGAAGGGGGGTGGCGCCTCTTTGTAGGTGGGATCTAAAAAGCACTACACACTGCCGTGTGTAGGATCTATTGTTTTGACACAGTCTCTAAAGCGTACGGTGTCTGGAGTGGTTGGAACAAATGGAAAATGAGAAATGAAAAATGGAAAATAGAAACAATCTATTGATCATTGGTCATCGGTCATTGGTCATTGATCAATTGGTCATTGGTATCTGGCCTCTGACCTCTGACCTCTGCCGTATTTTACAGGTGGGCATCTGTGGCAAATATGCTTGTCATCCCAATTGAAGCCACCCCATTCTTTAGGGGCATATCGACAATATCCCAGGCTGAGCGCACCCGAAGCAGTTTCGACATGAGACCCGCATGCATTATGTGACCACTGCGTTCGGCGACCACGCGCCCCAATATCGGCATACCCAGCAACGCCAAATCGCCAATAATGTCGAGGATCTTGTGGCGGACGAACTCGTCCGGATAACGTAGCCCCGTCGTATTCAACATCCCTTCCGGCGTCAGGACGATCGCATTATCGAGCGAACCGCCGCGTATCAAATTTGCCCGTCGGAGCGCTTCAATCTCTTCAGTGAATCCAAAAGTGCGAGCAGCAGCAATCTCACGATTGAATGCGCCATTGCTAAGGTCAATCGCAAACTTCTGGGTTCCAATCAGCGGATGCGGGAAGTCGATTAGACAATCGATCTGGTAGGTGTCAGCGGGTTCCACGCTGATGCGTCGGTTGCCTTGTTCGAAAGATACCTTTTCGCGGACCAGAAGAGCGCGGCGGGCCAGGGGCTGCGTTTGGACGCCGGCTTTTCCGATCATCTCCGCAAACTCCTCTGCTGATCCGTCGAGGATTGGCACCTCTAAATTGTCAATGTCTATGAACACGTTGTCGACGGCTAGACCCCGCAGTGCCGACAGTAAGTGTTCAACTGTCGATAGCATCACGCCCGTGCGCATCAAAGTCGTGGCATAGCCACAGTGGGCCACGGATTCGACCGTTGCCGGGATCTCGAACCCGCCGAGATCAATCCGGCGAAATACATACCCAGTGTCGGGTGGCGCTGGGATTAGACGCACCTTAACAGGAACCGCTGTGTGCAGTCCGATCCCCTCGGTCTCGACAGCTGAGGCGAGTGTTGTTTGTTTAATCAAGGGAGGTTAACCCGTCGCGGTACTTTTGCAGAGCCCCATTGAAAAGCAATGCTTGTGCCAGCACGGAGGGCTACTAAAATGGTAGCCGCAGATTTACTAATGTTGCGTAGAGTCAACGAAAATGAACGCCAGTGGTGTTTAATCGCAACAGCCTTTGGAGTGCGGCGGTAGGGCGCCTAGCCCGCACCGCCGCTTTTCATCGATCCTTGTGACGTCAAGCAAAAAGCGGCGGTGCGGGCTAGGCGCCCTACCGCCGCACTACAAAGACCGGTTTGACACCCTGAGTCAGTGCTCCTTATGATCCAATGCAAATGCCAACCAAGCAACCGTCGAATGGGTCACGCCCACTCGAACGCGTCTTTCTGATCGATTCAATGTCGCACATCTTTCGCGCCTTTTTTGCGCCGATGGCGAACCGTGCGGCGCCGCTTGCCAACTCAAAAGGTCAGGTGACGCAGGCGATATTCATCTTCACAAACATGCTTCGTAAGCTGCTCCAGGATGAAAAGCCTCATTACATTGCGGCCATCTTCGAATCTGGAGAGAAGACCTTTCGACACGAGACCTTTGCCGCCTACAAAGCCAACCGGCTCCAAATGCCCGATGATCTCGCGTCACAACTCCCCTACATCCTGCGATTGTGCGAAGTGCTGAACATTCCAGTGATAAATGCTCCTGGCTACGAAGCAGATGATGTTATCGGAACCCTCACCTGCCAAATCGCCGACCTGAAGATGCAGGCCGTGATTGTTTCAAACGACAAGGATATGTGCCAACTTGTCCGCGACCCCTATATCGTCTGCATGCGGCAGAACTCTCAGGTGGTAAAACGTAAAGAACCGGTGCCGCCGGTTGAGTGGTGCGACGAGGCCTGGGTCGAGAAGAAGTTCGGAGTTACAGCTGAAAAGCTCGTCGACTTGTTGGGTTTGATGGGTGACTCGATTGACAACATACCGGGTGCTCCGGGTATTGGCTCAAAAGGTGCAGTGCAGATCATCCAGCAGTTCGGCTCGATTGAGAACGCGCTCGTAGGCTGGGAATCCGTCAAGCACAAAACTTATCGCGAATCCTTGCGGGACAACGCGGAGTTGATCCGTAGCTCCCGGGAACTTGCGCGCATTAAATGCGACATCGACATTGAATTGGATCTGGAACTGCTGAAAGCTCGGCCTGCAGATCGATTGGCAGCATACAACCTTTTTAAGGAGCTCGAGTTTGCTGCTCTCACGCGGGAATTTGCAGATGCCGCTAAACCTGTTGAAGCAAGTGGAGCGTCACTTCAGTATGAGATCATCAAAGATCAGAATGCCTTGAACGAGTTGGTAGATCGTCTCTGGAGCGCTGAAACCGTTGGTGTCGCAGTAGCCGATCCAAAGCAGGCCGAATCCGAAAATGGTCAGTGCTCGTTTGCCTATGAAACCACCGGGGGACTTGCGTTCTCCCTTGGACCAGGTGTTTCGGCTTTCATCGATTTGCAGAGATTTGAGAACGGAGCTGAAGCCGCACTAACCATGCTTCGCGAGGTGCTGGCCAACGGCATCGTTGGAAAGTCCGTTCACGATTTGAAACGCGCGGTCGGCTTGTTGGCAAAGGTCAATGCCACTTTAGAAGGCGTGAAGGACGATACTCTTATAGCTGCCTATCTCATTGATCCAAACCGCAGCAAGTATGAGCTGTTGGATTTGGCACGCGAGGCGTTGAACATCGACGAAATGCCGCCAACCCCCACCAGTTGGGGAAATGAACAATGGGCCACCGCATTTACTGCTGATATCACCGCCCGGGTCGCCAAGATATTTCACCAGCGCATCCTCGAAAAGAAACTGGAGACAATTTATACGGAAGTTGAGCTCCCCCTGGCGCCGCTCCTTTACCGCATGGAACGCGCTGGATTGAAAGTGGACCGCACGGTATTGGCCGACCTCTCACGGTTTTTGGGTGATGAACTGCTAAAGTTAACTGAGCGTATCTATAAGTTGGCAGGAAGAGAATTCAACATCGGTTCACCAAAGCAGGTAGGCGAGGTTCTATCTGAGCTGGATATTAACTCCGGCAGAAAGACTTCCACGGGTCGGATCTCAACCAGCAAAGCCGTTCTGGAAGAGTTGGCCCAGACATATGAACTGCCAAAGTTGATCATTGAGTATCGTGAGCTGGACAAGCTGAAGAGCGTGTACACAGACGCACTGCCACACCAGATCGCAGCCGATGGTCGAATTCACTGTTTACTGAATCAGACTGTTGCCGCAACCGGACGGCTGTCCTCAAGTGAACCCAACCTGCAAAACATTCCCATTCGCAGTGAATTGGGTCGTCGCATCAGGCGGGCTTTCGTGGCTGAAGCGGGGCACAAGATCATCTCGGCCGACTATTCCCAACTCGAACTTCGTCTGCTGGCCCACATCACGCAGGATCCGGTGATGCTCGAGGCCTTCCAAAAGGGTGAAGACATCCATGCCCGAACGGCCCGCCTGGTTTTTGGTGCGCAGACGGCCGAGGAGCTAAAGGAAGCACGTCGTTTTGCGAAGATTGTGAACTTTGCGATTGCCTATGCCATCGAACCCTGGGGCTTGTCGCAGAGGGTCGGCATTTCTCGTCAGGAAGCTAAGAAGGTGATCGAAGACTATTACAATACGTACAAGGGCGTCCGCCGCTACATGGAGGAGGTGCCAATCAGGGCTCGCGAACATGGTTATGTTCGTTCGATTTATGGTCGCATTCGCCCGCTTCCTGGGATCAATGATCGCAACGCAAATATTCGCCGGGCAGCAGAGCGCGAGGCGATCAATATGCCCATTCAGGGCACCGCGAGTGATATTGTGAAGATCGCCATGCTTCGAGCGGATGAGGAGTTTAGACGAGCCGGACTGAAAGCACAGATGCTGATGCAGGTCCATGATGAGCTTTTGGTAGAAGCTCCGTCGAGCGAGGTTGAGACTGTCCGCAGGCTTCTGAAGCAGGAAATGGAAGGCGCTGTAGAGCTTGACGTTCCCCTGGTTGTCGATGTTGGCGTTGGGGATAACTGGATGGATGCCAAACCGTGAGGTGACCTCTGACTATTGAACTGATCGCGATAGATCAAAACGGCAATCTTCAATTGGCAATCTTCAACTGTTGGCCCTTCGCTTTGAAATCGAATATAGTTTTTCCCGCCGTCCCCCAGCATTCCTCCACTGTGCTTCATGGCTAAAACGGAAACCGAGAGATTTGTGACCGATGAAGCTGAAAGCGCCGAGGCGCCCGCTGCACCTGTCTCGCCCGCTGAAACCCTCGATTCTGAACCGTCAACGCAGTCTGAGTCGGTTTACCGGCGTATTGATCCTTCACCGCGCCTTCAACGAACCCCCGGCCGATCCCTGAATATCCGAACGCGAGCCCGAGAGCTGGCGCCGACAGTCGTGCCACTGCTAATCGGCTTTGCGCTGCTGTTGAGCCTGATATTCATCATCGGATATCTGAGCGCTAAGAAGATGGATGCCCTGAACCAGGTCGTGCTTGAGCTGGAGGCTCAGCATGCCGCCAGGCTGAGTTTGGTGCTCCGACTTCGGCTGGCTGTGACCAAACTCAATAATGAAGCTCGGGCCCGACATGAAGCTGAGTCTCGTGACGAGCTAAAGCCTCCCTTCGCGTTTGCGTTAAGCATGTCAAGAGATGACGTGATTGCGCTCGCTCGCGAACTGGAACGGCCACCACTGACAGAGGAAAAGACTTGGAGTGAGTTTCATGGTGCGTTAACCGCTTACATCGAAGTTACTCGAGACCTGCGGCGTTTTTCACTCGAGGGCAGATCGAAGTTCGATGCAGTTGACGCGTTGTTGGACCAGCTCCTGATGGAAGCGACTGCGCAGCAGGACCAAATCCTTGCCGAGAGCACTCGTCTTGAGCGGGAAGCGGTGCGTTCGATTGAGCTCTGGACCACAATCGCTCTAATCGTTGGTGCACTGGTCGCGGCGGCAACGATTTGGGAAGTGCAGCGCTGGTTCCGTCGGATGCGCATCAGTATGCTGGAAGCCAGTCGCGAACGTGCCTTTACAACACAACTTATAGAAGGAATGGTTAGCGCGGTAGCGGCAATTGATGAAAACGACCGGATTCGCAGTGCCAATGCTTCTTTCTTCAAAATCTTTCCAGCGGCGAGCATTGGAGCATCAGTTCATGAGAGCTTTGGGCCGGCTGATGCTATGAAGATGCTTGAGGCAGTAACGTTAAATCGAGTGGATACTGCCTCGTATCTTGGACGGTGGATCACTCGGGTGGATGGTGACGCAACCGAGAAGAGTTTTGACATTTACTCTTCACCGTTGGCGATCGACGGTGACCGGGGACAGATTGTAACTCTGGTCGATGTCACTGAGGCTGCCGAAGCTGAACGAGTGCTCCGCCGCAGTGAGTCACTCGCCGCAGTGGGACGAGCGACGACCCAGGTGGCACATGAAATTCGGAACCCATTGGGCAGTATTCGTCTCGGTGTCTCGATGTTACGTGACAGCGTCAACGATCCTGAGGCCCTGAGAACCATCGAACTAGTGGAGCGCGGTATCAAGCATTTGAACAAGTTGGTGGTTGATGTTACTCAATTCTCACGGCAAAAGGCACTTGAACGTACGGAGGTTGACCTACACGATTTGCTTGAGCGGAGCCTTGATTTGGTGGCCGATCGAGTAAAAGAGAAACAGACGCCGGTTGAGAGGCAATTCCTTGGACGACGACTGGTTGGTGAATGGGATGGTGACCAGCTGAGACAGGTCTTCGTGAACGTCATCGCGAATGCTGTGGATGCCAGCACCGCGAAGATGCCACTAACTATTGAAACTAGAGTGGTAAGGCATGGAACCAGCGAGAACGGCGGCAGGTCATTCGCGCAGGTGACGGTAATCGATCAGGGCAGTGGCATGGATCAATCGACCTTAGACCGCATATTTGAACCCTTCTTCACCACCAAGAAGAGGGGAACGGGCTTGGGCTTGGCAATTGTGAAGCAGATAGTCGAACAGCACGGTGGAAACATCCACGTTGACAGCGAGGTCGGGGAGGGATCGCGCTTCATTATTCAGTTGCCGCTTTAGTTGAGAACCAACGAGATTGCCGAACTTACCTAATCGAGGCAAAGGCCTTGCGCGAGGCGTCAACCGTTGTTTCGATTAACTCATCGGTATGGGCGAGACTGACGAAGGCTGCTTCAAACTGCGAGGGTGCAAGATAGACGCCTTGCTCCAACATCGCATGAAAGAACTTTCCATATAGTTCGCGATTGCTGCTGCTCGCCGACTGCCAATCCGTAATTTCACCTTCGGCAAAAAACGTGGTCCACATAGATCCGACCCGATTCGTTACCGTTCGCACGCCAGCTTCGGCCGCCGCATTGCGCAATCCCTCACATAACTCCGACGTCGCAATTTCCAATCGCTCATACACAGCCGGATCTTGTAGACGTTTCAGAGTCACTAGTCCAGCGGTCATCGCCAGCGGATTACCAGAGAGAGTGCCAGCCTGGTAGATCGGTCCGGCGGGAGCGATGTTGCGCATCAAATCCTTGCTGCCCCCGTAAGCACCAACTGGCAATCCACCCCCAATTATCTTGCCGAGTGTAGTGATGTCGGGCTGGATGCCATACCGTTCCTGAGCTCCGCCTCGTGCAACGCGAAACCCGGTCATCACTTCATCAAAAATGAGTAGGGCGCCGCCCCGTGAGGTGAGATCCCGAACGGATTCGAGATAGCCGGCACGAGGCGCCACGCATCCCATGTTGCCAACGACGGGTTCAATAATGACGGCAGCAATGTCCTGGTGCTCATCGAACACAGCCTGCAGGGCCTTCACATCATTGAATGGCACTGTCAATGTGTTTTGCGCCAGCGTTGAAGGAACACCGGGACTGTCGGGCAGCCCGAGGGTCGCCACCCCCGATCCGGCTTTCACGAGCAAACTGTCGCCATGGCCGTGGTAGCAACCTTCAAACTTCACCAACTTGTTTCTAGCTGTCACTCCGCGTGCAAGGCGAATGGCAGACATCGTGGCTTCCGTGCCGCTGTTAACCATTCTTACCATTTCGATTGAGGGAACAGCGGCGGTAATCTCTTCAGCCAGTTCAACTTCCAGTTCATTCGGAGCGCCGTAACTAGTGCCTCGGTTCAACGCGTCAGCCAACGCATCGAGGACTTCCGGATGGGCATGTCCCAGGATCATCGGTCCCCATGAGCCGACGTAATCAATGTAGGTAACGCCATCGACGTCAGTGATGGTCGCGCCACGTGCACTGCGTATAAACCGCGGCGTACCACCGACTGCGCGGAAGGCACGTACCGGGGAATTGACGCCACCGGGCATTAACTCTACTGCTCGATTAAATAGCTCTTCAGATTTAGCCATTCCCAAAACTGGTGGTGATCAGAATGTCTGAGTCTCCATTGATGGCAGCCAAAATACTACGTTTCTTTGAAAGTAGTGAATTCTGGTAGGGCGTTTTCGATGCTTCTATCTCCTCCTCCGAAGAGACAGGGACAAAATCGAAACTTTCTCTCACGAACATCGTTTAATGACTGAAAATCAAATCTGGTCAGGAGTCAGATGCGTTCTTATGGTTAGCGTAGGCGCAAGAGAAGAGGTACGGGACGCCATCCTCGATGCTACCGACCGGCTGTTGTCCCGGTTCGGGTATCGCAAGATGACTGTTGAAGATATCGCCACCGAAGTTGGCATTGGCAAGGGCACTATTTACCTCTACTTCAACAGTAAAGAGGAGGTTGTACTCTCCCATGTTGACAGGATTGTCGAGAGATTAAAGGAGCAGCTCTGGGCGATAGCTCGCTCTGATGAGACCGCCGCAGAACGTCTCCGCCAGATGCTTTTGACGCGAGTTCTTTTTCGGTTTGACAGCATTCAACATTACACCCAAAGCCTCAACGACGTGTTGGCTGCCTTGAGGCCCGGCCTGCTTTCTCGCCGTGCCCGGTATTTTGACGAGGAGGCACAAATCTTCGCGACCGTCCTTAATACCGGGCACGACTCAGGCGAGTTGGATTGTCCAGACACACTAACTGCCGCGTATGCACTACTTCATGGAACCAACGGACTGCTGCCTTACAGCCTCAGTACAACTGAACTTGGCGAGCGTGCCGACGTCGAACAGAAGACTGCATCCGTTGCAAATCTGATGCTGAAGGGACTTTTGACCCGGAAGTGATACTTCTCAGCTTTGATCAACAAGGAGATTCTCAAGATGTTCAAGTTTTCAACGGCGAGATTAACCATCGCCATAATGTTGGTATTTGCATTCGCTCCGCTTTCGATGGCCCAGGAGACTTCACCACCTGACCGCACTGTGGATGCGTCCACACGGAAGGGGATTATCGACTCCATTCTGCAAAGACTTAATGATTCATACGTGTTTCCTGAGGTCGCAAAGAAGATGGAAACCTCCATCCGGGAGCGGGTGGCTAAAAATGAGTATGACCAGATTACGAGTGCCCGATCTTTTGCTGAAACCGTGACGCGAGACCTGCAGGCCGTCAGCAATGACAAGCACCTCCGCGTGCGTTATTCACATGAACCGATTCCCGTTCGGGAACCTCGTCGGGAACCTACCCCGGAAGAGCGTGAACAACAGCGTCGTGAGCTTGGTTGGATGAACAACGGTTTCAACAAAGTCGAACGAATGCTTGGAAATATAGGTTATCTGGAGTTCTCGGGATTCTTTGATGCAGAACTTGGGGCCGACACCGTAGCGGCTGCAATGAACTTTGTGGCGGGCACCGATGCCTTGATTATCGACCTGCGACAAAACGGTGGAGGTAATCCCCACATGGTTGCGCTGATCTGTTCTTACTTGTTTGGCCCAGAACCAGTGCACCTGAATGATCTCTATTGGCGCGAAGGAAATAGGACACAGGAGTTCTGGACCCGTAAGGAGGTACCGGGTAAACGCTATCTGGACAAGGACGTTTACGTTTTGACCAGCAAACGAACCTTTTCGGGTGCTGAAGAGTTTACTTACAACCTGAAGAATCTGAAGCGGGCGACTATCGTGGGCGAAACCACGGGCGGTGGTGCGCATCCAGGTGGTGGTTTCCGTCTGCATGAACACTTCAGTGCGTTTGTGCCAACTGGTCGCGCGATTAACCCGATCACTAAGACGAACTGGGAGGGCACTGGCGTGACACCTGATGTCGAGGTGCCAGCCGACCAGGCTTTGGTAGTAGCCCGGCTGATGGCTCTGAAAAAATCTGTGACAAGTATTACGAGTCCTAATTTTAAAGCCGGCGTTCAGGGAGAGATTGCGCGGTTGGAGAAAGAGTTGGAAGAACTGAAGGCGAAGAAGAGCGGGTGATGGAGGATTTGAAGATTGAAGACTCCTACCCACTCACACTGCCGATTGAAAATGGCAAACGGCAATTGGCAATCTTCAATCTTTCACCGGGTCAGCTGTCTATATTTAATGCGATGAGGCTGATCAGCGGCTGCCCCCAACCGCTGTCTCCGATCGGCTTCGTATTCCGAGTAGTTGCCCTCAAACCAGACCACACGGCTATCGCCTTCGAATGCCAGCATGTGGGTAGCCAGGCGATCAAGAAACCAGCGATCGTGTGAAATCACTACCGCACACCCGGCAAAGTTTTCGAGCGCTTCCTCAAGTGCTCGCAGCGTATTTACGTCCAAATCGTTTGTGGGCTCGTCCAACAAAAGCACGTTTGCGCCCTCTTTCAGCATCTTTGCCAGATGTACGCGATTGCGTTCACCCCCTGAAAGCATTCCGACTTTCTTCTGCTGGTCTGAGCCTGAAAAGTTGAACCGCCCAACGTATGCTCGTGAGTTGACCTCACGATTGCCCACCTTCAGAAGATCATTGCCACCTGTAATCTCTTCCCAAATCGTTTTGTTTGGGTCGAGGGCCCTGCTTTGGTCCACATAACCGAGCACCACCGTATCCCCGACGCGTATGGTGCCGCTGTCTGGTTGTTCCTGCTGGGTGATCATTCTAAAAAGCGTGGTCTTGCCTGCGCCGTTTGGACCAATTACACCGACGATGCCGCCAGCCGGTAGTTTGAAATTGAGATCATCAATCAGCAGCCTCTCGCCGTAACCCTTTCCGACGTGGTCGGCCTCAATCACGACGTTGCCGAGCCTTGGACCTGCCGGGATGTGAATTTCGAGGTCCTCGCGGCGTTTTTCAGACTCTTTGTCTAGAAGCTTCTCGTAGGCGTTGATACGAGCTTTGCCCTTTGCATGGCGCGCTTTTGGCGACATGCGAATCCACTCCAGCTCACGCTCGAGGGTTTTCTGTCGTTCTGTTTCTGACTTTTCTTCCCGCCGTAATCGTTCTCGCTTTTGTTCGAGCCAGGAACTATAGTTCCCCTTCCAGGGAATTCCCTCACCGCGGTCCAGTTCGAGTATCCAACCAGCAACATTGTCGAGGAAATATCGATCATGGGTGACGGCTATGACTGTTCCGGCATAGGTTTGCAAGTGATGTTCGAGCCAGGCAACGGATTCAGCGTCGAGATGGTTTGTGGGCTCGTCAAGCAGCAGGATGTCTGGTTTCTGCAGCAGAAGCCGGCACAAAGCGACGCGTCGACGTTCGCCGCCTGAAAGTATTTTTACTGATGTATCAGGGGGCGGACACCGGAGTGCGTCCATTGCCATCTCCAGACGGGCATCAAGATCCCACGCATTCAGATGGTCCAGCTTCTCTTGCACTGCCCCTTGTCTTTCAAGCAGTGCGCTCATCTCCTCATCCGACAAGGTCTCGCCAAACCGAGAATTGATCTGGTCGAACTCTTTGAGTAGCTCGATCGTCTGCTGCACAGCTTCCTCAACCACTTCCCTGACGGTGCGGGTGTCATCAACAAGTGGTTCTTGTTCGAGAAACCCGACTGTGTGACCGGGTGACAGATGAGTCTCACCGTTGAAGTCTTTGGCGACGCCGGCCAGAATGCGTAACAAAGAAGACTTACCGGATCCGTTCAATCCTATGACACCGATTTTCGCGCCATAGAAGTACGAGAGATAGATGTCTTTAAGTATGGGTTTTTTGTCGTAGAACTTGCTTACTCCAACCATGGAGTAGATGACTTTGTTTGGTTCAGTAGACATGACTCTTCGTAATCAGGATTTGATGTCGTGCCAAATGTACACTCCAAACGGTATACACGGAAGCAACCAGAATCCTAAAGCAATTAAAGAAGCTAATACTACACACGGCAGAGACTGTGTCAGAAAAATAGATCCTACACACGGCAGTGTGTAGTGCTTTTTAGATCCAACCTACAAAGAACGCGCCACCCTCCTTCTTTTTTTCCACAATACCAACTCAGAAGATGGGTGACATTCAGAACACTCAAACGACCCCTCCCCAATTTCGAAAGAGCTTCTGAGTCGGTAACGTTGAGATAAAAGAGGGGGGCGTTCGTCTAGTAGGCTGGATCTGAAGAACACTACACACTGCCGTGTGTAGGATTCTTTTTCTTTAGCTTTGCAGAAACCCCTCCAGATCCTTAACGAACTTTTCAGGCTCCTCCCAGTGCGGACTGTGCCCGGTATTCGGGTAAACCTTCAGCCGAGAACCGGAAATTGCAGCCAACAACGCATCCTGCTCCGTCCGCGAAAAGGTCGCTTCCTTATCGCCCCAGATGATCAGAGTGCGCGCCCGAATCTTCTCCAGTGGCGCTACTGACTCGGCTGTTACGAACTCATTAACGACCTGTTGCCACACTCGAGCCGGTATCTTCAGACTCTCCTTCACGATGCCGTTCATGAAGTCATCCGGTAACTTACGCGCGACTGTGCTCTCCTGAAACTCACGCGCATATCTCTCGGGCAATGGGTCCTGAAGCGAATTCACCTCTTTCTGCAAGGCGCGCACCACCTCGTTGTGTAACGATGCGGCTGATCCTATTAGCACGAGGCGATTCACGCGGTCGGGCGCCGTTGCTGCAACGTGTTGTGCAACAAAACTGCCCATTGAGTGACCCACGATGGTCGCGCTCTTTAACCCTTTTGCGTCCATAAACGCTAACACGTCACGAGCGAAGTCGCGCATTGAGTACCCGCTTGCTGGTCGTTCTGAATCCCCATGACCCCGCTGATCGAGGACGTACACCCAATAACGCGACCGCAATAGCGGCAGCACGCGACTGTAGGAGAACCAGGAGTCGGTGTAACCATGCAGCATAATCAACGGCTCTCCATTGGGATCGCCTTGTTCGGCATAATTCAGTCGCACACCTGTCTCAAGATCGACCCCAGAAAAGCGCACGCCGGGCATAGCGTGATGAGATGACGCGACCGTCCTGGCCTTGGCTCCGGCAAGAATCTCTACTGAGAGCTGTGTGTCGGCGTTGGCCCAGGCTTGCGCAAACTCACGTTGCACCAGGCGCGCTGAACTCTCTTTACCTTGTCTCTTCAGACTCTCCACCAAACCAAAGAGTGCTCTCCCGTTGCGTTGGTGCTTGGCAATCTCAGCGCGAAACACCTTTTCAGCTCCTGCATGCTCTCCCAGCGTAAGTAATACTCCACCGAGCAACTCCCGGGCGGGAATGTCCCAATCGGCCGGCTCATTGTAGTTGACCTGATCTTCGGCAGTGACCGCATTCTCCAGGAGCGTCATCGCGACTGCCTTGTCACCGCGTGCGAACGCAATTTGGCCCGCAAGCATCTGCTCAGCAACCTTAATCACACCTCGCGCTGTGCCGTTACCCAGGCCCGCGTCTTCTGGAATCGTAGCAAAAACTGCACGCAGCGACTTTAATTCGGCATCAGCCTTATCGGCATCGCCAGTACCGGCATAAGCCATCCCTCGGCCGAAGTGCCAATAGGCATTTGTAATCTTTAGATCACCGTCGGGCTTTGGCACCTGCAGCATCTCATCCCACTTACGAAAGCGAACAAGCGTCACCGTCGTGTAGGGCATAAACATCTCCAGCATCGGCATTGCCTTGAGATGAGGCTTTACATTGGCTTCGAGCTCGCGCGCCGATTTAATCGCATCGGCATAACGTCCCTTCATTGCATTCGCCGCTGCCAGGAAGTGGATGTTGTGGTTGTAATACATCATCGGGTAGACACCCTGGGCTCCCGATTTCTGAATGTACTCGCGGTCGGCAACGATGGCATCCACGTTCGCTTTGGCCGCCTCGAGGTAATCACCAGTTCTGATGTAGATGTGCGACGGCATGTGGACCAGGTGTCCTGCTTTAGGAGCCAGCTTGCCCAATCGCGAGGCGCTTGCTAGTGCGCGTTCGGGTGATTTGGAAGCCTCAACCGCATGTATGTAGTAATGGTTCGCGCCTGTGTGATTCGGATTGCGGCGCAAAACCCCCTCAAGCACCGCGACTATCTCCTCCGTACCTTCGGCAGGCTTGCCATCGAGTGTCCACAGCTGCCAGGGGCGAAGGTTCATCATGCTCTCGGCATAGAGCGTGGCAGCATCGAGATCATCCGGATACGCGGCCGTGAGTTCCTTCATGGCCGTTCGGTATTCCAGCGCTAGCTTCGTATGATCGGCTTGTGGATCTTTGGAATACCTCTTTGCGAGAGCCTCGATGTAGGCGCGTTCATGTTCTGAAGCTTTTGCGGCCAGTCTCTGGGCCTTTTCAAGATTTGCATATGCTTCCTGCAATTTATTCTGGTCTGCTCTCAGGTTGTAGTTTGAACCTTGGGCCAGCGCCATGCCCCAATACGCCATGGCGAGTTGCGGGTCCAATTCAGAGGCACGTTTGAAAGAGCGCACCGCCTCATCGTGGTTGAACCCGTAGAGATAAGCCAGGCCCTGGTTGAAAAAATCTTGTGCTTCGGGGTTTGCAGTGGAAATCGGGTGATCTACTTCTCCAACACCGGGTTCTAGATAAGCCGCCGGCGCCGGTTGGTGCCCAGCGTGAGCGTGTTGTGCGGCAATCGGAACCGCAAACGCGATTAAGAGAGCGATTGCTACTAGCATCAACTTCATATTCAATCTCCTTTGTCGCCTGCTCGACGACGTAATACTCCCTTGAGGAAGCAAAAAAACACCTCTGGCACATGCCAAATGCATGCACCAGGAAACGAAACCGTCCATACCTTAACGCGTAAATAGTGGCATCAGATCAATCAGCGAGCATCATCAACGAATGCTCAGCCTCGCGATCCTGCCTTCAGCCCCAGATGCCCAGGCAATGACTCTTGGCGGACTTGCCTGTCGGGAACGCAACTGCTTTTTCAGCGAAGCGCCAACATTAGGCGCGAAGCCAAG
This sequence comes from Pyrinomonadaceae bacterium, assembly GCA_035283645.1. Taxonomy (GTDB): domain Bacteria; phylum Acidobacteriota; class Blastocatellia; order Pyrinomonadales; family Pyrinomonadaceae; genus PSRF01. Next base: position 14,519 of record DATETN010000004.1, read on the forward strand.
CGTGTCAAGGCCGGGGCTGTTCTCAAGAGGCTTCCAGGTGAGGCCGCCATTCTCAGAATAATCGGCGCCCCTGGGTCCGACCGACACCATCATTGCGCTCTGCGGCACGTACGCTACAGCTGAGCGGTAACCACTTAGCCCTTTCACAAGTTTCCACGTCGTGCCGCCATCGTCAGTGACGGCCAGGTTGTCGAGTGCCTCGTTCTCTTTTTGATAGTCGCCGCCGACAACCACACCACGTAACGCATCGCGAAAAGCAATTGAAAAGATCCCGGCAGATGGACCTGCCCGTAACGGAGTTTCGTTTACTGACCAGGTCAGTCCCGCGTCCGAAGTGCGTAGTACACGAGCTTTTTCAGCAGCTCCCGTGCCGATCCACGCATGTGTCTTTCCAAAGGTGGCAATGTTGGTGCCGCTGGCCGCAAATGCGCCTTCATTTGGGAGAGGCTTTGGCAGATGATTGGTTTGCACTCGACTCCAAACCTTCCCTCCATCGTCGGTCCTGAGGATGTAGAACTGGCCGTTCACCGAATCACCAAAGGCGAGGCCATGTTCTGCATCCCAAAAACTCATCGCGTCCAGAAAAACATCTTCGTCTTTGGCCTTGAACTGTAGTTGCCACGTGACTCCGCCATCTGTTGTTTTGTAGATCCGAGATGCAGATCCTTTTCCTATGCTGAGGACGTAAGCCCTGTTGGCATCGACAGCATCAATGTCACGAAAATCGAGTTGCTCATCCGTGACACGCAGCCACTCCCACGTAGCGCCGCCATCGATAGAGCGCAAGACCGTACTTTGGCTACCACTAACCCAGACTACTTGCGGACTGACGGCGCTGATGCCGCGTAGACGAGCCGTCGTGCCACTGTTGTGAACGGTCCATTGAAATGAAGTCAGAAGAAGGAGAGTAATGATGCTGAATAATGGCATTGTCTACCGCCTGATAATGCGTGCCGAGAAAATAGCACATTCCAGAAAACCGAACTCTACTTCCCATTAGTCGTGATTTCGGCAAAACTATGCAACTCTCTCCGGTCGCCTGGCTTTCGGCTAGGTTTGCAAAGGGCAGCTTATGACACCTCTTATCACGAATGATGCGATTGTTCTGGGCATATTGATGGCGATTCTCGCTGCGGTGTTTGTTACCGCGGGCAGCGATCGCCTTTTCTGGAAAAGGTTTTATACGTAAACTAGTTTGATCCCTTGAAACCTTAGGCGCAACGGTTACGTACGCTGTGTTATTCAATGGCTCTCTTCTGTAAGACCTTAACCGAACTTCATCCAAAAGCTCCCGAACGAGAGGCAATTGCGGTGGAGTTTAGCTGCCCCAAACACACGAGGATGCGATGAAAAGAATCACTCTAAGCCTATTGACGCTACTGCTCTGTGCCATGGTCGTCATTGCCCAGAAGGTGCCGGTGCAGGAAGTCGTCCTGGAAAACGGGATGCGCCTCCTGCTAGTGCCCCGTAAAGGTGATCCAAATGTGGCCGCTGGTTGGATTGCACGCGTTGGATCAGTGAATGAGCGGCCAGGCATCACCGGCCTCTCCCATCTGTTTGAGCACATGATGTTCAAAGGGACGCACGCAATTGGCACAAAGAACATCGACGAGAATCTCAAACTAATTAAGGAGATGGACGCTGTTCGGGCGGAGCTGCGCCAGGAAGAACAATCACTGATTCAAAAAGCACGTCTCGGCGAAATTGCGAACGCCAAAGATCCACAATATCGCTCGGAACGTCACAAAGAATTGTTGGCGCGGTTCAACGACCTAACAAAGAAAGAGAAGGAGTTGATGGTGAAAGACGAATTTGACCGCGTCTACACCAGTGCCGGTGGCTCAGGCATGAATGCCGGCACCAGCAACGACTTTACTGTCTACTTCATTAATGTTCCGGCGAACAAACTGGAACTATGGTTCTGGATGGAATCAGACCGTTTGCGCAACCCGGTCTTCCGCGAATTCTACTCAGAACGCGACGTGGTTCACGAAGAGCGGCGACTCAGGACTGACAGTACTCCAATAGGAAAATTCAACGAACAGTTCGATTCGATGTTCTGGCAGTCGTCACCGTATGGCTGGCCGGTAGTTGGCTGGCCGAGCGATCTGGAGGGCATCACTCGTGAGGAGGCGCTCGATTATTTTGCAGTGAATTATGCGCCCAACAACCTGACGGCGTGTTTGGTTGGCGACATCGATCCAGTTCGTGCGGTCGAGTTGGCCAAACTCTATTTTGGTCGACTGCCTCGTGGCCCGCGTCCGCCTGAGCCGGTGCGTACGAGCGAGATGCCCCAACTCGCAGAAAAGCGCATGCGCGCATATGCGGAGACCAATCCGCAGGTTAGAGTGCGCTATCACACGGTCGCGGAAGGGCACCCGGATTCATTTGTTTTAGACATTCTTGGAAGCCTTTTGAGCGGCCGCACTGGACGCTTCTACAAGTCACTCGTTCTCCAGCAGGCAGTGGCCAACAGCGCCAGCGGCGGACAGAACTCCCGTAAATATGAAGGTCTGTTTGAAGTAAATGGAGTAGCGAAGCCCGGCAAAACACCCGAAGACGTCGAACAAGCCCTCTATCGCGAGCTGGAGAAATTGCAGAAGGAGCCGGTGGATGCCAAAGAGTTGCAGAAGGTTAAGAATCAGTACGCCGCAAATAACTTTCGCGGGTTGCAGTCAAACTTTGGCCTGATGGTACAACTGCTGCTGCGTGATGGAAACCGAGGTTGGGACACTATCAATACTGACCCCGCACGGTATCAGGCGGTTACCGCTGAAGACATTCGCCGCGTCGCCAATACGTATTTCAAGCCAGAGAACCGGACTATCGCAATCTACTACACGAAAAAAGCCTCCGGCCCCGAAGACCCGGCGCTTGCTGGACTGAACGATCAAGAGAAGACCCAGGTCAATCAAATGAAGGCGGTGCTGGCGCAAGCGAAGCCGGAACAGATCAAACAGATGCTGTCGCGCATGGACCAACAGGCCGCCTCAGCACCGGCTGAAAAGCAGAACTTTTTCAAGGTGGTCAAAAAGATGCTGGAAGATCGCCTCAAACAACTCGAAGGAGGTAATCAGTGAACATGCAAAACAGGAAAACACTTTCAGCATTTCTAGCTTTAATGTTGCTAACCTTCTCGTCTTGGACCTTGTTGGCCCAGCAGCCAGCTGCAATTCCCTCTCATCCACGCGAGTTAAAGTACACGACACTTAACTTCACTCCGCCAAAACGCGAGCAGTACCGGCACGTGCTTTCCAATGGTGTTGTGGCTTATCTGGTTGAGGACCATGACCTGCCGCTGGTAAACGTAGTAACTGGGATCCGTACAGGACAGTATCTCGATCCAGCAGGTAAGGAGGGTCTGGCAGCGCTGATGGGAAGTCAAATGCGCGCCGGGGGAACAACCTCGAAGACAGCAGAAGAATTTGATGAAGCTGCGGATTTTCTGGCGGCGAGCATCAACAGCACAGTCGGCGCGACACAAGGCACCGCAAATCTAAACCTCTTGTCCAAGGACATCGATCAAGGGCTGGCGCTCTACTTTGATATGTTGCGAAACCCGCGTTTTCAGGAAGACCGGTTGACGCTCGCCAAGAGTCAGTTACTGCAAAATATGGAACGCCGGAACGATCGCACCGACGCGATTGAGGGAAGGGAATGGTCTCGCCTGATGTACGGGGCAGATCATTTTGCGTCAAAGGAGACTACCAAAGCTTCTATAGATAGCATTACCCGCGAAGACTTGCTGGCTTTTCATCAAAAGTATGTCCAGCCTGGTGGGTTTATCCTGGCAATCTCTGGAGATTTCAATACGAAGGAGATGCTGGCGAAACTCGAAGCAGCGATGAAGGGTTGGCCCGTTAGCAAGCAGACTGTTCCGGAGGTACCGAAGCCGACAATAACTCCGGTCGCTGGGCTCTACACTGTTCATAAAGCTGACGTAAATCAGGGTCGCGTGAGCATTGGTCACACCGGGTCTTTGCGCGATAACCCGGACTCCTACGCCATTAGCATAATGAACGACATTCTCGGAGGCGGCGGATTCACCTCGCGTATCACTTCGCGAGTGCGCTCAGACGAGGGATTGGCGTACAGCGCCGGTTCGAACTTTGGACTCGGTGTTTATTATCCCGGAGTATTCCGTGCGGCATTTCAGTCGAAGAATCCAACGACATCTCAAGCAATCGACATCGTGCTCGAAGAGATTGCTCGAGTTCGCACGACCAAGGTTTCCGCGGAGGAGTTAGAGACGGCCAAGAACTTTCTGATCGAAGTGTTCCCGCGCAACTTTGCGACGGCCGGCCAGATCGCGGGCGTGTTTGCCGGGGACGAGTTTACAAAGCGTCCCCCAGATTACTGGGCGACGTATCGGGATCGTGTTCGTGCGGTAACCGCCGACGATGTGCTTCGCGTTGCTCAGAAGTACCTGCAACCAGAGAAGCTTGTAATTCTCGTCGTAGGTAATATTGAGGAGATAACGAAGGGTAATCCTGACAGACCGCAGCATTCGCTGCTTAAGATCGCAAAGGATGGACAACTGCGACGTATTCCATTACCCGATCCGTTAACGATGGTCTATCCAAGCGGCCAGTAGTTTCTTGGAGACAAGTATGCTGGATGTCATATCGGTCGGCTAGAATAAAGTAACAACTGTTAAGGAGAACCGACAATGACACACGCAGCCCGAGTCCGTAGGTTTATGCCGCCATCCACAGATTACACAAATTACGCAGATTAATAGAGGCGCCGCCCCCGCTTTCCGATTCGCATGATGCCGTTTCAACAATTTGTAAGTGTCAGCCACGAAGAAAACCGCTGAACTTGTTGCTCCGACGCGGCAAGGCTATAATCCAACGCGTTTCCGGAGTCTTTTCCTCTCTTTTACACATCCGACTAGGCTCCGTCTGTAGTTCACCAGATGGTAACAATTGCAAAAGGAAACAAAGAAGTCTGATGCCATCCGGCGCGGTGGCGATCTTTTCATCGTGGACAATAGCGGTACCGAGGAAACACATCAAGGACACTCATTTGAAGAAGGTGCAGGCACCGCAGGGGGGGTTAAGCCGACGCTCAAAGCCTGGATGGAGCTTTTGTAGCCAGACTATGATGAGGTAGAGGTAATAATCATGAAGTGGCGTGTCCTTTTGGAACGAGATGATGAAACCGGCGAATGGGCCGTGTGGTGTCCGGAATTACCCGGATGTGCATCAGCCGGTCACACCGAGGATGAGGCGCTGGAAAATATTCGCGAAGCAATTGAGCTCTATCTTCAACCGGATCCAATTGATCTACCCGAAGACGCCGTGTTACGTGAGGTTCTCGTTTAATGGGCGAGCGTATTCGTCGAATGACGGCTCGCGAAGTAGAACGCCTGCTTAAGACTTACGGATTTGAACTTATTTCCCAAAAGGGCAGTCATCGCAAGTGGCGCCACGCGGAAAAGAGACTACAGGTAATAGTTCCCGAACATCGCGGTCGCACCTTACCGCTCGGCACTCTGCGCGCCATTCTCAAAAGCGCAGAGATCCCCGAATCAGAATGGATGTACTAACTCTCACAAGGTTGAGTATTCCCCTATGAACGAAGACCTGAACGCCTTAAATCAATCAATACTCTAGACCAACTGTTTAGTTATCTTCGCGACGTTCTCGAATGGGAATTCAATAGCGAGGACAGTGAGGACCTCACCTATGACTGTACGGCTGCTGAGTAACTGAGGTTGAGCCCTGCCTCAAAACAAATGGAAACTGGGAAATGGAAAATGTTCTTATCATTTCATCCGCAGCCGTTGCGCTTTCACCAGACGATCTTCAGCCTTCAGACATGACTCGATCATACTTCTGCCGGCAATCCACACACTGCCACAGAGGATCCTCCCCGGTAATCACACACCCGCCAAACACAATCTTTCCCAACTCCTCCTTCCGCATAAGCTCGTCATCAGAGAAATTGGGTAGCCCATAAAGGATCACCGCCACCCGCTTGGACCCACACTCCAAACACGTCCTTGGTTTTCTGTTGACCTTAATCACCATGATCAGTTCATCCTGGAGAGCCGCTTGCAATACCACCGACTTCAGAGACTGTGTCAAAAAAATAGATCCTACACACGGCAGTGTGTAGTGCTTTTCAGATCCTACCTACTAGACGGACTCCACCCTTATTTCACGTTGCCGACTTTGAAGCTTCATCGAAATTGAGGACGGGTGAAGTTGAGGGTTCTGAATGTCAACCGTCTTCTGCGTTGGTATTGTTGAAAAAGAGAAGGGGGTGGCACGTCTTTGTAGGTTGGATCTGAAGGGACTACACACTGCCGTGTGTAGGATTAGGTTGAATGTGCTCCAGTCGATTGGGTCCATGTAAGAAAACCATCATACATACTGCCGGGTGTAGAATTTCCTTGGTTCACCAAGACAGCG
>DATETN010000005.1:0-77346 GCA_035283645.1 Pyrinomonadaceae bacterium
TCGCCCACTCGGCGGCCATTGCGTGGCGCTTCCGGATTGTGCCGCGAGCGAATAGTGGAATGAATCTCCTGCGGCGCGCGCGGCTCCTCACTGGGCCTCCGGCGCACTTCATCCAAATCGGGAAAGCTCCCTTCCGGTGCCTGCGGACGAGGCCGTGCGCTTGGCGAAGTTCCCTGCGCCCGACTGGTCCAACCTAAATCTTTAAGCACAAGGGGAATGAATGAACTCAGGAGCAACGAGCAGCAAAGGACGTAACAGAGCAGACGGATACATCGCCGGAGAGGATGTGTGGGAGGAATGGACTTCATGTAAGGACTCCTGGCTAATGGGCCAACAGTGAAGGAAAACTAGTTCGAAAGGCGATGTTGAGCGTTGTAAAAGGTGCGAGGCTTATTGCCAGATGTCGCGAGATGTGAAGCTCGCACCAAAACTGGTCTGGGGGAACCGCGCGAAAATTACTCCCGATGCATTTTCAAGTCAATAAAAAACTTGACCAGGGAAAAATTTGCGACGCTGCTAACAGGGCAAAATGAAAAGTTCAACTAAGATTATAGACAGTTCAATCTGAGTGGAAGGAAAACCTTCATGACACTTCGCGCATAATGATCTCAGTTCTCTAAGATCGATTTGTTCAGGAACAAGGACAGCATTGTCAAACAGGAGGGAGTACTTGAACTAGAAAGTAGGCTCTTCCATTCTGCGCATTTAAGCTCAATACCACTGGCGTTTACGGGCTGTACTGTGCAATTAAACTCGGTTGACAGTAAATACATCGCATGCTTAAATCCCGTTTTGCCGTCCTACTGTTTTAGCATTAACATTTACATTCCGATTCTTGCGTGCTGACTTGAACGTCGGAACGAGGCGCTTCAGGTGTGTGAGCGCCGAAATTCGAGCTTATGGCAGAAGACCCCAAGGAGCCACAGTCAGTAAGACGTCCCGAGCCCGAACGTAAGGATGCTGCGTCTGGAACACCTCCACCTGAAGCCACTCCTCCAGCTGGTGTTGTTGCCGACGCCGATGCTGAAAAAGCGGCGATGGTCGAACAGGCAAAGACCAGAGTAGCCGCCGTCAAAGAGCAACAATCCGCAACTCCTGGAACTCCAAAGCCACCCGTAAAGAAGAAAGAGGAAGGGCCGAAGCCAGTCGATGCGTCAGGGCATGCGTTGGTTCAGAAGCTACGCAACGCCTTCGGGGAAGCGGTTGGTGAAGCTATAGAGTTTCTGGGTCAGTTATCCGTCACTGTTGCACGGTCAAACATCGTCCAGGTTTGTGGATTCCTCAGGGACGACAGCGAAACGCAGTTCAATTACCTCTCGGATCTGACTTGTGTTCACTATCCCACGCGAGTCGAGGCACCGTTTGATATCGTCTACAATCTTTATTCAATTAACAAAAATGAACGCGTGAGACTGAAGGTGCTGACAACTGACATAGAAGGTGTAGAAAGCGTGACAAGTGTTTGGCCTGCAGCGAACTGGCTGGAGCGCGAGGTGTATGATCTGTTTGGCATCACCTTCCACAATCATCCAGATCTGCGGCGGATTCTCTTACCACCTGATTGGAGCGGACATCCCCTGCGAAAGGATCATGCGCTTGAATTTGTCGAGAACGAGTGGACCGCAAAGCATCTACCGGAGATGACAGACGTACAGCGCGAACAGTTAGAGCAACGTCGGGCTTACGGGCTTGAGATCCTTTCGGTTCCGGAAGAGCGGATGATGCGCGTGATACTGCAGCAGGGAAAAGAGGTTATGCCTAAGGATAAATAGGCCTTTGGCCTTTGGCCTTCGACCTTCGGTCTTTGCGTGTGGTCGTAAAGTGAAGAGGAGAAAAGGGAAAGAGGGGAAGCGTGGATCCTTTTGTTCTGAGCTCAGGTTACACAGCAGACTGAAACAAGAATCTAAGATCTAAGACCAAAGGCCAAAGGTCGAAGACCGAAAACCAAGAGTGAAAGCCTGGGCTGAGTCATGACGCCTAAGGAGATCGCAGCACAATACAATGCTAAGGTCTTTGACTCGCCGGAAGCGGCGAAAGTGGCGGGGTTTGTGTTGACTGAGACTGCTGAGCCGCGCAACGTCTGGAACAAGGCGAGCGCTGCACATGCGATTATCGCCAAATTAGTCGAGGCTCGCGCAAAAGGTGAAGTGACTGAAATCGGATTAATTATCGAACCGTGGAGTGTGACCGGATGTTACTTGCCAGCATCCCCTGAACCTGCGGCCGCATGAGTTTTGTATGCATCAGGTAGAAATCGCCACAACTCAAGAGACGCTATTAGACAGCCCGGAGATGGTGCTCAACATGGGCCCGCAGCATCCTTCTACACACGGGGTGCTGCGAGTAATCTTGCGGCTGGACGGCGAAACCGTGATCGATCTCGACTGTGACGTTGGTTATCTGCATCGCGGGATGGAGAAGATTTCTGAGAACCGCCAGTACACGATGATCGCTCCATACTGGGATCGGCTCGACTATATCGCTGCGGTCTCCAACGGATTGGTTTGGGTAGAAACTGTAGAGCAGATGATGAGCTTGCCTGTACCGCCACGCGCTCATTACCTGCGGACAATCCTGACGGAGTTAAATCGGATCGCATCTCACTTGCTGTGGTTAGCCACCCACGCCCTCGATATTGGCGCTATCACAGTGCTTCTTTGGGCACTCCGCGAGCGAGAAGAGATCCTCAAGATTTTCGAACGACAGTTTGGTGCGCGGCTGACGTGTCATGCGTGGCGTGTCGGCGGCATGCCAAACGATGCGTATGACGGGTTTGAGTCGGACGTGCGCCAGTTCGTCAGCAATTTTCCGAAGCGACTCGACGAATACGAGACAGTGCTTTCTGAGAACCGCATCTGGTTAAGCCGGACTGTTGGCATTGGCGTAATCTCGGCAGAAGACGCGGTGGCCATTGGTTTGTCCGGGCCTGCGTTGCGTGGGTCTGGGGTTGCCTGGGATGTGCGCAAATCGCGTCCGTATGCCGCATACGCGGACATGGATTTTGAAATCCCCTTGGGCGAGAACGGCGATACCTACGATCGATACTTGGTGAGGTTGGAGGAGATGCGTCAGTCGCGACGGATCATTGACCAGGCGCTGAATAGTCTCCCCGACGGCCCGGTCAACGCGAAGCTGCCAAAAATCGTGAAGCCTCCAGTCGGCGAATACTATCACTCGATCGAAGGACCTAAAGGTGAAATTGGTTGTTTTCTTGTTTCGGATGGCTCCGCGCATCCCTGGCGAGTTCGTGTCCGTCCACCATCATTCGTTAACCTGCAGGCTTTGAGGCAGATGTGTGTTGGACACCTGGTCGCAGACGTGGTCGCAATTATCGGCACCTTGGATATTGTTCTCGGAGAGATCGACCGATAGGTCATGCATCTTCTGATACTCCTTTTTGCGCCAGTCAACTTTATTGATGAACTGCTGTTGCGGTTCTTTAGCCGCGACGTGGTCAATTACGTGGTATGGCCCTTTATTCAGATTGGGTTGGTCGTGACGATCACCGCAGGATGGGTGGCCTATGCCACGTATTTGGAACGAAAGATATCCGCATTCATGCAGGCGAGATTGGGACCGATGCGAGTGGGGCCCTGGGGACTGCTGCAGCCAATCGCTGACGGAATCAAGCTGCTTACTAAAGAGGACTTCATTCCGGAAAAGGCAGACCGTTGGATCTTCTTTTTCGCACCTTACATAGCTGTTGCTGCAGCGTTCGTAGTGATGGTGGTCATTCCCTTTGCTCCTGACTGGGGTGTCATCACGGATGTGAACATTGGATTGCTTTTTGTTCTCGCCGTTTCCAGCGTCGGGGTACTGGCCCTGATCCTCGCCGGGTGGTCTTCGAACTCGAAATACGCTTTGCTGGGTGGGCTACGCTCAAGCGCTCAGATGGTTTCGTACGAGGTTGCAATGGGTCTGTCACTGATAGGCGGTCTCATGTTTGCTCGTACCCTCTCTTTGTCGGGCGTGGTTTATGCGCAGGCCACAGATACCATCTGGTTTGTTCTATATCAGCCCGTCGGGTTCCTCATCTTCCTGGTGAGCGGCATTGCAGAGAACAATCGGGCGCCGTTTGATCTGCCTGAAGCCGAATCAGAACTCGTGGCAGGGTTTCATACAGAGTATTCGGGTTTCCGCTGGTCGCTTTTCTTCATGGCAGAGTATGCGGCGATGGTGGTCGTCTCGGCGGTTGCGGTCACGATGTACCTTGGTGGATGGTACTTTCCATTTGTTTATGGGTTAACTGAAGCCCGGGGCTACCACAACCTCTATGTTATAGTCAGTTTGTTCATTTTCATCGCGAAGCTGCTGGGCGTGCTTTACCTGTACTTCTGGTTACGCTGGACATTGCCGCGGTTCCGTTATGATCAGTTGATGGACATTGGGTGGAAGTGGTTAATCCCGTCCGCCTTGATCAATATAGGCCTGACAGCGATCGCGATAGTCATCGTTCAGGGACTCGACGGCTGGCGGGGAATGAACACGATCGAGTCAATGAGCAACGGCCTAAACCTGACGGCCACTGGCAAGGGATTGATGATCTTCTTCGGGCTGTTGGGTTTGGTGATTACAGGATTACTGTTGTCCCAGATCAATTGGCGCTCTCGCGATTTTAATCTCAAGTCACAGCGTCGAAACATCCGACTCGTAAATGTGCCGCAAGGCAAACCAGCGGTCGCAAGCACGGCGTCAGCAAGAGAATAAAGATTGCCAATTGGCGTCTGCACTCATTGACTTTTTAAACATGACGCAATCGGCAATCGACAATTGGAAATAACATAATGCCTCTCGTAAAAGTCCCAAAGCCAAAATTCATCGATAAGGTAAAGCGTTTCTTCCTGTCGGATCTCCTTAAGGGTCTGGGGCTGACGCTGAAGTACAACATCGGAGCACTGACCGACCGGGATTCAGTTGCGGGCAAGGGGATTTACACTGAACAGTACCCGAAGGTCCGGCCCGAGGTGGCGCCAAGATTTCACGGCGCCCCGCGCCTTAACATGGATCCGGAAACGCACGAGACACTCTGCATCGCGTGTAATCTTTGTGCGTTAGCTTGCCCTGAGGATTGTATTGACGTTCTGGCAATGGACGTAGAGATCGTGGTGGCGGGTAAGCCTCGCCGCAAGAAGGTTCTGGACGAGTTCATCTTCGATACGTCTCGGTGCATGTTCTGTGCTCTATGCCAGGAGGCTTGTCCAACATCGTGTCTTGAATTGACGCAGGACTTTGAGCTGGCCACCTACTCACGGGCTGGCTTTGTCTGGAACCGAGAGATGCTCGAGCAAGGCCGCGAGACGGTGAAGTACCTGTCCTAGGAGTTGAACATAATGGCGAGATCTCGTATTTCCGCTCAGCGTCAACAGAATCCTGAGAAAAAGCGGACCACGAAATCTTCAGACTTCAATCTTAAATAAAATGGTTCTGTCGGGCTGGGAAGCAGTCTTCTTCTGGGTTTTCTCAATCGCGGCGATACTTGCCGGTCTATTGACCGTAATGGCTCGCAACGCCGTGCACAGCGCACTGTTTTTAATCTCCTCCCTCGTTTCTGTTGCTGCACTCTTCATCTTGCTCCAAGCTGAATTCATTGCCGGTGTCCAGATTCTGGTTTACGTCGGCGGCGTGATGGTGCTGTTTCTGTTCGTTATCATGTTGGTGAATGTAGGTGCGGAAGAGCGAGGCAGCGAAGAGTTGTTCCACCGACCGCGCCAAGTAATAGCGAGCTTGATTTTCTGCTTTCTTTTAGCTGCAGGATTGCTGTTCGCGATGAATACCGGTTATCGCGGTCTTCAGAAACGTGACCAGGCGGCGCTCGCCGCTGCACAACAACAGCGTCAGCAGCGCGAGCAGGCACTGCCGGCGGGTGCAACGGGAACCGCCAGAATCACAAACGCCACCGAACAGGTTGGAAACAGCCTTTACCGATTCGCGTCGCTACCCTTCGAGATCGCGAGCGTGCTGCTGCTGGTGGCGATCATCGGTTCGGTCATGCTGGCGCGCACCTTGAGGCAGGAAGCGTCTGCCGATGACGTTGCACCTGAAGTACTTCAAGAGGAGAAGGTGGCAGATCCCGAATTGGCGAAGCTCGCGGCGACAGAGCAGAACTAGAGACACATATGTTGACTTTTACCGTTCCTTTGCTCGCACTTGTCCTGCAAGAAGCGGACAGTGGTCGCCTCGCGTTGATGGAGGCGACAGCCCGTAATCCAGATCTGTCCAAGTTTCTTGTGATTGGCGCCATTCTGTTCACGATCGGCGTAGCTGGAGTACTAACCCGGCGCAACATCATCGTCATCTTTATGTCGATCGAGTTGATCCTGAATGCGGCGAATCTGAATTTCATTGCGTTCTCAAGGTACCTGCAGGAAACCGGGAACTTGAACGCGGTGGCCGGTCAAGTATTCAGCGTTTTCGTTATTGTGGTCGCCGCTGCTGAGGCAGCAATTGGCCTCGGAATAGTAATTGCGCTGTATCGCAACAAAGAAACAATCTGGGTGGATGAGATTGATATCTTGAAATGGTAGCGGTTCTCGTTGGTTGTTAGTTGTTCGTTGTTAGTTCGTTCGTCCGTTTGGCTGGTTCAGTTGCGGCCTTTGCAAGGAACCACAAACCACAAACCACAAACCACGAACCACCTACGGATAATGCATAGACTCATCTGGCTTGTTCCCCTCCTGCCACTACTCGGTGCCGCAGTCAACGGCATCTTCGGGCGCCTTTTTCGCTTCTCTGAAAAACTGATTGGGGGCATAGCTGTTGGCTCTATCGCGCTCTCCTTTTTATTGACCGTTGGAGCAGTCTATTCATATGGATTCGGCAGCCATGCCATCTGGCCCAATACTTACGTCACGAGTCAGGATGGAGCCTTCAACTTCACTTGGATTCCGGGCGGTGCGGTGAACCAAACTTTAGGCTCGAGCGAACGAGCCAGGATTGCCGGCTTACAAGAAGCGCAAAAGCAGTACCAGGCGCTGTCACCAGAACAACAAAACGAACCGCAGGTAGTACTTGTCGCCGTAACGCCACCGCCAAGCAGTTCAGTTCTGAACGTCGAATGGAGTTATCAGTTAGATCCCCTCTCGGCAGTCTTCATGCTGGTAGTAATCGGAGTGGGTCTCTGCATCTTCGTATTTGCCACCGGCTACATGCATGGCGATCCAGGGTTCTATCGCTTCTTCGCTTACATGGGATTGTTCATGTTCTCGATGCTGGTGCTGGTGATGGGTTCAAATTTCCTGATGATGTTTGTCGGTTGGGAAGGTGTTGGTCTCTGTTCATACCTTTTGATTGGCTACTATTTTAGCCGCCAGGAAGCAGCTGACGCCTCTCGGAAAGCTTTCATCACCAATCGCATCGGCGATTTCGGATTCGCGCTCGCCATCTTTGGCATCATTGCTACCTTTGGAACCAGCCAATACCTCGACGTTTTTAATCAGGCAAAAGACTATCCACTTGAACCACTCGGCCATTGGGGACTGCTTTCCTGGATCGCGTTGGGTCTCTTCGTGGGCGCGTGTGGGAAGTCTGCGCAGTTGCCACTTCACGTGTGGCTCCCCGATGCAATGGCGGGACCGACCCCGGTTTCAGCTCTCATCCATGCGGCAACGATGGTTACTGCTGGGCTTTACATGGTGACGCGAACAAACGTCATCTTCCAGCACTCGCAATCAATGATGCTGGTGGTCGCTCTTGTCGGGGCTGCCACAGCTTTGTTCGCTGCAACAATTGGTATCACGCAGAACGATATAAAGAAGGTATTGGCGTACTCGACCGTCTCGCAGCTTGGGTTCATGTTCATGGCTTGCGGCGTTGGCGCATTCGTCATCGGCATTTTTCATGTCATGACGCATGCTTTCTTTAAAGCCCTCATGTTCCTCGGCGCAGGCAGCGTGATCCATGGCATGCACCATGAGCAGGACATGAGGCGTATGGGCAATCTCAGGAAATACATGCCCTACACCTATATGACCTTCCTCGCCGGCTGGTTGGCCATTTGCGGCATTATTCCGTTCAGCGGATTCTGGTCTAAGGACGAAATCCTTTGGAGTTCTGCATCGACCGATCAAATCCCCTTGGGCTGGCTTGTCTGGTTGGTAGGCACGATTGCCGCAACCTGCACGGCGTTCTATATGACACGACTGGTGGCCATGACATTCTGGGGACGGGAACGATTCCTTGAAGCGCCAGCGGGTGGGGAAGCAGATGAAGCGCACGTGCACGGCTACGACGAAGGTGTGAAACCACATGATGCGCGAATGGAGTCCGCTGGAGATCGCCCTCGCCATGAGCCGGGTGAGCATGTTGGCCCAGTCGCAAGCCACCACGGCCACGCTGTACACGAACCTCATGAATCGCCTCGCACGATGTGGGTGCCGCTGGTGGTGCTGGCGGTATTGGCAACTATTGGTGGGTTTGTCGGCATTAGCCCGGCGTTTACAGGCGGCCACCACATCGGTGGCAAGCTGAACATAGTCAATTGGCTGAACCCCATTATCTGGGATGTTCAAACGGGAGAGTTCAAAAGGCCACATGTCGCTGCCGAGGGTCATCCACCAACCGCTTCCACAACCGTTCCGCATGAAGCTGCTTCAGAACCTGCGCACGCTGGATTCAATCTGGCGCACTCTGCTGAGGCGGCGCTGGGGAGTCACACCGCAGCTGAGTGGTTGTTCATATTGATTTCATTGTTGGTTGCAGCAGCTGGGATTGGGCTTGGCCTATTGTTCTATGTGAAGAGCCCGCGACTGGCTGATGTGTGGGCTGCGCGTCTTGGACCACTCTACCGCGCGAGTTACAACAAGTACTGGGTGGATGAGTTTTACGGGGCAACTGTGACAAGGCGCGTCATGGATGCCGCCCGTGCTGTTTTTGCTTTTGACGCAAAGATTATTGACGGTTTGGTCAATGGTTCGGCCTGGGTAACACGACTCTTTAGCCGCATCACGGGTGGTACTGACAAATACTTAATTGATGGACTCGTTAATGCAATTGCGGCTTTTATCATTAGCCTGATGTCACCACTGTTTCGCGCAGCACAGACCGGGTTGGCGCAGAACTACGCTCTGGTAATGGTCCTGGGGCTTGTCGTGGCTGTAACCATCTTTTTCGGAGCAGACATTATGAGCGCTCTGCGTTCTGTTTTTGCCGTTGTCAGTTTGTGATGGTGGGTTACCTCTTGAAGAATTGGTTTTGAAGACCAACGATTTTGGCTCGAAGGAATGAGCACTATGCCGCATCTTCTTTCAATCGTTACGTGGTTGCCGGTAGTCGGCGCAATCATCATTCTTGCCGTCCTTAAGAAGGACCAGGGCGAGTTGATCAAAAAATTTACGACTGCCTGGTTCGGCCTCACCTTTCTCGCTTCACTACTCTTGTTTGGCTACAACCGTGAAACCGGCGGAATGCAATTTCTCGAGGATCATCAATGGATCCCCGTGATTGGCGCCCGCTATCAGATGGGCGCAGACGGTGTCGCAGTGCTACTCATTGTTCTCACTACCTTGTTGGGGGTGATTGCTGCGCTGTCCTCATGGAAATACATTCAGAAGCGCGAAAAGGAATACTACGTGTTACTGCTGCTGCTGCAGACGGCAGTGGTCGGCGTCTTTGCGTCGATGGATCTGTTTCTCTTCTATTTGTTCTTCGAAGTATCCCTAGTGCCGATGTATTTCCTGATCGGGATCTGGGGTGGTGAGAATCGACTTTATGCAGCCATCAAGTTCTTTCTCTATACGTTAGTTGGGTCAGTGATCATGTTACTGGGTGTCTTGAAGATGTATTTCCTGACACAGGACACGACGCTTACGTCTCAAATCACGCAGGGCACGGTGTCGATGTTGGCTGGAAACGAGCAGGCAGCGCAGCTCGTGGCTAACTCAATACAGATTGCGGCCCAGAATGGCACCGGCACTTTCAACATCCTCTACATGCAGGCGTTGGGTTCCGTTATGCCGATGGGAACGATGCAGATTCTGCTTTTCTTTGCGTTTGCGCTCGGGTTCGCCATCAAGGTCCCGATGTTTCCCTTTCATACCTGGCTTCCCGACGCACACGTTGAGGCGCCAACCGCCGGATCAGTCATTCTCGCAGGCATCTTGCTGAAGCTCGGTACGTACGGATTCTATCGTTTCAATCTGCCGATGTTCCCGGCAGCTTCGCGCGATGAAAGTAGCTGGGTTACCGGATTTGGAACGTTCGGTGTACGCAGTGTGATGGTCTTTCTGGCCATTGTGGGAATCATCTACGGCGCACTGGCAGCCATGTACTTCGTGGTTAAGAAGGACGGCGATGTTAAGAAGCTCGTAGCTTACTCGTCCGTCTCGTCGATGGGCATTGTGATGCTGGGACTGTTTGCGCTAAACCCAAATGGTGTGAATGGAGCCGTGTTACATATGGTAAATCACGGGATCTATTCGGGCGCATTGTTCCTTTTGGTTGGGATCATTTACGAGAGACGACACACGCGAAACATTGCAGAGTTCGGTGGACTCTCTCATGTCATGCCTGGTTATGCGGCCGTCTTTCTATCGATGGCGATGACAGCTATCGGTCTGCCGCTGCTATGTGTCTTCATTTCTGAGTTCCTCTCACTACGAGGTGCATTTGAGGCAAACCCGATGTGGGCGGCATGGGGTGCATTGGGGATCATCCTGAATGCGGGCTACATTCTCTGGCTTTATCAGCGAATGTTCTTTGGGAACATTGATAATCCGAAGAATGAAAACCTTACCGACTTAAGCAAGCGAGAATGGCTCTATATGGCGCCACTCGTAATCATGTCGCTTTGGATCGGCGTTTATCCCAAGACGTTTCTTGATTACATCGCGAGACCGGTAAACGCCGTGGTGCGTCAGGTGCGACCCGACTATCCCATTCCCGGGATGCCGGTCGCGCTACCCGCAACAGAGCGCGCCGCAAAAAATGACGAATGATGAGTAATGAGCAATGAGTGACGAGCTTTGATCTTCGGTCTTTGACCTTCGATTGACCCGTTAAAGATCAGAGATCGAAGGCCAAAGGCCAAAGAACAAAGACCAGAAACAAAGTCTACTTCATGCTATTGCAAGCCAACACCACGGCACTCTTCGAGCTCTCTGATCTACAACTGATCGCCCCCGAGCTTATCCTGACCGTCTGCGCATGTGTAGCACTCGTCATGGAAGTGGTGTTGCCTTATCGGAAGAGCAGACTAGTCGCCCACTTTGCTCTGGTGGGAGTTGCTTTGGCAGCCATCTCGCTGGGACTTCAATGGTGGTATAGCCGCGACATCCTGCCGCTCGACGGTTTCTACGGCATGGTGCGCATTGACGGCTTTGCGCTTTTATTCAAGAGCATCTTCCTGGTATCTGCCGGGCTGGCGATTGCCATTTCGACTCGCTATCTTGAAATAGAAGGTGAGCAACACGGCGAGTTCTATGCACTAGTTCTCTTTGCCACAGTAGGAATGATGTTTCTGGGCTGTGGATACGATCTAATTGCCCTTTACATCGCGCTGGAGCTAATGGCCGTTACGTTCTACGTCCTAGTAGCATTTACGAAGCGCGAGCGACGTTCAAATGAAGCCGCGATGAAGTACTTCTTGCTGGGCGCATTTTCATCGGGTGTGTTGCTGTATGGAATGTCGCTGCTCTATGGAGTCGCGGGTTCGACGAATCTGGGTGAGATAGGCACTTCGGTGGGAGCGATAATTGGCAACATAACTCGTGACACCGCCTCGCTCGAGGGTTCACTTAGGCCTATTCTCCTGTTGGCGATGATCACGTTGGCTGCAGGGCTATTTTTCAAAATTGCCGCAGTGCCGTTTCACATGTGGGCCCCCGATGTTTACGAAGGAGCCCCAACCTCAGTGACAGCTTTTCTTTCGACTGGGTCAAAGGCAGCGAGCTTCGCCCTCTATGCCCGTATTTTCATCGAAGCGTTTCCCGCAATGCGTGTGGATTGGGCGCCATTACTCGGTCTTGTTGCAGCGGTCACAATCATGGTTGGGAACTGGGCAGCAGTTACTCAAGAGAACTCCAAACGACTGCTCGCCTATTCTTCCATCTCAAATGCGGGATACCTGTTGCTCGGTTTAGTCGCAGGCAATGTTTATGGATATTTGGGACTCTTGATCTACTTGTTTGTCTACACTCTTATGAATATGGGAGCGTTCGGGGTAATCATCAGTCTCAGACGGCGAGGTATCATCGGTGACAACGTCGACGATTTGACGGGTTTGGCCCAAAAAGCACCCGGAATGGCAGCTATGATGACCGTTTTCATGCTCTCGCTTGGTGGCTTGCCAATGACCGGTGGCTTCATTGGAAAGTACTTCCTCTTCGGCGGTCTGTTGCAACGGGGCAGTGCCGAGGGTCGTAACTGGTATTACTGGCTGGCATTCTGGGCCATCATCAATACTGTTGTGTCGTTCTACTACTACGTGCGCTTCATAAAAGTGATGTATCTCGGAGATCGCATTGCGGATGATAAGCCACTAGCTCTTTCCAATGGCTTACGAGCAGCGTTGATAGTATCCGTTGTCGGCATTATCCTTGTCGGGGTGTTTCCGCAGCCCTTCATCAGCATTGCGGAGAAGTTGATCGAGCCGCTCTCCGCTATTGGTGCTATTGCACTTAGATAAGACTCAATAATCACCCGCTCCAACAGGCGTCGCTCCTAAGGCGCGCCTTTTCTATTTATGATCGTCTTCTACTTCTTTGCCGCAGTAGCGGTCTGGATTGGTGGGCTGTCACTACGTGGTGGATTTCGATTCTATCGCTACATTACGTCGCTGCAGAGACTTGATCAGCACGACTTCACACCGTTTGTTTCCGTGATCGCTCCGTGCCGTGGCGCCGATGAAGGCTTGGATATGAACATTCGTGCCTTGATTCATCAGCGCTATCCCGCCTTCGAAGTAATCTTCGTAACGGATCGGGATGATGATCCTTCAGTGGCCGAAATCGAGAACGTAATGCGTGAAGAGCCGAGTAGACAAACTCAGCTCATTTTTGCTGGGGACACAGTTGGGTGCGGACAGAAGGTGCATAACCTCCGGTTGGCAACACAAGCCACCTCACCAGACACCGAGGTGCTGGTTTTTGTAGATACAGATGCGCAGCCAGATCCCGATTGGTTACGTTCGCTCGTTGACCCTTTATCTGATCATGGTTTGGGTGCGACGACTGGTTATCGTTGGTTTATTCCGGTTGCGGGTGGGTTCGCCTCACATCTGCGCTCAGTTTGGAACGGATCCATCGCCTCTGCGCTGGGGGCACGCGAAGATCGAAACTTTTGCTGGGGTGGCTCGACAGCTATCCGTAAGAAACTCTTTGTAGACCTGAAGATCGAAGAGCGTTGGCGTGGCACGGTTTCGGATGACTTCATCCTCACAACAGTGTTGCAGGAGAACAACCTCCCGATTCGGTTTGTTCCTGAATGTCTTGTTCCGTCCTTCGATAGTTGCAACTTCTTTGAGTTGCTTGAATTCAGCAATCGTCAACTGAAGATTACCCGGACCTATGCACCGCACTTGTGGAAGCCTCTGCTGCTCGGCAGCTTCTTGTTTAGCGTCGTGTTCTTTGGCGGATTAGCTATCGCCTTGATCAGTGGAATTCGCGGGGAACCAGACTGGCTGTTGGTTGCGTTGCTTTTCATCATTTTCGCTCTTGGCGCAATCAAATCATACGTTCGGCTTCGGGGAGTGGCCCTGGTTCTTAAGGCCCACAGAATCGAGTTGATGCGAACCACACTGGCTCACCTGCTTCTGTGGCCGCTTGCTTCGCTCTTGTTTCTCGTGAATTGCGTCGTTGCCGGTGTTTCGAACCGAATTGAATGGCGGGGAATCACGTATGAATTGAAATCACCGAATGAAGCTGTCATCATCGCGCGCAATCCGAATAGTCGGTGAATCTGGAAACGTCATTGCCGAACAAAGCATTACAACTTGTGCAACTCCTGCGTTCGACTAATCGAGTCAAGCGATTAGGTACCGTCATTCTATTTGTGACGTCGCGCTGTAACGCTTTCTGCCAGACCTGCTTTTATCACGCAGAACTGAACCAGCCCGGTGATCTAAGTCTTGACCAGTTAGTTAGCGTTTCAGAGACGATGCCGTCGATAACTGACCTCTGGTTGTCGGGCGGTGAGCCGACCTTGCGCCGTGATATAGATCAAATCATAGATGCTTTCATAAGTAACAATCGCGTTGACCGTTTAATAATTCCCACAAATGGCTTGATCAAAGATCGAGTGTTCGCTGTCGTCGACCATGCACTAGACAAGCACAATGTGGATCTCTATTTGAACATTGCGCTTGATGGATACGGGGAAACACATGACCGCATCAGAGGTGTGCCCGGAAACTGGGACAAAGCCCTGGAGTGCATTACTTCGCTTTACCCTTTAAAGCAGAGGTACGCTGATCGGTTTCGTTTGAATGTCAACACCGTTGTCTGCGCTGAAAACTATCTCGAGGTTGAGAAGCTTGGCGAATTTATGTGGGCAAACTTCCACCTTGATGGCCAGTATTTCAATATTGTACGTGGCGAAACCTTGGTCGGCGACGCCATCAAACAGATACCTCCTGCAGCGCTTCCCGGGATCTATGCATTCGCGTCAAGGCTTACTAAACGCTACGGGGATCGAATGTTTGCGGGCGACGACGCCAGCAGACGCTTTGTGAAGAACCTTGCGTACGTTGGCGCAATTACGACTCATTACCGGACGCAACACGCAAATTTTCAGCAACGCAGTGCATGGCCCTTTCCCTGCACTGCCGGCGAGACAACTGCGGTGATTGATTACAACGGTGATGTGCGCGCGTGCGAGTTGCGTCAGAAGTTCGGGACGCTGAAGGATTACAATTACGACTTTGGTGCGCTTTGGGCGAGCCAGCATCGCCTAACCGAGCTTGAGCAGATCGACGGTGGCAACTCGTGTTGGTGCACGCATGTCTGCTTTATTCATGATTCGATGAGACATTCGCAGAGGGCGCTATTGTACGAACTTCCTAAGAACTATCTGAATCGTGAAAGTTGGTAGCTGCGATGGCTGATCCGCCGCCAGATGAGACAAATCGAAAGAGCGGCATCGCCTACGCCGCCGCCTTTACTTTGTTTGCTTCCGTAGCGGCGCTTTGCGGGATTGGGTGGTTAGTGGATCGGTGGCTGGAGACGTCACCCTGGTTCATGGTCGGAGGCCTGGTACTCGGAGCAGCCGCCGGTTTCTACGAGTTCGTTAAGCTCACCTCAAAACTGTCGGACTAGGGAACAGTTTACGTAGGTAACGCGAAACGCCGCTCTCTAAAAACCTATTCTTTCAGCGAACTGGACCACGCCTGACCCACGACCTCGTAATGGACCACCCGAGGTTCATATTCGAGCAGAAAATCGATCTTCGGGATAGTATTTGGCCTGCTCAATATCGTCATTATCAACCTAACCCGAGTTGATATAATCCGCGCCCAAATTCTATACGCAAATCTTTAGTGGCCACGTTCAGATCATTCATGTTGAGGTTAGATTGAAGCAGACCCTCTACGCGTATCTAGTTCTGCTGGCGGTAACAGCAATCCTGAGTGTCGGTTGCGTGGTTACCTGTACCAATCCGCCGTTTGACATCAGCAAAGCTATGGTGGATGAGGCCCTACTCGGCGGCTGGCTGGTCCTCGATGAAGAGGGCGGGATCGTAGAGTTCCGCCGTGCAGCCGGCGAAACCATTGATGTTTTCATAACCAAACGAAAAGAGCGTCGCGGTCCTATCTTCAATGCTTATTCAGCACAGGAGGGAGCGCGGCGCTATCTGTGGCTTGTGCTGTTGGAGAAAGGGAAAACTGCAACTGACGATGGCCACATTCTTGTGAGATACGAAGTGAAGGGTGACAAGGCCGTGTTATGGTTACTCGATCGGGACAAGGTAAAGGCTGCAGTTACGGAGGGAAAGTTAAAAGGAAGATCGATAGGAGGCGAAGGTGAAGTTCGCTTAAGCGGCCCAACTGAAGAAGTGGCCGCAGCGGTGCGCGATGAGCACTTCTGGAAGAAAGATCTTGAGTTGAAAAGAGTAATAGTGAAATAGAGTCTCGCCTGCTCGACAATATCCTCCTTCCCCAGTAAAATCACCAGCTTTGCTGATGAAGAAACTCGGCCATATACCCAGTGACCCTCCGGGTACGCCCTATCCAAAATCCTCAATAAACAGTCGTGTTTTTTCCACTATGGTTGTGGCTATCGGGCTGGCAGTGCTGGGTTCGTTGGTGTTTCTTAACTGGCGCGCTTCTGCGGGACTGCTACTCGGCGGAGTTCTTTCTGTACTGAATTTTCACTGGATGAGAAATTCTGTTGCCTCGGCGTTCGCCGCGTTCAGTCCAGGTACGCGTCCACAGCTAGGGCTGATCAAGTTTGTTCTGCGATACGTTGTCATCGGTCTGACAGTTCTTGTCGCGTATAGGTTAGACCTTATTTCATTGCCGGCTACTGTTGTGGGTTTGTGTAGCTTTGTGGCGGCGTTGTTTCTCGAGGCGGGCAGGGAGTTCTATTTTTCATTTGTTAGACGAGAGGAAATTCGTTGATGTTTTGGTCTGAAACTGCAGGGGTATCTGAGCACGCGGGTCAATCGGCACATCACACGCCCATTATTGTTGAACTTGTAAACCACTATCTCGGTGAGCCAGTCCATCACCTGCAGATGCAGTACACCTATCCATTGTGGAAATCGTTCTTTGCTAAGTTTCACACGACGCCGGAAGCGGTCTTTGGTCCATACACACCCGAGACGGCAATCCCCTGGTACACCGTCATGTTTGTGATTGCTTGTATTCTGAGTGTCACAATCATTTGGATCTTGAAAGGCAGACTCTCAACAGAAGATCCGGGTCACGGGCAACAGACGTTGGAGCTCGCCGTGCTGGCGATCCGCGGAATGCTTGCAGATATCGTTGGCCCACATGGACTGAAGTACTTTCCTGTGGTGATGACCTTCGCGGTGCTGATCCTCGTATCAAATCTGATGGGACTCTTTCCGCTCTTTATGGCACCTACGGCAGCGGTCAGTGTGACATTTGCCCTGGGACTGAGCTCATTTCTCTATTACAACTACATCGGCATAAAAGAAAACGGATTATTGGCTCACCTGAAGCATTGGGCTGGCCCTGTTTGGTGGATAGCGCCCCTCATCTTTCCAATCGAGGCGATTAGCAATTTTATCCGGCCGTTCTCGCTCGGCATTCGTCTCTTCGGCAATATGTTCGCAGATGAGCAGGTCGCAGTCACAGTTTCCGGGTTAGCCGCACCCTGGACTTATTTCGGAATACCAATTCTCTTAATGCCACTTGGTGTGTTCGTAGCATTAATTCAGACCTTCGTATTCGTCCTTTTGTCGCAGCTCTACTTGAGTGAGGTGGCGCACGCACACGATGATCATGCCGAGGAGACGCACAGTGCAGTTGAAACGGTTCATGATCATAGGGGTGAACATGTCGCACCTGCGACCGCATGAGTTTTGTATATATGCGCGGCGAGCGGCCCGAGCGCATGTGCCCGAGCACGTTGCCGCGCCAGCGCTGATGAAACGCAGACGAAGTAGCAACTGTCGTTGCAGATTATCGTTCGAGTTTTAACGTAGTGTCTGTCTCGCTGGAGCGCCGTTGATCGAGGGGCGGTGGATACCGGATGCAGGCGAAATCATAACAACTCAATGCAGTAGCTTATCTTTTGCGGCTCTTTCAGCATCAATTTCAAGCTGTAACTTCACATGGAGACAAACAAATGAAAAAACTCAGCATGCTTATGTTTGCTGTGATGGGAGTGCTGGCGACGGCGATGCCGGCACTCGCGCAGGCGCAGGAGACGGCTGCAGCCACCCAGACCAGCGGTTTGAGATACATTGGTGCGGGCATCGGATTCGCTATCGCCGTCTTTGGTGGAGCATTGGGCCAGTCACGTATCGGAGCTGCGGCTTGCGAGGGTGCCGCGCGAAACCCAGGAGCATCGGGAAAAATTCAAACGATGATGATCCTTGGTCTGGCACTGATCGAATCGCTGGTGCTGTTTGCGCTTCTAGTTGTATTCACCCTTTAAGCTTTGCACTAGGACACGTCCTTGCGAGCGCGAGCCTCAGGCCGCGCTCGCAATTTGTTTTAGCCTGGGGTTTTCAATGCATGAGCGTTTCGTATCTTTGATCTCGTTGTGATAGGCTCACATTCTTTCCGCGCAAAACCGAAGCGAGGCTAAAACTCTTAGATGAAAATATGTCCGAAATGCGGAACAGAGTACCCGGATACGACTACGCTGTGTCCTGCCGACGGCAATGCACTTGAGCGCACCGGGGATTCGCTGGTGGGTAAGACACTCGCCGGAAAGTACCGCATTGAGGAGAAAATCAGTGAAGGCGGAATGGGGGGCGTGTATCGTGGCACCCATGTGTTGATGGATAAAACCGTAGCTATTAAAGTCCTCCACCCTTCACTGGCGGCCGATGAGAAGATCGTAGCTCGTTTCTCACGGGAGGCCCGCGCTGCTTCGAGGATTTCACACCCGCATGCCTTAAGCGTCACCGACTTCGGAGAAGACGAAGCAGGCGTCGTCTTTCTCGTGATGGAATATCTGAGTGGCCGAACCTTAAAAGAAGTTGTTCGCGAAGATGGGCCAATGCCTCTGAAGCGTGCCGTTGAGATCATTAAGCAGGTGGGTGGTGCGCTCGACGCTGCCCATGAACAGGGCGTGGTGCATAGAGATTTAAAGAGCGACAACGTAATGCTCCTGACAACGAACTCGGGGGACTACGCTAAAGTGTTGGACTTTGGGATTGCGAAGATAAAAGAGCCCGATGATGGTTACGATGCGGCGCTCACAGCTCCCGATTTAGTCATTGGGACACCGCAATACATGTCTCCCGAGCAATGCTCACAGTCACAAGATATCGATGCGCGCTCAGATATCTACTCACTGGGAATAATCCTCTATGAAATGCTGGTAGGCCATCTTCCTTTTACGGGTCCCTCGCCTACCGCAATCATGATGAAGCAGCTTCAGGAAGCCGCGCCGTCGGTTCATGATGAACGACCGGATCTGCCTGAGGTCATGGGAATGATTATCAAGCGGGCGATGGCCAAATTACCTGAGAATCGTTACCAAAAAGTGTCTGAAATGGTTGAAGATCTAACCATGGCGGCGGAGCACAGTGTTCCCGCGTCCGAGGGTGGCCAACATAGAGTCGGTGAAACAATGGCACCCGCAGATCAAAGTGATGAGGAAACGTTAGTGCGAGCTCGTGGAGTGGTTGTTCCGACTGGCGCACCGGTCGCGCCCGCGCCCACTTTAGTCAGCAGCTTCAATCCCTGGAAGGTGCTCATACCATCGGTGGTCGGACTCTTGATCATATTTGGGGTGATCTATGCCTTCACCAGAGGACCAGAACGGAGCACGCTTGCTCCAACAGAGCCTTCCCTGGTGTCGGATCCAAACAGCCAGCCTGTCGAGACGGTTTCTCCACCCACGGGAAGGGACGAATCGATGATTCCCGTAGGCAACACCACAAACTCAACCGTTAGTAATTCGAACGCCTCCCCATCGCCCGCGGACGATCAGAATGCCTTGGATCCGAATGCCAACTTCGAACCAGACGCCAACGTGAATGTGAACAGCAACCGAACTGCCCCGGTTCTGCCGCTGCCGTCCCCTCCCAAATCCGTGAATGCGAACACGACACCAGAGCCGGCACCCAGCTCTAAACCGTCTCCCAATCCCACGTTACCTTCGCCGACCGTCCCCGCGCCAACTCCTTAAACTATTCGCTGCTCGACAGTAAGCTTCGGATAAGATCGACGAGTGTGGCCTCTTGCTCCATTTCGACCTCGATTTCCAGTACGTAACAAGGCACGCTGAACTTGAGTTCGCGCAGCTTTACGGCGTCTTTGGCGGTCGTGACCACGGATTGAGCACCGCGCAAACGACCCTCTCGCACAACTGCCTCGATATCGGCCTGGTTGTATCGATGGTGGTCGGGGAATGCCCGCGTCAGCACGACGTTGTAGTTGTCACGGCGTAGTTGGTTGAAGAAAGCATTAGGATTACCGATCCCGCAGAAGGCCGCCATAGGCTTGCCTCTCGGATCTTCTAATCCACCAATCTCATTCAACAGCTCGACGCCGCGAACGCGCATTCGTGAACTGAGCACCCGTGGCGCGTCGCTAATTGCCTTTATTTCGGTTATGAGGTCGTTGACTGTTGTTGGTTCTTCGGCCCTGGTAATGACTATACAATCCGCTCGACGTAAGCCGGACACGGGTTCACGCAGGCGACCCAATGGCAACAGACTGTTTCCGCCCCACGGATCAGTTGCGTCGATGAGCAGAAGATCCAGATCGCGACTCAATTGTAGATGCTGAAATCCGTCGTCCAGGACGAATGCATTCAACCCCAGCTCGTCACGTGCCCACCGACCCGCTGCCGTCCTGTTCGCATCGCTTATTACCGCCGCAACGCCGACCAATCTTTCAGCAAGAAGGAATGCTTCATCCCCCGCCTCCCAAGCGTTGGCGTATACGGAAATCCCGTCGGAGACCAGGACACGACTTTGCGGCGAGTCTCGTCTATATCCCCGCGTAAGTACTCCAACTTTTCGGCCCTCTTGAGACAACTTGCGACACAGCCATTCCACCATTGGAGTTTTGCCGGTGCCACCAGCCGTAATGTTTCCCACGCTAATCGTCGGAACCCCGAGCGAGAAAGGTGAGAGCAGGCCTTTAGAGTACGCAGACAATCTTGCACGCACCGCAGCGCCGTAGATAGCACTTACGGGATGAAGCATTGGCGAACCCCTCATGCTGTATGGGCCTTTTCACGTGGCAGGTTTGCCCCCGGAGCTGGGGCGAGCTTATGGTAACGAAATAACGGCTTTAGAAACTTCATCGTTCTTTCCGTAGCACCAAGATTCTGTTCCACCAAATCGCCAGCCCGTCGCCGTAGACTCGCTCTAAGTTCGGAATCAGCGAGCAGTTTTGAGAAGACTAGAGCTAATTCTTCAACCGCTTGAGAATTCGTAAAAGGGGATAACTGCACCATCGCTTGGTGAAGCAAGAACTCTCTTGTTATCGCAGCAAAATTGAAGGTATGTGCGCCCGTTACGATACAAGCTCCGACGGCCGCTGGTTCCAGTATGTTGTGACCGCCAGCTTTCACGATGCTCCCGCCCACAAAAACGATCGATGCTAACGAATAAGTCGCAGCGAGCTCGCCGATCGTGTCCAGCAACATCAAATCAGCTTCTTGATCCGTTGGTGAGGTTCTGCGGGTCCATGTGAACCCTGAAGCCTTCATCATCTCAGCCACTTCACCAAAACGCTCAGGATGGCGGGGTGCGATCAATAATCGCGGCTTCGTTGCCGCGGGGGTGGAGTGAATCCTTGCAAATGCCTCTATTAGAATCTTCTCTTCTGGAGAATGGGTGCTTGCGGCGACAATTAGCGGCCTTTTATTTAGTTGGAAGGTGCTAGCGATCTGACTCGTGAGTTCGGAGGGGATCTCCCCGATTCCTGCGTCAAATTTTAGGTTGCCCGAAGCGAATATCCTCTCTTTGGGAACACCAAGCCGCAATAGTCGCTGAGCGTCTTCTTCTGATTGCATAATTGCGAGATCGACAGTCCGCAGAACTTGTCGCATAAAAGGCTTTGCAACGCGATAGCGACGGCAAGAACGCTCTGAAATGCGACCGTTCACAATGACCACGGGAATGCGCCGCTTTTCGCAAACCCGGAGAAAGTTTGGCCATATCTCTGTCTCCATTAGCAACACCACCGCAGGGTTGATTTGAGTCAGGCTGCGCCGAACGCTGAAGGACCAGTCAAAAGGGAAATAGATGACTTGCCGCGCCACGCCTTTGAAGACTTCGCTGGCCCACCTTTGACCCGTAGAAGTAATGGTGGATATCACTAAGGGGTGGTTTGGATACTCCTGGCGCAGTCGTTTGGCTAGCGGTCGTGCTGCTTGTGTCTCGCCCACTGAAACGCAATGCAGCCAAATCGGTGATTCAGTTCCAGTAAGTTGGTCGATTTGCCCCAGACGTTGACGGAGACCGGCGCGGTACTTGCCATGCCGAATGAGATCCAGGAGAAAGAAGGGAAGTAGTAGGACGAAGCCGAACGTCAGCAAAAAACTATAAATGACGTACATGGGTGGACGCTCCGATCGGTACTCTCGGTACGGGATGGTAGCTCGTCGTTCCCTCGGTCAACGTTCATTTGGCCCGTTCTATGTAGCGGCCTTCAGAAGGATCAACGCGAATACGGTCGCCTTCATTCACAAATGGAGGAACACTTATAGTGACGCCGTTTTCCAGGGTTGCAGGCTTGTTCACGTTAGAGACGGTCGCCCCCTTCATCGTAGGCTCAGTCCGAGTCACGGTAAGCTCCAGCGATGGCGGCAGATCAATACCAATTGGCGCGCCATCATAAAACTCCGCCTGAAGCTTAAGTCCGGGCGCCAGCCATTGAGCTGCGTCTCCCAAGTCTTTTTCGCTTAGCGCAACCTGCTCGTAATTTTGAGTGTTCATGAAGTGGTGATGGGAGCCATCGGAGTACAGGTATTCCATCTCATGCTGCTCAAGGCTTGCGCGTTCGACGGTGTCCGCTGAGCGGAATCGATGTTCAAAGGAAGAACCGGTTCGGATGTTACGTAATTTCGTCTGCACCATAGCGCGCAGATTTCCAGGGGTGTGATGGCGGAATTCAATCACTTTGCACGGCTCTCCTTCAAACAGAATCACCATGCCGCGCCGTATGTGAGTAGCGGGTATTGCCATGTGTAGAGTTAATTCTCCGTATCAGAAGTGAACTGTAACCTTGGTTCCAGGCGAGGAACAAAGCCCGTGTTTTGCAAACCGCGTAGTCTAGCATGCACGTGTAGGAAGGCAAAAAGGCGACCAAACCCGGGACTGAAAAACATCCCGGATAAGCCGCCTTTCCTGAGGAGCCCACCTACCTCAACCCTTAATAACGTCGGAATTCGTAAAAGGTTCCACTAACAATTACGCGGCTCGCGGCATGCGGCGGCGGCGGGCAAATCGTTCAAGCCAACGCTGAGCTTCGTTGTATTGTGGAAAACGTCGTTCATCTTGCCGAAAGGCTGCAGTGTGGTAGTACCGCCGGCCATTGATAAAGCGAGCGGCATGTTTCATGTGCAGCATTTCGTGGTAGAGGATGTATTCTACAAACCATTCAGGGACTTCCGGGGAATCGAGGGTCTTGCTGATTGTAATCGTCTCGTACACGCGGTCGTGATGACCAAGAATTGTTCGAGTCTTCCGTTGGGACCAAGTCAAGGTCGGTTTTTCGAGGACGCCATCAAAGAATTTCTTGTTGAGTCGACTAAACAGTCGATCTAACTCATAGGTTACCCCTTGCGCTGAAGAGATTCGCTTTCTGCCACGGCGTCTGCGTGCGATATCGGCAGCACGCCTCACTTCCGGTGTCAACGAGTAATCTCGGTAGACTCGGTCGTGGACGTCGGGCACCCTCTTGCCTAAAAGTCTCGCCACCAGCACAAAGGCCAACGCTCGAAGCACGTCCTGAGAACCGGTGTTGCAT
Source organism: Pyrinomonadaceae bacterium (assembly GCA_035283645.1). Taxonomy (GTDB): domain Bacteria; phylum Acidobacteriota; class Blastocatellia; order Pyrinomonadales; family Pyrinomonadaceae; genus PSRF01. The sequence goes on from DATETN010000005.1 coordinate 23,558, forward strand.
ATGTCGGAGAGGCGAACGTATACCCGTCCCGAACGAACTCGGATGGTGTGATGTAGCCCGGCATAGGGGTAAAAGCGTACTTCGATTGCGGGAATGTTGCGATTCCCTCCCAGATGACGAAACGCATCGGCGAAGTATTTACTTAGATCGTTCACGGCTACAATGTTGTTCAAGCGAGCGCAGGCGCGAAGTGTAAAGCGAGCGCCGGATTGCTTACCAGGATCCGAGTTGCGGTCCGGGGGGACTGAACCGAATGTGCAGACATCTTAAGTACGGGGTGGTGCGGGCGTCAATTGAAGCTGGGAGGTCACAAAAAAGCTCAGGAAAACTGCGAAAAAATTGAAAGTCGAAGTGAACATTTAGCCAAGGCCAGTTAGAGCATGGCTTAAGCGGTTTGTTTGCAGTAGTTAACGGACAGAATACGACGCGGCCAGATAAATGGTGACCGTGAGTACGATATTAGGAGAAATTTTCGGTCAGCCCTATTTGCAGGGGTTTAAAACATTCCTTATACTGCCGACGGTGCCGTTCGTTCAGGCACTCATTCCCGTTAAGTCGCTCTGAATGGAAGATTTACCGCAATGCCCCGTCGCCGAAAAACCACGCCCTCAAATGCTGAGACACCTGACGCAAGGGGTCAGGCCGTATTGGCGGCCGTTATCAAGGAACACTTAGCTTCAGGTGAGGCTGTAGGCTCTAAGATCCTGTCTCAGCGTTTCAAAAATGCACAGGGTTGGAGTTCCGCAACTATCCGAAATGTTATGGCGGACTTGGAAGCGGCGGGTTTGGTGGAGCAGCCGCATACCTCCGCTGGTCGTATCCCCACAGACAAAGGCTATCGCTATTATGTAGACAACATGCTCGGCGAGAAGCGACTTTCTCGCGCCGACCTTAATGCTCTGGAACGCCTATTCCCGTCCGACGAACCAACTTCTCTTAGTTCCGAACGAATCATGGAGCAAGCATCTCGGGCGCTTTCGGAACTATCTGAGAACGTCGGAATTGTGGTGTCACCCTCGCTAGCTGGTAATCAACTCAAACATATCGAGTTTCTGCTCCTTTCTGACAAGCGCATCCTGGTGGTGCTAGTAACTGGCGCCAACAACGTTCACAACAAGATCATCAGAATTGAGGACGTTCTCACTCAGGACGAGCTGGAGAGGACTGCGCGATACCTCAACACCGAGTTTTCTGGAAAAACGTTGCTTGCTATCCGAGCCGAAATCCTTGAGCTGATGAGGGAAGAGAAGGCTCTTTACGATCGACTGTTGAGAAACGCGATACTGCTATGCGATATGAGTCTGGAAGGGGATGAAACTTCGACAGGAGACGTTTACGTAGAGGGCACATCAAACATTCTCTCAAAACCCGAGTTTGTAGATATCGATCGGATGAGGGAGCTGTTTAAGACTTTTGAAGTAAAATCTCGTCTCATCAAGATTCTCAATGAGTGCGTGTCGCGAGAAGAGTACGCAACCTCTAATGACATTCACGTCTTGATTGGACGGGAGCACCCCACTTCATCGATGCGCCATTGTGCTTTGATCACGGCACCATATCGTCTGGGATCCAGCGAAACGGTTGGAACACTGGGCGTAGTGGGGCCGATGAGGATTGAGTATTCACGGGTGATGGCTATGGTAAACTACATGGCGCGTCTGATTGAGCGGCGGCTCAATGAAGAAGTTCCTCGGGCGTGATCGATCGGTCCCTAACATTGTCCCTGGCGATCAAGACTGCACTCGATGCCCTCCGAAAAAACGAAAAAGAAGTGGAATCGAATTCCGATCAGATTCCTGGACAAGCAGGGTTCTGACCTTGCCCCGGATCAGGATGTTCAGGAGTCTCAAAACTCCGAAACAGCTCTGGATGGGGGCGAGGACATCGAGCAGACGGAAGAGATGGCTCTAAAAGAAGATAATTTCGCAGCTGAAACCGACGATCAGGAAATCGTCGGCGATCAGTATGAGGATTCTGTCGAGGGTTCCCACCCATCAGTCGCGCCTGAAGGTGGCGGCCCTGAGGTGGCAGAACTGGTAGCGACGCGTGCCGAGCTTAAGCGCGTCGAGAAGGAGACCGGCGAATTAAAGGACCGTCTGGCGCGCAGGCAAGCAGACTTCGAGAATTTTCGAAAACGAATTGAACGGGAGCGAACTGAGACATACAATCGCGCCGTTGCTGACATCGCTTCAAAACTTCTTCCGGTATTGGACAACCTTAGGCGGGCGCTCGATACGGAAGCTTCGGTTGAAAGTACTGAATCTGACGAATTCAGACATTTCCTAAGTGGCGTGGACCTAATTTACAAACAGCTTGACGGTGTCATTGACGCATTGGGTGTCAAACCTGTTCCTGCCGTCGGTGAGCCATTCAATCCACACTTCCACGAAGCCGTCGTGACAGAAGCCACTGACGAATACGAGCCTGATACGATTGTGCAAGAAATAGTCCGCGGATACCGCATGGGTGACAAGCTCATTCGCCCGTCACTAGTGAAAGTTGCGGTGAAAAAGTAGTTATAAACCACTTCTAGAAGAGTTCGCATGGGAAAAGCGATTGGAATAGACCTGGGAACCACCAACTGCTGCGTTTCAGTCCTTGAAGGCGGCGCGGTGCAAATTATTCCCAACAAAGAGGGCGGAAGAACAACCCCTAGCGTAGTGGGCTTTACAGACAAGGGCGAACGTTTGGTTGGTCAGATCGCTAAACGTCAGGCCGTTACAAATGCCGCAAATACCGTTTATGCCGTCAAGCGGCTGATTGGCAGAAAGTTCAGCTCGCCTGAGGTGCAGCGCATGCGTGAAGCGTCTGCGTTTGAGATCATCGATTCGCCGAATGGTGATGCGCGCGTCAGGGTGCAAGGGCGGAGTTACAGTCCGCCGGAGCTATCCGGAATAGTGTTACAGCGACTAAAGGCCGCCGCTGAGGACTTTCTAGGGGAAGCAGTGACCAACGCGATTATCACTGTACCTGCTTATTTTGATGACACGCAGCGGCAAGCCACCAAGGACGCTGGGAAAATCGCAGGCTTAACGATCGAACGGATCATCAACGAACCCACCGCCGCCGCTCTGGCTTATGGCCTAGGACGAACCGGGGTTGAGAGAATTGCTGTCTATGATCTAGGTGGTGGTACGTTTGATATCTCCATCCTCGAGATGAATGACGGCGTTTTCGAAGTTCTCTCGACGTCCGGAAACACTTTTCTTGGTGGCGAGGATTTCGACGAGCGCATCATGAACTGGATGGCAGATCAGTTCGTCTCGGACACAGGAATTGACTTGAGGCAGGACCGTCTGGCACTTCAGCGACTGAAAGAAGTTGCTGAACGTGCCAAGTGCGAACTGTCTTCGGCAAGCGAAACCAATATCAACCTGCCGTTTATTGCGGCTGATGCTACCGGGCCTAAGCACTTCAATAAGACTTTGACCCGATCGGAGTTTGAGAATCTAGTCAGCGATTTAATCGAACAGACAGTCGAGCCGTGCCACAAGGCTTTGCAGGATGCCAAGCTCCAAGCAAGCGATATTGACAAAGTAATTTTGGTAGGTGGCCAGACACGCTCGCCAATTGTGGAAAGAACAGTTGAAAGGATTTTTGGAAAGCGTGCGTCTGCTGAAATAAATCCCGATGAGGTCGTAGCGATGGGTGCCGCGATTCAGGGTGGCGTACTGACAGGTGAAGTGAAGGACATAGTTTTGCTGGATGTCTTGCCACTGAGTCTGGGTTTAGAGACCCGCGGTGGCCTCTTTACCAAGATCATCGATCGGAATTCTACGATTCCTCTGCGTAACAGTCTTACGTTCACTACTGTGGTTGACAATCAATCCTCAGTTGAAATCCACATTCTGCAGGGGGAAAGAGAGGTAGCCGAGGGAAACCGATCGTTGGGCAAGTTCGAGTTGGTAGGCATCCCGCCCTGCCCTCGTGGCGTTCCCCAGATTGAAGTCTCATTTGAAGTTGACGCTAACGGCATCGTCTCAGTGTCGGCGCAGGACAAGGCGACCGGTCAGGAACAGCAGATGCGCATCACTCCAACTTCGGGTCTGACCCCGGACGAAATCGATCAGTTGCTCAAGGAGGCCGAGGAGTCTGCAGAGAGCGATCGCGAAGCCAAACAAAAGCTGGTTTTACGCAACAAGCTGGAGTCGTTGTTGAGGAACACGCAGAAGTCATTCACGCAATTCGGAGGTATATTGTCGGAAAACGATCAGGAGATCGCGGAAAGAATTTTCCTTGAAGCTGAAGCTGCGGTAGAGACGGACAATATCGAAGACATCGATGCCGCGCTAACCGGAGTGGAACGTATTGCTACGCAATTGACCACGGCGATGATGCAACCTCTGGACGAGGAAACGTCACAGAACGCCGATTCCATATAGACAAAATAAGAAGGATCACGTTTCAGAGTTAATGAAGAAGAGAGATTATTACGAGATATTAGGTGTCAGTCGTACAGCATCGGATCAGGAACTAAAGAGCGCTTATCGGCGACTCGCAGTTCGATACCACCCAGACAAGAATCCCGACGATCCAACCGCAGAAGAGAGGTTTAAGGAGGCTGCTGAAGCCTACGGCGTACTGTCAGATCCCGATCAGCGTCGTCGTTACGATCACTTCGGGCACGCCGGGGTTTCCAGTGCCGGAAGTGCAAATTGGGGAGCCCCCGGGTTTGGTGGGATTGAAGATATTCTGGGTGATCTGTTTGGGTTTGGAGATGTGTTCGGGAGCGGAAGGGGCCAAGCTCGCCGGAGCGCCGCGCAGCGCGGTGCGGATCTCCGATACGACCTCGAGATCTCCCTGGAAGATGCTTACCAGGGTATGACGGCGCAACTGAGGATACCCCGGCTGGAGACATGTGAACGTTGTTCGGGCAGCGGAGCAGCCGCGGGTACGCAGCCAGAGACTTGTAATACCTGTGGAGGCACTGGTCAAGTTCGATATCAGCAAGGGTTCTTTTCGGTTGCGCGCACATGCCACGCCTGTCGCGGAGCCGGTCGCGTAATTAAGGATCCTTGCCGGGAGTGCGGCGGCGTCGGGCGGGTCGAGCGCGAGAAGCAAATGGAAGTCAAGATTCCCGCGGGTGTTGAGACCGGGTCACGGTTACGTGTGCAAGGTGAAGGTGAATCGGGAACACAGGGGGGACCTGCAGGTGACCTTTACGTCGTCATTCACATTGCAGAACACGAGCAATTCGAACGTCAGGGAAGCAACCTCTACGCTTCCGTACCGATCACGTTTGCCCAGGCGGCGCTGGGTGCAGATATATCTGTACAAACTCTGGAAGATGATGAGAAGCTCAAGATACCGATGGGAACGCAAACTGGCACTGTTTTTCGCTTAAAGGGAAAGGGCATGCCGGTCTTGGGTGGCCGTGGCCGCGGTGATCTTTTTGTCTCAGTAAGCGTCGTTACACCGACCTCGCTGACTAGAGAGCAGCGAAGACTGCTGGAGCAACTTGCCGCAATTGAGAACAAAGATCTCGAGGACAAAGGACTTGTGGACAAAGTTCGAGATATTTTCGGTTAACTATTCATCCTCCATGAAACTACAGACCACCGCTCAAACTCTCCTTTAGTTTGGGCGGTTTTTAACTTATGGTGATAGGAAAGAGATGTTGCCACATGTGAGGGTCTTGCTAAACGCCACTTAAACGCAGTGGCTCTATTCAACGTAGGAAAAAGCTGTTTGGGGTTCTAGATTCATGAGAGCAATACAGGTCGCGCAGACGGGTGGTCCAGAAGTATTAACAGTTGTTGACCTCCCTGTGCCCGAGCCGAAAGCGGGTGAGGCGCTTGTTCGACTGCACGCTGCTGGGGTTAATTTCATTGACGTTTATTTCCGTGAAGGGCGATACCCGGTCCCACTGCCATTTGTAAACGGACAGGAAGGTGCGGGAGTTGTCACAAAGCTCGGCGAAGAAGTTACCGTCGTGAAGGTGGGTGATCGTGTTGCTTATGTTGGTCAGGTGGGTAGCTATGCCGAATACGCCGTGGTACCAGCCAGCCGTCTGATTCGAATTCCGGACGAACTTGGGTTCGAGCAAGCTGCCGCAGCGATGCTTCAAGGAATGACCGCTCACTACCTGTGTCGCAGTGCGTTCCCTTTGAAGGCGGGCGAGACCGCCCTGATTCACGCCGCAGCAGGTGGTGTTGGACTTTTGCTTGTACAAATGGCCAAAAACATTGGCGCACGCGTCTTAGCAACAGTTGGTTCGCTTGAAAAGGCAGACCTTGCGAAAACGGCGGGCGCCGACGAAGTCATCATTTACACTGAGGCCGACTTCGAAACTGAGACCTTGCAGCTGACCGCTGGAAGAGGCGTCGACGTTGTTTACGACGGTGTGGGGAAGAGCACATTCGAAAAAGACCTGAACGTATTGCGCCCGCGTGGGTATCTGGTGCTCTTTGGCGGCTCAAGCGGGGCTGTACCGCCTTTTGACTTGATAAAGCTCTCGCAAAAAGGCTCACTTTTCATAACGCGGCCCACATTGGCACATTACACGCTCACCCGTGAAGAGCTTGAGTGGCGAGCAAACGATCTAATTCAGATGATTGTTAGCGATGCGTTACGCTTGCGAATTCACAAGACCTATTCACTCAGTGAAGCGGAACTAGCGCATCGAGACCTTGAGGGAAGAAAGACAAGTGGTAAGCTGATTCTGATTCCTTAGTTTTTCTTTAAAGACGGTAGCGAGCCCCTGCCCGCTTTCGAGCCTCTTCTTCCAAATCGATATTCTGCAATCGCAGCGTCACATCGGCGTTCATGTCTAAGTCGCCCCGTTCGCCTGCGACTAGTTTCACCGCTCCGGCGGCAGCGATCATTGCCGCGTTGTCGGTGGAAAGATGTGGAGAAGGGAAAAACACCGGTGCGCCAATTCGCGCCGCCATTGATCGTGCCGCCTCTCGTAGTACTCCATTACACGCTACTCCGCCGGCTACGATGATCGTTTGCGGTCGATAGTCTTCCGCCACTCGTTCGGTTGTGTTCACCAGGGAACGCACGACCACGTGTTGAAAGCTCGCAACGAGGTCCTTGATTTGTGCCGACGGTGGTTCACCATTTATGACCGGCTTCAGACCAGACTCGCGAACGAACTTACTTACAGCGGTCTTGAGTCCACTAAAGCTAAAATCCGGTGATCCGTCACCCATCCTCGGCAGAGAGAACTTGACGGCGCGCGGATTTCCATCCCTCGCCAACCTTTCTATTACTGGCCCTCCCGGATACCCAAGACCCAGCATCTTGGCAACTTTGTCAAAAGCTTCTCCAGCAGCGTCGTCACGCGTCCGGGCGATCACCTTATATTTTCCGGGTTTGGGTATGTGGAAAAGGTTGGTATGACCGCCGGAAACGATTAGGGCCAGCGCCGGGTATTGAACGGGTGGATTCTCAAAAACCACCGAGTAGATATGACCCTCGATATGGTTTACGCCGACAATGGGCTTCTGTAAGGCAAAGGCCATCGCCTTCGCATATGAGACTCCGACTAGCAGTGAACCGACGAGTCCGGGCCCAACGGTTACAGCGATTCCATCGACCTCCTCTTGGCTGATGTCGGCGCGGGCGAAGGCTTCCGCGACTATCGGCACAATCTTATCCAGGTGTTCCCGGGAGGCCAGTTCGGGAACTACGCCGCCGAAACGCTTATGAGTTTCTATTTGAGAAGCGATAACCGAGGAGAGTATTTTGCGGCCGTCGCAAACGATTGCAGCGGCAGTCTCGTCGCAGGATGTCTCAATTCCTAACACGTACATATGATAATTCTAACAGTGGCGACCAAGTCTTCGAAACTTCAGGCTCCAGCGCTCCGCTCCTGCAATCGTGCTCATTAGTATTGTTACAAGTTCCCCTTGAGGGCCGGGACGGGATTGACAAGATACCGTCTACCAAACGCTCGATGCTCTGCTCTCCGCAATCCTGTTTTATTAATCCTGTTACATCTTGCAGCCTGTCAAATCTTCTCGTAAAAGCTAAGAGCGGAATCACCTTGCTTGAGGATTCGTTTTCGTGAGATTTGGCCGGTTTGGTTCGGAAGCTCGGTTTTGTGATGGTGCTCGGCCACCACTAACGCGCCGTCAGATAACAGCAAAGACACATTGCTCCCTATCAACTCAAGAACCCGACTGTAATCGCTGTCATAGGGCGGATCAAAGAAAATGAGGTCCCAGGGCTGCACGGTGCTGTCGCGCATTGAGTGCCGGAGAAAGTCCGCCGCATCTGCGTGAACTACTGTGGTTTGCTCCTCAGGCGCGCGAACCAAGTCAAGATTTGCCTCAATCAGCCCGCACATCTTTCGCGACCGATCGACGAATGTTACTTTGGCAGCATCCCGCGATAATGCCTCAATACCGATGGCACCGGATCCTGAACAAAGGTCGAGAACTCTTGCACCAATAACTCTAGGGGCGACCACGTTAAAAAGAGTTTCGCGGAGGCGGTCTGACGTAGGGCGCACCTTGAGCAAAGGTGGGCTCTTTATCTTGCGCCCGCGGTACTGACCAGCAATTATTCTCAACGAAAATCTTACCCCACGGCAGCCAGGTCGAAACGGGGATCCTGGCGTGCTCTCTGCATCATCTGAACGGCTTCGGCGGACTCGTCCCCCTTGTTAAGGTACCTCTCTGCTTCCTTCCGAGCTCTCTCGAGTATTCGCTGATCGCGAACCAGATTTCCCACTCGAAACTCGGGTATGCCCGATTGTCTGGTTCCCATAAGTTCGCCCGCACCGCGAATTTCAAGATCCTTCTCAGCGATAACAAATCCGTCATTCGTTTTGGACATGATACCCAAGCGCTCTTCAGCCACAGTCGTCTTCTTGTCGGACGTAAGCAACAAGCAGTAACTCTTATCGGCGCCTCGTCCAACACGTCCGCGGAGCTGGTGCAATTGAGACAATCCGAAGCGTTCTGCGTGTTCCACGATCATCACAGACGCATTTGGGACATCGACACCTACTTCTATTACCGTAGTCGATACGAGTATTTGAATTTCTCCCGCCACAAATCGGCGCATGATTTCCTCCTTCTCAGCAGGTTTCAAGCGGCCATGAATCAGCCCTACGGAGAATTTTGGAAACACTCGGTCGCGGAGGTATTCGTATCTCTTTGTCGCATCCTTCAGATCCATTTTTTCTGATTCTTCGACCAGCGGGTATACGACGTACGCCTGATGTCCAGCGCTGATCTCGCTTGCAATGAGTTGCTTAACTTCGCGACGCTGATCTTCGCCAAAAACAACGGTTTGGATAGGTGTTCGGCCTGGCGGGAGCTCATCTATCACCGAGACATCAAGGTCGCCGTAGACTGTCATAGCCAATGACCGCGGAATTGGAGTCGCCGTCATTACGAGCACGTCGGGATTCAGGCCACGGGCGCGCAGCTCAGCGCGTTGGACCACGCCAAAGCGATGCTGCTCGTCAATCACCACCAACCCTAACCGATTGAACTTTACCGCTTCCTGGATCAGTGCGTGTGTCCCGATGCATGCATGAATCTCGCCAGCGGCTATGTCGGCGTGAAGTCTTTTCTTTTCCGCGCTGCGCATTGAGCCGGTAAGCAGTTCTACCCGATACGGTGTCTTTGCAAGTAGGCGTTTTATGTTTCGGGCGTGCTGTTCCGCCAGGATTTCGGTGGGAACCATTAGCGCGGACTGCAGGCTGTTCTCCATGGCGGCCATCATTGTGATCAGTGCAACAACCGTTTTCCCGCTACCGACATCGCCCTGTAGAAGTCGGTTCATGGGCGCGTCAGATTTGAGATCTAAAAAGATCTCTTTTACAACTCGCCTTTGCGCCGCCGTCAGTTTGAAGGGGAGGATGGCTGCGATGGCATTCTTCACGTCAGAGTCAATCCGAACGCTTCGGCCCTTGCTTTCCTTGCGGCGGTGCCCCCGCTTGAGCATCAATGCAAATGCGAGCCAGAAAAAGTCCTCGAAGATGAATCTAACGTGGGCAGCACTCCGAAAATTCTCGTACGTGCTCAGATCAGCTTCTGCAGGTGGGAAGTGAATCTCGCGCAGTGCTCGTTCACGTGAAATGAGATTCTGACGTTTCAACAAGTCAGGTGGCAACGACTCTGGAATACTCTTACTGGGCAACTGATCCAAGACACCGTAGAGGATCTCGCGAACTCGTTGCGACTGAAACTCACCCAGCTTGCGATAAACTGGCACGGGACGACCTACGTGTATGGCGTTTATTCTTTGCTCTTCGCCGTTTCGTCTGGTTGCTGTGGTTATCGTTCCAGCGTCAGCTATGCTGCCGGGTAACATCTCAAGTTCATCCGCTGGTTTGTTTAGATGTAACGAGAAAGTGCCCCGCCTTGCGTCCCATTCCCAGCGACCAAAGGTGACGAACCGTGCCCCTCTATTGAACTTCTTTGTGTAGTACCTGATGATGTCCTGCGCATGTCCCCCGGATACAAACCACCAGACCACTACTGGGCGACCAGACTTTTCCGGGTCTTCTGCGCTAATTTCAAATATGTAAAGTGACCTGCTGAATCCCCGCCTATTCCTGACCTGATAGCCGCCAGCAAGCTTTGTTATAAGTTCAAGTGATGCTTCTCTCCCGGCCTGAAGATCGCGAATTCCCGCAGGGCGCGAACGGTCCTCGTACCGCATCGGGAGGTATTCGAGAAGGTTGCCGACGGTTACTTGACTGGCGTTCTTGTTGGGCAGTTGCGCGGCTAACGCAACGGCGAGTTTTTGAGACAACACTTGGCCCAGCCGCCCAATGCGGTACTTGTAAAGGTGGCTAACCGGTGTGTCCAGGCTGAGGGAGGATGGCATGAAGTCCGGATCATAACACAGGGCATCTCGTAGCTAAGCGGCGGTCTGGCTTACGGTCTTGAAGCCGAGATACGCAGATTGTTGCGTGACCCCGAGAAGTGGCGATCGTTCAAAACTGCATTCTTGACTTCCGTTTCCGGTAGGTTTGGAGCTAGCCTAGATCCGAATGAAGCGACACGAAACACTCGTTGAGAAGCGAATACGCGAGGCCATGGAGGAGGGCGCATTCGACAATCTGGCAGGTAAAGGTGAGCCGCTTGACTTGTCTGAAAATCCTTTTGAGGATCCAGACCTCCGAACCGTTCACAGACTCCTGCGAAACGCAGGGTTCGCCCCTGCATGGCTCGAAGAGAGGAAAGACATTGCCAGGGAGTTTGAAGAGTGTAAGACGAGGTTGGGAAGAGCTTGGACCTTATTTGGAGGATCATCATCGCATCCCGAATGGGAGAGGACTCTCCGTGAGTTCAAAGAAAAAGTTATCGAGCTGAACCAGCGAATTCGGCTCAACAACCTAAAGTCACCATCAGCGGTGTTTCACACCAAACATAAAGAACCCGATAAATTGCTGGAAGCTGTAACGCGTACCTCGATGCCGTCGGAATAAGAATGGAAAGTAATGCTACAACAGATACGATCGAAAGATTGCAGGCAATTCGTGACGCTTTACTGCGTTTGCACAAGGTTCTAATCAATCATCAACGCTTTTTGTGGGAGCGCGCGAATCGCCGAATTGAAACCAGTTACGAATTCCTGAACTTGCTGATGCACGACCAGAGCTTCGCCTGGTTACACTATCTCTCAGAATTGGTGGTGCAGGTAGATGAACTCCTCGCCGCTGAATCCACGCCCTCTGAGGATGATGCCGGAAGTTTGATTGAGCAGGCCCGGTTTTTGATGGTTCCCGACGAAACGGGCGACAACTTTCAGCGGAATTACTTTGAAGCATTACAAAACTCACCAGACGTGATCCTGGCCCACTCAAACGTAGTGAAACTGCTTGGCAACAGAGCCACTAAAATCCACTGACACCCTCGCCTAAGCCGATGTAGCTTCGGAACGGGGGCAGTAGTTGTTGAACGCCTGAACCAGTTCCTGCGCGATCTGTTGAGCGTCTCGATTCTCTATGTGGTGCCGCTCCATCATGTGGACCAACTTGCCGTCCTTAAGTAACGCTATTGATGGTGAAGAGGGGGGATACCCCACGAAATAGCTACGAGCTCGCTCGGTGGCTTCAATGTCGCCTCCGGCAAATACTGTAAACAGTCGTTCGGGGCGACTTTCATGTTGCAGTGCTAGAGCCACACCTGGACGCGCTTTCCCTGCAGCACAGCCACAAATCGAATTGACCACAACCAACGCCGTTCCTTCGGCCCCGGTTAGGGCAGCATCGACTTGATCGGGATCTCGAAGCTCCTGGAAGCCCAGTCGCACCAGTTCTTCGCGCATCGGCTGGATCATTATTTCAGGGTAAGGCATCTTTACGTTCTCCTGTTTCCGCAAGCTCAATTATTCGTTCAGAATCTCCATCACCGTCTATTCTCACCTGCCACGTATTGCAAGGCAACGGGTAACCCTTAATCCGTTCCGCCCATTCGATCACAATGATCGCCTCATCGTCTCGCAGCAGTTCATCCAGGTCTACTGCATGAGCTGCTGAGGCACCTGAACTCAAGCGGTAGAGATCAATGTGATAGAGGCGCCGTCGACCCGTGTGTGGGTTAACTAGCGTAAAGGAAGGGCTGGTCACTTCCTCTGGATCAATCTCTAAACCTTCCGCTACGCCCTTGACGAAGACAGTCTTCCCGGCGCCTAAAGGCCCATCGATTAAGAGAATCTCTCCACCCATCAGCTGTACACCAATCCTTTTGCCGACTTCGAAGGTTTCCTCAGGTGAGCGGGAGGACCAAATGCCACGCTTCAAGTGACCGGCAAACATGGGATTCAATTCGGTTGCTCGCCCTCACTGTCAAGCGACTGAACGGCGGCGCAAAACATCTCTCGAACATCAGAGGCCACCATGCATCTCATACCGTATTTTGAAGCTGCTAAGTCACCAGCGCGGCCCGCCACAAACAAGGCCGCCGCTGTTGTGGCTGCGGTGTCTGCTTTGAGTTCCGCTGTGGCAAATGCTTGAGCCACAAAGCCAACAATCAATCCTGTCAATGTATCACCTGCACCCGCGGTTCCGAGGCCAGCATTGCCAGTAGGATTGATGAAGATCCGGCCGTCAGGCATTGCCATCAATGCACGAGCACCCTTGAGAACTACATAAAGCTGGCCTGAAGTTGCAAACTGTCGGATTGTTTCAATTCGATCCTTCAGAATCACTTCTTTGTCGGAGCCGACAAGTCGAGCTAATTCCCCGACATGAGGCGTCAAGATTAAAGGCGCTTCGTCTGAGCCTCGCAGGTCCTTAGGCCATGGCGCCAGACAGTTCAGTGCGTCAGCGTCAATTACCACTGGCTTGCTTCGGCGCGACACAACTTCGTAGACGAACTTTCTGGTTCGTTCGTCCGAAGATGCAAGGCCGGGGCCGATAGCAGTTGCTGTAGCATCAGCCGCAAGTGACACCGCGTGGTCAACGGCAACATCGCTAATGGCCCCGCGATCCGTATCAGCCAAAGCGATCGTCATAACCTCGGGCATCAAACGTGAAGCAATGGCGACTTGAGCTGACGAAGGAACTGCGGCTGTCACGAGTCCCGCTCCAGATCGCATTGCAGCGTTTGCGCAAAGAGCCGCCGCACCGGTGTATCCACTCGAGCCGGCGATTACCAGCACATGCCCGTGTGAATTCTTGTGGGAATCGGGTTGGTAGCGTGTGAGCTTTAACCATTCTGATGCGTCGCTCGCTTCGGTTAGAAACAATCGTGGGTTCGCTGCTTCAACCAAGGAGGTTGGCGAACCGATGTTAGCGACGATAACCTCCCCGCAGAACTGTGAGGCGGGAGGTAAAACATTCGCGGCCTTCGCCGCCGTGAACGTCACCGTCACATCTGATTCGACTGCGGCTCCTATCGGGTTGGAGAGATCGGCGTTGAGACCAGACGGTATATCAATCGATAGGATCAGGGGGCGAATCCCCCTCGCAATCTCGCGGGCGGTTTTGATCATCCGCAAATGTTCTACTACCTGTAGAAACAGGCCTTCGAGTGGGCGGGATAGCCCTGTTCCGAACAGGGCATCCACAATAACGTCATAAAACCTCCGTGGCCGCGCGATCTCTTCCCACGCGGCCACGTTTTCGCACTCCGTCAAAACCAAGGGTGCTGGTTTCGCCCTTGAGCCTGCCGTAAAGCTCGCCAACGCATTTAGAGCATCAAAATTTGTTTTTGCATCGCCACGCAGGTTCTTCGTATTGCCGAAGAGGATGACATCCACATGCATACCCAAGTTGGCGAGGATGCGCGCCAGTGCGGCTCCATCTCCCCCGTTATTACCCGGGCCGCAGAGCACCTGTGCCGTTTTTCCCTCGAGTTGATTTTCGACCCGAGAGGCGACCGCGCGGACACAGGCTTCCGCGGCAGATTCCATGAGGACCAGCGACGGAACGTTATACTGGTCGACAGTCAGGCGGTCGATCTCCCTGACTTGGTTAGCAGTTAGTACTGGTTTCATACGCCAGGCGCTGAGTTGAACCCAGCGGGGATCTGATTATCCAACTGTTTCGCGGATTTGCGAAGAGGTAGGAGTTTTGGGCCCTAGAAAAACAAAAGCGCGGCCTCTGCCGACCCCGCCGACCGCCGCTGCACCATCGTCCGTTTTTTCCAGGATGTAACAGTTAAAGAACGAATGGAGTGGGCTCTCCAGAAACCGCAGGAAAAAGTTCAGAAAAAGTTTTGCCGGGTTTTTATCCCCTGTTTAGTCCAAGAATGCCCAGTATTCTGGACGTCACCATCCGGGATTCCTGAATCGCCAATAGTGTCGTGACTCCGAAGTAAACAACCCCATATGTGCCAAGGACTACGATTGCCATTGGAATTGGGTGGATGGGACCCAGCGCGAACCGCCCGCCCCAGGCGATACCGGCACTGATTGCCGCCGCCGTCCAGAGCTTTAAGGAAATCTTCATTGGTAACCCTGTGGCACCAATCCGCCTATAGAGGCCTCGTCTTAGGAGGAGCAATTCGATCCAGGCTGCAAAGCTGGCAGAGGCTGTCAGACCTACCGCACCCCATTTGGACTCCAAATTAAGCAGGGGAGGTAGATGGATTGAGGTTATGTAGCCCAAAGCAGCGGCGAGCGCTACGTGAACAATGGCGAATAGGAGAGGAGTTCGCGTGTCGCGCAGGGCGTAATAGGTTGAAGAGTAAAGTCGGCCGACAGTAGCTGCCAGCAATCCGACGCCTGAGCCTGCCAGGATTCCCCAAATGTACCTGGAATCCTGCGAGGTAAACTGGCCGGTCTGATACAGAACGGCGGCAATCACATCACCAAGAGCGAAAAACGCCATTGCCGAGGGAACAACGAGAAAGGCTATTCTCCGAATTCCTTGGTTCAGGCGTGTCCTGAGATTTTCGGCCACTTCTTCCGAAGTACCAGTGGCGCTCGACATTGTCGGTAGTTCGGCCGCCGAAACTGACATGCCGAACAGACTCACAGGAAGCGTATAGATGCTTTGCGTATATGAGAGTGCGCCAACAGCACCTGTGCCTAGCCAACTTGCCAGCCAGGCATCCACAAATGCGCTGATCTGAATCACGCCGCGGCTGAAAAACACTGGAAAGAAATTGCGCAGAACTTGGCGAACTTCAGCAGAGTAAGGGTCTAGAGCAAGCTTCAGACGTCCTAGAAGCTTCAGCACGGTAGGAACCTGTACCGCGAACTGAAGAGCACTTCCGACAACCGAACCCCACGCTACTATCTCTGCGAGTCTGAACTGGTCGACTCTGCCTCCGAACCCCAGAAGCGCAGCGATAATGGTCACATTCCAGATAACTGGAGCAGTATATGAAAGGAAGAAACGACGGTGACTGTTTAGGACACCCAAGCACCAGGCAGATAGGACGAGTAGCCCCGCCCCTGGGAAGAAGATCCGCACCAGTCGAATTGTCAACTCGCGTTTCTCACCAGTGAATCCCGGGGCCACCAAGTCAATTAAGAGAGGAGTGGTTAATACTCCAATCAACACGATGACTGATGTTGCGAGAGCAAGGATGCTCAGGATCGAAACAGCGACACGGCTTGCCTCTTCCTCATCATGATGAGTTAGAAGTTTTGCATAGACAGGTATGAAAGAGGCAGAGAGTGCCCCTTCTCCAAAGACGTTCTGTAACAGATTTGGAATACGAAAGGCGGCATTAAACGCATCGGCCGCATCGGAGAGGCCAAAATAGTGAGCGAAAACTCGCTGGCGTACCAAGCCGATGATTCGGCTGAGCAGAATGCCGGAACCAACCAGGAATGCGTGCTTGCCAGTATTGCTTTCGGAAGTTCTAAGAGGAGGGCTGCTGCCCACCTGTTCGAGCGTTTCGCCTGCGATGACGCTGGCCTCGTTGCTGGAGATGATTTGAGGTTGCGTTGGGCCTTGCTCTGAAGTGCTTTGGTTGGAATCAGTCGAACTTTTACTGTCCTGCCCGTGCCGACGATGACTTGCTGGAACCTTCGCGGATTCCTCGAACTCTGAGTCGTTCATCGTCGGATTAGAGTTTGTACTCCCGTATCTTTGTGAGCAGGGTCTTGTAACTTATTCCCAACTCCTCCGCGGTCTTGCTCTTGTTGCCCTGGTTCAGCTTCAGGGCTTGAGCGATCTTGCTGTACTCAACTCGACGCAGTACACGGTGTGCAACATCGGACAGGGTTCCCGAAAAATCAATGCCGGACAGATGGTGCCCATGTTCGTCATTGCCAATTCCCAAATCCCGAGGTTCGAGGATCATGTTGTCTGAGAGGATACATGCCCGTTCAATGGCGTTTGCTAACTCTCGCACATTCCCCGGCCAGAGGTGACGTCTCAGTGCGGCAACGCTCGCTTCGCTCAAAGTCGCAGGACGTTTTCTCAACTCCTTGCCCAACTCGGTCGCAAAATGCTTAGCCAGAAGCACTACGTCATCACCACGCTCTCGCAGCGCGGGAATCGAGATTGGAAACACGGCAAGCCGGAAATACAAGTCGCCGCGAAATTCACCGCGGTCCACTCCTGACTTCAGGTCTTTGTTAGTTGCTGCAACTACTCGAACATCGACCGGGACAGGAGCACGTCCTCCAATGCGATCAACCACTCTTTCCTCGATAACGCGCAGCAGTTTGCCTTGAGCCGCCAGAGGCAATTCACCGATTTCATCCAGAAATACGGTTCCGCCGGAGGCCAACTCGAATTTCCCCAGTCTGCGATCACTGGCTCCGGTGAACGAACCCCGTTCGTGTCCAAACAGTTCGTTCTCAATCAGACTTTCGGGGATTGCCGCGCAATTGATGGCTACGAAAGGCTTGTCGCGACGATTTGAAAGGTGGTGCACGGCACGAGCAAAAAGCTCCTTTCCCGTGCCTGACCCACCTAACAACAAGACGGTGGTCTCTGTCTGGGCCACTCGTTGGGTTTCCGCTACTGCTTGTTTCATGACTTCAGACTCGCCAATGATTCGCGGAAAACCGTAACGGGAGGCCCACTCTTCTCTTAAGAGGATGTTTTCTGTCCTGAGTCGAGATTGCTCCAAAGCCCGCTTAACGAGGAGCAGGAGATGATTTGAGTCGACTGGTTTTTGTAGAAAGTCGTGCGCCCCATCCTTCATCGCCTGCACTGCTTCATCAATTGAGCCAAATGCAGTCATCACGATAACCGGGACCTCGCCATCGGCGGCGCGGGCTGCACGGAGTACATCGAGGCCGGAGCCGTTTGGCATTCTGAGATCCGTCAACACCAATTTATGTGGGCCACGGGCGACCTCATTTAGTGCCAACTTAGCGTCTGCAGCCTCCGTTACTGAATACCCTGCCGCTTCCAGAGTAAGCCGCATTACCTTGCGCAAGCTCTCTTTGTCTTCAACAAGCAGGATGTCAGGCATTTCAGAGGGAAGGATTCAGGTGATGCATTTGAACTGAAACAGCGCAAACAAATGCGCGGACGACGAACGACATCATCGATTGAAGCCGTATAAGTGTCAAGAACCTTGTTTGGGCGCTAAAAAGCGCAAGCCTCGGATGCCCGAGGCTTGCGCGACTTGGATTTGGCCTTGTGGGAGAACTAAAACTCGCGTACGTCTCGCACAATCATGCCCAACACCTGCTTGGCAGTAGCGACCGCCGCAGAATCGTAGATCATGTCGCCGTTACCGCCACCATCGGTGTTGAAGTGAACAGCAAGAAATGGATGCGGAAGCCCATTCTCACTGGCGGGCCATGAACGCGCGAACTTTGCTACGTACATTGATCCCAAAATGTCGCCATTACCGGCGCCTTGTCGTTCCACATAGCCTTCACCTAGCACCAAAACGACACCTGTGAAGTCCCTGTTGCCATTCAGCATCAATTTGCCAGTTACAATCAGTAGTCCAGCCCCTCCGTCAAGTGTGCAGTCGCCATTAACAAAAGTAAATTGGGGGCTAGCCGCGCTTCCTGCGTCGCCGCTGAAAGACGTGTAGTAACGGCCTACGCTACGCGCAACACCCTGCATGTAGTTCAGAAACTCTCGGGCCTTATCCGCTGACTGTAGCCACTCGGGAAGGGTGCTGGAGTCTAACTGAGCTACTTTTTCGTCTTCGACCGTATCCGGCTTTGTTATGGCATCATTTATAGCATCTACGTCGTTTGGTGAAGTAACACCAAAGGTTGGCAGGTCATCGCCCCCAGAAGTGTCGTGTCCGGTGTAGAACTTCGCGTTACTTGACCCAACAGCCCAGGTGCCTTTGCTTCCATCCTCGGAGCTAATGCCACAGACTGTACAGCTAGGATCAAACTCAAACTGAGTTCGCTCTACCACCATCTCCATGCGCTTGATTGAGCCTCGTGGACCGTAGCCGGTCGATTGAACTACCAGCCGAGATGGCCTGTAGGTCCCATCACTTGTACGCAGAATCCCGTTAGGATCGTCTGGATCATTGACGGTCACGCTGTAAGCATAGTTCGCCCCGCTTGGGGTGATCCTGTCGTTCGCGTAAGGTAGCCAGCCAGAGAGTCTGGCCACGGTGGTGGTATCACCGACCAGGTTCGAGGTTGTCAGATCTACGGCGTTACGAAAGCCGATTTTTGTACCTGTGGGCATTCCAGTTCGAGGTTCGACATTTCCTCTCAGGACGTTCAACGCCGCTTCCAATCCCGACTCAGCACCGTAGTAGGCCTGTACTTCCGAAGTCGATTCGACTGCAGTTGTGGCAGACATGGCGCTGGTCAGAATAACCGTTCCGGCTACCGTAAGCAGCAACATTGAGATCAAGATGCTGGTGATCAGCGCTGCCCCGCGTTCGTTCACCCGTTCAAAATAGGCTTCTGTAAGTCTCGTGTTGCTCATGTGTCATCCTCTTTCGCTAGCTGGCAACTTAGAACGTGCTTTGACTGGTGTTCCTAAGCACAACGTCTGAAACAAGTTGGATTGTGGTTGGTGGCTGATATCCCGGAGAACCGGGAGCCCCTTCAGCGGGAAGATTCACTCCCACCGTGATTCTGACCCTCCACGCGTTGATGACGGCATTTGGATCTGTAACCACGTCCAAAGCGTTTCCGTTGGCATCGAGGTACTGGAGTTGAAAAGAGTCGATTCGGTTGGCCAGCACTGTGGTGCCGTCTCGTGGGTCTACGGCCCCCAGCACGACGTCATAGCGAACTAAATAGTGGCGGTTCGCCGCTTCGTCGTTGTACATGGAGTACTTGATGTCTTCGTCTTGTTCGCTGACTGTTCCACTGCCAGGAACAGGCAGGCCAGTGACTGCATCCCTTGTATACGCGTTCAGGTTTGAGCGTAATCTAATTGAAGATGGTCCCGTGTCGCCGGGAACGACGCCATTGTCAATCAGACCAAACCCTGAGCTCGCAATCTCCCTGGAGACGAT
The DNA here is from genome assembly GCA_035283645.1 of Pyrinomonadaceae bacterium. GTDB lineage: Bacteria > Acidobacteriota > Blastocatellia > Pyrinomonadales > Pyrinomonadaceae > PSRF01. Next base: position 43,333 of record DATETN010000005.1, read on the forward strand.
GTTCAGGGCGCGTTGGGCGTCAGCGACTGCATCAGAGCGAGTGTCCTCACGTGCGCGCAATCTAAAAGAAGAAGCGAGCAGCGTACTTGCGATTGCTGCAATGGTCAGGGTCACCGTCATTGCAACGATTAGCTCTAGAAGCGAAAAGCCGGCAACCGATTTATGAATGTTCTGCACTTTGTGCTCCATTAATTTTGCCCTCACGGTCCACCTTGATATGGACCAAGCGTGAAATGTGCCCGTTCTGCCATTACATTTACTGTGCTCAGCGACCACGGGTTGCTGCTATTCTCCGGCGTCACCTGGATCTGAATGCTCTTTACCGTTGAAGTCGTGTCCAAAATTCTGGTGCTCATACGGTAAGAGCGACCGGCGCTGGTGACAGACGTCGTGTTGACTCCGCCTGTGGCAGTCAGTGCTGAATGGTCGAACGGCAGGTTTCGTAAACGCTCCAGTTCCTGCTGCGCAACGGCTATGGATGCCGCTCGATCTCGAGCGCCGGTATTGCTCTTAATCGCATACGTAAAAACTGCGGCAATTCCTAAGCCCCCGATCATCATAACGACCATAGCCACCGAAGTTTCAAGCAGCGTGAAGCCGGACTCTTTTTGGCGCCGCTTTGGCAGAATACACTTTGACATTGATTTGCTCCCTAGAGGCTTAGTTCGTAACTGACACAACCACATTCGTTGTGCCGCATGGTGAATCAAACACTAACGTGAAGTCTCCGCGCGAATTGTTAAGTGATAAGACAGTGAAAAAATTCGTGGAGGTCTCTGTAACCTGTAGATTGCTGGGACCGCTGGCAAAACTCACCGAACCTCCTATCGTCACAGAGAAACTAACCGTTCCGCTGCCTCCGTTCTTTGAGATTGATAGTGAGCCAGGATTAACGGTCACCAGGCATGGCATAGGTGTTGGAGTTGGAGTCGGTTCTGGTGTCGGTGTCGGTGTCGGCGTTGGCAGATCAATCGGCGTTGGGTCAGGATCCGGCGTTGGATCAACGACCGGAGTCGGAGTAGGCGTCGCATCAGGGCCCGGATCAGGTGTCGGATCTGTACTAGGAGTGGGTTCTGGCGTTGGCTCTGGAGTAGCGGTGTTGTTGCTGTTGATCGTAGAACCAGAGTCTACTCCGGTCAAAGAATTGACGTTCACATTGACGTTGGGAATGTCATCCAGATACACATCGCTGTCGATTGTTACGTCTCCGGATTTTGTAACGTCAACACTGCGTTGATCTCCTTCGTCAGTGCCGTATTGCAATGTGATGCTGACCTTACGGTCAATCGCTCCGACCAGGCGACCACGCCAATCAAAGAGAACCGGATCGGGCAGCGGATTTGTGACAATGTCTACGCCATCATCAAGTGTGACATCCCTGGTTTCCATCGTGCCGTCGCCATCAAAATCCATTGTTACCCGGTAAGTCTTACTATCTATAAACGTGATGCCAGACATTTGCGGTGCATCAGCTGCGTGTCGCCTTACCGAGTCAACCCTGGTCTTTTCCAGGTAACTTGCTAAGAGCCGTGCGGAATTCGTCAGACGTATGCGCTGTCTCGCCTCGGCGATACCGAAGACGGCCATCGTTGAAACAATTGCAACTATGGCCACGACAATTAATAGCTGCAAGAGACTAAGGCCCTTCTGACTTGAGATTTTGCGTTCCGTTCTTTTAGTTTCGGCAGCCATCTATTCCTCCAAACCCTTAAGCTCCTAAGAGCGACCTCAAACTGCGTCGCACCTGGTTGGGCAAGCTCTATGCCAGCGCTCGAATTGAAGAAACGCTGGGGAAAAAGGGGATCCCCTCGGACCGGCCAGGCAAAAAGGTGTCACCATCAGTAACGCCAGAAGAAGAGCATTTCACACTGACCCGTAGCCCGGGCCCACCCGTTGGCTCGGGAACCCTCAGGCCTTTATGCCTTTACTCTGAACGTACCCTCCAGGACGGTCAGTTTTCATTCGCTTTAAAGTTCGTCTTGGATCGTCCCCGCGCGTGTGGTGCCGCACGCCACACTTGCAGTGGACGTAAGCGCCTTGACGGACTAGCGCCGTTGAGGCGCTAATCTTTGGCAGATTAAAAGGCGGTACGGGTTGAACTGGGAATGAGTTGTGTGGGCCGGGGTCTGAGGTGAATGCTGACGTAGTTATTCCGGCGAAGATCCGTTAGCGATTACGGGTTCGTATTCCTCGTCTGACTCGGCGAGCCTGCTGCGCGTATCTGCCAGCTTCATAGACAGTGGATGTGGCGTGTAAGCAAAAGCCCTTGGTCCTCCACGGCTTGCCTGAACCTGCTTGACCAAGAAATCCTGATTGTCGCGGAACCTCAAAACACTACCTCGTTGGTTGAGGATGACAAACAGCAGAATCTCACCGCCAGCGGTTCGCATCTGACCAACCAAAGAACTCGCGCCACCATCGGTGCGGATTAAGGTTCCTGTCTTAGCGATAACGCTGCCGCGCGAAAGAGGATCAGTGAACCTCTCCTGGAGCGTCCCAGGATCTATCCCGGCTACCGGCATTATGTCGGTGGTTGAGAGTTTATGCTTCCGCAACTCCTCTCGCAGCGCACGAAATACAATCATCATTGCCCTGGGTGTCACACGATTTGTGCCTAGTCCACTGAGCGAGGCTAATCTGAATTCACCTGCGGGAATTGGTAGAGACTTGTTCAAATCGCGCTCTACCGCGCCGACACCTCCCAAGCTGTCCCCTAGCCGCTCTGCCATGAAATTGTTCGAGTAACAGAGCAGCACCTTGAGGACGTCGGTGAGCTTGCTTGATTGGTTAGTCATGAGAAGCCTGGCATTAGCTTCAACCGGCTTCACCAGAACTTCACCCATGACGGCAACACTCGGAATTGCAGCGTTCGCCTCAACACTCTGTACTGCGCGAACATAGTTCCATGCGGCTAAAGCCTCTGGAGAGCGCAAAGTTGCGTCCAGGGTGTCATACAAGCGCTCACCTGAACGTCTTGCGGACCACCGAAAGTTCATTGTAAAGAGCGGCGCGACAACCAAATCTCCTGTTACCGTCCGAATTCCGAGCTTGTTCAGCTGCTCGGCGATCATGATGCCATGCTCGTCGTGGAATGAAGGATCCCTTCCGGAGATGTAGAGGTTGCCGGTAATCGTGCCTGTAGTTTTGTCAAAGCTTCCATTGGTCCAGACGCCAGTACTAAAGCGGTGTGCTGGTCCAAGCGACCGCAAGGCAACCAGTGCTGTTGCGAGCTTGACTGCTGAAGCTGGATTGAAAGGAACCTCTGGAGACTGGGACGCGACAGTTCTGCGATCGAGTGTTTCTATTAGCACTCCTTGTGAGCCATAAACTATTTGTGCCTGCGGTCCGACCATCGTTGTCGCCGCTGGTGTTCCCTGCTGATTAGAAGCCTCCGTTGTTATAGTGTCGCGTGACTGCGCCACGCTGGTGAATGCTGCGAGCACCACTAGCAATAGCAGTCCAATAACAGATCGGGCTTTGTTGTTTGTCTTCATCCTCGGTGTGCGCTCCAATTGGGCGCAAAACGACTCATCATACCACGTCGCAAGGCCATAGAGGAGAGTTAGTAAGGAGAGGCGATTCGATGCGAGCGACTGTGTCTGAGATGCTCGATGATTAGCTGCGCCTATGGTTTACCAGTCAAGACCAATGTCGTTGACAACGCCAGAAGCTCGCACCTAGAATCGGATCCATTGACAAACCATTGTGAGTAGCTATCGCGAACCGGTTAGCATCGAGAGCATTTGCGCAGCGCATAAAGAGCGCCGGGCGGAGATTCGAGCGAGACTGAGTGAGTTTCGCAACCTCTGGGTTTCAGGCTCAGATGAGCGGTGGTGGGAAGAACTGGTATTCTGCATTTTCACTGCCGGGGCTTCTGCGCGAATGGGCCTCAGATCCATAGATGCCATTCGGCCCTTGCTAAAGAATGGCCGGCGAGATCAGATGACCCGAGCCCTAAGGCGAGTTGGCGCTCATCGCTTTCCTGTTGAACGCCCCGGTTATATCGTGACCACGCGCGCCTTCTTGAGAGACCATTGCGACATGAAGCTGCGTGAGAAGCTGCTTGGTTTCCCGGATCCAATCGAACGTCGCGACTGGCTGGCAAAGGAAGCTAGTATCAAGGGACTGGGTTATAAGGAATCCAGCCACTTTCTGCGCAACGTTGGTTTTCGGGGATACGCAATTCTCGACAAACATGTCATGAGGTGCCTTGCAGATGTTCGCGTTTTGGACAATGCTCGACCACCATCAACCAGGAAGGCTTACCTGGCGGTTGAGTCAAAGCTAAAAGAATTCTCCAGTGAGTTGAGGATAGATTTCGACGAACTTGATTTAGTTCTCTGGTCGATGAAAACCGGGGAAGTACTAAAGTAGGATGAGTGGTTAAAGACCAAGGCGACTCGAAAGGCAGTAATTATGCAGTACCTGTTGAATAAGGCGTCGGGACGTGGTGTGGCGGCCGTGGTAGCGGCCGCTTTTGTGTTTTGTCTTGGGCCTGCACTCGAAGTGACTGCGGTCTCCGACAAAGGGCGCTTACGAGCTGAGCGTGCCTTACGCGAAGGCGACTACGAATCGGCCGAAAAGATCTACCGCGAGCTTCTGGCCAAGGACCCGCGTGACACTCAAGCCCGTTTAGGACTCAGCTCGACCCTGCTCAAAAGGAGACATCTTCAGGACGCGTACGACCACGCTGCGCGCGTAGTTATGGTGGATCCACTTTCAGCCCGAGCGCATTCATTGCTCGGATCTGCCATCCTGGCTGGGGGAGATTTTCGAAATTCTGTGGAAGAGTTCCGCACCGCACTTAGTATCAACGAAAATGATGCTCCTGCAGTTGCGGGGCTCGCGATGGTGGATTTTTATGAGAACAGGCTCGACTTAGCTGTACGCGGTCTGCGGCGCGCCTCGTCGCTGGAACCAAATGAACCAGATTACATATTTAACTTAGGACAAGCTGCTGCTAGGAGCGAGCGTTACAGAGAGGCTGCAGATGCCTACGAACGCTTTCTGGTGATTGCTCCAAAGACGGATTCCGATCGGCGGGCACGGATCCGGGGGTTGATTGACTTCCTGCGCTATCTTGGTAAGCAGGCGCAGCTCTACGTTCCCGGCGGAGGAACCAGAACAACCATTCCTTTTGAATCTGTCGATCAACGGCCAATCCTTCGTGTCCAAGTAAATGGAAATAAAAGAGAGTTCCGTTTCGTGCTGGACACCGGGTCCGGCATGTCCGTCATATCTGATAAGACCGCCAAGGTTCTTGGCCTGAACCCAGTGGCCCAAGGCGGATTGGCCCGGGCGGTCGGCGGCGGCGGCAAGTTTCAGATCGTTTATGGTTTCCTGTCATCGCTGGAGATTGGCGATGTAAAGGTGTCCAATGTTCCTGTCTACATTCGGCGCTTCTATGATGATGCTGTACCGGTGGATGGATACATTGGTCTATCCATCATCTCTAAGTTTTTGGCTTCATTAGATTACAGCGATGGAACGTTTTCACTCGTGCGTCGCACCTCAGTTGATCACCTCGATCTTTGGCAAACGCTCTACCGAACGGCACCCGCTCAGACTGAGACAGTATCATTGGTGCCGGGAAGCGTTGAGGTTCCACTGCGTACAACATCCAGTGGCTTCTTGAGTGGGGAAGTAATGTTGGAAGGAGTGGACAAACCCCAAAACTTCATTATTGACACCGGAGCAAGTATCTCGGTTATTTCGGAAAAACTTGCTGCCCACGAAGCCGTGGCCACCCACATTCAGCCGACTCGATTGCGAGTGTACGGAGCTGCCGGAATCGCCGAAGACGTGAAGACCCTTACCTTACCAGCCGTTATGCTGGGGACGATCACGCGTCGGTACGTCAACGCTGCGATTTTGGATCTGGAGCCCGTTAATGAAACGGCAGGTTTCAGCCAGGATGGAATCTTGGGAGCTAATTTTCTGAAGTCGTTTCGAGTGTCGTTTGATTTTCATCGAGGCGTAATTCGCCTCGATCCGATTAGCAAGACTGCCCGAGCTGACGAAGCGAAACCAGACCAGTTGTAATTTATGAAACAAAGCCTGTACCTCGAAACCTCTGTCATCGGTGCTTACCTGGATAATGGTGAGCCTTTTCGCCGCGATCTCACCATCCGTTGGTGGGAACATGAAATGCCCGATTACCGCAGCGTCATTTCACCGTTGGTAAGTCGAGAGCTGGAGCGCGTCTCAGAACCTCACCGCACTTCTTACCTCAAGCTCATTGCCGAGTTGGAACAAGTCGAGCTCACCGAAGAAGCGGCCATCCTGGCTGATGGTTACATTTCCCGTGGGATATTCCATCGGAAGTACATCGCTGATGCACTGCACGTCGCAATAGCGTCCTGTCACAAGATCGATTACCTGGTCACATGGAACTTTGGACATCTTGCGAACGTTCGTCGTCAGGCGCGAATCCGGCTGTTTAATACAGCAGCAGGTTTCTATGTGCCAATGATTGTGACGCCGGAATTTCTGGTTTCCGAGGCGACAGAAACGCCGGCTAAATCTGATCTCAACTAATTGATCAAATTCCCAGGCTTATATATGTACCGTCGGCCAAAGTTTCTGGAAGCCCTCCTTGCGATTCGCGAGCAGATGTCGCGAGAAGTCGATTACGATGTCGATCTCTTTGCCGAAATGGTACGCTCGGGGACGCGTCCGTCGCATGGCGCTGAAAGAATCATTCGAGGTTTTCGAACTAGGGCACCCGGTCGGGAACCAGATGGCGGTACAATTGAACGTAGACATAGAAAACGCGCCGGGCAATAATGCGCAAGATTAGTGGTCGCACGTAGTAACAAATGAATCCGACGTTTGAGACGATAGGATTGGAAGTTCCCAGCGAGAAAGCTTTCAACTACCTCGCTGAGCAAGCTGGCGATCAGGGAGAGGCAACGCAACTCAACCGCAGGGGTGCGGTGCTTCATGGCCGCTGCTGGAAACTCGGAGAGGGGTTGGAAGTTTGGACCGTACTCTACGAATCGGGCAGTGGTGATGTTTTTTACGCTGATTGCCGTCCCGGCTTTCGTGCTCGCTATATTCAGACCATTACCCCTTGGGCTTTAACCGAATATGACGAAGAGGGCGAAGCAGTGGTTCACGGATATCGCGAAGGTACTGACTGTGAGGTGCTGTTTGAATTGCAGAACCTCACGGAGGTTGGGGCCGCAGGCTTCAGAGCACAGGAACTTCACGTGGCCTTATGTGGGTTGGCTTACCGTGCTCGGGTGAGAAAAGCAACAAATAAAACGCGCTGGCTGCCGTTGGAGAAAGCAGCGCCTTCCAGAGCTGCTCATGAAAACGATTGGTGTCTTTCGGGACGCGTGGTCGCGTTTAAGCCATTGCGAAACCCGCTTTCTGGTAGTGAGCTTTACTGGATTCATATAGACCTCGACAAGATGAAATTGGAGATTCTCGTGAATCGCCGCTCATTGCGTGGCGAGCCTTTGCAAATTGGGGCCACCGTCGACGCGGAGGTTTGGTTACAAGGGCACGTACTTGACGAACAGGCCTTACAATCACGATACGAAGGAGTGGATTACTCTTGCTCCACCGCAAAATTCTGGGCCGGCTTGAAGAGGAGAAATTAGCAACCGCAGCTTCTATTTGAATGAAACGTGCGCTGATTCTCTTTCTCCTCCTTGCCTCAATTGTCCTCGCCGCATATCTCTTCAATCAATATTGGATCCACCGTTACGACGTACTAATTGCTCGTCAGGCGAACGTGTATCGACTGGATCCGGACCTTGTGTGGAGCATCATCTATGAGGAGACCTACTTCAGCCCGTGGAAACAAGGCGGGCACGGAGAGATCGGTTTGATGCAAGTGACCCCCACGGTAGGACGCGAGTGGGCATCGGCCACAGGCATGCGCGAACTTGAGAGGCAGATGTCTGTTGATCCAGTTTCTGTGCTTGCCGACCCCGAACGTAACATGCAGGTTGGCTGTTGGTATCTCGAAAAGGTCTACGAACAGTACCGGGATATTCCTGAGGCTGAGGTCCGTATGGTTGCAGCGTACAATGCAGGACCCAGCCGCGCCGCTGAGTGGAATCGCACTCCTGACGGTCGAATCTTATCCGCCCAGGAATTCATCAATAGAATCGACATCCCTTCGACGCGGGCATATGTGATTTCGATCATAGGAAGATACAGAAAGCTCAAGATTGGAAAGGCCGACTAGGGTTGCCGGACAAGTTACACGATGAACCCATACCTGCTTATCTCCGCACCTCAACTCACGAGCACTCTGACTGATTAGTTGTCATGAAAGCCTATTGCGCAGCGTGGGTTCTTCCGGTGTTATCACCACCCTTGCAGGATGCTGCTGTCGTTGTAGAGGGGAATACAGTTGTGGGGTTGTGCCGGATAGACGAGGTTAAGATGCGGTTTCCGAATGCCTCCGTCCGCGAATTGGGCGAGGCCGCCATCATTCCCGGACTAATCAACGCTCATTCCCATCTCGAGCTGACCGTAATGCGGGGTTTTTTGGATGAGATTGAAGGGGACTTCTTTAAGTGGTTAAGAAAACTGACGCTCGCCCGGCAAGAGCTGACTGCGGACGATCTTTATGTCTCCTGCGCCTGGGGTGCCTGCGAAGCGGTTCGTGCAGGTGTCACGTGTGTGGCCGATTCCAGTGATTCGGCGCGCTCCAGTATGCAGGCAATCCTGGATATAGGTTTGAGAGGCATCGTCTTTCAGGAATCATTCGGCCCTGATCCGAAGCTGGCTTTTGAGAATTTTGAGAAACTACAGGACAAGGTCGCCGGCTTAAGGGAACTTCAGAGCGATACTGTGCGCGTAGGAGTTTCGCCTCATGCCCCTTACACTGTCTGCTCTCGTCAGCTGGAGTTGATAGCGAGATATGCAATCGAGCAAGAGCTACCGTTGATGATGCACGCCGCTGAGTCGACCCTTGAAACTGAGTTGCTACAAAGTGGCTCTGGTCTCTTTGCGGACAAGTTCCGCACGCGCGGAATCGAGTGGCAGCCTCCGCACCAATCCGCGATTCAGTATCTTGCCGACTGCGGGATACTTGAGACCCGGCCACTGTTGGCTCACTGCATAAATGTGAATTCAATGGATCTGGAGTTGATCAAGCACAGCCGATCGAAAATAGCGCATTGTCCTCGTTCAAACGCAAAGCTGGGTCACGGCGTCGCGCCATTGTCGCAGTTTTTGAGTCATAACATTCCCGTAGGGTTGGGAAGCGACTCGGTGGCCGGTAACAACAGCTGTGACATTCTGATGGAGAGTAGATTTGCAATCCTGACTTCACGGGCAGCGTCACCATCCCAGCCACACTTAGTTGCAGGAGACGGTCTGCGAATGGCGACGACGGGGGGAGCGAGTGCCCTGGGCCTTGAACAAAGCATCGGAGCACTACAGGTGGGCTTTCAAGCGGACTTTGCCGTCGTTGCGTTAGATGGAGTGCATCAGCAACCCTCCTTCGATCCTGTGACGACGTTGATGTTTGCTTCATCGGCTCGGGATGTGATTTTGACTGTGGTCGCCGGAAAAGAGGTCTTTGCGGAAAATGAGGTGAAGCTGCTCGATGAGCCGGGCCTGCATCGGCGCTTGCGCGAGGTTGCCAAGAAGCTTGGTCCATAATGTTTTGAGATGAATATCCTGGTACTCAATTGCGGCAGTTCCTCAGTGAAGTTTCAAATTATTGCGACTGATCTGGAGCAGATCGCCGCCAACTCTGACAAACGTCTGGCTCGAGGGACGATCGAGCGAATTGGTGGCGAGGCTATAGTCTCACTTAAGGCGAAGGGCGCCGAAGTAATGCGCTCAACTTCGACGTTGCGTGATACTCGCGCCGCTGTGGAGTTGATTGTGCGTTGGGCTTGCTCTGACAAATCGGGTATTTCGGAGATCCAGAGCATCGCGGATATCCATGCGGTTGGGCATCGAGTAGTGCATGGAGGTGAGGCTTTTACTCATTCAGTCATCATCACGGACGAAGTCTTGCGCGGCATTGAGGACTGTATTGATTTGGCGCCTCTTCATAACCCGACGAACATTAAAGGAGTAATGGCAGCCCGCGAGGTCTTCGGCGGTGGTCTGCCACAGGTAGCGGTCTTTGATACGGCATTTCATCAGACGCTCCCGGAGCATGCATTTCTCTATGCGTTGCCTTATCAACTTTATCGGCGACATCGAATCAGGCGTTATGGGTTCCACGGAACATCACACCGCTATGTCGCCTATCGATACCGCCAACTCCGCAAGCTGTCACGAGCTGAGACGAATATTGTCACACTGCATCTTGGAAACGGTTGTTCGATTGCGGCTATTAGCCATGGTGATTCCATTGACACGTCGATGGGACTGACACCGTTGGAAGGTCTTGTGATGGGTACACGCTCAGGGGATATCGATCCAGCAATTGTCGACTTCCTTGCCGCAAAAGAAGGCTTTACCTCTCAAGAGGTCGAAACCCTGCTGAACAAGCAGTCAGGCTTGCTGGGAATCTCGGGCCTGACGAACGATATGCGGGAGTTATTGGCGGAAGCAGATGAGAACAACGATCGACGCGCCCGGTTGGCGATAGATGTCTTCTGTTACCGAGCTCGTAAGTACATTGGAGCGTTCCTGGCAGCTATGGGTGGTGCTGAGGCTCTGATCTTCACCGGAGGAATCGGTGAGAACTCGCCTGAAATTAGGAGAAAGATCTGCCAGGGACTCCAGTGGATGGGATTGACAATAGAAGAACAGCGAAACGCTGATCATAAAAACGGACGCGAGGGCGTCATTAGTGGTGAGGACTCAAGGCTGGACGTTTACGTCATCCCCACAGACGAAGAGCTGTTGATTGCTCGCGATACGTTGCGCGCTGTACGAGGTGTGAGCCAGAGGTACTAGTTAGTTTGTTGTTAGTGGCTTGGGCCTTGACCTTGGAGTTTTAGGAAGATGTCCGCAACGTCCGAAGGTCAAGGGCCAAAGCCAAACATTCACCCAACGCAACCGCTATCAGCTAAGTGAAGCTTTGATGGCGTCTTCGAAGATCTCCAGCGCGACATCAACATTCTCGTGTGTGAGAATCAGTGGGGGAGACCACCGGATCGTATTGGTACCAGCGCCGAGAATAATCAAGCCGCGTTCAAAGCAGGCCGACTCGATACGGTCGCGGAGTTCTGGGGCGGGCTGCTTCGTCGCGGCGTCCGAGACAAACTCGACTCCTACCATCAATCCAAGGCCTCGAACGTCACCGATGCAATCATATTTCTCCTGCAACCGTTGAAGCCCTGCCTTCAAGTAACCCCCAACTTCCGCACTGTTCTTGATGAGCTCACGTTCAAGAAGTTCAATAGTCTTAAGTGCTGCGGCTATACAGACAGGATTGCCTCCGAAAGTCGATGCATGCGCGCCCGGTTTCCAATCCATTAGATTAGCGCGAGCTACGCAAGCTCCGATTGGCAATCCAGATCCGATACCCTTTGCAATGCAGATAATATCCGGCTTCACATCGTAATGCTCGCAGGCAAACATTTTTCCAGTGCGTCCCATACCGGACTGTACTTCGTCTACGATGAGGAGTATTCCGTGCTGATCGCATATGCGTCTTAGGCCGGACAGGAAACCACTTGGCGCCGGAACATAACCGCCCTCACCTTGAACTGCCTCCACCACGATCGCGGCAACCTCTTCGGGAGGTGTGGTCGTTTTAAACAGGCGTTCCTCAATCCATTTCAGTGCACCCTGGGCTGCCCCTCCATCACCGCAGTCCGCAGCGCTGAATGGATTGCGAAACTCGTTTGGATAGGGGACGTGAACCACGTCAAGTGCTTGCCGTTTAAACCCGCGGCGTTGTGCCGCCTTCGACGAAGTTAACGATAGAGATCCAAGTGTCCGTCCGTGAAAGCTGTTGAAGAATGCGATGAACTTCTCTCTCCCAGTAGCATGCATCGCCAGTTTGAGGGCCGTCTCAACAGCTTCAGTACCACTGTTTGCGAAGTGCGTGCGGGTTGGGGATGGTACAGGAACAATCTGGTCCAGTTTTGCCGCTAACTCCGGCATGTGGCGGTAGTAGTAGTCTGTACCGCACATATGAATTAGTTGGGCAGCTTGCGTTTGAATGGCGGCTACAACCTCGGGATGGCAATGTCCCGTGGAGCAGACGGCAACACCGGCATTACAATCCAAAAAAACATTTCCATCCACGTCTTCTACCCAAACCCCAGCAGCCCGTTCTGCCACGAGCTTGAAAGAGGGTCGCGGGTACGATGGAGTAACGAATTGTGCATCGGCCGCTATGATCTGGGCGCCCTTTGGTCCCGGTAATGGTGTCTTGATAAGTGGTCGCTTGGCTGGTGCCATTGTGGTTGTCGACATAAATGCTCTCCTTTTCTGATTACGCTGTCTAAGAGAAACGGCTACCGAGAAACGGTCAATGCCGATATGCCTATTAGCGATAAGAGAAGGGAAGGGCTAGTCGGCGAAGAGATTCACGCGACTGTCCAGTGGGCGAAAATGGAGAGGTTGCAAGTAGAACATAACTTAGTGGCTTGGATATTAACACGCCACTGCAGGCGATTTCCACCCTACTGGAGGGAAAGCGATGGGCACGGCTAATGCCTGGGCCTATGCGAAGTTCCGGGCGGCAAAGTCTCGATAAAATGGTCCAACGTCAACCAAAGGCTCCAGCTGTGGTGATAAAACACTAATGGAAACAACACGGCGATGATGAAGAGAGGGCGCAGAGCGTATTCCGTACGAAAGTTAAGCAGGACAACTGAGACCAGGTAGGTGGCGAGGATAAGAGCCTCGGTGGTTACCACATTTATCAGAATTGCTCCAACAAAGAACCCCTGCTCTCGATTAAAAATGACACCGCAAGCAGAGCAGCGCATCGCGACCCGAAACGGCCGCTCGATGATCCAAGACTCCCCGCAGACGGGGCATTTAAGTGTCAGGCATCGTCGTATTGCATCTACGATTGTCGGTCGCTTTGTCTGCACATGATTAGGCTAAGCCCGTTCGCGCTGAATTTCAAAGTCCTCAGGTTCGAAGCAGGTGTAGCAGACTCGCTTGAGGGCCTTATAACTTGTTAACTCGACTCCTGGAGTCAGAAATTCGTCTCTTACCGGTTCTTCCTGGAGCAGATCAGTACTCAGATACTTTTTGTTATCGTCAGGAAACACCGTGACTATCTTCGCATTGCTTCCTAACTCGTTTTGGACGCTTAGGGCGCCTAGAAAATTGGCGCCTGATGAGATTCCAACAGCAAGACCCAATGACGAACTCAATTTTTGGGCCATTAGGATCGCGTCACCATCCGAAACCCGAATTACGTGATTCAATTCGTCAAGCTTAAGAATGCTGGGAATGAATTCATCCGATATTCCCTGAATCCGGTGTTGGCCAACCTTGAAGCCGGTCGATAGGGTGGGCGACTCTGCCGGTTCCAGTGGATGTAGGCAAATCGCAGGATTGTGTGTTCGCAGGAATCTTCCTACGCCCATTACCGTGCCACCCGTCCCGACGCCCGCCACAAATGCGTCGGGCACTACGGATTGTGACTTTAGCTGCCACCAGATTTCGGGGCCAGTAGTCTCCTCGTGGGCGGCAACGTTGGCTTTGTTCGAAAACTGTGACGGGAGAAAAACATCCGCTCTGGACTCTGCGAGGTTGTTTGTCATCTCGATGCTGCCGAGGAAACCGCCCTCTTCGCGAGTTACAAGCCGGACAGTAGCGCCCAAGCTCTTGATCAATGCCACGCGTTCCTGACTCATCCAGTCTGGCATAAAGATCATCACCTGATGACCAAGGGCTCTTCCGATGGCCGCGAAGGATATACCGGTGTTTCCGCTGGTAGCTTCAGCGATGGTATGTCTGGGATTGATGGCGCTCTCTTGATAGGCTCGTTTGAGAATATGAAAGGCCATTCGGTCCTTTATGCTGCCAGTCATATTCATGTGTTCGGCTTTTGCATAAATGAGCCGTGACTGACCCTGAAAACTAAAGCGGATCTCGAGCAATGGCGTGTTGCCGATCATGTGCTTGAGTTCCCGGAATCGCGGTGGAGTTCGTATGGCAACTGTTGGGAGCATATGCGAGTTCATTATATGAGGTTCGACCATCCGCCGATGAGTATTCAGAGTTACTAGCCGTAGATTGAAGGCTGTCCAAGGGAGCAAAGAAAACCGCTTCCGGCACGAAGCGGAACGAACATATCCGGACTCGCCAGCTTGATTGCTGCGTCGCTCTCCGAAAATTCGTATGTCTATACGAACTTTAGTTTGCCACTGGCTGGCTTGCGGCAACCTAAGGTTTCTGGAACTTTGTATTTGCAATCATGTCGTTTAGAGTATGGCAAACTGAACCAACCCGCCGCTAGGAGAATAGTTATGAAGAAGAGTCTGTTTCAGATTAGGCAAACATATTACCTATTTGGCCTGCTCGCATTTGTCTTGCTTTTTGCGGCGCTCCAACTGGCGCCTATTACAACTGCGCAAGACGTCCAGAAACCTGCTTCGAGCGCTACTAACCCGACGGCTGACACCGCGAGTAACTCGGCAGCGCCGCGACTGTCGTATCCGGTTACGAAGAAGGTAGAGCACACCGACCTATATCACGGTGAGACAGTGGCAGATCCTTATCGTTGGTTGGAGGAAGAAAACTCTCCAGAAACAGCTCGCTGGGTCGAAGCGCAGAACAAAGTAACCTTTGCGTATCTGGAGAAGATTCCGTATCGACAGAAGCTAGTCACTAGACTAGAGAAGCTTTTCAACTATCCGAAGTACTCAGCACCTACCCGACGAGGTGAATATTTCTTCTTCGCCAAGAATGATGGTTTACAGAACCAGAGTGTGCTGTACGTCCAAAAGGGGTTGAACGGTACTCCGGAGGTCTTGTTGGACCCCAATGAACTTTCGGAAGATGGCACTTCACGATTGGGTACGTTCTCTCTGTCTGAAGACGGCAAACGGGCGGTGTATGGAATATCGAAGGGAGGTTCTGACTGGCAGGAGTATCACGTGCTCGACATTGCCACGAAGACGACGCAATCGGATCGGTTAGAGTGGGTGAAGGTCTCGGGAGCGGCATGGGCTGGAGATGGGTTCTTCTATAGCCGTTATCCAGCGCCGGAGAAGGGAAAGGAACTAACCTCTAGAAACGAAAACCATCGAGTCTACTTTCACAAGTTGGGAACACCGCAATCGGCGGATGAGTTGGTCTATGAGGACAAAGCGAATCCACAGCGGTTTCATACGGTGGGCACAACGAATGACGAACGCTTTGCGATTCTTAGTATCTCCGAACGCGGCAAGGGCAAAAAAGGTAACGCGCTCTTCTACCGAGCGTTAAAGAGCAACGACAAAACCTGGAAGCCAATCATTCCGGAGATTGGTGACGACAGCTACGGTGTTGTCGATAACGTTGGGGAGAGTTTCTTGATCGAAACTGATCGCAAAGCACCAAACGGGAGAGTGATTCTTTTCAACCCATCAACTCCAGACGAGCAGAACTGGAAAGATGTAATCCCAGAAAAGTCAGAACCACTGCAGCAGGTGAGTAGCGCGGGTGGGAAACTCTTTGTGACTTATTTAAAAGACGTCTCCACAAGAGCGTACGTGTACAGTGTAAACGAGAAACTCGAGAACGAGATTCAACTACCTGGTTTGGGATCCGCCGGTGGCTTTGGCGGTCGCCCGGACAGCAAATTTGTCTTCTACACGTTCACTTCATTTAATTTTCCGCCAACGATCTATCAGTACGACATTGGCTCACGAAAATCGACACTGTTTCGTGCCCCGGAAATTCCTGATTTCAAAGCCACCGATTACGAAACCAAGCAGGTCTTTTACACCACCAAGGACGGTACACGTGTGCCGATGTACATTGTCCACAAGAAAGGCCTAAAACTCGACGGTAACAACCCGACGCTGCTCTATGGATATGGCGGCTTTAATGTTACGACCTCTCCTGGGTTCAATTCGTTGCGCCTTGCATTGCTTGAGCAAGGAGTTGTTTATGCGTCGGCGAACATTCGGGGTGGTGGTGAATATGGTGAAAAGTGGCATGAGGCGGGCACAAAGATTAAGAAGCAGAATGTGTTCGATGACTTCATCGCTGCTGCCGAATATTTGATAGCAAACAAGTACACATCAAACCAAAAGCTCGCAATTCAGGGAGGTTCAAACGGTGGATTGCTTGTGGGCGCTGTGATGAATCAACGACACGAGTTGTTCAAAGTTGCCATTCCCCAGGTGGGAGTAATGGACATGTTACGGTTCCACAAATTCACCATTGGCTGGAACTGGATTGCCGACTACGGTTCAAGTGACAACCCAGATGAGTACAAGGCACTTCGCGCGTACTCACCGCTTCACAATATCAGGGCAGGGGTAAAGTATCCGGCCACACTGATTACGACAGCCGATCATGATGATAGGGTTGTACCGGCCCATTCATTCAAGTACGCTGCGACGTTGCAGACTATGCAAGCTGGAGATGCTCCGGTGTTGATTCGCATCGACACCAAATCGGGGCATGGCTCAAGCAACACCAAGAAACAGATCGAAACCACTGCGGATATTTACGCGTTCATTTTGCACAACCTGAACGTGCAGGTTAACTGAGGATCTTGAACGAACGCGGCAAAACCGCTCTATTGGACTGGTAAATGACTGGGCCATTGTTTACTGATTCAATGGTCATTGCAAAAGTTAACGGATCTGAAAAGATCGAGAAGAATTGCTTTTCAGATCCGTTAATCCGTTTTTATTTTAGTCCGAAGGCTTTTTCTTAGCAGACTTCAGCAGTGGGTGCGCTTCGGTATTGAACACAACGCGGTTGAAATCAAGTGTCTTGTTTGAGGCAAAAATCAGATAGAAGTATTTGAAGGTTTCTGCAAACAAGAAGCTCTGCATTGAGTCGGACTTCTCTTTTGTGATGACACTTTTAAGAGCCGCGTAACCCGCATCCGTGCGACAGTGTTTGACAAAGTCCTTGAATAGCCGTTCACCCATCCGTAAGTACCGCCGATCTCCCGTGTATGGCAGAGAAGAGAACAATAAGGAGAGTTGTCGTGAGTCTTTTGCGATTCAAGTGAGATCGTGAAACCGGTTTTGAAAAAAGCCGCTTTTGGCCGCTGCCATTCCGGCCCGCAATCGGCAATCACCTTAGCAGACTCTCAGAGGCTTTCATTAAGCTTACGAAAATGATAGCCCATGGCTGCCAATCGCATTGAGTGGGCGAAATTCTCCCGGTGGTCCGTCAGGGAACGGCGAAAATACTTCCAGAATTGACTTCGCTCGCTGTCGAGAATGCCTAACTTCAACACAATTCTCGAGAGAGCCAGTACACCCCCGAGCATGCTGTAGCGAACAGGCTCAGGTGGCATCCCTGAAACTCGGCGTAAACACTCCAACGCTCGTTGATAGTATTCGCCAGAACCATAGATGGTCTGTAAAACAGATCGGTATCCGGCTACAAGTAGGGTGGGATCCATTCGCGGAACAAAGTTAAGGGAATCGCTCGTGTTATTACCACAGCTTTCTGCGATGAGCCGACCTTCCTTTTTCAGGCGTCGCCAAAGTTGCGTATCGGGAAGCGCCGTCAACAATCCCACCATAGCGAGCGGGATGGCGCTATCCCGAATGAAATTGATCTGGCGTTGAAATATATCGTCGGGATCGTTATCAAATCCCACAATAAAGCCACCCATCACTTCCATACCATAGCTTTGAATTCTCTTTACTGCGTTCAGCAGATTACCGCGGTTTTGTGATTTTTGTGCTTCCTTTAGGCTCTCCTCTACCGGGGTCTCAATTCCGAGAAATACTCTGTAGAAGCCTGCCTGGCGCATCTGGTTCAACAAATCCGGGTCATCCGCCAGGTTTACACTGGCTTCCGTCAAAAGTGAAAAAGGACGCCCATTTTGACGCTGCCACTCGATCAACTCTGGCAACAGCTTTTTTACGTTTCGTTTATTGCCGATGAAGTTGTCGTCGACTATGAATACGGTTCCACGCCAGCCAGTATTCTTTAACGCATCGAGCTCAGCGAGAATCTGCTGGTTGCTTTTTGTCCGTGGCACCCGGCCGTAGATTTCAATGATGTCGCAAAATTCACATTGAAATGGGCAACCACGGGAATACTGAATAGACATTGCTGCGTACCGCTTGAGATCGGCGAGTTCGAATTGCGGACTGGGTGTAAGAGCCAGCGGCGGCTTTTCAGCAGCCTGATAAATTCTCTCTGGTTTACCCCGTTCGAGATCTTTGAAGAACTGTGGCAGAGTAGTTTCGGCTTCACCCAGGAAAACATGGTCTGCTTCCGGAAGATTCTCTGTACTTGTAGAGACGTAGGGACCACCAATAACGACCCGTTTCCCGAGAGCCTTACATTGCTTGACGATCCGTCGCAGCGCCTCTTTCTGTACGAGCATGGCCGTGACGAAAACCATGTCGGCCCATTCGATATCTGAGCGCTTGAGCCTTCGCACCTCCAGATCGACTAGACGGCGTTCCCAGTCGCTCGGCAGCATCGCAGCCACGGTGAGTAGTCCCAATGGTGGATAAGCCGAACGCTTGCCGTCAAACGAGAGCGCGTGTCGAAAACTCCAGTAAGTGTCGGGAAACTCCGGATTGATAAGCAGAACTTTCACGGTCCCTCCTTAAGCCGTTGGTTTAAAACGGCTTCCTTCCGTGAGCCCAAAGATTGTTGATAAGAAAAAGTGACCACTACATCCTATTCTCACTGGGTACCGGCATATGTAATAGTTCTGTAAAAATTTGACCGGCTCAATCTCTAATCTTCAATTTCCAATCTGAAATCCTTTTAGGTTTTAGTTGTCGCAAAGCGTCTTTACTGTTGAGACCACAAATGCTTACTCCGGTGCCCCAGCCTGGCGAATCTCCCGCCACTCACGAAGACCTGTTCATCGTTCGTTACCAAAGGCTGCTTGGCTGGGCGCTGCGGCTCACTGAAGGGAAGCGCGCCTCGGCCGAAGACCTAGTTCACGATGTCTTCATCCAATTCACGCTAAAACAACCGAATCTCGCAACTATTGAGAGCCTCGACGATTATCTCTTCGTCATGTTGCGCAACTTGCACATCTCTCAGGCGCGGCGAGCGGCACAATCTCCGACAATCCATCTCGCCATATCTGATTACGATACTGTGCGGATGGGACTGCGGTTGGTAGATCCGCAGAGGCGACTGCAAGCGCGCGACGACCTGAGACGGGTTTGCGAGTACGTGGCCGAGCGCAAAGAGACCTCCAAAGCGGCCAGCGTTCTGATCCTTCGTTTCTTTCACAGTTATTTCCCGGTGGAAATTGCCAGAATTCTGCGCACGACGCGCCAGGCGGTCGAGATCTGGTTATTGAATGCTCGCCGCGAATCTCGTGTTTACCTCGAGAACCCTGCGGCTCTGAAAGTGATCAGCCGGAAAGCCGTTGCCAGGAAAGTAGCGCAGCTTTCAGAGCGGGCTGGCGTCACGCGTTCCGGAGATATCTCGCGCGAATTATGCGAAAGCATCTTTGCTTCCCGCCACGGACGCTGCCTGACCAGAGAGCAACTCGAGCAGCTATACACCGGTGATGAGACGATCGAGTGCAGTCGCCTGGCGCACATTGTTAGCTGTCCAGTCTGTCTCGAGATCGTCAACGACTTATTGAATCTCTCATCCCTGGGCCAGCGATACCAGACGGATTCAACGGACTCTGATGTGCCTCCAACTGACAGCGGCGGTCCTCCGGCCAGCGCAAGCGGGAATGGTGGCACAGGCGAAGCGGGGAAACGCCTCCGACGCCGGCGGCGTGAAACGATTGAGCACCGGCCGCAGGAGTTGCGTATTGCGGTGAACGGCTTCTTCGTGAGCCGGCAGAAAGTCGGTCTGCCTGTTAACGAGTTGGCCTTGAAGCTCAATCTGGAAGAGAAGATCAGCTTTGTCGAAATTTTTAGCGAGCAGGGGTTGCTCCTTTCCCATTTCTCCGTGACTCCCCCTACGGACGGCGAGATCGAGCAGCGCGAAGAGATTGAATTCGGCGAAGGACGCGCGCTGGAGCTGGGTGTGAACTTTGAGACGCAATGGCCCACCCTTCATGTGATCTATCGCGACCCACTCGTCGCGCAGCTAGAGATGGTGTCGGATTCATCTGTAGGGGCGGCCCTCGGTGGCCGCCCCTCGTCCATGCCACCGGAATCGCTTCCCCAACGAGAGGCGGCCACTGAGGGCCGCCCCTCGTCTATGCCACCGGAATCGCATCCCCAACGAGAGGCTGCCACTGAGGGCCGCCCCTACAGTGCATGGCTTGAGCGTCCTAGTTGGCTTCGACCGGCGTTGTTTTGGCGCCCTGCCACCGTGACCGGTCTTGTAGCTTTATTGATAGTCGCGGCGGTGATTGTCACGCGTCGACATGGACCAACGGCGCCATTCGCGGCTGCGGATATTCTGCAACGGGCCACACAGGTAGAACAGGCAGCCGCCGTCAGTACTCAAACAGTCATTCATCGCACGCTGCAAATTGAAGAGCGCGCGGTCCGACATACTTCTAGTTTGTCGAATGGTGGAGAGCTCAGTGGTGAGCTCCTTGCGCGCCGGAGCGTGGAAGTTTGGCATAGCGCCACTCGTGGCGTAACCGCCCGGCGGCTTTATGACGATCGTGGGCGATTACTCGCGGGCGAATGGACCAGGGCCGACAATGTGAGCACCCTTTATCACCACGGATCATCGCCCCAGCTGCAGATCCGTAATGCTCAGTTGGCAATAACAAGTTCTCGGATTTGGCAAATCGCACCATCAGCTAAGGACTTCGTCGCACTCATGAACTCGAGTGGTAGCCCCGAGGGCAGCTTGCGGCATCAGTCGGAGCTCACGCTAGAGGTGGGGCCAAATTACTATGTGCTCAGGTTCCAAAAGCAGGGGGAAATAGGGAGTCCGAGTGTAGTCAAGGCAAGTCTGACACTCAGTCGCGACGATCTGCATGCGATAGAACAGACTCTTCTGATTGACCACCCGGAACAGTCTGCTCAGCAAGAACGCTTCCGTTTCTATCGCATAGTCGAAACATCGTTTGAGCGCCGGCCGAATGATGCAGTAGCGCCAGCGGTTTTTGATCCCGAGCCGCAATTGCTGGGAGAAGTTGACACGGTCAAAAAGCCCGACCCGGAAGGTTTTTCCCCATACGCGCGCTCTTCGGTTACTGCGCCTCCTGTCGTTGCAACCGCCGCGCTTGAGGTTGAAGTACTGCAATTGCTGAATCAGGCAAATGCTTTCATGGGAGAGCACCTGAGCGTGAAGCGCACTGCGGAAGGCAGGCTAATAATCAGCGGATTGGTCGATAGTGAAGAGAGGCAGTCAGAGTTGCTGCGAGCATTAGCGACGGTGCGTGATAACCCGGCGGTTCGCATTGAAGTTGAAACGGTGGCCCAGGCGGCGCAGCGAGAGCGACCCAAAAGCTCCGGCAATATCACAATTGAGCGTGTGGAAGCGACGGAAGGCACCAGCCCGGCTTACAAGGAACTTAAAAGAAAATTTTCTGAGGATCAGGCACGAAGGTTTGCGGACGGGGTGATGGTGCGATCGCGACAAGCGCGCCGGCACGCGTTGGCGTTGAAGCAACTTGCCGAGAGATTTTCGCTTACTGATTTGCAGACCTTGCCGGAAGCGGATCGTGCACGTTGGGTAGGTCTACTTCAGGGACATGCGCGGGCCTTTTTTAATGAAAGTCAGGGCCTGCGCCGCGACTTGCAGCAAGTTTTTCCTGAGCAGTCAGTACCGGGAGCGGTAGCGTCCGCGTCAATGACAGATGCAGAGATTCAAGCGGCTGTCCGGCGCCTTTATGAGCTGAGTGTGGCGTTTGACCAGGACGTGCGGCAGTCATTCTCGGTGTCTGCTGAGAGTTCCGCAGTGGCCCAGGTAACAACTCAACAATTTTGGCAGTCATTGCGCAGCGCTGAACTGTTAGCCGCGCAAATCCAATCGGCGCGATAGGATCGCGGGCGCCCCCGCCCGCAAACCTTCGCCAAACGACACTGTCGTTAGAACTTAGACTATTACAGGAGGAATTACGTCATGATTCGTCGTCACTCCCGACCCTCCATTCTTTACTACATATTCTCAATAGTCCTATTGCTTGTCGCCCATTGTCCAAATGCCATCGTCTACGCCCAAACGGCGACCGCGACCTTGAGTGGAACAGTTGAAGATCAAAATGGTGCGGTGGTCCCCAGTGTGGGTATAACAATCCAGAACATCGGGACATCTCTCGAACGCGAGGTGACGACGAATGACTCAGGGTACTTTACCGCTCCGCTTCTACCTCCGGGGAGCTACACAGTAACGGCGCGACGTGACGGCTTCACTCCTGTAGAGGTAAGAAAAGTAGTCTTAAATGTTGGCGATCAGAAAGCACTGCAGATTCAGTTGAAGGCGGGAAGTATTACCGAGATGGTCCAGGTGATTGGTGAGGCGCCGCTGATCAACGAATCACCGTCAGTTGGGACAGTTGTTGACCGTCAGTTTGTCGGGAACATTCCGCTCAATGGCCGCAGCTTCCAGTCGCTCGTAACTCTGACCCCGGGAGTTGTGATCGTGCCAGTTAGTCCGACCAACCGAGGCCAGTTCAGTGTTAACGGACAGCGAACCGGCTCCAACGCGTTTATGGTTGATGGCGTGAGCGCTAACGTCGGTTCGGTGCCCGGCGTTTTTGGCCAGCAGAACACTACAGGCAATTTGCCGAGCCTAACCACGTTTGGCACTACTCAGAGTTTGGTCTCACTAGATGCCCTGCAGGAGTTCAAAGTACAGACCTCCGGTTACGCTGCCGAGTACGGACGTCAGCCCGGTGGACAAATATCAATAGTCACAAGATCTGGAACGAACGAGTTTCACGGTTCCTTGTTTGATTACATCAGAAATGACATCTTCGACGCTAATGACTGGTTCGCTAATGCCAACCGGCAGCGGAAGCCAGCGATGAGGCAAAACGATTTCGGCGGAACCTTCAGCGGACCGGTGGTGCTGCCAGTATATAACGGGAGAAATCGTACCTTCTTCTTCTTGTCTTATGAGGGCTTGCGGCTCAGGCTGCCTAAATTCAGTCTCTCTAACGTTCCGACTCTGGCGCTGAGACAACAGGCTCCGACTAGTTTACAGCCCATCTTAAACGCATTTCCCATTCCGAACGGGAAGGACTTAGGTAACGGGCTGGCGGAGTTCAGCTCCTCGTATTCAGATCCATCAAGTTTGAATGCGACAAGCATTCGATTCGATCACACGATCAACGGCAAGAACACTCTGTTTGGAAGATATAACAGGGCAACTTCAGAAACTAGTACCAGGATCGCTGAAAGTGCTCTCAGCAACGTTAAGCTCGATAAACTCAACTTTCAGACGGTTACGTTCGGAATAACGACGTTAATTCGGCCGGCGGCGATTAATGACTTAAGGTTCAACTATAGTAGCAACCTCGGCAGAACCGTCGGGACTTTAGACAACTTTGGCGGGTCGAACTCGCCTCCGCGCAACATGCTGATACCCAGCCAACATGATTCGAGTGGCGCTCAAGGAGTATTCCTTCTTAGGTTTGTTGGGGCAACTTCGGTTGGCTTCCCTCAACTCGACATCTTTGACCAACGGTCCGACCAGCGCCAGCTAAACATAATCGACAACTTTTCTTACGCGCATGGTTCACATCAGCTCAAATTTGGTTTTGATTACAGAAGATTAACGCCGAGCTTCAGTGCAAACCCATACTTGTTAGGTGTACGCTTCACGACCAGTGCGGGAGTGTTGGCAGCCACTGCAAACAGAATTTCAATTTTTGCCCAACTCCAGCCAAAGCCTATTATCGTCAACCTGTCCGCCTACGCGCAAGATACATGGCGGGTCTCGCGAAGGCTCACTCTTGATCTCGGGCTTCGCTGGGATGTAAACCCTGCCCCTTCCGAGGCGAATGGGCTTGAGCAGCTTGCGGTCACACAGGTGGGAGATCTGGGAACGATGGACTTGGCTCCGCTAGGAACAAAAGCATGGAAAACGACCTACACTAATTTTGCGCCTCGCGTGGGAGTGGCATATCAGTTGTCGCAGAAGCCTGGGGGTGAAACTGTGTTGCGAGGAGGCTTTGGCGTCTTCTATGACACCGGCAACGACTTCGGAACGCTGAACTTCAACGGGCAGTTTCCGTTTACTTCGAACCGACAGATGTCCAACGTTAGTTTCCCGCTCTCAGCAACCCAGCTTGCGCCTGGGCCGATCCCTATCCACGGGAGCCTAACGCCACCCTACGGTTTCTTTTTTGTCTTTGATCCTGAGCTGAAACTGCCATACACATTGCAATGGAATCTCGCGGTGGAACGTTCTCTTGGTTCCAATCAGGTACTCAGTGTTTCTTACGTCGGCGCTGCTGGTAGGAGGCTCCTGCAGGGTACTCAAGTCGATTTGAGCCAGATTAATCCTAAATTTTCCTTTCCTATGTTGGTACGAAACAAAGCTACGTCGGACTACCACGCTTTGCAAACAAAACTCCAACGGAGGCTCTCGAAACGTTTACAGGCATTAGCGTCATATTCCTGGTCCCACGCCCTTGATGACGACTCGACGGGCTTCACTTTCAGCGTTCCTCGGCGTGGTAATGCAGATTTTGACGTCCGTCATGTCTTCGCTGCTGGAATAACCTACGACATCCCGGATGCGTCTATCACACAAGTCGTTGATGCTCTTTTGGGTGGCTGGTCGGTCGATACCGTCATTAATGTTAGGTCGGCGTTGCCAGTTGATCTGAAAGCAGGTGCACTGATTAATCCAGTTGACGGGTCGTTTATTGACGTCCGGCCAAACGTATTACCTGGAGTGCCCCTTTATCTAGATGATCCAAGTGTGCCTGGAGGTCGGAGGATTAATCAAGCGGCTTTCTCCCTGCCCCCAACAGGGCAATCTGGGAATCTTGGACGCAATCAAGTGCGAGGCCTTAATAGCTGGCAGGTTGATCTGGGGGTTCGACGTGAGTTGGTGCTGACGGAGAAAGTAAAGCTCCAGATCCGAGCTGAAGCGTTCAACATCTTCAACCATCCAAACTTTGGTGGCATCCAGCAAACTCTTACAGCGCCAAATTTTGGACAGGCGACTAGTATGCTAAACCGCCAACTCGGAGGCTTGAGCGAACTTTATCAAATCGGCGGTCCGCGTTCGATGCAGTTCGCCTTAAAGCTATCATTTTAGTCTCTGGCCTGAGAAAAAAGTCCTCTCTAGAGGACTCTGGACGAAGTGATAAGGGCCGGTCCCTCGGAGGGTCCGGTTTGATTGGCAGGAATCTGTGCCTGAGGTGTGCGAGTTTCGTGGTTAACCTCTACCCGGGCCCTTAATGTTTGAGGCCGGTTCAATCTAAAGCAGGCGTCAGGAGCCTTCATGCTCGTTACGGTCCACCACGGGAGATATATAGTCGTTCTTCTTTGGCTAATACTTTGTCATGCCGATGCTTTAGCTGTAGGAGGCCCAAGACCGTTCAGCACGGACGACCTGTTTCGGTTGGAACACCTTGCCGACCTTTCGTTCTCCCCAGATGGAAAATGGCTCACTTACGTGATTAAGCGACCCAAGTCGACTTCCGCTGATCACAAGATGGAATTCCTCGACGGTAATGATCGCGGCGACATTTGGTTAGTGCCAACCAAGGGCGGCAAACCTCGGAACCTGACGCTCGGGGCGGCTGACGGCTCGGGCTACTGGAGTCCGGTCTGGTCGCCTGACAGTCAGCGCTTGGCGATGTTATCAACCAAGGGTGGCAACGTGCGGGTGTGGGTCTGGGAGATGGCGGCGAGGCAACTAAGACGGGCCTCCGACCGAGGAGTCGAGCGCTGGCCAAGGCCAGTGTGGCTAACTGCCAGCCAACTCGCTTTAGTTGTCTTGCCCGAAGGCAAGAAACCGCTTTCGATGACGATCGAGAGGCAAGCCGCAGAGGTCGCCATACGCGAGTGGCCGAAAGCCCGGAAGGGAAAAGAAGTCACCTCAAACGTTCTAGAGAGCGGTGTCCCAGTAACCTACGACAAGCGGCCACAGGGCCAGCTCCTGTTGTTTGATGCCCGAGAGGGGAAGGTGCAAGTGGTCACGGATGGGAACATTGTGGATCTCCGCGTCTCACCCGACGGAAGACATCTCGCGCTTATCAAACAGGTTGATATTGTCAGACCTGACCCTAAACGGCTGATTCAGGATGTTCAGGATTCGAGGTGTCAACTGACGATCATGTCGGCCCAAGGAAAAGAGCGACCCGTGCGACCAATTAACGTAAGGTCGAGCTGTATTTACGGGTCGATCCGATGGTCGCCGAATGGTTCGGAGTTGGCCGTTATCAGACGTGAGAACGAATCAACACACGTTTATCGCTACAAACTCCCGAGCCAATCGGAAGGTGAGGTCACAGGCGGTGATTTACACAGTTCTGACACCGCTTGGACCTTTTCCAGCGGGACTGGAGTGGTGTGGTCTCCAAAGCGGAATTTGGTCGTACTTCGCGATCAGAGTGAATCACCCGCGAGCGAAGGACTGAAGAGGCGCTTAGACTGGTGGTTGATCGAAGAATCCGGGAACTCCAGAAATCTCACACGCCAGATGCGATTCGCACCAACACAGCTTGTGCCGGAAAGTAACAGCGACTCGTTTGTAGGGGTCGTGGACGGCGACCTGTGGCGTGTGGGGGCTAACGGATCAGCTGAAAACGTCACAGAGAGTTTCGAGCCAAAGATCACCTCACTGATTTGGCCTACACCCCGGACGGCAGAAGTCGAACAATTCGGGGAAGTCATCATTAGCTCATCGCAGGGGACAACCATTGATCTCTATTGGGTTGATCTTCGCTCAGGCCAAGTAACGCCAATGGCTAAGCCAGCGCCAGAAGCCGAGTTCGCCACCTTCACGCCGGCAGCCCGCATGGTGATCTACACCGCCGACACTCGTAACGGAACGAATCTCTGGATATCCACGGTCGACGCGCAGAAAGCCCATCCGATTCTCGAAACGAATACCTTCTTACGTGATGTAGCCGAGGGGCAGATCAAAAGGATCCAATATCGCAGTTTGGATGGCCAGGAGCTCAATGCTTGGATGATTCTGCCGATCAGTTACCGTAAGGGTAAACGCTATCCAATAGTCGTCTGGGTTTATCCTGGCATTGTGGCCGGAGACGTCCTGTCACGGACGAGTTACGAATACTTGAAGACTCGCCTTAACTCAGCCAATTCGCTCAATTTGCAACTGCTCGCCGCGCGCGGTTATGCGGTGCTGCTTCCGTCGATGCCACTCAAAGCTCAGGGCGAGCCGAGCGACCCCTACATGGAGTTGACCAAAGGCGTATTGCCAGCGGTGGACAGGACCATAGAGCTTGGATACGCAGATCCGAAGCGCGTAGGACTAATGGGTCAGAGCTTTGGGGGCTATGGCACGTATGGCCTTGTTACGCAAACCAATCGATTCCAAGCTGCAGTGGCTATGGCAGGGCTGTCAGACCTGATCAGTTTGTACGGGATTTTCGATGCAAGATTTCGTTACGATGAGTTTCCACACGAGCAGTCAGCTCAAATGTGGCTCGCAGAAGCTGGGCCGATTCGGATGGGTAGTCCGCCGTGGAAGGACGCGGGAAGATACTTACGGAACAGTCCAATATTCTATGTAGACCGGGTGGAGACCCCACTGATGATCGTCCAAGGCGATATGGATTATGTCGCGATGCAGCAAGGCGAGGAGTTCTTTGCCGCTCTGTATCGGCAGGCCAAGCGAGCCCAGTTTGTGCGGTATTGGGGCGAAGGGCACGTGTTGAATAGTCCTGCTAACATTCGTGACATGTGGTATCGCACGTTCGCGTGGTTCGATGAGTTCCTTGACGTCTTACGTGATCAGCAGGGGAATCTACTGTGGGATAGAGATAAGGGAAGATCACGTAACGGCGCGCTGCCACTCAAGCCTGAAGACTTTGCTCGCTTCGATGAATTGGTTCTTAAAAAGAAGTAGATAGTGAACATAAACCGTGAATGCTCGATTCTGTCCTTATCTGGCGACATAAAGAGTTTGTTTTTACTTGGGCCCCAACGCGAATGGCTGGTCATATCAATCATTTCTAGAATTTGGTTTCAATGGTTCTGCTCATATTGTTCGATAAGCTTTTCCAACCTGTAATCTCATCAAAATAAACGACCGTGCCCGCCACAATTAGCTTGTTAAGAGTAGTTAGAACGGTGTTCGCAGCACTAAATATCTGAGTCAATGTTAATAAAGGCCACATTGTCTGGTGCTCTATAGTAAATTCTGGAAGGGTATCCGTGAACCATCCTTCAACAAGTGCACCCCGTCTGACCGGCGTTAATTATTCTTCCCGTCACATATTTTGGCAATCAGCTGGGTTCCGAGAGAAGGGCGAAAGGGTAGCTCGCAACCTCAAATCTCCCGCACTAGTCAACTTGGAAAAGTCCGAAGCTACTCTGCAGTAGCGTCGGAGCGAATGGGAATGGCGGACTTAAATGGCCACGAGTGGCGGAGTAAATTGGCCACACTTTACGACATTAATGTAGCTTGCCGGGGTCGTGAATCGAACTGCCGGGAGACGTTTAATGGATGCAAAGGAGAGCCAAAGTGGAACTATTCGAACAAATCAGAAGGGAACACAAGCTGGGCGGCGTTTCCGTGAGAAGCCTGGCGAGTAAATTTGTAGTGCACCACCGGATGGTACGGCAGGCATGCACTGCCCCCGGAGCGGAAGAAGCGGAAGTACCCACGACCGACGTTAGAACCGGCAATCGATTTCATCAACCGGATTCTCGAAGAGACCACGCAAGCAACGACACACGGCGCGACGAATATATCATCGCGTGCTAGTGGAGTTGTCCGAAGAAGGGGTTAAGCGGATAGTCAATCTAGTTTCATTAATTTACAGGTCCGGAAGAAGGGGGCAAGCGGATAGTCAATCCAGTTTTCATTAATTTACAGGTCCGGAAGGGGGCAAGCGGATAGTCAATCTAGTCTTCAGTACTCAAGCTGATTTCCGCGCGCCCCCGCTCAAGATCAATTACTCAGGACTGGAAGAAACAGCATTCAACCATTGGAATTTGGTTGGATAGTTTCTCTTAAGTGAATGCTACTGAACATTGAGCGGGGGCGCGCGGAATCAGCTTGGATACTAAAGTTAAGGATGAGTATCCGCTTGCCCCCTTCCTAACCTGAAATTTAGCTCTTCGGGTTGAAAGCTGATGGACATCGAGCGGGGGCGCGCGGAGATTAGATTGAAGACGTGAAGATTAGACTGACTATCCGCTTGCCCCCTTCCTAACTTGTAAATTTATGAAGGTAGATTGACTACCGCCTACGAGTAACACAGCACGACAAAATGGAAGTTTGTCCAACATCACCTGCGCTTCCAACGCACACCATCTTTAGTGTCTTCCAGGGTTATTCCTCGTTGTGCAAGATCGTCGCGAATTTCGTCGGCGCGGGAAAAATCTCGTCGCCGGCGAGCTTCCTGCCGCTCGTCAATGAGAGATTGAATCTCTATGTCTAGCATTTCGCGTTCTTCATTGCCGAAAATGTTCAGGACAGAATCGATGCGTGAGATGGCGCTGAACAACTCCTGCCTGTTCTCTTCACGCACCTGTTTGCGTGAAAGTGCAGTGTTCACTTCACGAGTGAGATTATGGATTGAGGCGAGCGCGACAGAAGTATTAAGGTCATCATCCATGCCTGCTTCGAAGTCCTGCAGCGCCTGGAGGATTCTTTGGCTCAGGGCTTCGTTTCTGCCGGGCTCTACCTTCGCCTCGGTCACTCTGGCGCGAAAGTCGCGAAGGCTGGCGACGGTTTTTTCTGCGCCACTCAGTGCGTCGAATGTGAAGTTGAGTTGCTTATTGTAGGGAACACTTAGCAGAAAGTAACGCACAGCCGCAGGCGAATAACCCTTTGCGGCGATATCTCGAAAGGTGTAGTAGTTACCCTTTGACTTCGACATCGTCTCGCCTTCAACTTTTAGATGTTCGAAGTGGAGCCAGTATCGAACAAACTCCTTGCCCGTAGCGCCCTCGCTCTGCGCAATCTCGTTCTCATGATGCGGAAAAATCAGGTCCACGCCACCAGCGTGTAGATCGAATGTTTCCCCAAGGTACTTCATGGACATCGCGGAGCACTCGATGTGCCAACCAGGTCGACCTCTTCCGATGGAAGCCTCCCAGGCAGGTTCATTTTCGGACTCAGGGGCTTTCCACAAGGCAAAGTCTCGGGCGTCTTCCTTCTCGTACTTGTCAGTGTTTACACGCTCGCTCGCTCCGGCGATGTTCCCTGACAAGTTGATCTTAGAGAGCTTTCCGTATTCTGGAAACGAGCTGATGCGGTAGTAAATCGAGCCATCTGAGCGATAGGCATGGTCTGTAGCCAGCAAGCGCTCGATCAACTCAACCATCTCAGGGATATGTCTGGTTGCTCGCGGCACAATCTCTGGACGCTCACAGCCGAGCGCATCAAAGTCCTCCCAGAAGGCTTCGATGTACTTGGCCGTATATTCGTCAATGTTGACGCCGGCTTCCAGAGACTTGGCGATGATCCTATCTTCTACGTCGGTGATGTTCATTACGTGAACCACGCGGTAACCCTTGAACTTCAGGTAACGGCGAAGAATGTCGGCGGCGACTGCAGAGCGGAAGTTACCAATGTGTCCGTAGTCCCAGACCGTTGGTCCACAGTAGTAGAAACGAACCTCGCCTTCGCGGAGCGGGTGAAATTCTTCCAGTTTCCCCGAAAGTGTATTTCGGATTCTGAGCATGATGGTTAGATGTTCCGGCTTTGGAGTCTAGGTAAGGACTAGTGGTTCAGTCAAACGAGGTTGCTCTTTCTGAAGTGGGGAACAATCGCAATCGGCAATTGGCAATTCCTAAAAGTGTCTCCAACCCTGGGGCTTCAGTTCCCAGCTTCGAGATCCCTCTAGCACTCGAATTCCATCTGAGGCTTCCGTAACTTCACCGATACAAGTGACCGCTATTCCATCCACTCGCTTCGGTAGTTTGGGTACGTGTAGTGGCGAGACTGTGAAGAGCAACTCGAAGTCCTCGCCGCCGTGCAAGGCCAACATGAGCGGATCCAGGGCGCGGCGGCCACACAACCGCGCCACATTCTGATCGATAGGAACGTCAGCGCTCTCGATTTTCGCCCCGACATTGCTTTCCCGGCACAAGTGTTCGATATCGGAAGACAATCCATCGCTAATATCAATCATGGCTGTTGCGAGGTGCTCCTGTCCTAGCACCATTCCCCAGCCTACACGCGGCTCGGGACAAAGTTGGGACATGAGAAGTTCAGTAATCGACTGCCACTCGTCGTCAGCCTCTCCATCCACCCGGGCGCCGCGCTCCAACAAACGCAGTCCTGCCGCAGCAGCTCCGAGTGTTCCCGTAACAAAAATCTTGTCGCCCGGCTTGGCGCCACCCCGAAGCACCGCGTAATTGCTTTCACACTCTCCCAGTACCACGGAGTCGATCACAATCTTGTCCGGTGTGCGAGAGGTGTCTCCGCCAACTAATGAGACGCGGTATCGGTCCGCCAGCGTCAGGAGACCGTAATAAAACTCCTTTGCAAAATCCGTTTCCCAAACCGCTTCAGGAACACCAATCGAGCAGACTGCCCAACGCGGACGTCCACCCATCGCTGCCACGTCTGAGAGAGATACCGCGAGTGCTTTTTGGCCCAGCAATGCGGGCTTCGTACAATCGCGGCGAAAGTCTATGTCCTCAATTAATAAGTCCGCCGTGACAATAGAATCGAGGCCGGCAAACTGTTTTATAACTGCCGCATCATCTCCGATGCCGCGCACGAGCCCGGTTCCGCATTCACGAAGGCTGACCTGTTCGCGAATTTGGGCGATGAATTCAAACTCGTTCATGAGTGCGTTTGTGTGGGAAGGCACCAGCGCGCATGCCCATGCCGCAATCGAAGCTCCTTACCAACGGCGCTCAGAGGTTGCGGCGCAGAGAATCTATTCCGGCTCGAATCGTCTCGATTGATGTTGAGAAAGAGAAGCGCAGATGTCGCTCGCCGTGTTCACCAAAAACAACTCCGGGAACCGTAGCTACTTGAGCACGGTCCAACAGGATCTCGGCTGCCTTTCTGCTGTCGGTGTTCACGTGCGAAACATCAGGGAAAGCATAGAATGCTCCGGCCGGGCGATCACACTTGAATCCAAGTTCATTCAAACCGTTCAAAAGTAAATCGCGCCGCTCACGATAGGCGACGCGATTGTTCTCGAGAATGTGTCCTGGTACCTTAAACGCCGCCAAGCCCGCCCACTGGGTCGGCGTTGACACTCCATTCGATGAGTACAGAGTTGTCTTACGCAGGCCGGTCATCCAGGGTTCGCTCGCGACCGTATAGCCGAGTCGCCACCCGGTCATTGCGAAGGACTTTGAAAGCGTGAAGCAGCTAATTGTGCGGTCAAACATTCCGTCGATTGAGCCGATGGAAAAGTGCTGACCTTCGTAAACGAGATCCTCGTAAGCCTCGTCTGATATGACTACCAGATCGCGCGACTGAGCATAGCGAGCAACCGCCTGCGCTTCTGCCTGAGTGAAAACAACACCGGTTGGGTTCTGCGGTGTGTTGTAGTAGATCGCTCTAGTGCTAGAAGTTGAGTAGCGGGCGAGAGTTTCTTCAAAGCCGGAGGCACGTGCCTCTTTCGTGGGCACCAGCACCGTTTTGCCCTGGCAGTGTGCGATCAGATCTTTAATAGGTGTCCAAAATGGTGAAAAGACGAGAACCTCGTCACCAGGATCTACGACTGACTGAAACGCTCCAAACAGTCCTTGCATCCCACCGTTTAAGACAATGACATCATTCTCTGTAGCCTTTATTGAATTCTTCTCCTGAAGTTTTTGCGCGATTGCAACTCTCAGTTCAGGTATCCCTGAAGAGGGCGCGTAACGAGATTTGTTTTCTCTAACCGCTTGAATCATTGCCTCCTTGATGACTTCGGGAGTGTTCATAAAAGGCTCGCCGCCCTCGAATTGAAAAACAGTCTGACCTTGGGCCAGCAGTTCCATAATTCGATTGCGCACACTGACGATGTCTGAGAAACCTATTTCATCAAGCCTTGCAGCCAGACGAGAAACGGTTGGGTAGGCAGTCACTGTTTGATCGGTCCTTTATTTTTGGGTTGGGATAGGGTCGGGCTGATTATAGCTGAGCAAAGAGGTTCACCAAAACGTTAATGAATCACTTTTAAGAAAAAGTTTTAAGTCTCCAGTGCTAAATATATGTATTGACAGGTGAAATGGGGCACGAGTAACATGTGCGCGACTTCCGGCATAAGTAATTCCGCCGTACTTTTCCGACGTCTAAAGCACAGCTTCAGCAAAACCCGATTGATATGAGTCGCTCCGCAGTCGCCATCCCCGAAAAGTTGTTTTTCAAGATCGGCGAAGTGTGTGAGCTAGTTGGTGTGCAAGCTCACGTGCTGCGGTATTGGGAATCAGAATTTCCGATGTTGGCGCCGCAAAAGAACCGTGCGGGTCAGCGCGTGTATCGTAAGCGCGATGTAGAGATTGCGCTTCGCATAAAGGAATTGCTGTACGATGACCAGTACACTATTGCCGGTGCCAAGAAGCGGCTGACGTCAGACTTGCGCGGTGGCGGAAAACTAAAGGTGCTGGCAACCGAGGGAAATGGCGTTCGTGATGTTAATCACGGCGCAACCTCGGTCGACTCGGCTCGTACTTCAGTTCTCGACTCAGTCTCATCCACCCTCCCCAAGAGCATCGAAGATCGCAAGGCCCTCAGGCAGTTGGCCGGCGAACTTCGCGAGCTTCTCTCTTTGCTGGAGAAAGAAACTAATAACGCAAGCTCGCGGTAAACGCCGTCCAATTACCCCCTGTGAGTGTTAGATAGTGGGGTGCGCGTGGTCGATTGACAATTCAACTTTTGCAGCGATACTAAGCTCAAAGAACGGGACGTGGCGCAGCCTGGTAGCGCGCACGCTTGGGGTGCGTGAGGTCGCTGGTTCGAATCCAGTCGTCCCGACCA
>DATETN010000006.1:0-7202 GCA_035283645.1 Pyrinomonadaceae bacterium
CACCGGTAAGATTCAGTCAGGTCAAGGGACGAACGCGATCCTCGTTTCGATGAAAGGCTACCGAGGACAACCGTTGACGGCAATGGTGGTTATCTGCGGCTTGCCGGATGAATGTCAAAACGTGGTGTCGGTTAGCAGCCTGGTGCACTCTGGCGATAATCACCCATCTGGTTCGTACGAAGATCACCACCACAAAGGGCGACGAGACACTCAATGAACGAGAGACGATCGAGTTTCATCGTCGCGACGGCCGGTGGATTGCCGTTGATGAACACCTCTCACTTAAGTGTAGCCCCCAGCCACTGAAGTACGTGCGTCCCCCCCTGCTGCTGAAGAGCGGCGAACATGAAGGACCACCGGACAAGCCGGTGGTATCTGTTGTGGTATAAGCTGGGGCAAGGTGTTTGTAGCGGCGAACATGAAGGACCACCGGACAAGCCGGTGGTATCTACTTTATGAACAATTCACACAGCTAATCCGTATCAACACACCGAGAAGACCATTAGTACACCTTCTTCTAAACTACAAAATATTGGAAAAGTTATGAAACCTTTCGTCTTTTTGCGCGAGATCAACCTACTGAGCGCGCTGTTCCTAATGTCGGCAACAGTTCTTGGGCAAGACATGGCCTGGCCACAATTCCGCGGGCCGGACTCCAATCCCGTCGGTGCGCATGCCCGGTTGGCCGAACGCTGGTCGAAAACCGAGAACGTGGAGTGGTCACTGGAAATTCCGGGCCGCGGGTGGTCTTCACCCATCGTAACCGGCGGAAAGGTCTACGTGACCAGCGTAACGACCGAGGGTAAATCGAAGCCACCACAGATCGGCACGGAATACAGCAATGAATACGTCGCGGAGCTACAAAAACAGGGCCTCCCGATTGAGGAGGTGTTGAAGCGCGTGACCGAGCGCGACATCGAGCTTCCGAATGAGGTGAAGCTCCACTACCTCCTCTATTGCCTCGATCTCAAGAGCGGCAACGTCGAGTGGCAGAAGGAGTTCTACGCGGGCCAGCCCCCGGGCGGGCGCCACCGCAAGAGCAGCTTTGTTTCGGAGACTCCGGTCACCGACGGGAAATACATCTACGTCTATGTGGCGAATCTGGGGTTATGGGCATTTGACCGCAACGGGAAGCTGGCGTGGACGACGCCACTTGAAGCACATCCGATCTATCTCGATCTCGGGACCGGGAGTTCGCCGGCCCTGGCCGAAAACCTGCTGGTGATCGTGAACGACAATCAGAAGCAGCAGTTCATCGCCGCGTTCGACAAGCGTACTGGCAAACAGGTCTGGCGCACGAATCGGGACATTGGCGGCAAGACGGAGCCCGTGCAACGATCAGGCTGGGCAACGCCGTTTGTTTGGCGCCACGCGCTGCGTACTGAGATCGTGACGGTCGGCCCAGGGGAGGCGATTAGCTACGACCTGTCAGGGAAAGAATTGTGGCGCCTGTCAGGAATGGCGGCGACGCCGATTCCGACGCCCTTCGCATACGACGGACTGCTCTATATCAATGGCGGGCGAGGGCGAACCATATTTGCAATCCGTCCGGGCGCCAAGGGGGATATCTCGCTTGGAAAAGATCAGACCTCGAACGAGTATGTCGTCTGGTCCCAAGTGCGCAGCGGCACGTATCTGCCGTCGTCTCTCGCTTACCAGGGAGCCGTGTACGCGTTGACCGAGACAGGCATCTTGAGCCGATTTGACGCCAAGACGGGCAAGCAGACTTACAAGACACGGATCGACCCGGCGGCAACAGCTTTCACGACGTCCCCCTGGGCCTACAACGGCAAGCTGTTCTGCATGAGTGAGGAGGGCCAAACGTTCGTGATCGCGACAGGCGAGCAATTCCAGTTGTTGCATGTCAATGAGCTCGACGACTTGGTGCTGGCGACGCCCGCACTAGTGGGAGAGCGCCTATTGATCCGAACAGAGCACCGGCTGTATTCGATCAGCAATGGGAGATCAGCGAACAAAGGAAAAACATCGCGTTGAATAAATATGAAGAAGTTGAGAGCCCTGCCACCCAGGCATGTGCGAACTGAAAGACCTAATGCGTCCAACCTCATTAAAACCACTGGCTGCGTGGTAAACTAAGCTACCGGTTTTAGCATCACTAACTACTCGTAACCGTAGGGCTTAACAGCATTTGAGCCTGCCGTTAATAAGGACCACCGAAGGTGGCAACGAAGTTCTGTTCGCATGAGATTTGTCCCAATTAAGACGGGCATCTTTGCCCGATTGTTACTTTTTGTTACCGCTACTGCCGCCGCACTCGGGAGCATTTCGTGCAAGAGTGACTATCCCTCAGCGGCCGGACAGGCTCGACCTGGTGGAAACGGCGAGGCACGTCAGGTCAGAGTAGCAACAGTGATGGAAACCCCATTTGGCGAGTCTGTAACCGCTAATGGCACGCTTGCCGCTTACGACCGCACGACTGCCAGCGTGAAAGTGCCGGGGCGACTTCGGTCGATCACAGTTGACCTCGGCAGCGTAGTTCGAAGGGGTCAGGTTATCGCCCAGGTTGAACAGCAGGATTATCGATTGCGAGTAGAACAGTCCGAGGCGGCTCTTGCCCAGGCTCGCGCACGC
This sequence comes from Pyrinomonadaceae bacterium, assembly GCA_035283645.1. GTDB lineage: Bacteria > Acidobacteriota > Blastocatellia > Pyrinomonadales > Pyrinomonadaceae > PSRF01. The sequence goes on from DATETN010000006.1 coordinate 2,593, forward strand.
TTGGGTCTCTCTCCTAGTGGAACTGATGACCGCGTCGACCTCGAACAAACCGGTACCGTCCGGCAAGCTCGAGCTGTTATGGAAGAGGCGCGATTAAGTCGTGAACGTGCTGCGAGGTTGGTGGAACAGGGCGTTGTTGCAAAATCCGATTTCGACTCGGCTGACGCCGCGTACAAAGTTGCTTTCAGTCGTTATCAGGATGCTATTGAAGAGATCAGAAATCGACAGGGACTTTTGGCACAAAGGCGCTCTGAACTTTCGCTTGCTCGCCAACAGCTGGCAGACACATCCGTCGTAGCCCCGTTGGACGGCATTGTTCAAGAAAAGCGCGCAAGTCTGGGTGAATACCTTGCCGCCGGTGCGCCGGTAGTGGACATCGTGAAAATGGATCCCTTGCGTTTGCGCGCAGAAGTGCCCGAGCGAGACGCGCGTAACGTGCGTTCAGGGCAGAATGTCAAAGTAACCGTCGACGGCGACACTAACGTTTACATTGGTCAGATTATGCGACTTAGTCCGGTAATCACCGAGCAAAATCGAATGCTGATGGTTGAGGCCGACGTACGCAATAACGGAAGCTTGCGTCCCGGGGCCTTTGCTCGTGCCGAGATTGTCACTAATGACGCGAGAATGGCCGTCACCGTACCGAGCAACGCGATAATAACTTTTGCCGGTATTGAAAAAGTTATCGTGGTCCAGAACGGAAAGGCCCTGGAAAAGCCGATCACCAGCGGACGTCGTAACGGCGATTGGACCGAGATTGTGGCTGGCGTAAATCTCGGCGACAAGGTTGTGGTCGATCCAGGAAACCTGCAATCGGGACAGCCCGTAGAGGTCTTAGAGTAGCGGGCTTAAAGGTTTACCTTCATTGCAAAAACTAGCTGAAATCTGTATTCGCCGCCCCGTCTTTGCCACCATGATTGTGCTCTCCCTCGTGGTGGTTGGTGCCGCGAGCTTCTTCCGTTTGGGAGTTGACCGTTTTCCGTCGGTCGATCTGCCGACCGTAAGTGTCCGCACTTTCCTTCCGGGCGCCGCACCGGAAGAGATGGAGTCGCTAGTCACACAGCAGATTGAAGAGGTCGTCAACACCGTCGATGGAATCGATGAGCTTCGTTCCATTACTTCGCAAGGCACCTCATTCGTCATTGCGACTTTTAAACTTGACCGCAATCTGGAAACAGCAGCGCAGGACGTTCGGGACCGAGTGGCCACCGTCGTACGCCAGCTTCCGGAGGACGCCACTCCGCCCGTTGTGCAAAAGTTTGATAACGACAGTACTCCGGTTGTCACCATCGCGCTTTCCGCTGACCGCTCGATTCGGGAGTTGACTGAGCTCGCAGACAAGACCGTCCGCGTTCAACTCGAGCGTGCCGGCGGCGTTGGTGAAGTGCGTATAGTTGGTGGCCTGGATCGTGCGATCAACGTCTGGGTTGATGCCGATCGGCTAGCCGCTTACCAGATTCCTATCACCTCGGTTCGCCAGGCATTAGTCCGCCAAAATACCGACGTTCCTGGCGGGAACGTGAACACCGGACGCGAGGAACTGGTCTTGAGGACGGTCGGTCGTTTTAAAGATGCGCGCGCCTTTGATGATCTAGTTATCGCCAACATCAATGGCTCCCCGGTGCGACTTCGTGATGTCGGACGAGTTGAAGACGGCACAAAGGAGCAAAGGTCGCTTTCCAGACTTAATGGAGTTCCGACCGTCTCGCTCGAGATTCGTCGACAATCAGGCGCCAACACGATCGAAGTCATCAACGGCATCAAAAGAGAACTGCCGAGAGTCGCCGCACAGCTTCCCAATGATGTGAAGCTGGAGATCATTCGAGATCAGTCGCGATACATTGAGTCCGCACTGCACGAAATCGAAACCCACCTTATTCTGGGAAGCATCCTCGCAAGCCTTGTGGTCTTTTTGTTCATGCGCTCGTGGCGTTCAACACTCATTGCAGCAGTTGCAATACCGTGTTCGGTGATCTCGACGTTCGGCATGATGCAGGCCCTCGACTTTACGTTGAACTCCGTAACAATGCTGGCGCTGGTGCTGATGGTCGGTGTAGTCATCGATGACGCCATAGTTGTGCTTGAAAACATCTTTCGCTTCATTGAGGAGAAGCGAATGAACGCGAGGGAGGCTGCGCGAGAGGCGACGCGAGATATTGGCTTAGCGGTCATGGCAACGACATTTTCGCTGGTTGTGATCTTTCTGCCGGTCTCCTTCATGTCCTCGATTTCGGGCAGATTTCTTTACCAGTTCGGCATCACGGCGGCTGTCGCGATTATGGTTAGCTTACTCGTCTGCTTCACCCTTACTCCCATGATGAGCTCGCGGCTAATTCGGGTCAGCGACGCTCAAGGTGGCCATGGTGGGCCAGCGTCACGCCGTGGCTTCTACCGATGGATTGATGCTGGGTACACCCGCTTACTCGGGTTTGCAATGCGTCATCGTCTGGCTGTTTCACTGGTCGCTATTGCAGTGATCTTTTCCAGCGTGCCGCTCTACCGAACGGTCAAGCAGGAGTTTATCCCGACCAACGTCGACGAGGCTGAGTTTGAGGTGAATATCAATGGTCCAGAGGGGACGAGCCTCGCCGCGATGAACGAGGGGATGCAGGCCATCGAAAAAGAGATCATGTCGACACCCGGAGTCCGTCTTGTGCTTGCAAACGTGGGTGGCGGATTTATTGGCGGGGTGAATTCGGGAGGCGCATATGTACGGATTGCCCCCCATGAAGAACGGACGTTTTCGCTCAGTCGCCTTTGGAGGGAAACAAAGAAGGGAAATCCCCTCAATGCTTTTCGGGGTAACTATGCGCAACAGGATGTAATGGGAGAGGTCAGGCGACGATTGCAGAAGTTTGCCCCACTCCGCGCGGGTGTGCGTAACTCTGGGTCGTTTAACTTTGGCGCCGGGGGTCGGTTCGATATCGATTTCGTGCTGCGCGGACCGGATATCCAGGCGCTCTCAGACTATGCGGACGAGTTGGTGAAGAAGTCGCAGACCCTCGGGGGAATTGTCGATGCCGATACGACATTGAAACTCAATAAGCCCGAGTTACGTGTTGAAATTGATAGAGCGCGAGCAGCGGATCTCGGCGTAGATACGTCTGACGTCGCGACCAGCTTGCGGGTGATGGTTGGTGGTGATGAAGAGGCTTCACGCTTCCGGGATGCGACGGTGAATGAAGATTATGATGTGCAACTGCGATTAATCGAGGAGGATCGCAGCAACGTCGAGAACATCAATCGCTTGTACGTTCCATCATCACGAGGGGGTCTGGTGAGACTCGACAACCTAGTAAGGATTACACGCGATACCAGTCCTTCGCGAATTGATCGTCTCGATCGTGAACGTCAGGTGTCGGTGCGAGCGGCAGTAGCTCCCGGTTACGCTTTGGCGGATCGTATTGAGGCAATGCGACAGGCAGTAGGTGAGATGAATTTACCTCCGGCATACACAACGGCCGTCTCGGGTCGCGCGCGCGAATTAGAGCGAACATTTACGGAATTTGTCTGGGCTTTCATCCTCTCTGTCATTTTCATGTACATAATTCTCGCCTCGCAATTCGAAAGCACTGTGCATCCGTTGACAATCCTTTTGAGTCTGCCGCTCTCTGTTCCATTTGCATTGTTGTCTATCTGGGCCACCGGCAACACTCTTAATTTGTATTCCGCCCTGGGTATCCTGGTGTTGTTTGGCGTGGTCAAGAAGAATGCAATTTTGCAGATAGACCACATGAACAATCTGCGGGCCAAGGGTATGGAACGCCACGAGGCCATCATGCAGGGCAATCGCGATCGTCTGCGGCCGATTCTAATGACAACTCTTGCATTGGTCGCGGGCATGTTGCCGTTGGCTTTGGGCACAGGGCCGGGTGCTGAAGAGCGGCGGTCGATAGCAATCGTTGTGATCGGGGGACAGTCGTTGTCGCTGCTGCTGACGTTGATTGTCACTCCTGTCGCGTATTCCTTGCTGGATGACCTGAGAGGGACGGCGCGTTGGCATGCCTGGATGGGGACTTGGGACAGGGCCACTTCCAGGATCGCAGCTGTTTTCAAGAAACCCCGGCGGGTCGAACAGGAGGCGCGCGTTAACCCCCGGACAGCCAATCCGGAAGAAGAGCGCATCACCGCAGCCGGCGGCGATTGAGACCAACACCACCGACGTATACGAGCCTGTGTCATAAACCTGTTACACGGACCAACAACAAAATCCTACACACGGCAGTGTGTAGTGCTTTTTAGATCCCACCTACATAAAGATGATCCTACACACGGCAGTGTGTAGTGCTGTTCAGATCCTACCTACTAGAACGGACGCCGCCCCCCTATTTTTTCTTCAACGTTACCGACTCTGAAGCTTCATCGAAATTGCGGAGGGGTGGTGTGGGCGTTCTGGGTGTCACACGCTTCTGAGTTGGTATTGCAAAAAAAAGGGGTGGTGCGTTTCGGTTTGTAGGCTAGATCTAAAAAGCACTACACACTGCCGTGTGTAGGATCCTTTTCACTTGGACGGACCACTTTCAATGTGGTCTACGCTCACCTGGTCCATGCTCAATCAAATCCTACACACGGCAGTGAGAAAGGGATCCTACACACGGCAGTGTGTAGTG
>DATETN010000007.1:0-2715 GCA_035283645.1 Pyrinomonadaceae bacterium
GCGCCTGCCGTGGAGAAACCACCCAGATCGCCGAAGAGATCGCCGAGATCGTCCATGTTGAAGTCGTAGGTGCCGCCCGCCCGCGCCGACTGCTGCTGCCACTGTTGGTAGCTACGCGCCTTTTCGGCGTCGAAACCGGCCTCGAGTCCCGCCTCACCGAATTCGTCGTAGAGTTTGCGTTTTGCCGGATCGCTTAGAATATCGTGGGCGAGCGAAATCTCTTTGAACTTTTCTTCGGCTTCCTTATTTCCCGGGTTGATGTCCGGGTGATACTTGCGCGCGAGCTTGCGGTACGCCTTGCGGATCTCTTCGTGGGCAGTGCCGCGGTCGACGCCGAGGATCTGGTAGTAATCGCCTTCTGCCATCGTCAGGGTAGAATAGCGCCAGAGCGGCGAGTTGCAAGAGGGAAAACCGGCACTTCGTTCAGCACGGGCCTATTCAGACTTTGAGCCACCTGATATGCAGAACTGGGAGTGATGATTGAGTTTTCGGTCGCAGCACACCTCTCATTTCCGGCTCAACATCACGGTTTCGAACTGCGACATCGACGAGGACCAGTTTCCCTGGGTTCTTAAGGCTTCTCACAGTCTCGTCGTTTGAAGTAGATTAGCGACATCGGTTTTCAAGCGGCGCAGGTCATCGACCGACACTTCGACGGCCTCGTGACCCTCTCGCGGAAAGATCCTTATCGGTTTCAGTCCCTTCTTCTCCACAAAGGCTAAACTTTGAAGAACGATTTGCATGAATTCGTTTTCTTCTCCCCGATAGGGCGCCACTTCTTTAAGGTATGCGGATAGCATGACCCACAATCGAATGGGCACATGTGGAAACCATTGCACTAATAGGTTGCGGTGCAGGATCGACCATCGAAGCATGTAATGGAGCCTGCCGAAATGTGCGAGCTGTAAGTCGCATTTTTGTCTAAGTTTGCCGTTGTGCCAAAGTTTGTTGCGGAAGTTTTCAGCCCTTTCTTCAAGGTTGTGGCCGCCCGCGGTAATATATTCGTGGTAAATTTCCTCGCGGTCCTCGTACGGTTTGCCAAGCACCTCCGAGAGAAAGCGAGATGCTCGCTCCTCTTCCAGTTCGTAGTAAATGACGCAAGCAATGACGAGCTCTGCCACTACGCCCGCCCAGGCATGGCCGTAGTCAAACGCAAACCACGTGATCACGAGACCGGTCGAAACCACCCCGAAGATTAGTAACGAGCCCGCGACAATCGGCCTCATAAAGAAAGATGTTCTCCGATCTCCGTCTCTTCCAGCGTGTCATTAAGCTAGGGACGAGACGGACCGTGGTCAAGGAAAGTAATCCGGAGACTTCTTCATCAGTTGCTACAATCCCATCGTTTTCGTTAAGGAACAGATCCATGGACCGGCGAGAGCTGAGGGTAATGCCCTTTAGGGAAATCGATTTAAATGTTAAATGCGGCAATGCCGGCGAGCTCGTGCTCCTTGTGTTCGCTGTACTCCCGCCCATAATCGACCCAGGACAAACCCGATGTCGGTTCTGATGGCGCAACCCGTCCAATAGGAGGTGAACCGCGACATTAAGCAATTATCTAGCTCGGCTTGGTTAACGTCGCTGTGCAGATGTACGTCGCCGCAATAATGTTTTGACAATCGTTCGATATTAGACAGACATCCCGCACGTACCAGTGTAGCCTTAGATCCAAACCGAGAGAGGATGACATGTATACTGCATTCATATCCTCACTCGCCAACGCCAAGCACGCCGGCCGGCGTCCGCTCGCCAAGCTGCGGCATCTGAGCGGCCGTCCTATGACAGCGTACTGCCAGAGGCGTTCTTCGACTCTCGGGTCAAACTCGCTGCGGTGTGCCCGGAGACCGCGTTGATGTACGCTGTGCTCGAAGATGCCTTTCTCTCTTTTTGTATGAAGTTTCAGACGGAGCGGCCGTTTATTCAGCGCGCGCGGGAAGCTGAGGAACGGTTTTTCAGCGATAACTCTCGCTGGCTATTCTCCTTCGTGTCTGTCTGCCATGCACTCGGGCTGGAACCCAAGTACATACGGACAAAGCTTAAGCATTGGCCCCCGTCCTGCCGGTAGTGGTTCATTTAGAATCGTAGATGGCTTTTGGAATCAAGAAAGATTCCTCGCTCTGCTCGGAATGACGTTTACGCAATTTGTCATCCCGAACCCTTCGGCTAAGATTCTCAGGGCTCGGATGGTCCCCATTCCAGCAAGCTCTTGAAATCGGTGTCACATAAACATTATCTCCAATTTGATAATCTACAACAGACCTAATATAAGGCTTCGTGAGGGATCTTGGCAAACTGAACCACTCCGTCCCGCCTGGACAAAGCGCCGGCCACGAGATAATATTTTTGGCGGGCGTCAACCACCGTGGTTTCGCGCCCCAACACTAAGTGACCGACCGAGCCCTAGGGGCAGTCGACCGTTGTTGCACTCATCGTGGGCATTGAAAGGAGACACGATGACGATTCAGCGCACTCCTCAAGCCGAAGAGTTCAAACAGCAACTGCGTGATTCGTTGCAGCGCGAGACGCAAGATTCTCGCACCATTAAAATCGCCAGACACGCTAACGTTTACGCCGCCGGTGATCAAGATGAGTCGGTCTACTTCATCGAGAGCGGCCAGATCAAACTGCTCATGCACTCGCCTGAAGGTAAAGAGTGCCTGCTTACCATCCACAGTGAGGGAGATATTTTCGGTGAGCTATGCCTGTCCGGGTTAG
>DATETN010000008.1:0-30230 GCA_035283645.1 Pyrinomonadaceae bacterium
CGCGTCGTTCGCGGTATCTCTTATATCTCTACTTGTTTGTCGCGCTATTCATCGTCTTCACGGTTCCGGCTATGACCGATGAAGGCTATGTCATTTCAACGCCGACTCTTAGCTTTGTGGTCCCTGCATTCATTGTTTGTGCTTTGATTCAGTGGGTAACAATCAGGAGCCTTACGCGGCGGACCATCTTGCAAATTGTTAGAGACGAAAAGCCGGATAAAGGACAGCTTGGAATGCATAAGGTGGTGCTAGATGAGATCGGAGTCTTGGAGACTACGGTAGTGGGCGAATCTCGCACCTCGTGGGCAGGCGTAGATCGCGTTGAGCAGAATGATCAGTACATCTGCATCTACACAACACCAGCCGCTGTCCACGCCATCCCGAAGCAAGCATTCGATAACCCTCAGCAGGCCGAAAGCTTCTATGAGTTTGCGAGCATAAACCAGCAAGCTGCGTTTTATTAGGCTTTTTTTGGAGTGCGGCGGCGCGGCCCAACTGCGCCTTCCGCCGCAGTCAAATCATGAGTGAAGGCTTCGAACTTCAGCCCCACCTCGTTGGCGGTCTAATCGAGCTGCGTCCGCTATCAGCAGATGATTGGAGTGCTTTGTTTGGTGTGGCCTCAGATCCACTAATCTGGGAGCAACATCCGGCGCGTGATCGTTATAAAAAAGAGGTCTTTGAGGTTTTCTTCCGGGAAGCAATAGCATCCGGCGGCGCGCTTGTTGTCATCGATCGTGAGAGCCAGAAGGTTATAGGTTCGTCACGATATTTTGAATTCGACCCTGTTAAGAGTGAAATCGAAATCGGTTGGACCTTTCTGGCACGAGCTTATTGGGGCGGACGATATAACAAGGAATTGAAACGGCTGATGCTGGAGCACGCGTTTAGGTTCGTCAAACGGGTTCTTTTCATGGTCGGGCCAACGAACTTTCGCTCACAGAAAGCGCTGGAAAAGATTGGTGCAGTCATGATTGGGAGACGGGAGAGGACAGCTCAACAAGGCGAAACCATCGTCGACGTCGTCTATCGGATTGAGAAGGGGTGAAGTTTCGACTGAAAGTCTTTTTTGTGTGATCAAACAAAGCGTCTTACTCAAATATTCTCCATCCCTCTCTTGAGCTTTTGACTATGGCAGTAGACAGCCATCCGCGACAGGTTTCGTTCCAGCACGTCGAGATCAACGACGATGGCAGGTGTTTCCACAGAAATGAGCAACAGAACCTCCTGTTTTAGTTGCTGTCAGAGCTGTCGAGCATCCCCCGCGCCTCAATTAAGTCTGCTGTGTCAAAACCTTCTGTGAACCAGCCATAGATCTCCTCGAGCATTCGCCGTGCTTCTTCCTTTCGGCCTTGCTTCTGAAAGAGTCTGGCCAGGCTCATCACAGTGCGCAGTTCCAAGGACTTCGCCTGCTGCCGTTGGGCAATCTTGATGGACTGATGAAAACAATCTTCGGCCTGAGCAATCGCCGGCGGCTCCGGCTCAATTACTGCTTTTCCACCTGTAGCTGCTCGCGAAGCCCCTGGATCTACTGCTTGCATAAGTAACAGTTCGCCTTTTATGCGGTAAAGTTCTGCGAGGTAGCATCCTTCCCCAATCGGATGCGCCACCTCGACCGCTTCCTCCAATACGCGGAGTCCCTCTTCGGATTGGCCTACTTTTCCTAACGCCTCGGCCAGCAGAGCCAAAAAGTGCGGACGAAATAGTTCAGTGCCGGTTGCTCGGAGAGCAGCAAGCGCCTCGCGCATTTGTTCGATCGCCTCCGCTCGCCCTTTCTTGATCAGGGCCCAGGCTCGCATCATCGTCGCTATCGCCTGATACATCACCAGACCATGTTCGCTAGAAACGGCGATAGCGGCTTCGGCCTGTTCTTGCGCCATCACCTCTTCCCGGCGAAACTGGTGAAGAATCGCTGCAAATATGAGGGCGTGCGCCAGGCCCAGAGGTTCGGATGACTCGCGTGCGAGCGCTAAGGCTTCCTGAATCAGCTCCAAAGACCGATCGGGTTGGCCGATAAACCAAAGAGCCCAGGCAGCAAAGCACGGCATAGCGATCCCTGGGTTCAGTGCGTAGAGGAAAGCATCATCGCGATGCCGCTCCGGATCGTAGAGCGATAGGGCTTTCTCAAAGTGTTCGATGGCCAGAGCAAAATCCCCCAGATGTGTGAAAGTGCTCTCCAACGACCAGTGACCTCGCATCGCGAGCCCAGGGTACGGCAGGCGCTCAGCGAGATGCAGAAACTCCTCGCCTATCTCGCGGGCCGTCTCTAGATCTGCCCGCAACGTATAAAATGACCGGAGTCCCCAGAGAACTTCAGAGACATCCGGCGTCTCGCCTAACTGCTGACATAGCTCTCGTGCTTTCAAGTACACCTTGCCCACCTCCGTGGCTGCATGGCCTTGTGTCGCAATCAAAGGCACGCCTAGAGTGAGTTGCAGACAGAGTTCTTGTTTGGCGCGCTCAGCAGTCTCCGGCAACTTCGCAACCAACTCCAGCCCCCGGCGTGAGAGCACGACCGCCTCCTTATACGCAAACCGTCGAATGGCGTTGTCTGCTGCCTGCTGAAGATACTTGGCGGCGCGTTCGTAGTCGCGACCCCGCTCAAAGTGCATCGCAAGCTCTGCCGCAATTGCCCTGGCACTGTCGCCATAGACCAGTTCTCCCATCTCCCCTATTCGCCGATGGAGTTGGATGCGCCTGGCTATTGATACCCTTTCGTACAACACGCTCTGATACAAAGCATGTATGAAGCTGTACCGCGTTACGGCTTCTCCGTTTGGTAGTATTTGAACCCCGCAATCTTGAATGAACTGACGTTGACGAGCGAGTTTGTCGCACCTCGCTTCTACCGCCGCTCGATCCTCCCCCAATCCAGCGACTGCGAGCGCTGAAAACTCCGCTCCCGCCACGCTTGCCGCCTCAAGTGTTCGCTGATCATTTGCATCGAGATGCTCGACCTGCTTCTCGATCATCTGTCTGATGCTGTCGGGTACGCCCACCTCAACCCTTTCGATCTCTACAGCTAGCTGCCAACCCTCTTCGTGCTCACTAATCAACCCGTCTGTCACAAGGTAGTCGACCGCATTGACCATAAACAGCGGGTTTCCCTCCGTTCTTTCGTGTATCAATCTCGCAAGCCTTGCGGGAAACCGATTGCCGGGAAATCTAACAGACAAATACTTGTTAACTGCATCTTCGCTAAGGTAATCAAGGGGCAACTCCTCACATTGCTGCTTGGCGAGCAATTCCTGCTTGACCGCCTTGAGCGGATGGCCGGTTACAATCAACTCCACAGCCCGATAGGTTCCAATAACCATAAGATGAGCGGACTGGCGTTGCCTTGACAGGTATGAAATCAGATCCAAGGTCGAGTAATCGCTCCAGTGCAAGTCTTCCAATATAAGCACCAGCGGTAGGTCTATCCCTAGCACCTCCAAGGCGTCGCCCATCTCGCGCAGCATTCGCTCGCGTGTCGCTCCAACTAGTTCTCCTCTGAGCAATTCGCGATCTGAAGTGCTTACAAGAGAAGGCATTTGCAGCAGCCACATCGGCGCGTGAGCACGTAACACATCCACAATTTGCCGCTGCTCTCGACACAACCGGGCGACCGCTTCGAGAACCGGTAGGTAAGCCTCGCCCGTACCGTACTGTTCCAGACATTGCCCTCTCGCTATCCGTACACGATCCGGAACGAGACCCCGCGTGAACGTGTCAACCAGCGCGGTCTTGCCAATACCTGCTTCTCCCGTCACAAATATTATTTGTCGCTCTCCGCGCAACATCTTCTCAAGCCAGCCTCGCATCCGCGACATAGCTTCGTCGCGTCCCACGATGCCCAGACCGGAATCAGAGGCAGATGGTGATTTCGAAACTACATTATTTATTTCGAGCGCTTGGTCTTTCGTCAGGATTTGTTTGCTCTCTACGATCTGACCGATAAAGCGATAGCCGCGACGATGTGCAGTTTCAATGAAGCGAGGAGTCTTTGGATTGTCGCCGAGAGCCTCGCGGAGCTGACGAATAGCGACTTTGAGAACTGCGTCGCCGACAAAGGTTTCTGGCCAGACAGTGTTGAGAAGTTGCTCTTTGGTGATGAGCTGGCCTGGACGCCCAAGGAGATGGCTGAGCACCGCAAAGGCCTTTGGTCTGAGCTTAATTGCTTGTGAGCCTCGCCACAGGCACTCGTTGGCCAAGTCCAGACTAAAGGGCTTGAAGATTATCCGCTTTTCACTCCCCACGTTAATCACCAAGCGTTACCCAAGCTTTACCGCAAATTCATGACTTAGACCAGCGCTTCAACTATTGTCCGCTCTTAATGAAGGGATGGCAATACAGAGCGGCTTTCGTGATCCAATTTGGACCGGAAACTGATATTGAGGCCGGACGATTCGAGGGCAGGGTTGAGCACGTGGCATCGTTTAAGGCGACTCGATTTCAGTCGCTCGACGAGCTACTTAGTTTCATCAAAGACGTGCTCGCTGAAGTCGGCAGCAAAGAGCAGCAGTAGTCACACAGTTGCGGCAAGGTCGTCAAGTCTTGTGCCCACTGTGCCGCATGAAGACAACTAGCTTCGCTTCCATTACCGAAACGTTACCGTACTCTTACGACAAGTTTATGACTCGCTTAAGTTGCTAGCACTATCCTCTTGCTTGATGAAACGAAGATTCGATTCCAGGGTCAGGAGTTTCATCACCTGCCAACAAGCAGCAAAATCCTGAAAGAAAAGGGTGAAAAATGAACAAGTTTAAAAAATTACTGTTTGACGCGAACAGCGCCAAGCGAGAAGCAATGAATTGCCTGAGTAAGTTTAGGCGCTCGTTGCCGATAGCCATTATTGGATTGATGGTTATTGGCACTGCGCACGCTCAGAATCCTGATCAGCGGCCCAAAGTCTTTCAGGCCGCAGGACCAAATGCGAGTTTAATACAAAGCACTATTGGCGAGTTCCGCGTTGCTTTGGGAGGGGACAACAATGGCATTAAGGCGGGGCCGCTCACCGAGGGGCGTCGCGAGATCAATTGGGACGGCGGCGGCACCGCAACTACTGTGACGCCGACACCAACCGATAATTTTCTCAGTGCGCGCGGCGCTCGTTTTACGACACCGGGTTCCGGATTTGTCCAGGCTCCGACTTCAGGTTTGGTCCAAATTTTCGGAAACCTGAGTTACGAAACTACCTTCAAAGCCTTTAGTCCGGTGCGGCTTTTTTCGCCCATCCGCAGCAACGTGACCGACACATTTTTCTTCGTGCCTGGCGTTGTTGATGCCACGGGTTTGCCCCTACCGGCGACAACGCGCGGGTTCGGCGTGGTCTTTGCCGATATCGACCTGCCGGACGGAAGCGGCCCCGGCGGCAAGCAAGGAAATCGCCATGCAAGCACGCTGATCGAATACTTCGGTGCTGATGGAGAGGTTCTGTTCAGCAGCTTCGCGCCTGCATCACCCGGAGACGGCAATCTGACTTTCTTCGGAATCATTTTTGATGATGCGCGCATCGCCCGTGTCAGAATCACAGCCGGTGAGACCCCGGGACCCGATGATAGCCCAACACTGGATGTTGTGATGATGGACGATTTTATCTACGGTGAGCCGCAAGGCATTCAATGATGGGTCCTCACCCCGCTAGGCCAGCGGAATTGTTTCGTCCGAGGTAGCTTTCAGCTCGATGTGTGACCGACGCAACATTCAATTCCAGCTTCGTCACGTTTTGAGCATCTTTCAGACTCTGAAGTTTTCAAGGGCGGCTCGTGAGGGCCGCCCTTTTCGCGTTGGCAGTTTCTTGAGTCGGGATAATCGACGCCTGCAAAAGGTACTTCAGTTGAGCAATCAGCTAGGTGAATCGAGGGAGTGCAACGACAGCTCGCCGCCATAGAAAGTGTAGAGTTCAGAAACACAGGATCCACCGTTGGCTGTGAAGCGCAAATGCACCGATGCGAAAGAGGGGGTACCCTAGTTGAAAATATACTTTCCGCCCCAATACGGCGAGCCAGGAACGTCCAGCCGATCTCAATCCCGCATCATCTGGTGGATCACCGGAAATGCGAAACGTGCGACAACGATCGCTGCTCGCACCGGCCAAATCAGTTGCTGACGCCATGCGGCCGTTAGAGCAAACTCAAACAGTCGCTCCTAACACACAGATAACTCAGGCGCTCGAATTGATGGCAAAGCATGATTTGAATCAACTGCCGGTGATCGCGAATGGCACGCTGGAAGGATTGATATCCCGCGGCCACGTGCTGCAATTACTTCAAACTCGCTCCGAACTGCATCTTTAAAGGAATTTGATAGAACTTCGTCAACGAGCCATGACACCACCTCCTTTTCGCTGTCGCACTTGAAAATTGAACTGAAGGGAAGCGGCATCTCCATGCAATTCCTTGGGCGGGAATAAAAAGCGATCGAGCTACGTATTTATAGTAGGTCGCTCATGTCACGCCTCGCTCGAGGTCGCAAGCGGCTGCAGTTAGCTCTGACCCACCACAAGTACGCGGAGGTTATAAGTTGGGCTGTCAAAGAGCACAGGAACTGATTCACCCTTACATCGATGGCGAGCTGGATCCACTACAAGCCGCGGACGTTGAGCGACACATTGAGCAATGCGAGAACTGTAATCTCCTCTATCGAAATCAAATTGCCTTGCGTTCATCGTTGAAAGACAGCTCGCTGTATTATCGCGCGTCAGAGGATTTGCGGAAGCGAATCCAAGTTTCAGTGCAAAAGACGTCAGGATCAGGGGTACCTGAGCCGGAGCATTAGTTAGGCACGTGCTTTTGGGAATATCTGCTCTTCGCGGTACTGAACTACAAGAATTTTGCATATCTTGCCCAACAAACGCAGTGAAGTAAGACTAGTAGAACTCACAATACTAACTCCATTGCAGTCTGGTTTTTGTGACAATTCGAAAGGATTTGTGCTAGGCGTCTGCGCGCGCGAGATAACCGCGACATCACCGTGCCAACGGGAACCTGAACCACGTCCGCGATCTGTTTATAAGATAGTTCTTCGAACTCTCTCAGCATAATGACTTCAAGGAACTCTGTTGGCAGCGAGCGTATCGCACGTCTTAACACTTGTCTGTCCATTTCTCTCAATAACAGCTTTTCCGGGTCGGCGGGGTCGGGAGTTTCAGCATGCATCTCTTCGTCGAAAGCAATCTCCACTTTCGCCGATCTATTGTGGCGAACCCACGTGTAATAGGTGTTGCGGACGATGGCCAATAACCATGGTCGAGCGTCGCCACCCTTAAAAGTGCTGAAGTGACGGATCGCGCGAAGGTACGCTTCCTGTACAACATCTTCGGCGTCTTTCTCATCGCGAGTGAGCCAGCGTGCAAGATTGTACGCCGCATCAAGATGTGGCAATGCAGCTTGCTCAAAATCTGGAAGTAAGGCTCCCATTACTGTTCTCCATTGCTGCTCCCGGTTTGTGCGTCCCTGCACTTCCTGATCTTTTCGGCCACAAAAAGCGGGGCATTCAGGTGACGAACACCGCGGTCGATCAAGCTTTTTAAGAGCGCGATCCCTTCACAGTCGCTATAACTCACGTTCGTCAAATCGATGTTGAGTCTCAATCCTGCCTCAAGTAACGACTCAGCGGTGTTTCGTAATAACTCAACCCATTGGCCCGTCACACGGCCGTCCAATCGCAAAGTAATCTCCTGGCTCGCCAGAACGACTTGCGTGATCTTCAGCATTCGTTTATCCCATTGGAATTCGACCGTCCGTGCGGACGTTTAGCCTAAATTCTTGAGGCACGGTCACCACGCCCAAACTCGCGAAGTATCCTGAAGGTTCAACTGCGAATCCTTCCTCTTCTCTTCAAAAAGCGGAGTTGCCGGTTGAACCTCCCGGTAAGATGTGGTTACGGTAGCGGTGCTCCCGGGAGCGCATTTCTCGAAGACAAGGCCGCGACTCCAGCTTCGCCATCGCCATCGAATGGCGTTGGGTTTGAGCCAGGAACGCACAACTCATCAGCGCTTGGGTCAGCAAACCACATGACGACATGATTCAGCTCTTTCCGGACGCGTGTGCCGACTACCTGACTCGAGAATGCCTCTTCAACGATCGTGTCCACACGCAATGCACCTGCGCCGGCCGGATTGGTTGTGAAGTCGCCGATATATTGGACCGCCCCGAATGGAGGTACCGGCAGTTCGGTTAGAAATACAGCAAAAGGGGTATTAGGCTGCAGTCCTTCGACCTTGAGGTCCAAGGTGTCAACGCCACGGATTTCCTCTTTAGGAAAGAAAGTAACGCTAGCCGTCGCACTCGGCAGACATGCTCCGACCGCATCTGAAGCTGGTACGAGATTAAACCGGGTCGGTTCGGAGCCGTCGGCGTGAGCAGATACCCCCGAAACAATCAGAGCTACACAAAAGGTGGTGCTTGCCGCCCAGATAAAACATTTACCTACTCTTCTATTAGCTGTTATCAGGGCCAACAACTTAGAATAACAGTTCGCTAACTTCTTCATCTTCACTTCTCCTGTCGGTGTTCTGAGCAAATTGATAAGCTGTGAGTAATGGTCCTTCAGATGTTTTCCAGTACGGCGACGCAACTCCGAAGATCCTCCAGCAGACATTTGTCTCTTAGGGTATGTCGCGCCCCGTGCTGTGCAGGTTCCGTGCCGCACAGACACTTCAACTTACTTTCCTGAGAGTTGCGAATTTTGCTGAAAAAAGGGGGCGGGAGAAGCAGGACGAGCACAAACCGTTCAACCGTGGTCCAACAAATCTGGTGGCCGGCAGTTGGTTCTTGTGGGGTCGCTACGATATGTGGTGGGCCGAGCGCTTAATTCCTAATTTTTGAATTCTGTGCCGTAGTGTATTCGGATGTATACCAAGGGTCTTGGCAGCGCCATTTGCGCCCTCTATAACGCCATGGGCGTGCTGAAGAACTGAAGCAATATGATCGCGCTCAAGCTCATCCAGGGTTTTGAATGCCGGAAATGATTTGGTGGATCTATTTACCTGGACCATCTCAGAACCTCTCTCGGCCAGAATCTCAGAGGCCGAGATTCCGATTAGATCGGTGTCAAGTTCGAGAATGGGACCAGGGGATAGAATCAAAGCGCGCTCAATCACGTTTTGCAGTTCCCGGACGTTACCCGGCCATGAGTAATTCGTCAGCCTCTCAGTGGCCGCCGCAGAAATGCCATCCATCTTTTTGCCCAGGTTACGGGCGCAGCGAGAAAGGAAAAACATTGCCAGCTGGGGAATATCTGAACGACGTTCACGGAGTGGCGGTACCTCCAGCGGAAAGACGCTCAAACGGTAATACAGATCGGAGCGGAAAGTGCCTTGACTAATACACTGTTGAAGGTTGCGATTTGTGGCGCAGATGATCCGCACGTTAACACTTACGGATCGGTTACTGCCGACGGGTTCAAACTCGCGCTCCTGTAAAACGCGCAGTAATTTTACCTGGGTGTCCAAAGGCAACTCACCGACTTCGTCAAGGAAAATCGTGCCACCATCAGCTAGTTCGAAACGCCCGATACGACGCTCGAATGCCCCCGTGAAAGCACCTTTCACATGGCCAAACAATTCGCTTTCCACTAAACCTGCGGAAATGGCGCTGCAGTTCACCTTGACCAGGGCCCTATTCTTGCGATTGCTGCGATCGTGGATAGCGCGTGCTATAAGTTCCTTTCCGGTCCCCGTCTCTCCATAGATCAGAACACTTGAATCCGTCCTTGCAACCTGATCAACTCGCCGCAGGAGCGCGAGCAAAGCCGGACTGTCACCAACGATTTCTTCGAAATTATGTACAGTGCGGATTTCCTCTTGGAGATAAACATTCTCCTTCTCAAGCCTGCCTTTCAGAGACGCAATTTCTTCATACGACTTCATGTTTGCAATCGCCAGAGCGACCTGGTTGGCTACTTCCTGCAGCAACTCAGCATCTGCTTCTGTAAACCGATTCTGTTCCTCACTCCATACAGTGAAAGTACCTAAACTGTTCCCCATGGCGACGAGTGGAACTACACAGTATGACTGGATACCTTCAGCGACGAGACACTTCTCACCTGGAGATTGCTGTTCCCGTTGCAGGTCCCCTCGCGTAACAACCTTTCGGTTCTCGAGAACCCAGGCAGAAATCAAAGACTCTTGCAGGTCGTATTCTTTGCCGAGACGGAAGAAGTCAGAGTCGTCCGGGCCATTCATTGAGAGAAGCTTAAGCGTATTGGATGCCGGCTGGTAAATCAGGAAGGCAGCTCGGTCGAACGGCACGACTCGTCGAATTGCTTCGTAGGCAGACGAAAAAAGAGCATCCTGGGTGAGGTTGTTGATGATAGCGTTATTAATCTCAAGCAGCGTACGTTTGCGTTCTTCGCTCTTTCGCAGTGCTTCCTCCGCTTTTTTCCGGTCAGTAATATCGAAGAACGTCACAACCGCGCCCACGGTCCTACCATCCCGAATTAGCGGGTGAGACCAGTACTCCACCGGAAAACTGCTACCGTCTTCTCTCCAAAAGATATCGTCGTCAAGATGGACACCACGGTTTTCAAGGAATCCTAGATATATCGGACACTCTTCAATAGGAAAAGGTGTGCCGTCCTTTCGGGTATGATGTTCTAGAGCATGCATGTTCTGTCCTAGCAGCTCTGCGGGATCACTATAACCGAGCAAATGCGCTGCCGCCGTATTACTGAAAAGACAAGTTCCCTGCGAATCACAACCAAAGATTCCTTCGGCTGCGGAGTTGAGGATTAGACGGGCTCGCTCCTCGCTCTTTTGCAAAGCTTCTTCCGTCTGTTTCCGTTCGGTAATGTCTTCCGAGAGTGCCAGAATGAAACGGGGCGTGCTCTCAGTGTCTGGAACCAAAGACACATTGTTTCTCACCCAGACAGCACTGCCATCCTTACGCCAGTATTGCTTCTCAATTTGAAACTGATCCCGCTTCCCTTCGAGCAGTTCGGTAACCAGGGCCCAATTAGCTTCGCGGTAAGCCTCATGAGTGATCTCAAGAAATGATATCCCGTGGAATTCACTCTCGCTATAACCCAACATCCTCTGGTATGCGGCATTTGTCGCCACAACGCGGCCATTAAGATCGGCAAGCGCAACGCCAATAGCTGAATTATCAAAGACAGATCGCCACCGCAGGGCCTCCGTTCTCTCTCGTGGCGTGACATCTTTTGAAGGAGAATGAGCTTCCGGGATTCCCATAGCTGGTCCAACTTGTCGCATAAAACTTGTGGAACAGGCTCTAAGTGTGGATGAAGTGTGTTTCAACGATGGTAAGGAAGTCAAGAGACCTCGCGGTTGGTCCGTTTATCATGCGTATGTCGGATTTACTACCGCCAACATGCGTGATTACTTCTCGTCATGCTCGCGGGGTGTGAAACAGGCCTGACTGTAACAGCCACTCGGTTCTCAGTAGCCTTATTTGCACAGTGGTCCATACTGCAACGTCTCGGCAGAATTAGTCCCCTCCACGCACGAAAATTACAGCGCGCGCTCTCTACATACTTCTGCCGCTCGTCAAATATTCCCGGCATGCTCACAACTAAACTCAAGAAAAAGGCTGAAGGGCAGATTTACTACCTGATCCTGCCGGACCTTCTCATTCTTCATTACCGAAGAGTTACTAAACCTTTACCTCAGGTTTATGACTTGCCAGGTTGGCAGGCCCTATTCTCCTAATGCGATAAATCGGATTCCTCTTCGCATGTGGTTGTTCTCAGCAGAACTAAGGAACAGCTGCTTCAAGATCCCGGCCGCACTATTGAAAGTTTGTAAGTAATGAATTTCTGCCAACGATCGCAAGCCATGAACATCAAAGAGGTCATCCTGCCACACATGAGTGCTGCCTACAATTTGGCCCGCTGGTTGACGCGAAACGATGACGACGCAGCAGACGTGGTGCAGGAGTCTTACTTACGCGCGCTTAGATTCTCTACGGGTTTTCACGGCTCCGAGGGTCGACCCTGGCTGTTAACAATTGTGCGAAACACTTGCTACACGTGGTTGAAACGAAACAGGTCTTCGCAACTTGTCCAATTAAACGAGGCGACAGACATCGCTGAAATTGATGGGTCGGATCCTGAAACATCATTGGTCAGACGGGCCCAGGAGCGGCAGCTTCGAGAAGCTCTGGAAAGACTCCCTGTTGAATTTCGGGAGGTGGTGGTAATGCGCGAATTGGAAGAACTCTCCTACAAAGAGATTGCAGCGGTGGTTGGCATTCCGGTGGGCACTGTGATGTCGCGGTTGGCGCGCGCCCGCAAGAGATTACAAACGGTGCTCGGTCCGCGACGGGCCGCCCGTTCACGCAGAGTAGATCGCTTCATTGCCAGACCTGTAGCAATGAAGCTGAATGCAGGTGGTGATGTCAGGGAATAATTAGGCGGGATAGACAGTATGTGTAGCTGAAGCAATTCAGGCAGTAATTACGAATAAGAGGAGATTGCATGATGAAACAACTGGTGAACGTATTAATGAAGTTTGTGGCCCTGAGTGTGATTGCATTGGCTTCAGCGGTCGGATCAACACAGGGTCAATCGTTAGCTTACAAACTTAGAGCAACCATACCGTTCGACTTTGTAGTTGGCGGTAAGAGCCTTCCAGCAGGTGACTATTCCGTTGGTCGGGCGCAAGGGTCTGGCGACACTGTCCTATTGATCAGTAGCGCAGATGGCCGGGCGAATGCAATTCGTTTGTCGAGGCCCGTGGTGTCTCGCTTTATGAACAGTAAGGGGAAGCTCGTTTTCCACCGTTACGGAGAGCAGTACTTTCTTTCGCAGGTGTGGCCAGCGGGTGCGAGCACAGGACGAGAACTGGCGAAGTCGCGCAGAGAGCGCGAACTGATGGCGAATTCGTCAGATCAGAAGATGGCCCGGAACGCCCAAACGGTTGAGATAGTTAACATCGTAGATATGCAGTGACGTGTTGGGCCATCAACCCCTCACTGTCAAGGCTAATCAGTCGGATGATTCGCAGTCACAGCAGGAGAATGGAACCATGATGGTAGATCAAGACGTGCAGCGTGCCGCCGCAGGTGACATTGAGGCTTTCGAACAGATCTACCGTCGGCATCATCGTCGTGTTTACAGTCTCTGTCACCGCATGACGAGAAGCGCGTCTGAGGCTGAAGACTTGACCCAGGATGTCTTCATGCAGCTCTTTCGCAAGATCGGTACTTTTCGTGGCGAGGCATCATTCACTACCTGGCTCCATCGAATGACAGTGAATGAGGTGCTTATGCACTTTCGTAAACCAGTCGTGAGGAATGAGAAGACCACGGAAGATGGTTTCACTCCCATTAAGACAGATGGCAGGTTGCAGCATCAAGCCAGGATGTCCCTGATTGACCGACTTTCTCTGGTAGAGGCTATGAGGCAGTTATCACCGGGATATCGCACGGTATTAGTTCTGCACGACGTCGAAGGTTATGAGCACCGGCAGATTGGGCAAATGCTCGGATGTGCGATTGGGACGTCAAAGTCTCAATTGCACAAGGCTCGAATGAAGCTTAGGCACCTGCTCAGGAACCGTCCTATGCCCGCACAGTCTCCTCTCAATTCAACTGTTCCAATCTGTCAGTCTTGAGGATTAAGTACTAGTTTTGAAAGTGATAAGCCGAAGTTGGAGATGTGTACACCCGTTACGCGGGAGTAGCCGCAAAAAGGAAAGGCAGGGTGAATGATGAGAAGGCGTTTGATCATAAAGAAGAGGCTTGCCAGGCACCGTCGAAGAAGTGGCGGCTCGCTACCAAAACGCGAGCTGGATCTGACCTTGAAGTCTCCATTGATAAGACGGCACGCCGGAAACGCGGCACAGATCTCGAGGGTTATGCAGGTTGCGACGTAGAAGTACCACATCACGTCTTCGTGACACGTTTGTAGATAAGGAAAGATCTCCCTGATTCAGAATATTTGCAGTATGCATTGAGGAGTTTACTGATATGACAAGAATCAACTTCAGGCTGGTTGCCACAGTTCTTATGGCGCTTCTGCTCGGTTCCAGCGCGTTTGGACAGACCAGCAAAGGAACCGTCATTGGCAATATCACTGATCCCAATGGCGCCGTGATCCAGGGAGCCAACGTGACGATCACTAATGTAAGCACAGGTGTCAGTCGGGAAACGGTGTCCGCATCAGATGGCAGCTTTCACCTCGAGGCGGTTGATCCCGGCACCTACAACGTAGAGGTCAGTCATTCCGGCTTCAAGACGGTGATAAGTGAAAACGTCGTGGTTACTGCAGCGCAAACAACCACGACGCAATTTGAGCTTGAGATAGGAATACAATCCGAAGTGGTCAATGTTACATCGGCCGATGACGTGGTTCTTCAAACTCAGGATGGCGCCCGAGTCAACACCCTGAGCAAGCGTGAGATTACCGATCTGCCGACACCGGCATTGAACCCTACGGGCATCGTATTCACCTTGCCAGGTGTTGTCGAACCTGGTCCACTCGCAGGCGGATTCGTGCAGGGAAACGAGTTCTCTGTGAACGGCTTGCGAGCACGAGCGAACAATCAGTTGATCGACGGCTTGGATAACAACGATAACAGCATTGCTGGCCAGTTCTACATACCAGCACTGCGCGATGGTTATAGCGAGGTCACCGTGCTGCAGTCTGACTATTCCTCGGAATTCGGCCGGGCTGGTGGCGCTGTTGTTAACGTAGTTACGCGCAGTGGATCGAACCAATTTCACGGTTCAGTTTATGACGTGATTAACAACAGCGCATTAAATTCCCTGACAGCTAGCCAGAGAGCTGACGGTACACGAAAGCCGGTAGCTGTTGAGAACACTTTTGGGTTTTCGCTTGGCGGGCCAATCAAGAAGAACAAGCTGTTCTTCTTCGGCACGTATCAAGGCGACCGATTCCGGTCGGGCACCGACGCGAGAGTTCGGGTGCCAACTGCTTCCGGCTTTGCCACTCTACGTTCACTCTTCCCTGTGGGCACGAACCAGAACCTCGATCGTTTTCTGAGCATCGTGGGCAACCTCCGCGGCGAGCGCGAGATCTCCAGCGTGGCGTTGGGCAGCGGTCGTCCTGACATCGACTTTGGTGAAACCACCGTCAACAGCACACAGCCTGTAAATGATAATCAGTTCCTGGCAAGGGTAGATTGGACACCGACTCAAAACGATAGTATCGCTTTCCGCTACGTTCTAGATGATCAGACCTTCAGTAACCAGTTTCCCGGGAGTTCGCCGTTTCCTGGATTTGAGATTGATGTCCCAAGCCATGTACAGAATTTCTACGCCAATTACACCCGTAGTCTATCGACCCGGACCACTAACGAGTTTCGCTTTGGTTATGGACGATTCAATGTTGAATTTGCGCCGCGTGACCCACAGGTCGGACTGGCTGGTCCAGTATTCTCCTTCACTGGAGCAGGTCTGGGACAGGGAATAACCTCCGTCGGTTTGCCCACCGGCTTTCCACAGGGACGACTCTTTAACAACTATCAATTCCAGGACACCCTCTCGCACACCACCGGCAATCACACGTTGCGGTTCGGCGCGGACTTGAACTTCCAACGCTCGACGCAAGACATTCCTTTCAACTCTCGCGGAATTCTGACTTTTGCAGGCGGCGGGGGATTCAACTCCTTCGGAAATTTTGTCGACGGCTTTTCAGGTCGCGGCGGCGGCGGCGCAGCTATCCAATTTGGCAGCGCCACAATCGTTCCGAACGCTTTCCACCAGAACTACTTCATTAACGATACGTGGCGGGTGAAAGAAAATCTGACAGTGAATCTCGGGCTGCGCTATGAGAATTATGGAACACCGTTTAATGCGATTCGCTTTCCGGCTTTCGCAGGATTCGATCAGCCCGTGGAGACCGTAGTGCGTCAAGAGCGCGACAATAATAACTTCGCTCCCCGCTTCAGTTTTGCTTACCAGCCTCGCTTCTTTAAAGGATTTTTTGGACAGAACAAGACCGTGATTCGCGGCGGTTTTGCCGTGAACTATGACTTCTTTTTCAATAATATCTTGAGCAATACCGCGGCCACGGTCCCAAACTCGTTCGGCGCAACGAATTTTGGGGTTTCCCTGCCAGCCGATACGGACCCGCGCGGCATTGGAAAGTTCGGCGAGGACTCACTGCCCACTAGCGGTAGTCCCGACCCTCTGGCCACCGTAAACACGATTCCCAGGGACCTGGTTAATCCACAAACTTACGTATACAACTTCGGTATTCAGCGTGAGTTCCCATTCAATCTGATTGCCGATGTTGCTTACGTCGGCTCGCGCGGTACACGTCTATTCATAAACGAAGAGTTGAACCCTGGCATCGGCGGTTTTGACACGCTGGTTCGTGCTTTTCCGAATCGCGGTTCCGTTGTAGCACGCACAAACGGTGGCGACTCAAGTTATAACTCGCTGCAAGCGCGGCTTGAGCGCGGCTTCAAAAGTGGGCTGTTGCTGCGTTTCGCTTATACGTTCTCCAAAGCGATCGACAACGTGAACAGCGAAGTGTTCGTTACGACTGGCGGCAGCAGCATCAGCTCGGATCCATTTGACCGAAGCGTGGATCGAAGCCGGGCCTCGTTTGATGTGCCGCATCGTTTCGTTGCCACCTTTATCTATGAGGTCCCAAGCCTGGTGAAATCGGGATTGGGCCACGCGCTCCTCGGTGGTTATTCAATAGGCGGAATCTATCGCCTACAGTCTGGTAACGTCGAGACCCCATTTGTTGGCGGCATTGATCTCAATGGCGATGGCAATGCCTTCAACGACCGTCCGGCCATCAGCAATCCCAACGCACCACAGAATTCTGTGGGCTTCTCAAACTTCATTGCCGAGAATTTTATCTCGGGCGTGACATCGCGCACGGGCTTCTCCGACGTCAATGGCAATCCGGTCAACCCAGGAGATGTGCGTTTCTTAGTAAGCGAGTCAATTCGAACGAGCATCGCTGGTCGGAATATTTTACGCGGCCCCAGACAGAATCGGGTGGACTTAAGCTTGACGAAAGCGATCCACACCCGCTTGTTTGGATCTGAGACCAACAAGTTCGAGATTCGTTTTGATTACTTCAATGCCTTGAACACACCTCAGTTTGCTCCGGGAACGGGCGATGTGACAGATTCGACGTTCAATGATTTTCGTTTCAATTCTGGCAACCTAAACATTGGCAACGTGAATGCTGGGCGCATAGGGCAATTTCAGGTTCGTTACGTTTTCTAGCGTCCTTCACACTGGATTGGTATTCAAGGGCGGCTCGTGAGGGCCGCTCTTTTGCATGACAAGTCTATGAGTCGGCACCGGCGGGAATATTCGAAGCCTGCAAGAGGTACTTCAAATCAGCAATCAACCAACTGGGTCCAGCAACGTACCCGATGCAAATGACGGAGGTACAGCAGATGAAACAACGAAATCTGGTTTGGCTTGTCGTGACGCTACTTTTTGCACTGGTTCTGCCAGCCCCTGCCTTTGGCAAATCTAACCAAACGAATGATGCGGCACTTGCGCTCAATAATCAGGCTGTTGCCACTGCTGCCGCCGGGCGTTATGTAGAAGCGATTGAGTTGCTTAAGCAAGCGGTTACGTTGCGGCCTGACTTTGTCATGGCCCACTATAACCTTGGTCATATCTATTTGGCTCAGGGCGGGCTCACTTTGGCAGTTAAGGCGTTGCTCCAAGCCGCGGAGCTTAACCCGGGCTTCAGAGACGCCCACCATGACTTAGGTATTGCCTACAACAGAATGCAACGGTACACAGAGGCAATTGAGTGCTTCAGGAAGGCGCTTAAGATAAAGCCGGATGGTGCGGACTCTCTCAGTGGCGTGGGTCTGGCTTATTCTCAGTTGAACCGCAAGGATGAAGCCATCGCGGCATACCAGGATGTAGTTCGGCTGAAACCGGACCCGGAAGTCTGTAACAATCTGGGACTCTTGTTTTACGAGCTTGGAGATCGCGCGCAGGCCATTCAATACCTCGAACAGGCTGCTGGTTTGAACCCGAAGTATCCAGACGTTCTTAATAATCTGGGCTATCTGTACGGCGAAGCAGGCCGTAGCAAAGAAGCAATCGCGACCTTTAAAAAGGCACTAACGATGAATTCGGGCTACGCCGAAGCTCACAACAATCTGGGCATGGCTTACACTTCTCTTGGTCAATACCAGCTCGCGGTTGAGTCTCTCAAGAGAGCAATTCACTTCAAGCCAAACCTGGCCGAAACTCACTATAATCTAGGATACGTTTACCGCAGGGGCGGCCATGTTAGGCAAGCGGTCGAGTCCTACAAACAGGCCATTCTGCTCAAACCAAATTTTGCAGAAGCTCACAACAACCTCGCCGTACTTTACCTTGAGCGGGGCGAACGAAGATTAGCCTTACAAGAGTATGGCCTACTGAAACTGATCAATTACGACATGGCACAAAAGCTCATTGCGGCAATCTACAAGGATAAGCTCCTTGACGTGAGTGCAAGATAGTTGGAGGGCACGCTTTGCGGCACGGGATCGCATATCCACCAGCCGGTCGGTTTTCCTTCTAATCTTGCATGCTGTCGCGATAGCTCTTGAACGGCCTAATCTCCAGGGTCATGCGCGATTACGATATATCATCCAGCAACATTTTCGCTTCTCACAAATCCAATGTATAGGTTGGGATTACCCCTTTCCTCTTCTCGTTTACCTTAGTTCTTGCGGAGACCAACAAAACTCATCACGGCCGCGGGCTGGCGCTCCTCCGACTCAATCCCCACAACTCCTATCACCAGTCACTGACTTGCGACCAGCGCAACCAGTTGGCTGCTTACCAACGATTGCGCGTTTCTCTATGCCTCTACATTCAACTCTCGCTTAACATAGCGTGCCTTAGGGTTTTTCTGACTCCGGGCAAACGCACGCTGGCGTTGCTGATGTTAGTTCGCAAACATTTATGGGCAGGGGATTGAGTAAGTCATGCCTTCGAGCCACTAATCGATCGAGATTTGGCGCAACTGTTTGGCCCGGTTAAGCGCATCACTACTCAGAGTCAGATTTGCAAGCCACACCGTTTTGATTAATGGGAACTGGTAAAAGGAGAGTCGAAAATGGAAGAATAACCTATGGAAAACGGGTCTCTTTCATTTATCACTTACAGATTTCATTTGGAACATTCCAACCCTTTTAACCGCTGCAAGCTAAACATCTCTTGACCCGCTACAATAACATCGGTAGAACTTTTTAACGCAAATGAGCCAACTGTTCACATCGCTAACAACGAAGATTGGAAAGGCGCTTGAGTCGACAGCCGAGCAACCGATTCGAGCGGAGATCTTCAGCATTGAGCGGTTAGAGCAGTACGCCAAAGCATTGGCAGCCGAACACAAGACCGTCACGCGGAGGGGACGAGCTCAATTACTCCCAAGACTTGAGGACAATCGTCGCAAACTTGAAGCCGCATATCGCATTCTGGTGGAGGAGATTAGGAAGGGCCGCGCCATTTCCCCCGCCGCAGAGTGGCTCATCGATAATTTCCATATAGTAGAGGAGCAACTGCGTGAGATTAGGGAAGACCTGCCTCGCAGCTATTACCATGAACTTCCAAAGCTGGCTGACAGCGAACTCAAAACCTATCCTCGAATCTATGCCCTCGCACTAGAGCTGATTGGTCACACTGACTGCCGGCTAGATACAGAAACACTGCGTCGGTTCATCGCCGCCTATCAAACAGTTTCTCCCCTCACGATAGGTGAGTTATGGGCAGTGGCCATCACCTTGCGGCTGGCATTGGTTGAAAATCTTCGACGGCTGGCAACCGTCATTATTGACGCACGCGAGCAGCGGGAACAGGCCGACAAACTCGCTGACAGAATTCTCGAGCTTGCCGCACGGCAGCCGGCCGCAGTTCTGCCACTCGTTAAGGACCGCTTAGGAAGTCCCGATACGCTTCCACATACGCTCGTAGTCCAGCTTGCCCAACGGCTGCGTGAACAGGATCCAGCTGTAATGCCGGTGCTGGAATGGCTAGAAAGGCAGCTGCAACGGGAGGGGTTGACCACTGAGCCCGTTATTCATGCCGAGCATCAGCGCCAGGCATCGTCACAGGTTACCATCGGCAACATCATCACCAGTATGCGACTTCTTTCCACCCTGGATTGGAGTGATTTTTTTGAAAGTGTGAGCTTGATCGAGCCAGTGCTTGGCGAGGATCCATCGGATGCATACCTGAGGATGGAGTTTGCTTCCCGCGATCGCTACCGGCACGTTATTGAGAGGATCAGCAAGCGGACACGTTCCAGCGAACTCGACGTAGCAAGTGCGGCCGTCAAGCTCGCGCAGGCTTCAGTCGTAGAGCCGGAGAACTTTGAGACACAAAGCCAATCACTTCCTCGCCACTCGCATGTCGGGTTTTATCTTGTCGATGACGGTGTGGTTCAACTTGAGGAAATATTCGGCTACCGCCCGCGATTCATTGAAAGCTCCAGGCGATTTGCTCTCCGGCACGCTACTGCCGTCTACCTTGGCACGCTGACTCTCCTTTCATTCCTTATTATCTTCGCCCTGCTGTTTATTATGCTCAGGGTTGGCGCTAGTTGGCCCCTGCTCGTGATTGCATTCTTTTTTGCATTGGTTCCAGCCAGTGATCTTGCCGTCAGTATCCTGAACTGGGATGTCACTCATTGGTTTCCGCCCCGGCTACTGCCTCGGATGGATACATCCAAGGGTATTCCTGAAGAGGCAAAGACGGTTGTGGTTGTGCCAACGATCCTATCCTCAGAGGATCAGGTCTCTAACCAGATCGAGCGACTCGAGGTGCATTATCTTGCCAACCAGGATCAGCACATTTTTTTCGCCCTATTAACCGACTTCGCCGATGCTGATGCAGAAAAGTTGCCAGGCGATTCCTTGTTGCTTGAAGCTGCCAAGACCGGGATCTCCGAGTTAAATCGTAAGTACAGCAGTATTCCGTACCCTCGGTTTTACCTCTTTCACCGCCTTCGACAATGGAACTCCGGCGAAGGGAAGTGGATGGGCTGGGAACGAAAGCGAGGCAAACTTGAGGAATTTAATCGACTACTCCGCGGAGCGAAAGACACGAGTTTTGTTGTGGCAACTGCCGAGGAGGGCTGGTTGCAACAGATTCGGTACGTAATCACGTTGGATTCTGATACCCAGCTTCCGCGGGATGTTGCTCGAAAACTTGTGGGGGCGGCTACTCATCCTCTTAATCGTCCGGTTTTCGACGCTGCGGTTCGGAGGGTTATCAGGGGCTACGGCATTCTTCAGCCCCGAGTGAGCATTTCACTCGTGACTGCTTCACGATCCAGATTCGCTCAGATCTTTTCAGGCAACACTGGTATCGATCCTTACACAACGGCGGTCTCCGACGTCTATCAGGATCTATTCGGCGAGGGAAGCTTCACGGGAAAGGGCCTGTATGATGTCGATGCTTTTCAGGCAGCGCTCGCCGATCGAGTACCGGAAAACTCACTCCTCAGTCACGACCTGTTCGAGTCTCTCTTTGCTCGCGCCGCTTTGGTCACCGACATTGAACTTCTCGACGAATATCCAGCCTCTTACGACACTTACGCCTTGCGTCAGCACCGCTGGACCAGAGGCGACTGGCAGATCGCTCGTTGGCTGTTACCCACAGTTGTTGATGTTGAACGTCGGAAGACGCGTAATCCGCTTTCCTTAATCGCACGGTGGAAAATTCTCGATAACCTTCGCCGCAGTCTGGTGGCGCCATCACTTTTCATCTGGTTAGTGGCGTCGTGGACTATCTTCCCGTACGCTCCAACACTTTGGACACTGTTTGCAATCGTTACCATCGCGTTTCCTGTCTATCTTCATGTCACCACTAGCCTGCTTATACATCCACGAGGGATTCCCTGGACCAGCCACTTCTGGAGTGTTTGGGGGGACTTCAGAACGAACACCGCTCAACTCGCGCTTTCGCTAGTGCTGTTGCCGCATCAGGCGTATCTGATGGCGGACGCGATCGTGCGTACGATCTATCGAAAATTAGTATCCAGGAAGAAGCTTCTAGAGTGGGTAACAGCGGCGGATGCTGAGCGGCTCGCTCGAGATAGTCTTTCATCGTTCGTCCGTTTCATGTTGCCCGCTGAGGCACTAGTCGTCGGTGTTGTTGGTTCGACTTTGTTATTGAACCCTCTCTTTATTCCGGTGATGGTGTTCTTCGTCTTTGCCTGGGCCGCCTCGCCCATGATCGCTTATTGGATCAGCACCAGACTTGTGCCAAAGAGGGAACTGCTTGACGAAACAGACATCAGGTTTGCTCGCTCGGTGGCTCGCCGAACATGGCGATTTTTTGAAGTCTTTGTTGGCCCTGATAGCAACTGGCTTCCGCCTGACAATTTTCAGGAGGATCCATTACCCATCATTGCTCATCGGACCTCACCGACGAATATTGGCCTCCTGTCACTCGCCACCGTGTCGGCACACGATCTTGGTTATCTCGGTTCGCTCGAGTGTGTTGAACGTCACGAGTTGACCTTTGCCACTCTTGGTAAGTTAGAAAAGTTTCACGGTCATTTTTTCAACTGGTACGACACCCAAACCCTTCTTCCGCTTCACCCTCAATACATTTCGACCGTAGACAATGGAAACCTTGCCGCCCATTTCATTGCGCTCCGGCAAGCTTGCATCGAGTTTCCGGACACAGAGTTGTTTGATGAAAGAACACTGGCGGGCCTTGCAGACTGCATGGCTGCTATTCTCGATGAATCCCAAAAGCTCGGAAAGGTCCGACAGCGAACTGAGGTCGTTACTGTTAGTCAATTGGGCAACGAGATAGAAGCCTGCCAAAAGCTGGTCGTTGCAAAAGTCGACGACAGTCTCACGGCTTGGCATCAACTGTTTGAGTCACTGCGCAAACGGATTTCCGAGATAGAAGACATCGTAAACGCGTTATCACATGAACACGGCGAGACGAACTTTAAAGAACTGCGGTGGTGGGTTGGGGCAGTTAAGCATCAAGTAGATTCCTGCCGTCGGGATCTCAAATTCTTTACTCCCTGGGTGGGCTTGCTTTCAAAATACAGACTTACTGGCGAACAGGGTCCGCCTGACAGCGTGCAGGCTTGGGAGCGGGTTTTTGAATCGCTCGAAGCAGTACCATCATTCGCAGAATTACCGCAGATCTGCGACAACGCTTTGGTCCAATTATCAGCCTGGCAAACTGATGACCAGCCGGTTGGTAAGTTCACAGATCTGACGAGCGCTATTGAACTCGCCGGTAATGCCGCAACTGAATTCCTTTCACGTCTGGCGAAAATCGCTCAACAGGCTGGGAAGATAGTTGAAGAGACAGACTTTAACTTTCTTTTTGATCAAGAGCGAAAACTCTTCACCATCGGATTCAACGTAAATGCTCTCAAGCCAGACGCTTCCTACTACGATCTTTTGGCATCTGAGGCGCGAATTGCGAGTTTCGTAGCGATTGCAAAAGGGGACGTCCCACAAGAACACTGGTTTCGAATGGGTCGCCAGCTCACGTCAGTCGATGGGGGACGAGCGTTAATCTCATGGACCGGTACCATGTTCGAGTATTCGATGCCACTACTGGTTACTCGAAACTACATCGGGACTCTACTGGATGAAACCTACCTTACGGTTGTGCGCAGACAGATCGAGTATGGCAACGAACATGGTGTTCCGTGGGGAATATCAGAGGCTGCTTACAACGTTCGCGATCTCAATCTGAACTACCAGTATGGGCCCTTTGGCGTTCCTGGCTTGGGACTAAAGCGAGGTTTAAGCGAAGATCTGGTGGTAGCTCCCTACGCCACGATTCTTGCCGCCGGAACCGACCCACACGCGGCCATGCACAACCTTCGTCGCTTAAGAGACGAAGGCGCCCTGGCTGCCTACGGTTTTTACGAGTCGATTGATTACACGGTCGAGCGCCTACCTCAGGGACATAAATCAGTGTTGATTCGGGCGTTTATGGCGCATCACCAGGGCATGAGCCTGGTGGCTTTGAGCAACGTTCTGGAGCAGGAACGAATGCAAAACCGCTTTCATTCGGATCCCGCCGTACAAGCAACTGAGTTGTTGTTACAGGAGCGGGTTCCCTTAGGAGTGGCTGCATTTCATCCGCGCGCTGAAGAAGTTCTGACAGGAAGGGTGGTTCAGACCATGACCGGAATGCTCTCGCGTGCGTATGACACCGCTGATCTTGAGACACCACGAATACACTTGCTTTCGAATGGCACCTACAGCGTGATGTTGACCACGGCTGGAGGCGGTTACTCTCTCTGCGACGGAAATGCAGTAACCCGATGGCGCGAAGACTCTACTCGCGATAATTGGGGGACATTTATCTATTTGAGGGATGTGCGCAGCGGCGCCGTTTGGTCAGCCACTCATCAACCGGTGCTCAGGCCCTCACAGTCTTACCGTGTCGAATTCTCGGAGGACAAAGCAGACTTCTGGAGAAGTGATGATGGCATTGCGACCCGAATGGAGGTTGTGGTGTCAGCCGAGGACAATGCAGAAGTTAGGCGGGTTTCGCTGACTAACAATACGACGCGAACTCGTGAGATTGAGTTAACGAGTTATGCGGAAGTTGTGCTGACCTCACCCCAAGCTGATGCTGCACACCCTGCGTTCAGCAACCTTTTCATAGAGACAGAGTTCTTTGCCGCCGAAAACGCTATCCTCGCGCATCGTCGTCAACGTTCAAGCACGGAAGAGCAGATTTGGGGAATTCATACGGTGGTGGTCGAGGGGGATCTGGTCGGTACCGTGCAATATGAGACTGACCGGGGACGCTTCCTTGGTCGCGGCCACACGCCGGCCGACCCTATTGCCGTAATGGAGGATCGTCCACTTTCCAATACAACCGGTGCGGTCCTTGATCCAGTCTTCAGCCTGCGGCGACGTGTACGCATTAAACCCAACGAGACGGTTCGTTGCTCGTTCAGCACTGTAGTCACGAATTCCCGTGAGCGCGCCTTGATGCTTGCAGACAAGTATCACGACCCAAACACTTTCGAACGCGAGTTGCGCCTGGCCTGGACCAAGGCCCAAGTTGAACTTAGCCACTTGAAGATTGAGCCGGAGGAGGCGCACCTCTTTCAACGTTTTGCTTCGCGCATTGTTTATTCCGATCCGTCGCTGCGCCCGAGGCCGCATGTGTTAGCGCTTAACACAAAAACTCAATCGAGTCTTTGGGCTTATGGCATCAGTGGCGATCTTCCCGTGGTGGTCGTACGCATAGACAAGGCGGAGGAGTTGACGAGCGTCCGCAAGCTCATTCGCGGACACGAGTACCTTCACTACAAGGGCCTCAAAAGTGACCTGGTTATTTTGATCGACGATACCACGACTTATCAGCAGGAGTTGCAACGGGAGTTGGAGACACTGGTTCGGACCAGCGGCCTTGCCCGGCTTCAGGATAAGCCCGGCGGCATCTATTTGCGTCGTGCCGATCACATGCCCGAGGCAGACCGCATCCTGCTACATGCGGTCGCGCGTGCAGTTATCGTTACTTCTCGGGGCGCTCTTGAAGACCAGCTTGAACGACCCCATGTAGAAGAACCGCTGCCGCCGAAGTTCGCGCCCCGTCTTCCTTCGCAGACGTATCCCGAGTTGACAGTAGCGCCCCCTGAATTGACGTTTTTCAACGGCCTTGGCGGTTTCCATCAGGGTGGGCGCGAGTACGTCACCTTGCTGGGCGCCGAGCAATGGACGCCGGCGCCTTGGGCAAACGTCATTGCAAACCAAAGTGAATTTGGCTTTCAAGTTACGGAGACGGGAGCCGGATACACATGGTCGGTTAACAGTCGCGAGAATCGTCTAACACCCTGGTCCAACGATGTTGTTAGTGACCCACCCGGTGAAGTTCTTTATCTGCGAGACGAAGACACGGGCTCTGTTTGGTCGGCTACCCCGTTGCCGATTCGTGAAAAGGAACCCTACGTAATCAGGCATGGCCAGGGGTACTCAGTTTTTGAACACACAAGTCACGGCATCTCGCAAGAGTTGCTACTATTCGCACCTCTCAACGCTCCGGTCAAGATAAGTCTTCTGCGGCTTCACAATCGGACTGATCGTAATCGTCGAATTACGATTACGTTGTATAACGAACTTGTTCTGGGTATGCTCCGCGCATCCTCAGCGCCATATATCATCAGCGAAATCGACCAGGAAGCCTCAGCCATCTTTGCACGTAACCCTTTCAATAACGAGTACGCGGAACGCGTTGCTTTTGTGGCAACAAGTGAGAAGTTGACGAGCGCCACGTGTGATCGAAAAGAGTTCATTGGACGTAACGGTTCGCTGAGTCAACCCGCAGCCCTTCGTCGGGTGAGCTTAGCAGGGCGTGCCGGAGCGGGTTTAGATCCATGTGCTGCCCTGCAAAGTACTATCGAGTTGCGTCCACATGAATCCCGTGAGCTGACGTTCCTTTTGGGCGAAGCTGAGTCGAAGGCAGCGGCGCAATCCCTGATTTCGACCTTCACCAATCGCGGCAATGTAAATGAGGCTTTTGAAAAAGTACTGACCTACTGGGATGGAGTCCTCGGCACGCTTGAGGTACGCACGCCAGATCTGGCGATGGAGACCATGCTTAATCGGTGGTTGCTTTACCAGGACCTTTCATGTCGCATCTGGGCGCGCTCTGCGTTTTATCAGTCAGGAGGAGCCTTTGGTTTTCGAGATCAATTGCAGGATGTAATGGCCTTGGTCTACAGCAAGCCCGAAGTTGCCCGTGAACAGATACTGCAGGCCAGCCAGCACCAGTTTAAGGAAGGTGATGTGCAGCATTGGTGGCATCCGCCCACGGGCCGGGGCGTGCGAACTCGGTTCTCGGATGACCTGCTGTGGCTGCCGTTTGTTACCACATTCTATGTTCGTGTTACCGGCAACGTGGGGATACTTGACGAAGTAACTCCGTTCATCGAGCAACCCTTGCTGGAGCCCGAGCAACAGGAAGTTTACATGCAGCCAGAGGTATCTGCTGAGTCGGCCACCATCTTCGAACACTGCGCGCGGGCAGTGGACCGGAGTCTGGCAGTGGGCAAACACGGGCTTCCTCTGATGGGTTCCGGTGATTGGAATGATGGGATGAACCGTGTGGGTCATCTGGGAAAAGGGGAGAGCATCTGGGTCGGCTGGTTTCTCTATACAATTCTGGAAGGATTTACGCCACTCTGCACCAGCCGAGAAGAGAAGATTCGTGCCAGCCGTTACCTCAAACATCGCGGGCAACTAAAGAAAGCCCTGGCTGAACATGGTTGGGACGGAGATTGGTACCGTCGTGCTTATTTTGACGATGGCGTGCCGCTCGGATCCGTTCAGAACGATGAATGCCGAATCGACTCTATTGTTCAATCATGGTCAGTGATCTCGGGCGGTGCGGAATCTTACCGTACGGTGCGCGCAATGGCAGCCGTTGAAGAGTATTTGATCAGGAGGGGAGATGGCTTGGTCATTTTGTTCACACCGCCCTTCGACAAAGGAAACCTCGATCCAGGCTACATCAAGGGCTACGTCCCCGGGGTTCGCGAAAATGGAGGCCAGTACACCCACGCCGCTCTTTGGACGTTGATTGCTTTTGCGCTGCTAGGTGATGGTGAACGAGCCGGAGAGTTGTTCTCGCTTCTCAATCCGATAAATCACTCATCAACGCGCGCCGGGCTGCACAAATATAAAGTGGAGCCCTATGTGGCGGTCGGCGACGTTTACGCAGTACCTCCACATACCGGCCGGGGAGGTTGGACGTGGTACACAGGTTCTGCAGGTTGGATGTATCGAGCCGGACTCGAATCAATTCTAGGATTCCAGCTGAGTGGAGCCGAGCTGCGGATGGATCCTTGTATTCCGCGTTGGTGGCGCGACTTTAGCATCACCTATCGCCGCGGTCAGACCACCTACAGCATCAAGGTTGAAAATCCTCTCGGCATAAACCGGGGAGTAGCCAGCGTTGAGTTGGACGGCGATAGTTTGGCTGATCAGGTGATTCCTCTTTTAGACGACGGGCAGACTCACAATGTTCGTGTGGTTATGGGGGAACCAATTTCGCAAGATCAACCGGCGGAGCTGGCGAACGAGCAGCTTCAAGATCGCGAACGCTAAGGTCCTTGGGAGTGCGGCGGCAAGGAGCGCCAGCGACGCGCCGCTCCGCTTTCCTATTAGATTCGCCAATGTTGTTCCCCGGGGAGTGTGATTACCCCCTTATCTTAGCGACGCGAGAATCTCTCCGAAGCCTCTCTTCTCAGCTACCTTCATTGGTGTCCAGCCGTCTTGGTCGGCTAACGTCGCATCTGCGCCGTGGCGCAATAGGATCTGGACCATCGGCGCGCGACCCCACAGGGTGGCCTTGAGAAGCACAGTAGAACCATCGGAGGCACGCGCATTCACGTCTGCACCCGCTGCCAATAGGATCTCCAATGTTTCGGCGCATCCGCTTAAGGCAGCATAGAACAGCGGTGTCCAACCATCCGTTCCAACTGCGCCAACATCAGCTCCGGCTGACAGCAGCAATTCCAACTGCCGGACATCTCCGCGAGCCGCAGCATCAGCAACCGGACTCCCTTTTACCTCACGTCCACGGGGCTTCACTGAGCTTGACCCTTCATTCGACTGGTGTGGTTCACTCATCGCTCAACACAAACGTTATCCATTACCATGCAGTCTGGAACCCCGTCTTTGTCCCAATCACCCTTGCCGCAAGAATTCTTGCCTCCACCCCTGCCTCCCAAGGGTAGTGATGAACAGAACTGCGCGAGCGAACAACCATTCGAATCCACCTGCGCCGCGGCTGCGGTGTTGGGACAAGCATCATTTTGGTTGATAACTTCATCGAGATCGTCATCGCCAAAAGGTTGAGCAAGGCTATCCACTCTCTCTTCCAGTACCGTAACGCGCTGTTCAAGTTGTGTGGTCCTCATCTCAACATTAGTGAGGCCTTCACCCTGCGCCGCCACGAGCCGGGATAAGGCAGTACTTCCGGGACACGCAGGAGCTCCCATATCGGCAAGTCCGGCCACAAACGAACAGGTGGAAGGATCGCTATTGACCCTGTTTTCTGTCCGCGCCACTAGCTTAGATCCGTCGCGAACAAAGGAGACTTTCGTCTCATCTATTAACCAGCTGACTAATTCCTGACTTGCCGCGTCGTTCCATGTAGTCGTGAACGAAAACGCGTTTGAATTAAGGCCTGTCTGGTAAGCGACCAACTGAGAACCAAGACCACCGCTCGTACCCAGACCAAACATCACATTATTGGTTCTGCACACATTGGCGCTAAAGGTCACTGGCACAGAGACGGCTAAAGGATTGGGGTTCTCGTAGCCAAACGTCACTACGAGGTTACCCTGCGGGGTGTTTGCCGGTGAATTGTGTAAATACTCCGGAGGCAAAACGATTGGCCCCTGCGTCGAATGTACCAATCCAGAGCTTTCCTGAGCGGTCTTCAGTAAGACAGGTTATGTAGTTAGATGAGAGACCCTCTTTGGTCGTGTAATTTGTAAACTCATTTGACGCGAAATGAGAGAGACCATTGAGTGTACCAATCCAGAGAGTGCCGTCGCGCGCTAACAAGACGGATTGAATGACGTCGCCGGGCAAACCGTCTGCTATCGTGTAAATCTTGAACTGCCGCCTGGAAGTCATGCGGACCAGACCGGCCCGCGTGCCAAACCAGATATTACCTTCGAGGTCTTCCACTGGAGTTGTGACGGCGCGCAAGGGATGCTCAGTAGTGGGTGCGTAGGTCACAAAACGGCCTTGCTCAAGACGCACGAGAACATTGCCCGATTCGACGCAAATGTAACCTTCGCGATCCTGCGATATTCCGCCAACATCGTTACGTGGTAAGCCGTCTTCGATAGTGTAGGTAGTGAAGGTTCCTGCACGTGTGCGTGTTAGTCCTCCGCCTTCAGTGCCAATCCACAGGTTGCCTTCACGATCTTCGAAGAGCGCTCTGATGCGAATGCTCTTCAATTCCTGAGTATTGCTGCTATGGAAGAGAGTAAACTTTACGCCATCGAAGCGAACCAGACCTCCGTAGGTCTCTGGCCAAAGATAGCCATCTCGCGTTTGGATGATCGCGTTAACGGTCGCTTGAGGAAGTCCGGTGTCAGTTCTCCAGGCGTTGATGATGAAGCGTTCAGAGTCAACGGGACTTGAGGGTGACGCACTGATAACGCACCGTGTGCTAAACGGGAGTGAAGCGAGCACGCCGAGGATGATGCTGAGTCTTCGTAGATTCATGGTCCGACCCAACAGCATGAATCGTATCACACGACGCTAAACCGGGGAGTGGCCGGCGTTCAGTTGGACGGCGATAGCTTTTGGAGTGTGGCGG
>DATETN010000009.1:0-4446 GCA_035283645.1 Pyrinomonadaceae bacterium
TCTTTCACTTCCTCGTATCCTTTGTAGTCGCTGGCGTTTTTATCCTGAGCGCCGACCGAATTCCTCTCTTGCGCCGCTATGTCATCGTTGGCTCGCTCCTGTATGGAATTGGCGTTTTCATTGTAATGAACTTTATTGTACTGCCCCTCAGCGCGGCACCAAGTCTGCCAGCCCCAACGCCGTTCCAGCTCATCGAGTTGATCATAGAACATGCCTTGGTCATCGGGTTGCCGTTAGGAATACTCATACGGCGCAATGCTAACATCAAGAAATAGTGACCACATTGAGAATTAGAAATACTGCTGCCTAACAAAACGTGCACTGGACGGCGGGGATTCGTCGCCGTTTTCAAGCATTTTTCTGGCTTCGAGTTTCTTCTGCTCCCGAACATTGTCCACGCCCACCCCGCCGCCAGTAACGCATACCGTTAGGCTGCCAGGAGCATGTGCAGGAGCATCGCTGACGTACAGTGGAAAGGAGAGGATGAAGTGGCAATCAAGGTGATCGTCGAGCTGCAAGCCAAACCAGGCAGGCGGGCTGAGCTCAAGAGTCTGCTCGAGAGCATGGTGGCGCAACACGGACCGAGCCAGCGCGGTTTCCTGGGCAGCACGCGCTACGAGGTGCTTGATAACCCCGACATGCTGATTGAGATTGCCGATTGGGAGTCAGCCGAGGCGCGGGTGGCGCACATGCAGGAGAGTGCGGCCACCGGCGCCTACGCACCTCTGTTGGAGATGTTGGCGGCACCATTCAGGGCCACGGTCATCAGGCAGCTGCCCTGACGGGCGGGCGGTGTCACCGTCAGCAACCCGCGCTCCGCCTCGCGGCGAACGCAGCCTAACACGCGCATGCACCCGACTCGCGCTTCGCGCTCCGCTTCGCTGCGCGCTTGCGCGAGCGGGTGATGCGCACCGTTACGTCGCAGCCCTTGCTCTGGCCTCTACACACTAGCTGGGAGGATTAGCATAGCTACAACGTTTGAGGAATTAGAAAGAGGATAACACTGGATGGACATCGTAATTCGTCCTGGCGAGGTCGAGGATGCGGCTCAGTGCGACGCGATCCACTACGAAGCATTCAAGACAATCTCTGAGCAGCACAACTTTCCAACTGAAGTTTCGCCTCCTGATAGTGGGACACTGGAGAAGTGGAATAGGCGGCTCTCGAGCCCGGCTTACTATGTGGTAGTCGCCGAACTCGACGGACGCATCGTCGGAAGCAACATCCTCGATGAGCGCGATTCAATTGCTGGTGTCGGCCCAATCACGGTTGATCCATCGGTCCAGGACAAGAGGGTTGGCCGGCGGCTGATGGAGGCTGTTCTGCTCCGGTCCGTTAAGAAGCGGCATCCCGGTGTCCGCCTGGTGCAGACGGCTTACAACCGCCGCTCGCTGGTCTTGTACGCCAAGCTGGGTTTTGAAGTGCGTGAGATGTTGGCTTCCATACAGGGTTCGCCCCTTCAGCTGCGAATCCCCGGTCACGAAACACGACCGGCGACAACGGCCGACCTAGATCTCTGCAATCAGCTGTGCAAGCGCGTACACGGTCACGAGCGAGGTGGAGTGTTACTCGAGGCTATTGAACAGGGTACTGCAACCGTGGTCGAGCGAGAGGATCGGATTACCGGATATGCGACAGCGATCGGATTCTCGGACCATGCGATCGGAGAGAGCAACAGCGACTTGAAGGCTCTAATCGGGGCGGCGCCTGAGTTCGGAGGTCTAGCCGGTTTTCTTCTGCCAACTCGCAATGGAGAGCTGTTTCGGTGGTGCCTGCAAAATGGCCTTAAAGTCGTGCTGCCCATGACGCTCATGAGCCTCGGGCTCTACAACGAACCTTCGGGATCGTTCCTACCATCAATCTACTATTGATACTTTGATCCACAGACACCTAACAGGGGATGGGGATTCAGGTTTGCCAAGCCGAGTGCGTTCGTATGGCGGCTATGTGCCTGAGGGTTGGTCCGGGTTGGCGAACGGGTTCGCTCCCAGGAAGGCGTGCAAGGTCAATCGGGCGTGCACAACGAGCAAATGCGGCCTAACAACTCGCTGGAGCGGACGCAGCCTCAGCACGCTCTCATGGACAGAGTAGAGATGCTGCGCCGCTCAGCTCGACGCCGTGAGGCGCCACTGCCTCGATCGGGCAAAAGGAAATTGATCGCATGCAAACTATCCTGAGTGACTTCTCCGTACTGACATTGGTGAGAGCTATCAAAGCGAACTGGGCGGATTATTACTCCTACCTCGGGCGCTCGCCACGCGCGGAACTGTCCGTTGGCCCGTATCTGACTTGGTTCCTCACGGGCATTCCCGATTCTTTTCTGAATGTCGTGTTGCGCACGCAGTTGCCGTCAGACCACGCAGACGAAA
This sequence comes from Pyrinomonadaceae bacterium, assembly GCA_035283645.1. Lineage (GTDB taxonomy): Bacteria > Acidobacteriota > Blastocatellia > Pyrinomonadales > Pyrinomonadaceae > PSRF01. The sequence goes on from DATETN010000009.1 coordinate 2,370, forward strand.
TCATCCACGAGACCCTGGCTCACTTTCGATCAAAGGGCATCACGCGGCTCTCTTGGTGGGCCGAGACAGATACACCGAGAACGGATCTGGACAAGCATCTAGTCCCCCACGGTTTGACTTTCAATGAGGGTGGAACTGGGATGGCAGCTGACCTGGTGGCCTTGCATGAAGACCTGCCCACACCCGATGGCTTGACGATTAGGCTCGTTGACGATACAGCAACGTTGAAGCAGTGGATCCATATCACCCGTATCGGCTTCGAGATTCCAGAACACGGCGAAAGCCGATTGTTCGATCTGTTTGCCGACTTTGCCTTTGAGATGCCTGTGCGTACTTATCTCGCCGTATTGAACGGGCAGCCAGTCGGCACATCGCAGCTTCTTCTTTCGGCGGGTGTTGCGGGAATCTATAATGTGACTTGTCTGCCAGAGGCGCGGCAGCAAGGGATTGGCGTCGCTATCACTTTGGCACCTTTGCTTGAGGCGCGCAAGCTGGGATACCGCATCAGCATTCTGCAAGCATCTCACTTGGGTTACAAAGTGTATCGTCGGCTTGGCTTTCAAGATTACGGCAAACTGAACATCTATCTGTGGGAAAATGAGACCAAGCCGCCTGATGCGGAAGGCAACGGCGCATAACGGTCGGTTAGCCCGCTCGTCGTAAGCGCGGTGGTCAGCAAGTTTGCGGTTATGCTCGTCACATTTCGACACCCGCGTAAGGGCGGGCATGTGGCGAGTGAGGGAAGCAATGAAAGGCGGAACGCCTATGAGCCAAAAGACCTGAACTGCTCCTACATTACTTACTATCAACCATCGGTGCGTCTCGTTACGAATCGCACCCCATTCACACAGTCCCCAAAAGGGACAAGGAGAATATCCCATGTCAACCGAACAAAACAAGGCTGTCGTCCGCCGTTTCATCGAGGAGATCCTGACCAACCAGAACGCTGCCCTCGTGGACGAACTGTTCGCTCCCGACTATGTCAACCATTTAGTCCCTGGGGGACGCGAGGGCTTCAAACAGTTCTTCACGGTGCTGTCCTCGGCTTTCCCCGATCTCAAGCTCCACTACAGCATCGAGCATCTGATCGCTGAAGGGGATTACGTTGTGGCGCGGATCACATACCACATTACAAACGCTGGCAAAGAAGCAACCGGATCGGACCTGAGTGAATTCCGCCTCGCTAACGGCAAAATTGCGGAAGATTGGCCCCCAAGCGGCACGGCAGCTCTGCTCCAACAGGTCGGAGTGACTCTTCCATCAGGGTAGGGCGAGAGGTCGGTTCGTATTCCGAACCAAGCATTCAGCGGGAATGACAAGCGGAGCGCGTCGCTTTTTCAATGCGGTGTTGCCCAAAAGCACAGGTGTGCCAAGCCAAGTGAGGTTGGCAATCTAGGGCGCGGGCTAACATCGGCATGAACCCACGCGCTCCGCTTCGCTCCGCGCGCGGGTTATGCCGACCGTTGGGCGGCAGAGTTGAAGACGGACAGCTGAACAGCGTCACCGTCCGCTCGCCATCAAAGGAGAAGTTATGAACAAGTCGAACCAATCCATTACAGGAATTGCTGAAATATCGTTGCGTGTCCACGACCTTGACTTGATGAGAAGATTCTACGAAGAAGTGATAGGTCTTGAAGTTCTGCGAGAATACCAAGAGAGCAGTGGCAAGGCTATATTCTATGCCGTCGGGGCAGGGGATGAAAACCTGGCGCTTTTCGAAGAGAAATTGATCGGTTGGTTCACGCGAGACAAATCTCCTCAAATCAACCCGAAGCTGACTACCCTTTCTCATATTGCCTTTAGCATTGCGCTCGATGATTTTGAGTCTGAAAAGAAACGGATAGGGCAGCTTGGCATTGAGATCATCGATTCAGGTACATCGAGTTGGATGCACTCTCGGATGTTTTACTTTTTCGATCCCGAAGGGAACCTAATCGAGTTCAAGAGTCATGATGAGAGTATACGGTAAAGGAGCAGCCATGAACAAGTCAGATCGCCGTGTCAAAGGATTAGGCGAAGTGTCCATCCGCGTCATGAACCTTGACGCAATGCACAAGTTTTACGAAGAAGTGGTTGG
>DATETN010000010.1:0-7387 GCA_035283645.1 Pyrinomonadaceae bacterium
TCGCAGTCAAACGACAGGTTGCGGCCTCAACTCAGAATCAGGCGCTCGCGGCTCTTCTGTTTCTCTATAAGAATGTCCTCAAAGAGGAATTACCCTGGCTCAAGAACGTCGAACGGGCCGAGCGGCCGGCGCGCATTCCACCCGTGCTTACGAGAGCCGAAGTAAAGCGCCTTCTCACACAATTGGGGCAACAGAACTGGCTCCAAGCGAGTCTGCCTTACGGAGCAGGACTGCGCCTCAGGGAATGTCTAAGTTTGCGAGTGAAAGATCTGGATTTCGAGTATCAGCAAATCGCTGTGCGCGACGCAAAGGGGAACAAAGACCGCGTTACAATGCTGCCCGCCAGTGCGGCCGAAGCGTTAAAGGCGCAACTTGCTACTGCCAAAGGGCTGCACCTGCGAAGTCTGTTCAAGAGTTGTTAGGTCACAAGGACGTCAGGACGACGATGATTTAGGTTACACGCACGTGCTGAACCGAGGTGGTCGAGGCGTGAAGAGTCCCTTGGATGTATGAACTTACGGATTATGGCCGTTGAGGTTTTTCGCGCAAAGTCTTTTGAGAGCGCGCAGTCCAGGCATGGTGAAGTTGTTACGTTGCGGCGCCAAAATGCGTGGGCCCTTCTTTCACGAAAGATCTATTTTTTCGTGTGCCAATTTGTGGACAGAATTCCCAGCATGCCACGTATACTAAACCGTAGCGGATGGGACGGAATGTAAAAACCCTAGTAAATCTGTGGTGGCTGCAACTTTCGAAAAGGCAAAAACTTACATTTTTGCCGAACCCTTCGTTTGGGACCGAGAGGTCGGAGGTTCGAATCCTCTCGCCCCGACCAATAACATCAACAACTTACGGCTGCCAGCACTGGCGGCCGTATCTCTCACTGAGGCGTGAGCCCGAGGTGTGCCATTCTTGGTCGGTGTCTTAATCCGCTCGTGCTTGAACTTCTCAATCAGAAAAGGGCTGATCTCACACAACGCTTTGCCTTTGAAGTACTCCTTGAGAACCGCGGTGTAGATTTCATCCCCTTTCCATGAGCGTTTATTAGCTTTGGCCCAGGGCATGTAAATTTCGTCAATGAACTTGTCGAGCTTTATCTTGCCGGACTGAACCAAACCAAAACGACCTTCAAAGACGTCCTGCTCGATCTTTAACTCCGCTTGCTCTGCTTCCCATTTGGTGCGCGCCTCAGGGATTGATCCCCTGTAGCGGACACCGCGCACGCGAAAGTAGTAATTCCAATGCGTGCCGTTCTTACCTCGTTTGTAAACAGCCATTCTTTCTCCTTAGAGGTTGGAGCCACCAAAGAGAACGGACGGATGGTAGCAGCTTCGAGGGAGCAAGTCATTTGTCATTTATCGCCCCGTGTCCATGCCATGATCTCTTCAAGATCAAAGCGCAGGATGTTTGTGCCGGGCGGCTTTCGATACGGAATACGATGCTGAGCAACCATCTCGTAGATCGTGCGCGGCCTGACGTTCAATAGCTGAGCTACTTCCCTAACCTTCAGAAGCTGTGGGAGCACGGGCGATGCAGGAGGATAAGGATTTGTGCTCATAGCTCAACCTCGAAACTAGCTGCTTTACTCCGTGAAGTTTTGCTGCACGGTTTGATCTGCTGCTCTCACTCAATCTATGTGTGCAACAGCCCAACCTCAGATAATTCGACCGTTCAGATTGCAACCAACAACTGCTGTGCCAATGGAGTGGAATTGCTTGGGGCGTGATCTCGCTTGGGGGGAACCGTTTAAGGCAGTAAGAATATCGCCCCGTGGCGAGAGTATCGTCGCCGTGGCGGAAATATTGACGCGGTGGCGAAAAAAGTGACGCGGCGTCAAGAAAGGTGAGGCGATGGCCCAAAGAGTGACGCTCGCTGAGAACTCCTTTCGGGAAGTACAAACCGGAAACTAAGCATCAGGCGGCCAATTCTTTCATACGTTTCTTGTTTGGATCAGTGCCCACGATCTGTTTCCGTTGAGCGCCGAGATAGGGGGCGCGGGCCCATCTGGACCGACATGCGTCGAGAAAGCCGGGCACTGGAAGAGTCCAACCAAGATTCTTCATTTTACAGCCGTTAAGAACGCGCGTACATTCCAAGAATTTCGGTACGCGGCGATCAAGCTCGACATGTGGGGCTGAGAAATCTCGACGCTCTCATCGCGCCAGACACTCCCAGTATTGTTTTCTAAAGGCTTGTACTATTGGCACGCCAGTCGTTCCGTTAGGTAGAGCAGACTTACGATTTATTAACTAGAGGTGACAGGAAAAGATAAGCCGATGCATGACACTTGAAGCATACCCTCGGTTGGTTCGCTGAGGAGAATACTCATTCCGCGGGGGATAGAGCTCACGGTCCCGGTTGCGATGTGCGAGCGAAGACTTGAGTCTCTTTGGATAGGTAGCAAACGAGGGTAAACAGTTCGCCCTCCGTCCCTAAACAACGATTAACTGCCGGACATTAACGGCGCAATAGAGTGAGAATTCCTGCGACTCGGAAGGGACTCGCTTAACTTGGGAACAGCCGTTTAATGGAATCTCGAATAGAAGGAATTAGAAGAAATTCGATCCAAATCCGACCGACTAAAAGTAGGAATCAAGGAGTCAAAAATGAATGGTGCCGGATGACCACAGTAGAAACGGCAAGAATGCCGTCAGGGCTGACACCAAATCAACGAGTTCTCTTCGCCCAAATGACCCGCGCCGGGTTCCTTGTCGAGAACGGTTTCCAACTCCTTGCCGACGACAACCTAGAGTCAGAAGAGTGGAAAGAATACCGCGTTTATGCCAGAGCAAATCTCGACACCATCGCCGATCGAGCCTTGGAGGATTTGCGATCAAGGAGGGTGAGCAACGGCCGGACCTAGCCTCCGGCGGCCTCGATGAAAGACATTCGGTTGGGCTCGCGAAAAGACGAAAGCTGACCAATGGTAGTTGCGTCGGGGCCGGTAGCCTTAGGGCGGCGGCTATTCAACTCCAGTCCTCCAGCACCTGTGCTCGACGCTTGTACGGTGTTAAGATCAGAGCATGTTAATCACTACTGGCAAAGTTAACGACGGCGTGATTCAAGTCGAAACCGAAGACTTGCCCGAAGGCACCACTGTCACCGTACTGGCGCACGAGGGTGACGAGACATTTGAGCTCGACGCAGCGCAAGAGGCTGACCTTATGGCGGCCATTGCGGAAGCCGGGCGAGGCGAGGTTGTCGACGCATCCGAGGTTCTTCATCAGATTCGTCACCAATGAACCCTCCGCTTCCGGTTCGCGTTGTCAGCAGTGCGGCTCGAGCTATCGCGGAAGCAGCCGATTGGTGGAGAGCGAACAGACCGAAGGTGCCAGACGCCTTTGTCACTGACCTTGAAAACGCTCTGCGGCTGATCGCTTCACATCCTGGCGTTGGTGCACGGGCAAGAAACGTGAGTCTCGAAGGTGCCAGCGCGTCCATCTCGCGCGGGTTCACTACTACCTGTACTACCGAGTTACGAAGGAGCCGGCAATCGAAGTGCTCGCTCTGTGGCACACTAGTCGTGGGGCCCTCCTAAGCTGTAGTTGACCAATCCTCTAACGCTGCCGGTTAACCGAGTACACGGACTAATTGCTGGCGTTGCGGTGCCGACATGTGGGTCTTGGCGCTTCTCGCCCCAAACGTCTGCGGAACAGATGGTGAGCCCGCCATTCTGTCCAACATCACGGACTTGCCAGAATTAGTGCTGTCGTACATTCAGAAGCGCTTCCCCACGTTCCAACTGAGATACTCGCAAACCCTGGAGAGACGGTATTACGCCAACTCCTGTCCGAAGTGCCGCGTCATCTACGGGGATTTCTACCTTCATGATGAACCTGGCGCGCCGTTGTTCCCCACGGAAGCGGAGGAAGCGCGCTTCCTTCAGATTGAGACGGTTCCCCTATCTAGAGCGATATTGGTGCATGCTTCCTGCGGATACGGAACCGGCGAACTGATCCTTCAGAACGCGACGAGCCGTAGCAGAACAAGCGGTTGAACCGGACGCGCAATCAGGTTGCCCTTTTTCACTCAGGAACTCAGCGCGCCGAGCACCAGCCCATCGCGCCAGGGAATGACAACATCGTGTGTGAACTCGTCCTGTACGATGACGTCTACGACAATTTGAGGAATAAAGGTGCCATGCCCATCAGAAAGCGCCCAAGTCATCACATCTTTAAGATTCTGCTTATCTGGTAACTCGCTTTCGATTTCCGCAATCGACTGCGGCGAAAGATTGGCATGATTTAAAAGGCGCATTGTCTAACAAACTAGCATCGAACGCTCGAATTAACCCGCGCCGAGCATAGAGCATTCAAGCCGGAAGCAACAAGACAATGATGAAAGCTATGCTATCGAGGCGTCGGGTTGAATGAGTTGTTAGATGGCGAGCGACTTGACCGGCGCTTTACAGTAATAATGATTCTTTCATCTGAGATGAGCCCCAGACCTATGCAGACCAGGGGCTCATCGCTGGATGGGGTCTCTCCACTAACTCGGGGGGAACCTGCCTGTCGTGAGGTCGTCATCATCGCCTGTCATCATCATGACCCCTAAATCCCTCGGTGTTCGGCTTGTTGTCGAAGAGGCACACGTTCTCGAGAGTGACCCGCTTCCTCCTTTCCGTGCTGTTCTTAATACCCGCTCCGAAGCTGCGGGTGACGCACGTATTACATACCAGGCCCGAAGAGTTGTCCTCGTACTCGATCCCGACGCCGGGCATCGGCTGGAGGACTCTGGGGAAATCCCCGGTCTGTCCGACGCGGAATCCGGTGGCGGCCACCTGGGTGTTGTTTATCTTCACCCTGGCATTGTCTTGGACACGAACTCCCCAGTTCGTATTGTTCTCGATGCGACAATTATCGATGAACACATGGGAATCACCCCGCACATCGATACCGATGGTCCAGTTGCGGCTCACGATGTTGCGGATGATGACGTGGCGGTCGGTGGGTGCGTTCACGATAATGCCGGGCGATGCCTGGCGTACCGCGTTGCCCATGTCACCAAAGAGCACGGCGTCGATGTTCGCATCCACACCCGGCGCGGCGTCGAGCTGGACGTTGCCGTTGGCGCCAGTGATATTAACTACTTCGGCGAAGGTGCCGGACGTCACAATGAGGACGCGGCCATTTTGGTTAGCGGTGCCGGATGTTGGTCCTGTGGCGGCAATCGCTGCGTTGATCGTGCCGAAGACCCGATCACCGTCTGTGTCTTCAGCCGTGCCGATGCGGCCATCGCCGTCATAGTCCCCGCACGTGCCCGGTGTGATCGTTGGAGAACTGCCTGCCGGAGGCGTGAGGCAATTGCCTTCGACCAACACCGGATGGTTCGCTTCTACGCCGCTCGGGAGCAGTATCGCTCCGACCGCACAAATCAGCGCGAGCAGTGGGGTGACCAATCTCAATCTCGTTTTCATGGTTGTCTCCTTTGAGCCCGAGACTTTGAGGTCTCGTGCATGGTTGGAAGATTATATGCGGCCGCACACGCATCGGAGACTAACGAGTTGCGCTCATTAGCCAGGTAAGTTAGGCGTATGACCTATAATAAGGTGAAGAAAACCAATGTTTCAAGTTATTCAACAGCCATCTAACGCTGCTGTTCACCGGCGGCGAGCGAACACCATACAAGCAGCGATCTAACCACTTTGTTTGAGAGGCATGCTATCGAGCCGTCCGGTGGAACAGCTTGTTGGATTGCGCCAATAGCACAGGAAATCTATCGTCCTGGATCGCCAAGCCAGAGCGGGGGCAAGCCACCCTTCCTTATAGTTATCCTGGCTTTTGTTTTTCCGTTTTTCTTTTTCAGCAATGTATAGCTGAAACGGCAGAGGCTGCTTGGACAGCACGAGCTGGCTTGGGTGAAACTTTGCTGAACATGCGTCGTCCCGCTACGAATATCCCTTCCGAGCGCGTGACGCTTAAGGTCAGAACTTCGAGCGGGACGATGCGCTTTGGTTCGACAACGCATACTCAGATGCCGTTCCAACTTGAGAACTCTACTATAAGGACTGCGCAGAACCAAAGCCCGCGTGTTCGCCAAGAAATCACGCGAAAGGTAGGTAAGTTGTGATGAAACAGGAAGGACATGAGCAACAAGTGTTCGGCGCCTACATCGGGCTTGACTGGGCTGATCGAGCCCATGTCATTAGTCTGCGCAGCGCTGATAGCGGCAAGGTGGAGCATTACGAGCTGGCCCAGAAACCAGAGGCCTGGGCTGAGTGGCTGAGTGGTTTGCAGCGGCGCTTCCCAGGCCAGCGAGTGGCAGTGGCGTTGGAGCAGGCGCGAGGTGCGGTGGTCCATGCGTTGATGGGTTATGACTTTCTGGTGCTTTATCCGGTCAACCCGAAGACGCTGGCGAAGTACCGTGAGGCCTTCAGCCCCGGCGGCGCGAAAGACGATCCTACTGATGCCGACTTGCTGTTGGAGCTGGTGACGCTGCATCGCGATAAGCTGCGGGCCTGGCTGCCCGACGACGAGTTAACGCGCACCATCACCTTGCTGGTCGAATATCGGCGGCAACTGGTGGCGACGCAGACGAGATTAACCAACCGTCTCACCAGCCTGCTAAAACTCTATTATCCACAAGCTTTGGCGTGGGCTGGTGAGTTGGCGACGGTGCAAGCCTGTGACTTTCTGCAACACTGGCCTACGCTGGCCAAAGTGCAACAGGTTGCGGCACTCAAACTGCGGCAGTTCTATGTTGCGCATGGCTGTCGCAAAGCCGAATTAATCGAGGAGCGGCTGCAAGAGATTAAACTGGCCCAACCACTGACGAAAGACGGTGCCGTAATCACGGCCTCAGCGGCGATGGTCCAAGCCACCACTAATCAACTGCGCCCCGTCCTGGAAGCGATTGCGCAGATGGAGAAACAGATTACCGAACTGTTTAATCAACACGCTGATCGCGACCTGTTCAGCAGTTTTCCCGGTGCCGGCCCGGTCTTAGCGCCGCGCTTGCTGGCCGCCCTGGGCACTGATCGCGGGCGTTTCGCAGCCGCAGCTGAAGTACAACAGTTGTCGGGAATTGCTCCCGTCACAGAACGCAGTGGTAAGTCCTGCTGGGTTCATCGCCGCTGGGCTTGCCCTAAATTTGTGCGCCAGAGTTTCCATGAGTACGCGGCGCAGTCCATCCGCTGGTCTGCCTGGGCGCGAGCTTACTATAAACAACAACGAGAGCGAGGCAATGGCCACCATGCCGCGGTCCGCAGTTTGGCCTATAGATGGATCAGAATCATCTACCGCTGTTGGCAAATGCGGGTGTCTTACTGCGAAGAGACGTATCAACAGGCTTTACGCCGGCGTGGATCGCCACTGGCAAAACTCTTAGTTACACAAAACTAGATTGACGCGCCAACACAAAAAAAGAGCTTGACAGAACAACTCAGATGTCT
>DATETN010000011.1:0-11060 GCA_035283645.1 Pyrinomonadaceae bacterium
GTCCCCGCCCGCACGGTGCCCAATTTGTTGCATCTTCTTTTCCGCAATCAATTTTCGCGCTGCGCGCTCAATGCGGGCGAGACGCCCGCGTTCCCAAGAACCGTTGAATATTCGAACTCAAGATTTGAAACTGAACCAGTACCCTTTCATTTATATGCTTGACTCCACAAAGACAGATGCATAGCGTTTTCATTCGTGCTCTGAGATGCCTTTCTCAACAAAGAGTTCTTGAAAGAATTTCACAGCCGGTTTACCGCCGTTTCTCTTCATGCTTTCGAGTCTGCGTTTAGTTCTTTCACTCCTAGCGACAGTGTGGTGATTCACAGAAGACTGCCATCGCCTCGACGTCGGGAAATGAACCACGACCAAAGAAAACGTGCCGCGCTATTCGGTTAAGCACTGGAACCCGCAGGACGGCGCAGCCTAACTCAAGCAGTTGCCGCTGACAGAGAGTAGATGCAACGCGACGCGCCCACAAACGCGATGCAAATCTGGCCCGGAACAACTCTCCCGAATAGATGGTCAACACCTCTGGATTACCACTCGACAAATACTCGGCCACGACCTGCGCCGCGAACGCAGAGAGACGCATGCATGGGTCCAATCCGCCGGCGGTGAGCGGTGAAACTGCGCCCGCTGCATCGCCGACCAGCAGTCCGTTAGTATTTGCGATGTTTCGCAGTACGCCACCGACGGGAATGTATCCGGCGCGGCGCTCGATCTGTTTTGCGTGTTGAAGGTCAACTATGTTGGCAACGCGCGAGCGGAATGTTTCGAGCGCTGCCAGTGGGTCGAACCGCGATGGATAACCGCCAACGCCCAGATGCGTTTCTTCGCCGTCGTGTGCGATCCATGCGATGTAACCTGGGGCCAGTTCGGGATCGAGAAAACAAAGTAGACGCGGTGGACCATCGATGACAGCGCCTTCGAAGACACTTTCCACGCCGACGATCCATTCTCGATTCAGGTCGAGTTTCAAATCGCGAGCGACGCGGGAGCGCGCGCCGTCAGCGCCGATCAGGTAGCGAGTGGTGACTGTTTCCGTGGCAAGGCGGACCGTCAGTTTGCCATTCGTTGAGAAATGTTCGAGGTAACTCGTTTCCGGAAGCCACTGTACGCCAACAAGCAGGCACTGCTGTAAGTAACGGTGGTAGAGTTGGCCCATGCGTCCGATACAAAACTCATCGTGTTCGCTTACAAAATCCATTGAACGCTGAGCGGGTGAATAGAGCGTGACGTGTTTGATTGGTGGTCCCAAACAGTCGTCAGGAATGTCGAAATCGAGGAGCGTGCGGCGCACAAAGATTCCCGTGGTGTGGATCTTCTGATCGAGTGCGTTCTTGCGGTCGACGAGCAGGACCTGCAAGCCTTTCCGCGCGAGCAGGCGAGCGCATTGGAGTCCGGCGAGTCCGGCGCCGATGATGGTTACGTCATAATTCGTCTTGAAGTTGCTCAAAGCCCTTTGTCTCACAAAGCCGGGCCATGTTAGCCTGTGGTTGGAATCCCGTCAAGTACTTTATGCGGTAAAGAGAGTTTCACGCCCAGCAGGTCGACGTGGCGATATCTGTTTTCCATGATCGAACGACAAATTTATGTTCGACTGGGCTAACCCCTTGAACTGACGCCGAGTCGCTTTGCCTTAAAAGTCGCGCGATTAGTTGCGCAATGTTTATAGAACGCTTTACTTTACTGAGGTTCGCGCTCCGACCGGAGTGAAATGTTGAGGATATGCCGCCCCGCTGGGGCGGGATGCTTTTACACCCAGGTGGCTATAAACATCGCGCGCCTAACGGCGCGACTAACAATATGTTCTGAAGGTAAACAGGCGACAGAAAATCTTCCATGCTGCCAAAAAGGGGCTATACGCAAAAGTATGAAAAACACTAATAGCAATAAACAGAAGTTGTCACCCGAACAACGTGAAGAACTACTCAAAGTATTAAAGGCCCGTTTTGAGAAAAACATGATCCGCCATAAAGGTCTTGAATGGGCCAAAATACAGGCAAAGCTGGAAGCAAATACCGGAAAACTATGGACGCTCAATGAAATGGAAAGAACTGGCGGTGAGCCGGATGTTGTTGGTCATGATAAAAAGACGGGCGAATACATTTTTTATGATTGTTCAGCGGAAAGTCCTAAAGGCCGCAGAAGTGTTTGTTACGATCGTGAAGCGCTGGAGTCAAGGAAGGAACATAAACCAGAAAATAACGCTATCGATATGGCAGCTGCCATGGGCATTGAGCTCTTAACGGAAGAACAATATCGAGAGCTGCAGAAACTTGGAGAGTTCGATACGAAGACGTCGAGCTGGGTGAAAACACCTTCCGATATTAGAAAACTCGGCGGTGCCCTCTTTTGTGATCGCCGCTACGACCATGTCTTCGTGAATCACAACGGTGCGCAGTCATACTATGGCGCCAGGGCGTTCCGTGGCTCGCTAAGGGTCTAATTTTGCACAGACAGCTAAGTTTGAATTTGAGAACGGATCACCGAAAAAAAGGAAGGAACACATGATTCCTGAAGAAACCTTCGGGGCACTGTTGATCGAGTCGCCAAAAGGAAGAGATCGTCGACAGGGATGGTGCCGAGGGCGGGAGTCGAACCCGCACGTCCTTTCGGCCAACGGATTTTAAGTCTCAAAATATCTCAAAATCGCTTGTTCATATGCCTCAGTTCTGATCCGTGCATGATTATTAGCGATCTCACGTAGTCTATAATGCCGGGCTGATGGCGAGTATCGTCTGATTTGGTTGTGTTGGCACACAACTGGCACACAAAAATTCCGGTGCGCGCGCGCATGATGAGCGCGTATCTACGTTCAATCGAGAAGCAAAACCATGAGCGACCAGAAGTGGATTGTTTCAGACAAAGACCATCTCGGGGGAAAGCCTCGCGTGCAAGGAACACGCATTTCAGTGGCTTTTCTGCTTGAGTGTTTGGCAAGTGGAATGAGCGTCGCTGAGATCGTCGATGCTTATCCGACTTTGACCGAGAACGCCGTGCAGGGTGCGTTGCGTGAGCTGGCGCACGAAAAGGAAGCGACGGCTGCGTGAGGATTCTCCTCGACGAGAACATGCCTCGCAAATTCGGATCTGTGTGATACTCTGAATCGACGTAAGGAACTGTTATGAGCGAGATGATAACGATCAGTTTACCCGATGAGATCAGGTCCGCTCTCGATGACGCAGCAAATGAAGACGGTTTGTCTGATGTTCTTTAACAATGCCCATCTCGACTCTTCAGGCTCCCAGATTCTATGTATTGCCCGTCGTCTCGATTGCGTAATTCCGTCCGTCCACGTTTGTCGCAGAGGCCTCAAAAAGCGCTAAATATGGAGCGTACGCATATCGGCGATTGCGCTGCCCGCCGGTCGTTTCCTTCAGTATCCCCAATCCGACGAATTGCTCAACCAGCCTGCTTGCCGTGACAAAACTGGAACCTAAATGTCGCTCGACCATTCGTACATTTATCATCGGTTGCTCGTAAAGGTAATCGAGCAGACGCAAGCCCCCTCCCAGATTGCTGCCTAGCTTTTCGCTAATTGCTTTACGGTGGTGGTCACGCAATTCGAAGATGCGACGCGCGGTATCAATCGCATCTCTGCTCACTTCCTCTACCCCCCGCAAAATGAACTTAAGCCATCCTTCCCAATTCCCGTCATTTCGGATCGCCATCAGGCGATCGTAATACTCGGCACGATGCCCCTTCAGATAGTGGCTCAGGTATAGCAACGGACGGTGCAGCACTTTGCGCTGACAAAGCAGAAACGTAATCAACAAACGACCGACTCTGCCATTACCGTCGAGGAAAGGATGAATTGTTTCGAACTGTGCATGCGCCAATCCGCAGTGAATCAAAACTGGCAGCGACTCGTCATGTAAGAACTTCTCAAATTTGTCGAGCGCATCAAGCATCTCGGGCACGGGTGGCGGCACAAAGGTCGCTTTGGACAGGTCGGCGGCAGCGGGCCCAATCCAATTCTGACTCTTGCGAAATTCGCCGGGCGTTCGATGTCGTCCTCTTGCTCCTTCTAACAACTTCGCATGAATCTCTCTGATCAAACGTAGGCTCAGAGGCAGTTCCTCCAAGCGCTTGAGCCCATGATTCATCGCACTCACATAGTTGACGACCTCGCCGACATCTTTCGGCAGATCAGCGCCTTTGGCATCAACTTCGAATTGCAGAACATCTTCCAGCGTGCTTTGCGTTCCTTCGATCTGAGAGCTAAGAACCGCCTCTTGCCGAACATACATCGCAACGAAGAGATCTGGGTTGGGCAGCACCGAGCCCACACCATCCAACCGGCCAAGAGAGCGATCAGCATCCGATAGTAGTCGCGTCAGCTCCGCGTCCATTACCAAAGGCGGCTTGGGCGGCAATGGTGCGGGAATAAAGGCCCTGTACCCGCTGCTTTGTTTTACGTATTGCCCGGATCGCAAAATTGCGAACCCCTCTCAGCCACGCTAATTTCAGCAGGCTTAAATACACCTATTTAGAAAGGCGGCTTATTTTACAGTTGGCGGGATTATTAAAACAAGGCAAGCTGCTTTGCTATGGACCGTGTCCCTCAGAATCCAAGCTACGACTCGAATGCACAATATGCTTCGCCCATGCCGCCCGCCCCGATTTTCGAGACGATCCGGTAATGCGACAAAGTGGTGTTGGCCGCTAGCTCGTTATTCATCCTTGTTCAAATTCATTCCGGCAGATTCAGACGCCACATCAGACTCCTGAAGCGTGGGTCGTGGAAAATTCTGAGTTGCCTTCGTACTAACCCCGCCTGCATTCAGGGCATCGTTTCATCTTTCTATTCCGGCAAACCCATCCGTTTCAGTAGATGCTTGAAGCGGGAGTCGTCGCGGAGCGGCTCAGAACTTGGGGACCATCGAAACTCTGGCAAAGAACCCGTTCGCCCCGAAAGATCTTTTTCCAGCCACTCGAACGCCTTGCCTTTGTCCCCGAGGGCGCCATATACCGTTGCAAGATCGACCCCGTCCGCTTGTTGTTTCCTGTATCTCTCCTCCAACTCATTGATCAACTCCTGAGCTTCCTTAGGTCGTCCCGAAGCTGCGAATGCGGCTCCAAGTTCCGAAAGCACGAACGACGTCCGGCCGCTCAGTTCCAGGGCCTTTTGAAATGAGGCGATCGCTTCATCATTCCGTCCAGTTTTCAGGTACGACCAAGCTATAGTAAAGTGGCCGCCCGGAAAGTTTGGATCGAGTTCTATGATCTTTTGGCAAACTTCAATAGCAGCCTTGTGATCATTCTTCATTCGGTGCACTTGAGCGACGTTTTGATTGATAATGCTGGACATCGGGTCTAGTCCGTGGGCACGAGTGATCATAGCCGCCCCTTCGTCGTTTCTTCCCAAAGCGAAAAGTAGTACGGAGTACCAGTGATACGCTGTCGCGTAATTCGGATTGAGTTCGATCGCCCGTTTGTACTCCGTTTCTGACTCGGCCCATTGCCACTTGTTGTAATAGACGTTGCCAAGTGTCGCGTGCGGTTCAGCCAACTGCCCGTCGATCGCGATGGCTCGCCGGGCAAATTCCTCCGATCGCGATAACGAATCGGATGGGGCGCTCAGCGCGTAGTCGGGCAATAGTGAATAAGAATCCGCAATGCCGACAAATGCTAGAGCATAATTCGGATCTCGGTCGATAGCGATCTGAAACTGTTCGATCGCCTTGTAGATGTCTTCACCCGTACGTTTGTTCCAATAGTACCGGCCTCTAAGATAAGCCTGATAGGCCGCCGGATCAGCTGTCGCTTGTTTTGAAACCCTTGTCTCTTCGGCCCCGGTGAGCCGCGGCGATAGTTTGGCCGAAATGTCCTTCGCTATCTCGCTTTGAAGCAAGACGATATCCGCCTGGCGCCGCTGGTATTGCTCAGTCCATATGACACGGTTTTTCTCAACATCGACCAATTCCAGACTCAACGTCAAAAGCTCACCTCGCTGGACCACACGGCCAATAAGGATCGCCTGCACATTCAGCTCTTTCCCGATCGATGGCAGATCTATGTCCTTGCCCTTATAACGAAAGACCGCGGCTCGCGGTTTTACGTCCATGTGCGGCAGGTTCGACAGGCTCTTTATGAGCATCTCGGTCATTCCGTCCGAAAGATACTCGACATCGGCATTGCCGCTTTCGTTGACGAACGGCAGCACGGCGATTGAATTGATGGCGGCGTTGGAGTGTCGCCCGCTGAGATACAGGGCGAAGGCCGTAATGCCGGCAACAAGCACGACCAGACCAACGGCTGAAGCGAGTTTGTGCTGCTTGATTCCGGTGACTACATACTCGGCGCTTGAGGCTTTGGTCGAGAGTGATGGCGTATCGATTGTTGGGCTGAGACTCTGGCTGCGCGTGTCTTCGCCTCCAGTTGATCCTGTTGTTTCGCTTCTCGTTGGCGGCGTCACCGTTGTATCAATGCCGGCTCCTTGCAACTCGCGCCGCAACTCTTTCAATTCGATCGCGACTTCCTTGATCGATTGATATCTCTCGTCAGGATCTTTCGCCAGACACCGCCGCACGATTCGGTGTAGATCCGCCGGCGCCGACGGATTTAGTTCAGCGATGGGCGGGGCAGATTCATACACAACCATGTGGAATGACTTGATGACTGACTCACCTGCGAACGGTTTCTTGCCGGTGACCGCTTCGTAGAGGATGCAGCCAAACGAGAATATGTCTGAACGCTGATCAATTTCGTTGGTCTTGCCCTGCGCCTGCTCGGGCGACATGTAACCCACGGTCCCCATCACTGTGCCTGGCGTCGAGTGCTGTGGCATGACTGCGGTTGCTGCTTCACCGGAATCACCGCCTGGCATATGCTGCTGCTCGATCAGCTTCGCGAGACCAAAATCGAGTATCTTAGCGTGGCCATCACGCGTCACCATGATGTTGTCGGGCTTAAGATCGCGATGGACAATGCCGGCACCGTGGGCCCGCGCCAAACCCTCGGCCGCGTGTTGCAGGAACCGGAGCAGCTTTCTGAGTTCAGCTCGCTCCTGATGAATCTTCTCGCGCAGCGTAACGCCTTCGACAAACTCCATCGCGATGAAGTTCGTGCCGTCGCTCTCACCAATCTCGTAAATGTGTGCGATGTTCGGATGATTGAGCGCCGCCGCCGCTTTCGCTTCCTGTACGAAACGGCGCATGCGGTCCTGGTTTGCAGCAAGGTCAGTGGGCAGAATCTTCAAAGCAACTTTGCGATCAAGTTCTGTGTCCTGCGCCAGATACACTTCACCCATCCCGCCCTCACCAATCTTCGAGCGGATTTCGTAGCGGCCGAACTTTGTGCCGGAAGGAATGGTCACTGCTGTGGCAGAGCGAAAGGTGCGATTCATAACCGAAGCTGCAGATGGATAAAGCGACTCATTCTAGCCGTATTAGCTTGGGCACGCTAGAAGACCATTTGCACACGTTTGAGATTCCAATCTGGAACCTCAAAGCCGCGGTTCAAGAATAGCTCCGAGATGGTGGAATTCATTAAAGACCGACAGCTCGCCTGCGGCACTACTCTAATCGTTAGTAAACAAGGCGATTCTCGTCTCAACACTCACTTCAGAGCGGGCCACGCAACAGACTAAATATCCGTTGTCGACTTCAAGTTCGATTCGGTGAAGAGAGTCTGAGCGTGCCTGTAAACTACCGAGAAGAAAAATGGTGCCGAGGGTGGGAGTCGAACCCACACGACCTTTCGGACAACGGATTTTAAGTCCTAAATCGGCCACTACACCAACTCTCTGTCGTCGCGCAAACCAATCCCGTTTGCCCCGGACCTTCAACCCTTTGGGGGCGTTGTGGTCTCCTACCGCCAGGGCACGATTGATTGGAACGCAGCCGTCGCATCGGGCATTAAGTTCGCGTTTGCTGAAGTCAGCGAAGGCAGATAACCTCTCAGCTTGCGATCCGTAAACCGCAAATAACAGTCAGCCTTACTCGCTCACGCCGACGCGACGTTTCAAGTCGTTCCAACTGAGTGAGAATCATTTTTTCAGGTCGGCGGTCCAGTTCAGGACGACGGTCATTTGCGCGGGATTGTCTCCCTCAGTCAAAGTGTTGACAAGAAAGCGTTGACCATCGGCGGACACGCCGTAGGTCGCACCCCTGGCGGAATACTTGATTTTTGTCCTAAAGAGTTCTTTCGGTATGCTGCTTTCCAACTTCCCGGCAGTCTTTAGCTCCGCGGACATCAACACGCCGTCGGGGGTGATATGAAATAGCTCTTCTCCATCGCCGCGCCAGAGCGGATAAGCACCCCCACCAGAGGAGATCTGCAACTTATCATCCGTGAGTGGGAAGGGACGCACATACACTTCGTAGCGCCCAGATTCGTTCGACATGTAAGTGATAAATCGGCCATCCGGCGAAAATCGTCCTTCGGTTTGAACAAAGGACTGCGATTCCAAGAGGGCCCTGGGTTGGCGGTCACCGGTCAAGGGCAAGAGCCAAATGCCTCCTTGGTTGTTGGGAAAAGAGTTGTTGAAAAGAAGGTATTGACCGTTGGGTGAACAGCTGGTCGCGGACTTCTCAGCGTCTGAGCGAAATAACTCGCGGTCGTCGCCGCCACCGCTCGACCCTTTTTCAAACAAATTTTGGGGTCCGCTGCGGTTGGAACTGAAAATGATTTTGCTTCCATCCGCGGACCAGACCGGCGCCCCGTCTCCCGCTGGATCGAAAGTCACCCGCGAAATATTATTCCGAACCAGATCCAACACCCAGACATCAGCAGCTCGTCCATCCGCGTCGTCCAATGTGACCGCTACCCGATGATCATCCGGCGACAAAGCAAGCGTTCCAGAAGTATTCGGATTCCCGGCGGGACCAAGCTCCTGCCCCGTGCGGTCGAACCATATTAGCTGTGAGTTTGGATTGCTCGTCTGGTAAGTCAGGACTCCCTGATCTGAAGCCGAAAAATCGAACTCGTGATTTCCGCCAACGCTGGCGATGTGGTCTGCTATTGCGACCGGCTGACCGGTAACTTTCAACGAACGGGCATCGAAGCTCACGGCGACCAGTGCGCCTTGACGCACGTACAGCAGGTAGCCGGGCGGGGCGTAAACAACTCGCGAGATGGCGTCCAGAAAACCTTGGGTGTCCTGACTGTCCAGGGTACCAAGCCGCAGATGATGGTCCTCGGATCTGGACGCATCAGCCAGAAAAACGAAGTGACGGCCATCCGGCAGAAAGTATGGCCAATGGTGTGCCTCTTCTCTCCCCGAAATTTTCGTAGCCACCACCGGTGAGCCACCCTGGGCCGAGACCTTATTTAGACCCTCGAGGCCAGCGAACAGAATCACGCCGCCAGGACTCCAGGCTCCACCACGATCGTCGGTTACATTACAAAGTGTCTGTGGCCGGCCGCCTGAAGCCTCGACCCGGTAGAGTTTGCCGTTCGCGAAATACCCGATCGAGAGGCTGTCCGGTGACCAAAACGGCGCCGCTGCGCCCTCTGTACCGGTCAGCGGTTGCGCGGTGAGCGAGTCGAGCGGACGCACCCAGAGCAGTCTCTTGCCCTCGGCATCGTTCGCCAGGAAGACAAAGCGTTGACCGTCGGGCGAAACCGTCAGCCGTGCGGGTGGTGAATTCTTGTCCGGAGGGCTGAGCGACAACCGGATTGAGTGAACTGCTGCTGAGGGCTGCGAAAAATATGCGATCGCGAAGGCCCCCGCGATGACGAAGAGCAGTGCTGAAAGAGCTATCCAGACTAGACGCTCGCGATTCTTTGGTTGCACTCTGGGAGAAAGTGGCGTGGCTTGAGTTGACCCGGACGAAATGCCGGAAACAGATTCAAGCCCGAAGGCCGCGTCAGTTGCCGATTGAAAGCGCCGCTCGGGGCTCTTCTCCAAACAGTGCCAGACCACGCGCTCCATCGCCGGACTAATGTTGGCGTTGCCGCCCAGTTCCTTCGGCTCATCTTTCAGAATCGAATTTAACGTTTCAATGGCTGAGTCCCCGCGGAAGGCCCGCTGGCCCGACAACATCTCGTAGAGCACAGTGCCGAACGAAAAGATATCCGAGCGATGATCCACCTGCAGGCCGCGGACTTGTTCCGGCGACATGTAGCCAACCGTTCCCAATACAGAGCCCGGATCGGTGTGGACTTTTCGCGTGGCGATGTCCGTTTGCCCCGAGTTGTTGCTGAACGGCTCAATTAGCTTGGCGATACCAAAATCGAGAATCTTAACCCGGTCGTCTTTGGTGACGAACAAATTGTCCGGTTTGATGTCGCGATGGATAATCCCTTTTCCGTGAGCGGCCGCCAGGCCGCTGGCGATTTGGATTCCGAATTCGATTGCCTTGCGCTGGGCGAGTGGTCCATGCTGGAGGCGATCTTTAAGCGATTCCCCCTCGAGCAGTTCCGTGACGACGTATGGCGCCTCGTCGTGAGTGCCCACGTCGTACACGGCGACGATGTTTGGATGATTTAAGGAACCTGCGGACTGCGCCTCCTGCTCGAACCGGCGAAGTCGATCGGCGTCTCGAGAGAATTCTGCCGACAATACCTTGATCGCGACGTCACGATTTAGTTTTTCGTCGCGCGCGCGATAAACCTCGCCCATACCGCCTTCGCCAAGCTTCGAGCGGATTTCGTAACGTCCTAATCGGGTACCGGCGATCAAAGTCACCATTGAAATTACTAGTTTCGCGACCGGATATAGACTTCACCGATGCCGCCTTCGCCTAGTTTGAAAGAGACAGAGTAATGACCGAGCTTGGTGTGGGGTGATACGGTTTCGCTCAATGGCTTAAGCATGAACTTGTACAGATGGAATGGCGCTGTCATTCTAGCCGCATTGAGCTTGCCAGGGCCAGCACGACCACTTCGTGTTGAAAATCTACAAATTGGAGGTTCGGGTCCAGAAATGTCTCTGGGGAAAAAAGAAAAGCGATACGGCGTCGTCTTCTCGAATGCGCTCGCGTTTGAGATTTCTTCCACCTCGGCCGGCTCCGGACTTGCGGATGAGCCGGTCGCTTCTCAGTAGATCGAACGTCCGATTCAGCCTATTTTCGTGGAGCCTGGACAACGGCTCGGTGTGTGAGGAAGCTCCT
>DATETN010000012.1:0-41727 GCA_035283645.1 Pyrinomonadaceae bacterium
AGAACTTTTGAATCTGAAGAGCGTGTGGCTGTGGGAGCAAGCGGCATGTACGAGGCTCGCTGTCGCAGATGTTTCGTCCCCCACGCCGACGCGCCGACCGTTCGCGCGAGCTGAGCTATCTTGGCAAACCCTGAAACCTGCAAGTTGAGCGTTGAGGACAACGCGACTTGTGATAAATCGGGCTGTCGAGTTAGAGCGCCTCCAAAAGCTTCGGTTCTCTTTCTCAGGACGCTGAAACTTAATGGACGATCTTCGTTGAATACAGAATCCCGTACATCGTGTCCTCGTGCTTCGTAAACCCTTTTCTCCTGCTTGAAAGCATCAGATTTACCCTGCACTTGACCTGCATGCTTCCTATACGCCAGCCGTTGCAGCCGTCTGATTCCGTCTTCCTGTTCCGGAATTTATTTGAATCACTTTCGGAAGGAACTGAAACAGCAAACCGCTTCTACCGGAAATAGTTTGAAAGTCAAATTAGTTGGCCTGTCACGTTAAGAACAAATTCTTCTCGCAAATTGACTTCTGGACCAACCGCCCCGTTTGTCCAGAATTGCGAGCGTGGTATCCTACGGCTCCCCTTTTGGCCCCGTGTCCTAACGAGCAGTCTCAGCGCTGCGCATCCTGGAGAACTCTTCAATGAACACTTTAAGTCTGAGATCAACAATATCTCTTTGCGCGATACTAATTATAGGATTCTTCGCTTTTGGCTGCGGGAGAAGCGGCACGAACACAAACATCAACACAAATCTCTCAGCAAATGCCAACACAAGTCCCATTGCCAACGCGAATGTGTCGCCTGGAGAAATCTCTAGCATCGCGTCACGCGAGCCAGAACAGTATCGAGCAATGCTTGTTCTAACGGCCGAAACTGAAGGCGGTGAACGGACTGTAGGCATACCCAGCTTGTCAGCGGAGATCGCGCGTAACGGGGCCGACCGTCGGGTCGCATTCAAGCTCCCGGACGGCTCGGATCTCGTCTACATAGAAAAAGGGGCGCAACACTTGGTCCTGTTGCCAGCACGTAGGCAATACGCGGAGCTCACTCCTGAATCCACCGGAATTCAATTTCAAAAGCTAATGACTCCGGGACAACTCGTCGGGAAACTTGAGAACCTTAAGGGCTTGCAAAGCGTCGGAGAAGAGACAGTAAACGGTCGCAATGCCGAAAAGTATCGATATACAAACACCGCTACCACCGGTACCAGCGCCGGAGAAGTCGAAACCGAAGCGTTTGTTTTCATCGACAAAGAAACTGGGTTGCCCCTTCGTTCCGAGCTTTTCGCAGAGGCAAGTGGTAACGTGCAGGGAGTGAAGGGTGCAAAGATCGTCGCTGAGATGCGTGACATCACAACAGATATCGATACGGCATGGTTCGAAGTTCCATCCGGCTTCAGCAAGGTGCCGCCTCAGCAGGTGCGACAACAGATCAACGCGCTGGCAAATATGGCAGGGGCTGTCCTGAGATCGGTTTTCGGAAATGTGAGTGTTACTCCACCACCTGCTGCTGCATCACCCACTGTAACGTCGTCACTCTCGCCGTAACTTTTTGAAAGGACGCTCTACATGAAGTACTTCTTGATACTTGCGTTAGGCCTGCTGCTGGGTGCTGGCGTCGCCGTTTTTCTCTTGGGGGTTCCACGGTTCAAGTCGACGCCCGGCGTGGCCGTGGGACCCCCAGTGTCGTCAGAGGTGACGCCAGACACGGTGGTAATCTCAGTAGCCAGCGGGTTTTTTGATGATCTACTCGGCGTCGTGTTTCGAGACTTGGGCCCGCCAGCGTTCAACCTGGCTGAGATAGACACCGGAGCACGTGTCGCGACATACCAGGCCACAGCCATGCAACAGGGATGTAGTAACACGATTACGCTGGTATCGGAGGGCAGTAACAACAGAACTCAAGTGCATTTTGCTAACGGCAAGATTCTGGCTCCCATGGTTTTCAGTGGCAGTTACAACTTGCTTGGAAACTGTCTGCAGTTCAAGGGCTCTGCACAAACATCTATCCAGCTGCGGTTCGATCAGCAAAACCAGACTGTCTATGGCCACGTTAACGTCGAAGGCGTGAACCTAGAAGGCGTGAATCCCATCGCAAACAACTTTGTTACGGTGTTTGTTCGGAATGCGATCGACCAACGGGTTAATCCGCTGGAATTGATCCGGGCGCCGCAACTTCAGTTAATGATCCCAGTTAAGGCAAGTAATGGTGCGGTGAAAGCACATGTCAAAGATGTGCACGCCGAGATACTCGACGGGACGCTCAAGCTGCATATTAGCTATCAGTTCAGCGGGACTCGAGAGTCAGCGGGTTGAGATTGTTTTTACTGCGGTGGAAAAGGAGAGGCAGCGACTCGCAACCGCTTTTACTTCAATGTCACGCCTCGGCTCGTGTGTTTGAAGACGCAAGAACACGTTGACGTTCGAAATGTTCGGAGATCTCTTCCGCAGCTTTCCGGCCGACAAAGGGAGTTAATTCGGACACCGTTGCGCGCGCAACCCGTTGGATCGAACCAAAGTGTCGCAACAAGCGACCTTTGCGCTTCTGCCCGATGCCAGGAATCGCAGTCAGCTCAGAAGTAAAGTCGCGCAGCTCTCGGCGCTTGCGATGATAGGTAACAGCGAAACGATGCGTCTCGTCGCGAATCATCTGCAACAGGCGGAGTATGAGCGAGTGCGGGTCAAGGTAAACGGGTTCATGTTCTCGCCCCTTGACTAACAGGTAAGCTACTTCGTTGTGTCGTTGAGGCGGCTTGACCACGCCGACCATTGGAACAGCGTCAAGGTCTAATTGGCGCATAGCGTCGGCAGCGGCACTCAATTGAGATTTTCCGCCATCAATCAGGACCAGATCCGGAAGAACCTGCCCCTCATCCAAGCGTCGACGATACCGTCGCAAGACTGCCTCACGCATTGAAGCCACATCGTTAGCACCAGAAACCGACCTGATGCGAAACTTGCGGTATTCCGACCGATTCATCTTTCCGTTTTCACAGACCACCATGCCTGCTACATTTTCTGCACCTTGAATGTGGGAAACATCGAAAGATTCGATGCGTCCCGGGAACCTCGGCAGTTCAAGCGTTTCCTGTAGTTCTTCCAGGACTCGCTTCATGTCGGGCTGAAGCACTCGAAACCGCTGCTCGAAAGCGAGCTTTGCATTCTTTTCTCCAAGGTCGATCAGATCTCGCTTTTCCCCACGTTGCGAGTAGAAGATCCGAACGCGACGTCCCTTCGTTGCGCTCAGTGCCTGTTCGAGGAGTTCTCGGTCTTCTATATCAACCGGGACGTGAATTTCTTTCGGCACGTAATCGTTTGCATAGTATTGCGCCAAGACTTCGCTTAGAAACGCGGCAGGATCAAACTCATCAGGCGACAGGTCTTCCCAAAAGAACTCTCTCCTACCCACGATATGACCTTCGCGCATCGTGAACAGTTGTAATGCCAGGCGCTGGCCCTCGCGATAGTAGGCAAATATGTCGACATCACGCTCAGGCGAAGTCGCCATCTTCTGTTGTTCTGAAAGCTTAATAACTGTGCGCCGCAAATCACGATACTTGGCAGCCATCTCATAGCGAAGTTCGTCAGAAGCTTGCGTCATCCGTTCCTCCAGGGTGTCCGCAAGCTCTTTGTTCCGTCCTTCTAACAAGAGACGAACATCTCTAACGGCCTCTTGATACTGTTCTGGGGTGCATAAGCCCTTTACGCACGGGCCCAGACAGCGCTTGATGTGGTATTCAAGGCAAGGCCGCGGAGCCTGACCGTCAATCTCTATGTCACAGGTCCTCAGTTGGAAGGTTCGATTTATTAGGTCGATGGTTTTTCGCGCGAGGCTTGCCGGAAGAAAGGGCCCAAAGTAGAGAGCTCCATCCCGTTGTATGCGCCGTGTGATCACAACCTTCGGAAAGGGTTCGTTGACCGTGAGTTTGAGATGAGGATATGACTTGTCGTCTTTTAAGTTGACGTTGTAACGCGGCTTGTGTTTTTTCGTTAACGTCGCTTCGAGGATTAAGGCTTCAACTTCATTATCAGTGACAATGAACTCGAGGTCAGCGATATTTCGAACGAGCGCGTCCGTCTTACGATCGAAAGGTCTCGCCTGGAAATAGGAGCGCACTCGGCTGCGGAGATTTTTCGCCTTCCCTATATAGATGATTTTGCCGGCGGTATCCTTGTACAGATATACGCCTGACGACCGTGGGATCTCTTTGAGCTTTTGCTCTATCAGAATGGCCATACCTTTTGACTCGCATTTATTCTAACGTGTAGCGCTGCTTTTCAATGAGCACAGTCTCGGCAATCTGGGGCGAATTAGCGGTGCTGGTGACTGTGGCCAAACACCTTTTAACATAAGTAATTCCTGGAAAGGGCTTTACCGAGTAATCCAGATGCGATTACCTTTTACGCTACCGATAGAGCGTCAGTTCGATGCCGTTGGATTCGGGCTTAATGCCGTCGACCATTTAATTGTCGTTCCTCAGTATCCCGAGTTCGACACCAAGATCCGGTTTTGTGAACATCATATCTCCGCAGGTGGGCAAACCGCTTCCGCCATGGTAGGCCTGCAGCGACTTGATTTGAAGACCGCCTACGCAGGACGCTTTGGAGATGATGAAGCAGGCAGATTCGGCCTCAACTCGCTGAATCAAGAAGGTGTAGATACTAACTATTCTGAAGTCGTTTCGGGCGCCAAGAATCAGATTGCCTTCATCATCGTCGACGCCCGTAATGGCGAACGCACCATAATTTGGGACCGTGACGAACGTCTCGCCTACGCTCCGCAAGAAGCGCCACTCGATTTTGCATCCCTCGGTCGGATCCTGCACCTCGACGCTCACGATCCTCCCGCGTGTGCGGTCATGGCAGCAGAAGCAAGGAAGACGGGTGTAGTTGTGTCTGCCGATATCGATAACGTTTATAACCGTCTGCCTGAACTGCTACCGTTGGTTGATGTGCTAATTAGCTCCAAGGAGTTTCCGCGGAGGTTGGTCGGCATAGCAGAGCCCCGCGCAGCCATAGTCGAATTGCAGGCTCGTTATGGGTGTCCTCTGATTGGTATTACCAAAGGCGCAGAAGGCGCAATGGTCTATTGCAATGGAGAATTCTTTGAATCACCGGCCTTTGCAGTTCCGGGTCGCTGTCAGGACACCACTGGTGCCGGTGACGCATTTCACGCTGGGTTCATTTACGGGATGTTACACAACGAAAGCGTGGAATCCTGCCTGCGGTTCGGGAATGCAGTAGCGGCGTTGAAGTGTAGAAAGATGGGAGCTAGAAATGGGTTACCCATACTTGAAGAACTCAAAAATCTGATGAGCTAAGGGCCTGGCTCATTTGCGTCGGGCTTTTCCGCCATGGCCGTCGCGTGTGATATAAGGCCGTTGCTTGATTAACGCGCTCACATTGGCAACAGTACAACTTAAGAAGGACAGATAATGAGGATTCTCGTAATTGCGTTGAGTGCGCTCTTACTGACGCTGCAGACTCAACAAACTAGACCACAATCTGCAGATCTCGTATTCAAAAATGGGAACATCTACACGGCGAGCGAGAGGACCCCTCAGGCTGAAGCCATTGCAGTGAAGGGTGACAAGATAGTTTTCGTGGGTTCCAATCGAGCGGCGCAGAGGTTTGTTGGCACAGACACCCGCGTTGTCGACTTGCAGGGAAAGACAGTCGTACCAGGGTTTGCAGATTCTCACCAACATTTGGCCGGGGTCGGATTACGCGAGATGACCTTGAACCTGGAAGATCTTAATAGCCTTGAAGCATTTCTGAACGCCGTCAAAGCACGCGTGGACCAGGCAAAACCCGGCGAATGGATCACCGGCCGCGGTTGGATTGAGACCTTCTGGAAACCTCCCGCATTTCCTACGCGTCAGGATCTGGACAAGCTTGCTCCGAACAATCCTGTGGCGCTAACTCGGGCAGATGGCCACGCATCAGTGGTGAACAGTGCCGCTCTCAAACTGGCAGGCATCGACCGGAAAACCGCGAATCCTTTTGGCGGAGAGATCTCAAAGGACAAACAGGGAGAGCCTAACGGAATGTTGCTTGACGCCGCTCAAGGGCTCGTGCGGCGGCATATTCCGCCTCTAACACCAGCAGACGCCGAGGCCGCGATCCTCCAGGGAGTTGAAAGGAACATCAGTCTAGGCTGGACACAGATCCAGGATGCTGGTGGAAGCTATCAGGACATTGAGCTTTATAAGAAGCTTTACAGTGAAGAAAAGATAAGACTTCGCATTTACAAGTCAGTGCATGGTCCAGGTCCCAGTGCCGAACGACTACTGTACGGCGGCGCTGTCGTTGGAGCGTTTGGTAACCGTTTCAATGCGCGCTCAATAAAAGTTGTATCCGATGGCGCGCTCGGCTCTCGAGGCGCTGCCTTACTCCGCCCATATGCCGATGCACCCGAGACGTCAGGCTTCTTAACGGTAAAGGAGGCGGAGCTTGCTCCGATGCTCGAGATGGCGTTGCGCAATGGAATTCAGATTGAAACCCATGCCATCGGAGACTATGCAAACCGATTTACCCTCGACCAGTATGAGAAAGCCATGAAAGCGGTGCCGCCAGCCCAGCGTAAAATTGACGAGCCACGCTGGCGAATCGAGCACGCCCAGATCTTAAACCCGGCGGACATTCCTCGGTTTGCCAAACTAGGGGTGATTCCATCAATGCAACCTTCCCATGCCATTGGTGACCTTCATTTTGCACCTAGCCGCGTTGGGATCGATCGTCTGTCTGGCGCGTACGCGTGGCAGAGCCTGATCAAGACTGGCGTTGTAATCGCGGGGGGCTCTGATGCGCCGGTTGAACGCGGTGAACCGATGATCGAGTTCTACGCTGCCGTGGCACGGAAGGATCAGAAGGGGTTCACTGGGGATGGATGGCATCCTGAGGAGGCAGCGACACGCGAGCAGGCGCTAAGGATGTTCACACTATGGCCGGCGTATGCGGTTTTTGAGGAAACGATAAGGGGTTCCATCGAGGTCGGCAAACTTGCTGACCTCACGATACTCTCGGCTGACATCATGAAGATCCCTGAGGCCGACATACTAAAGACCAGGAACATCATGACCGTAATCAACGGTGAGATCGTTTTCGAAGCAAAGTGAGGGGTAGGGCGAAAACTCGTACGTGCAGCTTTTGAGGCGTTCTCAATCCAAATGAACCAAACAAAGCGAGATGAGTTTAGAAATCGACGCCGATTTCTGTTGTTTGCGGGAAAGGGAATGGGCTTAGCGGCCCTGAGCTCAGCTGCCGTCGCCAGCCTGTTGAGACAAGTTATCGCCGCCTCCAAGTCCGTGGCACATCTTACTCCCGAGCAGGCGGCACTTGAGGAGGACTACTGGTCCATTATTCAAAATGCCTTCACGGTCACTCGCGGCATCATCAATCTAAACAACGGTGGTGTCTCGCCCAGCCCACGCATCGTAACCGAAGCCCTTGTTCGGTATATCTGGCAGCAGGAGGACGCCACCGCGTACACGATGTGGCAGATACTTGAGCCACAGTCAGAAACCATCCGCACAGGTCTGGCGGAGCTGTTTGGCTGCGACCGTGAAGAGATTGCCATCACTCGAAATGCCTCAGAGTCCCTCGAAACTCTCCTGATGGGCATGGACTTCAAGCCCGGCGATGAGATTCTCACCACAACGCAGGACTACCCGCGAATGCTCACCACGTTGCGGCAAAGGGAAAAGCGTGGAGGCCTGATTCTGAAACTGATCAAGATCCCCATTTCGCCGCAGAATTTGGGAGAGATTGCCGAGGCATTTGAGCGAGGAATCACCAGTCGCACGAAACTAATTCTGATCTCCCATCAGGTAAATATTACGGGCCAGATCACTCCGGTAAAGGCGGTTTGCAAGATGGCCCGTGCGAGGGGAATTGAGACTATCGTCGATGGTGCGCATTCATTCGCCCAGTTTGACTTCAAGCAGAAGGACCTTGGATGTGATTACTTCGGAACCTCGCTCCATAAATGGCTGTATGCACCGAAGGGAACAGGGCTTCTTTACGTAAAGCGTGAAAAGATTCCAAAGATCTGGCCGTTAATGGCCGCCGAGTCAAAACAGGCGACTGATATTCGTAAGTTCGAGGAAATAGGAACTCATTCGGCCGCACCGCGACTGGCAATCGGTGAAGCCTTACTGTTTCACAATGGCATCGGTGGCAAACGAAAAGAAGCACGTTTGCGGTACTTATCGCGCTACTGGATGAATCGGCTAAAGGGGCTCCCGAAGGTACGGTTCAACACGTCCTTCGATCCCGAACAGTCGTGCGCCATTGCTAACGTGCAGATTGCCGGAGTGAATCCTTCCCAGATCAGCAGTTACCTTTTTGATAAGCACCGAATTCTTACAGTTCCCATTATTCATGACGAGTTTCAGGGCATCCGCATCACACCGAACGTCTACACAACACTTGGCGAACTGGACCGCTTTTGTGACGTGATGGAGACAATTGCCCGGAAAGGCTTGCCAACTTAACTCCGCAACGACACCCTAACTGCACGAGACTTACGCAATCAAAAACAATGAAACAGATTAATCGTCGTCAAATACTGATCAGTGGTGTCAACGGCATCGTTGGATCCCTCGCGCTTATGCAGTTGGGAGTTCTGCGACCAATAGCAGTCGCTGCCTATGAATTTCAAGAGGTGGACCGCTTTGCACCAGCATTTCACCGCCTCGATCAGTATGTGTCTCGCCACATCAATGAAGTAGGCGCCCCCGGACTCACGCTCGCCATTGCCAACCGGGAAGGTTTACTGCGTGAAGCCCACTATGGCTACGCAGATTTGAAAGCAGGGACAAAGGTCGGCCCACAAACATTATTTCAGATCGGATCAATCTCTAAATCTTTTGTAGCTATTGCGCTATTACAACTTGTCGATGAGGGAAAGCTCGATCTGCAAAAACCAGTGATCTCGTACTTGCCTTGGCTGAAGATTGAGTCTTCGCACCCTCCATTTAATACACACCACCTCCTAAGTCATACCGCCGGATTGTCTGCCGTTCCTCTATTGACGCGAGTGGCGACGCAGAAACTTCTAACAGGTACCGCCCCTGGGGAGCGCTTTGTCTATTCAAACATTGGTTATGTGCTGCTGGGTTTTCTGCTAGAGGCGCTCGACAAGCGTTCGTTTGCCGATAGTCTGCGAACCCGTGTTTTAGAACCTCTGGGAATGTTGGCTAGCGCCCCGATAATTACGAACAACATTCGTGAGCGATTGGCGATCGGCTACGGTCCAACATATGACGATCGACCCTTTCCGCTTAGAGGAAAACTCTCCGAAGCACCGTGGCTCGAAGTTACTGAAGCGGCAGGTAGCGTAGCAGCAACGGCCAAAGACATGGGTAATTACTTGCAGATGTTGCTCAATCGTGGTCGTGGCCCGCGCGGACGAGTTCTGTCAGACAAAGCCTTTGAGTTGTTTGTGAGTCCAGTGATCAAGGCGCCATTTCGTGGTGAAGACGCGAGTTATACATACGGTCTGTGGACCAGCAGCAATGATGGTCAAACGTTGCTGCGTCATACCGGCGGGATGATTGCCTTCAGCTCTGCCATGTACGCAGACGTGACAAGTGGCTTCGGAGTCTTTGCTTCTGTCAACGCCCGCCTTGCAGGTTACCGGCCAGTTACGGTCGTCCGTTACGCGCTCGATCTCTTAAATGCCGCCTCTCGTAACGCGGAATTACCAGACTTGCCGCCTTCGCCAATTCCACCCACCCTCGTTAAAAATGCTGCAGATTATGCGGGTACTTTTAATTCAGCCTCCGGAAGCAAACTCCTGATCCTCGCGGAAGGCGACCGACTTGTCCTTCAACACAAGAACAGAAACGTTCCGATGGAGCAAGTGGGTCGCGACAGGTTCATTGTTAACGATCCGGACTTCGACCATTTCGTGTTGAGTTTTGGAAGAGACAAGGACAACGCTGTGGTGGAAGCGCTTCACGGGACTAACTGGTGGACGAACGAAAGGTATTCTGGAGCGAAATCATTTGACTATCCAGCCGATTGGAATGCGTTCGCTGGATCGTACCGATCAGACAGTCCCTGGTATGGGATCACGCAGGTCGTCATTCGAAAAGGGCGACTACTGTTAGGAGGCGAACAACCATTGGTGCAAGTAGCGCCCGGGGTGTTCCGTCCTGAAGACGAGAGGAGCGCTGAACGCATCGTTTTCGATACCGTCATAAATGGAAAGGCACAGCATCTAGACTTTTCCGGAATCGATTTTCATCGCAGTTTTACGGTACGAACGGAAAACTCCGAATCAAAGTGAGGACCAAAATGTCGACGCAAACAATGACACAACCGACGCCAATGCTGTTTTTCGAAACTGTCAATGCATACCAGCGGACAGAGGCGCTAAAGGCAGCGATCCAGCTCGAGACTTTTACGGCAATTGGCGAAGGTAACACTACAGCCGCTGCAATTGCAGCGCGCTGCGGTACTTCAGAGAGAGGGATGCGCATACTCTGTGATTTTCTGTGCATGATTGGACTTATCACAAAAGAGGAGCGAAACTATGCTCTCACCGCCGACTCAGCAGTATTTCTTGATAAACGCTCTCCCGCGTATCTTGGAGGCGCAACTGAGTTTCTGTTGTCGCCGCCGCTGCTTGAAGGCTTTAGTGATTTTACGGGCGCGGTCCGGAAAGGAGGGACGATTGTTCCGGATGATGGCACGATAGCGCCAGAGAATCCGGTGTGGGTGAAGTTTGCTCGCGCAATGGCGCCCATGATGGCCATGCCAGCTCAGGTAATGGCGAAGTTAGTAGATCCTGAGGGCAAGCAACCCTTGAAGGTACTGGATATCGCGGCTGGGCATGGACTCTTTGGGCTGGCCTTCGCGCAGAACAACCCACAGGCGCAAGTGGTAGCATTGGACTGGCCGAAGGTGCTCGAAGTAGCTAAGGAGAATGCACGCCGCGCGGGAGTTGAAGATAGGTTTAGCACCTTGGAAGGCAGCGCGTTCAGTGTTGACTTCGGCGTTGGCTACGACCTCGTTCTACTTACCAATTTCCTTCACCACTTCGACCCCCAAACTTGCGAATCGTTGCTGCGCAAGGTTCATGGCGCACTTAGCGCGAGCGGCCGAGCGATCACCCTTGAGTTTGTTCCCAATGATGACCGAATTTCACCACCAGGAGCGGCCGCGTTCAGCGTCATAATGCTGGCGAGCACTCCTGCGGGAGACGCGTACACCTTTAAAGACCTTGAGCGAATGTTTGCTGCAGCAGGATTCAACCGTAGTGAAATCCAACCGTTACTTCCTTCAATTCAAAGCGTCGTGACCTCTTATAAGTGACGCTGACACAATTAACTGGCCGTCGGACGTCTTCCCCGCTGAGACGTTCGACGTCCAATGAATCGATCGACTACGCTTCGGAGTAGGCGACCGATTTTGTGATCGCCGAATGATGCGAGAACTTATATGCCTGGCTGGCTGAGCGAGTTTTGAGTGCGGGCTGAGATGTCAGGCTCCTAAAACACCCGCCGGGGGCAGGAGGCGCGCCACGAGCTCAAACAGTTCAAAGCTGCGAAATGGTTTCGAAAGGTAACCGTTGAAGCCTGCCTCCAGCGCTCGCTGCCTATCGGTGTCTCCATGGGCAGTGACCGCAACGCAAGGTATGCAAGCGGTTTTGCTGTCCTTCTTTAATGCTTCTAACAAAGACCACCCATCCAAGATCGGCATCGATAGATCTACCATAATCAGATCGGGGGGATTCTCGCGGGCCATTGCAAGGCAATCTCGCCCGTTTGTCGCCTCGTGCACACAATAGTTCGCGCTGGCGAGTAGAAGGCGCAATAGTTCCCTATTGTCCTCGTAGTCTTCAGCGATTAGGATCGTCGGTCTACGATTCAGTGGATCCATCATGGGCGACAGGTTTTTATAGACTTGGCGCACTGCACCTGTCAATTTGATTCTCCCCGGCATGGTACTCCATTGCTCATTTTCCCGTCTGTGCCCCCGGCCCTCGACCCCAGATCTCTGACCTCCGACCTGTGACCTTTGGCCTCTGAGATGGGATGACCAAACCATTTTCTTGACTCGTTTAATCTTGCACGTTCATAATCGAAACTGCCAGAGAGCAGATTGTCCTGCCTTCGGAGAACGCACAGTAAGTCTCAAAACAAAAGCCTCATCGCCAAGAACCTTCGGCGCCTTTGCGAAACTCGTACTGATGGAGGAAACGATTGTGGTTAGCGGACAATTGGAAGACAGCTTACGCCAGGAGATAGAAAGTTATATCGAAGGGCGGCTGAGCGGACTGAAACAAGAGATAGCCCAGCTACAGAGTGAACTAAATGAGTCGCTTTCGCGGCTGCTGGACCGGCACGGCGAGGTTCAAATAGACGGATCCGTGGCTGCTTCCATCTTGGAGCATCTGAGAGCCGCGCACGAGGAGGGGATTAACCTCGCAGCTTCCGAGTCCTCTCGTGCAAAGGCCTCAAGCGATCTGGCCATCCTCAAAGCCGGCGTTACAGAAATCGACGAGCAGCAAACACAAGCAGAGATCCTCAAGACACTGGTAAACCGCTGCGCCTCGTTTGCACCTCGGGTTGCCTTCTTCGTTGTCAAAGGGGATCAAGTCATCGGTTGGCGAGCACGCGGATTTCAGGGGACGGTCGGTGACGACGCTATCCGGCAAATTTCCTTCACCACCTCAGCAGAGACAGTCATTGGCGAAGCAGTCAGATCTAAAACTACATGGAGTGGTGGTCCACACGCTCACTCAGAAGATCACATAATCCTGAACCGCTTAGGTGAGGAACCCCCGCAGAGGGTCGTAGCCATACCGCTTGTCGTGCGGGGACGATCTGTGGCAGTTGTTTACGCGGATTCTGCAGCCCTCGATGCGGACGCGATTAGTCTTGAAGCGGTGGAAACGTTAGTGAAAGTCGCGGCGATGGCCGTTGAGCTTTTGGCAGCCCGCTCTGCTCCGGTTCGCAAAGTAGAGGAGCCCTCAGCTGAAGAATACAGACCAACCGAGTACGAACCAGCACGCGAGTACGAAGAGACAGCAACACCCGAGTACGCAGCTCCCGCGGAAGCTTATGTTCAGGAACCGTCTGCAACATCAGAAGCGATTCCTGAAGTCGTGACACAAGACTCTGATTACGTCAGTGCTCCGGATAATCTCGCCACAACTGACCTGGTCGACGAGGCCGAGCGAGAGCCGGTGGCTGTGATAGAGCCAGAAGTACAACAGCAGGCCGGAAGGCGACGTTATGGGATGGATGTTGAGCTTCCAATCGAGGTAACCAGTGAAGATGAAAAACGTCTCCACAGTGATGCGCGACGCTTTGCCCGGCTATTGGTCTCCGAAATCAAACTCTACAATGAACAGAAAGTTATTGAGGGTCGTTCGAACTACGACCTCTATGACCGCTTGCGTGAATACATCGACCGCTCGCGAGAGATGTATGACAAACGAGTGAAGCAGGAAGTCGCCAGTAAATACGACTACTTCCATCATGAATTGGTTAATACCCTGGCCGAAGGCGACGCTGCGAAACTTGGTAATGCGTACCCCGGCGCGACGGTTTCAGCCTGAGCCAAACTCGACCGCTCGCCAATCGTAACCCCTAACGCCCGTTACTCGGCCCCCGACGTTTTCGTGGCAACCCGGAACCTGAGGTACCAAGTCTAAACCGACGGAAACTTCTGTGAATGGGGAGAACTAGTGCCAAGGATATCGCGCAACCAACGTTTCCTTCTTCTGATCATGGGTCTCGCAGTTGCTATCGGCGCCTCTTTCCCGGCGTTTATGACGGCGAGCTGCCTGACGCGTCAACAAACTCCAGCAGAAGCCAAAGCACTTGCCGACCTCCGCGCGATGACGCGCGGTGGAGTTTTACCCTCAGAGAGCATAATCACCAAGATCGAGGCAGACTTTCCCGGGACCAGGGCTGCAGCGCTGGCTCGGATAGTTCGAGCGCGCATTCGGCTTAATGGAAAAGACTTTGGTGGAGCGGCGACCTTACTGAACGATCCCCAAATCGCCGCTCACACTTCCATCGCTGAGTATGCCCTTCAACTCCAGGCCAATGCTCTTGAGCAAGCGGGCAAGCAGGCCGAGGCCCGAGCAGTGTACGAGCGCATTGCGCGCGAATACGCCTCATCCGCCCAAGCGAGAGGTGCCACCCTGCGACAGGCAGATTTGTTGCTGAAGAGTGGAACTGCATCCTCAGTCCCAGGACTGCTAAGAGGGCTGGCCTCTGCAAATGACCCTCCCGCATTGTTATTACTGGCGAAGGCTCACGAACAGTTAGGGAATACAACGAACGCGGTGGCTGCTTATCGCCAGCTCTATTTCTTTGCCCCGCAGTCCGCCGAGAGCAGCGAGGCACCGGCAGCTCTGCTTCGACTAGGTTCAACATCCGCTCCCGGATCATCGGCAGAAGCTCTTGCACGCGCAGACAGATTGTACGAAGCGAACAGATTTAGCGACGCTTTTCAGGCGTACACCACCGCTGCAAACACTTTTTCGGGATCGCTAAACGCGCAGGCGCAACTCCGCCGCGGAATAGCTGCAGCTGCGCTAAAGAGAACTCCCGACGCAATTGCGCTTCTGAGCGCATTACGTGCAGCAAGCCGTGAGCTCCGGGCGCAAGCACTTTCCAACCTTGCCCAGGTCTACGCTCGGAACAGACAGTGGGAACAGGCGAGGAGCACGCTGGAAGAGTTGCGACGCAACTATCCCGAGAGCGCCTTCACGCCCGGTGCTTTTGTTAATGTCGGTCGTATCGCGGACGAGGCTAAAAACAAGGTGGATGCGCAATATTTTTATCGAACAGCAGTGACTGCGTATCCAGGCCGTGCGGAGGTAGCCCAAGCACAGTTTGATTTGGCGTGGGCAGCTCACGAGGCTAAGAACTATCGCGAGTCCTCACAACTTTTGACCGAACATCTCGCTTATTACGTGGACAAGAACAATGATAATCGGGGTAAGGCTGGGTACTGGGCGGCGCGCGATTCGGAGAAGGCAGGCAAATTGGCAGAAGCTCGCGCGCTGTATCAGGCCGTGCTGGGTCGTTACGATGCGAATTGGTATGGCTATCTCGCAAAACAGCGGTTGCAGGCTATGGGAGATCGCGTGCCTAGCCAGACCTTTCCAAGTGATTCGCTTGTTGGCCATGCCATTGCCAACTTGCAACTCATCACAGTCGCCGAAGAAACAGCCGGTACAGTTGAAGATCTGAGCATTGCTAAAGCGGACGAGCTTATGAATGTAGGATTAGATGACTGGGCGCTTAGCGAGCTGGCACGCGTATCCGAAGCCCATCCGTACAGCCCCAAAGTAAATTTGGCCATCGCTCGGGTGTATCGCTCGCAAGAAGAGAATGTCAAAGCCCTCAATGTTCTGAAGCGTAGCTTACCGGATTATTCACAGATGAAGCCGGAAGAGATGACACGCGAACAATGGGACGTCTTCTA
Organism: Pyrinomonadaceae bacterium; assembly: GCA_035283645.1. Taxonomy (GTDB): domain Bacteria; phylum Acidobacteriota; class Blastocatellia; order Pyrinomonadales; family Pyrinomonadaceae; genus PSRF01. The sequence continues at coordinate 15,451 of DATETN010000012.1, forward strand.
CCCGTTAGCTTATTGGGACATCATCGTACAGGAGTCACGTGCACGAAACCTGGATCCATTCCAAGTTGCCGGCTTGATTCGACAGGAAACAGTTTTCATTTCACGCGCTCGGTCCTCAGCAAAAGCCTATGGACTGATGCAAGTGCTGGTTCCAACGGCTGCGCTAACAGCAAAACGCTACGGAGTAGACCGTCCAATAACGGCAGAGTCGCTTTACGAACCGCGGCTAAACGTACAGTTGGGCACCGCTTATTTGCGCGACCAGATTGATAGGTTTGGACGGATCGAGTATGTGGCCGCGGCTTATAATGCGGGTCCTATGAGAGCCGCCCAATGGCGGACGTCGCTGCCGGCAGAGCTGGACGAGTGGGCCGAGGCGGTTCCGTTCAAGGAAACCCGAGGGTACGTTCAAGGAGTTGTTCGGAACCGTCTGCAGTACGAGCGACTTTATGACAAAGACGGAAAGTTTCGTCCCGAAGTTGGGAGTCGAGCCGTAACTTCCCAGCCCACTGGCAGTCCCCCAGGTACCCCAGACCCGACCATTAGAGTTAGAAGGGTTACTGGAAATGGTAGCGAGGAATGATCGAACTAGTTCTTTTCTCCTGGTACTGAAAAGCTTCAGGCTAGTTTGCTTTTCAGCAATTACTCTGCTTTCGCAATCCGCTCTGGCCCAGCAGCCGAAGTCAGCTGCTGCTTTCACGATCAATACTGAACCGAACGCCATCGTTTGGATCGATGAGGTCCGACGTGGGGTGACGGACTCGACTGGTAAGTTGAGCCTGCCCAGGTTAAGGCCGGGTCGACATACCGTCAGAGTGCGTGCTAACGGATTTAGAGAAGCAAGAGTGCCGCTGCTGGCGGGGCGAAGGACGCTAATTGTCAAATTAGTCCGCACCACTGATCAGGGCGAACTTAAGTTCCAGGAAGCTGAAACCACCCGCGAACAGGCAAGAGAAGACGAGGCTCGACAACACGCCGTAGACTTGTACCTGGAAGCGCTGAAACTGCGTCCTGCGCTTGCCGCGGCTCACGTAGGATTGGCGCGCGTGCTGATGGACCTAAACCAATATGATGAAGCCCTGAAACATATCGCCTCGGCAAGACGTCTGCGGCGAATTTATCCAGAAGCCTCCGCCGTAGAGGGTCGGATTCATCGTGAGGCTGCTTTCGATGAAGAGGCAATGAGGTCGTTTCGCCGAGCGATTCAGGAAGCACGTGGGTTTCAACCCGAGGCTCACGTTGGGCTGGCACGGTTACTCGAGGAGAAGGGCGATTACCCGCAGGCCATCGCCGAATATCGGAAAGCTCTTGAGCAACTTGCGGATTCAGAACCGGTGATCTACCAGTTGATGGGGGCAGCATACGAGAAGGCGCAGAACTACAAAGAGGCGCTGGCAGCTTATGAGAAGTACCTTGAGCTGGCCCCGAACGGCAGTCTCGCGCCGGCAGTCAGATCGATCCTCACGCAACTGAAGCGTGATGCATCAGGTGAAGAGATCATTCCTTAACTCGGCAAACTCTCATGCAACCTTAGCTGTGTACTGGCGTAGCAACCGTAGTTTGTGAGAGCATGCGACTCGTCACACAATCAACTTGCTCTTCAACTCTTGCAGAATGACAGCACGCAGCGTTTCCGACCAGCGCCACGTTTCCCGCAAAGCAAGTCTCTTTACAGAATCGGTGATTCGCGAAATGACTCGCGAAGCACTGAAACACGGCGCCGTGAATTTGTCCCAGGGATTTCCTGACTTTGCAGCGCCTGAAGACATCAAGCGCGTTGCGATGCAGGCCATCAGCGACGATATCAACCAATACGCCATCACGTGGGGCGCACGAGATTTCCGCGAAGCAATTGCTCGTAAGACCAAGTGGTATTTAGGACTCGATATAGATCCAGAAACAGAAATCACGGTCACTTGTGGCTCGACCGAGGGAATGATCGCTGCAATGATGGCCACGGTAGACCCCGGCGACGAAGTCGTGATATTTGAGCCGTTCTATGAAAACTATGCGCCGGATGCCATTCTCTCCGACGCCACACCTCGCTATGTCCCGCTTCTCGCACCGGACTGGACGTTCGGGGAGGAGGAGTTAAGAAACGTCTTCAATGCGCACACGAAAGCTATCATTCTGTGCAATCCAAATAATCCAACTGGTAAGGTGTTTACCAAAGCTGAGCTTGAGATTGTTGCTGAGCTCTGCCGAGAGTTCGATGTTCTCTGCTTCACTGACGAGATTTACGAACACATTCTTTACCCAAGGCATGACGCGGAGGTGAAACACATCTCCATGGCACAGTTGCCCGGTATGCGAGAGCGGACCGTGATCGTCAATTCCATGTCAAAGACTTATTCCGTCACCGGGTGGCGAGTAGGCTATTGCATCGCTCCTCCCGCAATTACAGACGGCATCAGAAAGGTGCACGACTTTCTTACCGTTGGCGCAGCAGCTCCGCTGCAAGCAGCGGGCGCGTATGCATTGTCGCTACCTGCCTCGTATTACGATCGGCTTGCTTCCGAGTACCGAGCCAGGAGAGATCTACTGTTACCAGTTCTTCAGCAGGTGGGATTTAAGACCTTCTCACCTGATGGCGCGTATTACATCATGACCGACATCAGCGAGTTCGATTTCGCAGATGACGTTGAATTCACCAGACATCTTATCCGAGAGGTCGGTGTCGCTTGTGTGCCTGGATCAAGCTTCTATAGCGTTCCTGAACGTGGACAACAGCAGGTTCGGTTTTGCTTCTGCAAGACAGACGAAACGCTGAACTTGGCAGCGAGTCGCCTGCAAACTCTCCGCTGAATTTTGAATCTGACATGAAGACTCTTCTGCTCTTTTCGCTCACGCTACTGACGGTGTTCTGTCAGGCCCAGACCGTGTGGCCCCAGCAGATTGCCGACCCGCAATTCAATCCCCACGTGGAGCGACCCACTTACAACAAGAACTACCCGCGGGTTCTGTTCGATGAGGCACACAACAATTTTCATACTGCCAGGGGGCGTTACAAGCCCTTTGCCGATTTGATAACGAATGATGGCTACAACGTGGTCAGCGCCTTCAAACCGTTCACGAAGTCCTCATTGGAGACCTTCAAGATTCTGATCATTGCCAACGCGCTTGGTGCAGAAGACGATGAAGAAGAAGGAGCGGACAGTTCTGCATTCACTGAAGCTGAAATCAGTGCAGTGCACGATTGGGTAAAGGGCGGCGGCGCACTGTTGTTGATTGCAGATCACGCGCCGTTTGGGGGAGCCGCCGAAGCTCTAGCTAAGCGCTTCCAAGTCGAAATGAGCAAGGGATTCGTTTTCGATCCGGAACATTCATCAGAAGGGGCGAGGTCTATTCTGGTGTTCTCACGTGAGAATGGGCTCCTTCTGGATCATCCGATTACTCGGGGTCGTGAGGAAGCTGAGCGAATCGACCGAGTCGTTTCCTTCACGGGGCAGGCGCTGAAAGCGCCGGATGGTGCTGCCGTATTTCTCAAGCTGGGTGAAGGCGCGAAAGATAAGCCAAGCCGCACGGCGGAGACTTCCGTATCGGTCGCCGGGCAAGCTCAGGGGATAGCCTTCAAACACGGAAAGGGACGAGTGGTAATGCTGGGAGAGGCAGCAATGCTCTCGGCACAGATTGCCGGACCGAATAAATTACCGATTGGAATGAACGCTTCCGATAACAACAATCGTCAGCTGGCGCTGAACATCATGCATTGGTTATCCGGCGCACTGAAGTAAGCCCGGAGAGATAATCTGCAATTAGATGTGGGATACGAGACGGAAAGTCATCTGGCTCGCTGCCGGATTGATCCTGGGGACATTCGTGAGCTATTCGGATGCTCATGATGAGGACGGTACATTCGTACCGCGGTTTTTCATCTTTATGGAGACAATGGTGCTTCTGATTATCGGTGGGTTGTTCTTCCTGTACTCGCGCAAGAAGGGCTGAGATTAGTTTGGTTGCTGTGCCGTTTTAGCGCGCACCGTAATGCCTTCATTTCCAACCACGAGGAGATTGCGCACCTCACCAAACGGCATACTCGAGGGCACGTAGGAAAGGACATATCGGTTCTTGCGAAGTTCATCACATATCGCCTTTGCAGCCTCCGCAGGTTGATCAATTGGAAAGGTCAAGCCACCTGTGCCTTCAACCAGCTTTTCGATAACTACCTTGGGTTTTGGTACGTCACGTCTAATCGCGCCACGTGTCCGATCCGGAGCTTGTACCGCATACACCGTAATGTCGAGAGACTGCAAATCGGCCAGAACTTTCTCAAACGTGGTTTTACTCCCGCGGTCCAACCCATCACTGATTGCGACTATCACACGTTTCTGACCTGCCAATGGTCGTAAAGCCTGCTCAAGAACCGCGCTCACCGCATCGAAGAGATGTGGTTGCCCTTTCTTGCGGAAGCTCTTCAGGGACGCTTCGATCACCTTTGCGTCATCAGACCAATCCGCCACGATTTCGGCTTCCTCATCATAGCCCACAATCAGAAGTTGATCTCCGTCGTAGATTTCGTAGGCGAACTCGCGAGCTGCTTGCTCGAGTTTCTCGACATCAGCGCGTAGCGTTAGTGAGTTGTCGACCAGGAGAACGATTCGCGCCGGTGACGGATCAGGAGTTAGGTTGCGAATGCTTTGCTCGACACCGTTATCAAAAACAGCGAGTTGTTTCGCGGTTATTGGTCTGGATGCGTTCTTCTCAGATTTTGCAACAACGCTTACCAGAACGCCGGCCAGATTTGAAGTCTGTGGGCGACGTCCCGCTTGACCCCACAACAATCCGCTACAGGCCAGCAAGGCCGAAAAGACTAATAGAAACCGGTTCTTGAACGAGCGATTCGTTCTTTTTCTGACTCCAACAACTACTGTATACATTGTTGCTACCGTAACGCCGTAGCTTCAGTCGCCACTCGAGGGTTTGGTGCTGGATGAAGCCTTGTCTTTGCCTTTTTTAGGTGGGGAGGAATCTTTGGTGTCTTCCGATTTCTTGTCGTTACTGCTACTTGACTCGGTATCCGATTTGGCCTGTTTCCCTTTGCTGCCGTAATCGGTCACGTACCACCCGGAACCTTTGAACTGTATCGCGGGCGCCGATAGAAGCCTTTCAAGACGACCACCACACTTGCGACATTTACGTGGGGAAGGGTCGTTCAGTTTCTGATAGACCTCAATGTGCGCTTTACACTTGCGGCACTCGAATTCATAGATTGGCATTCAGCAAAATCACTCCCGGAATTAACAAGGGGGCTCAGTGAGAAAAATTATAAGGGCCGTGGAGCGACAAGTCCAATGTCCGCCCAAACTGGAATGCTTATCGAACATTGCGGCCGTTGTACTGCTCAAGCTTCCGGTAGAGAGTCTTTCGACCAATGCCGAGCGCCCGGGCCGCATGAGTCTTGTCACCCGCGGTGTAGTCCAGTGTGGCCTCAATCGCCTGCCGCTCGATCTCCTCCATTGAAGAGGGGACGGTCACCTCGAACGTTGCAGTTCTCCCTTCACTCGCAGCCTTTGCACGTTCCACCTTTATTCGATCTCTGGCTTCCAAGCCAATCCTGCTTATCGCCTCGGGTAGATCATCGAGCTCGATTTGCCGGCCTGACGCAATGATCACTGCCCGTTCAATCGCGTTCTCGAGTTCTCGCACGTTTCCCGGCCATTGGTATGTTATCAGCGCTTGCAGTGCATCCTTGGAGATCCCCGTAATGAACCGTCCGGTCTTCTGCTTGTAATGCTCCAGAAAATGAATCACCAGCGGGTGTATATCTTCAGGCCTTTCCCGCAGCGGAGGCAGTAGTATTGGAAACACTGAGAGGCGGTAAAAAAGATCTCGACGGAACGTGCCTTCCTCGGTGGCCTTCTCTAAGTCCACATTTGAGGCCGCGATCACCCTGACGTCTGTTTTGATCACTTCGTTGCCACCGACTCGCGTAAATTCGCCATCCTGCAGCACTCGCAGTAAGCGGACTTGCGCCGACAAACTCATCTCGCCAACTTCATCAAGGAAGAGTGTGCCACCATCGGCCTCTTCAAACCTTCCGCGGCGTAGTGCACGAGCGTCAGTAAAAGCACCTTTTTCGTGTCCGAATAACTCAGACTCGAGGAGTGTTTCAGGAATCGCGCCGCAGTTCAGCTTCACGTAGACGTGATCTTCACGACCCGAGTTGTAGTGAATGAGATTAGCAAGTAGCTCCTTACCAGTTCCCGATTCGCCCTGAATCAACACTGTGGTCTGCGTATCAGCGACGCTTAATGCCAGCTCAATCGCGCGTCGTATTGCAGGTGTCTGTCCGATGATCCGCTCTTCCCCGTAACGTTCGTGAAGAGCACTGCGCAGATGCATCACTTCGGCAGAGAGCTGATCACGTTCCAGCGCAGTGCCAATCTGATCCGCGATTCCCTCGACTAATGCCACCTCGTGATCATGAAAGCCGGTGCGTGCTTCACTCCAGACTAAGCCAAGAAGGCCGAAGGTCTGCCCTCCTACGCGGACTGGCGCTACAAGAGCCGCGCGTCCGCCAAGAGTCGCATTGAAAATGAGACGGAAGGGAAAAGGCAGATCCGTATCCAGAAGCTTTAAGGTCTTCCCTTGGGCCAGCAATTCCATCATCGCTGGGAATTCAGTCACATCAAGCGACTGGCCGTGACTATCAATCAGCCCTTGCACAGAGTCGGTGATAGCGGTTGGCGACGCTTTGAATGCAGCGAGCGTGATCCGCCCGCCTGCAGGGTCGAGGACTCCCAAGGCAGAGTAATCGGCCCCGACGAGAGAGATTGCGCGTTCGAGTACCAGAGAGGAAACCTCTCGAAAGTCGGAACGAGCATTAAGTGCATTCGCAATCTCGAGTAATGCCCGCTTTGTTTCCGCCTCACGCTCTTTATCGGTGTACAAGCGAGTGAACTGATAACCGACGGCGATCTGCCGCGCGATTGCTTGTAGAAACGACACTTCATCGTCCAGCCACCCTCGCGTCCTGCGGGTCGTGTGAAGACCAACTAAACCGAGAACGTCCTCTCCCAACACCACCGGCACAACAAGCAATGAACGAGTCCGCAAACTAGCTGCGAGGAATCGCACTTTCTGGTCCAGTCCTGGAGCCGACGTATCATCCAACCGAATCGGCTTCGACAGATTCACATGCTCCGAGAGTTGTTTGACATCGATGGGGATCGCAGTCCCGAGGCTGGATGGCACTTCGTCAGAAGCACGCCACTCATGGCTGATACGTAGTTCGCTGTCTGAGGTCAATTGGATCACATCACACCGATCCACCTGCATCATGCGGCCTAATTCAGACACGATCACGTCGAGGAACCGGTCGATATTGATGGTGTCCGGAAACGCAAGCGAGAGGCGATTGATTATCCCCTCACGCGCCTCCTGCATTTTTATCTTTCGCTCGAGCGAGAGTGATTGGATGGTTTCAGACATCGGCTGTTGCCCAATTGATTTAGGATCATAACTAAGCGGAGATCAAGTTGCAAAGACGGATGTTCGATAAACGTCAGTTTGTCGTTCGCTTTTGTCGTGGCTTCCACGAAATTGGATTGTTGAGAGGGTGGCTTGAAGCGTCGAGTCTTCCCGCAGAACGGGTGACAGGGCACGACAAACCGCAAAAGCTTATGGAACAATGGCCCATGTTCTTGCGCGCATTCTCAGCTATTTGCTATAGTCCGAACTCGGAAATTCCATTAAAAATTGAGTAACCTTGTGCCGGACGACTCGACAACCGGCCATCAAAGAAAGGATCCCTCATGGGAAACGACGATTATCGAAGGGACAACGGCGATAGCATCTCTTCAAGACTGACATATCTCTTGATCGGTGGCGGTATTGGAGCAATTTTAGCACTGCTTTTTGCCCCCAAATCCGGCCAGGAGTTGCGTAGCGATATCGCAGATGCAACTCGCAAGGGCGTGGATCGTTCACGCGAGGCTGCGGCCCAACTCGGAGATCGGGCCGGGCAGTACTACGAAGCCACTCGCGAACGCGCGTCAGAACTCTATTCCCAAGCCGCCGAGAAGGTCACTGAGGTTGCCCAGACAGCTCGCGAGACGGCAACGCGAAAGACCAACACGGTAGCCGCTGCCATTGACGCTGGCAAGAAGGCATACCAGGAAGAGAAGAGAAAGACCGAGCTTTCAGGCCGCGTGGAGGCCGCTCCGAACTACGACGAAAAAGCAAACTAAAGCAGCTGAACCGTGAACTCTTTTGCGCTACAGATCAGTACAAACGATCCGCTGTTTTGGATCTTGGTGATCATCGCGGCCTCTTTTCTTGTAATCGCGATCGCGATGATCGCTATTGCTGTATTCGTCAACCGGGCAGTCGGCGCAGTCACTAGACTTGAAGGAAAACTGGAACCCCTCGTTGAAAGACTTACTGTGGTGAGCGAACAGGGGAAACAGATTGCAGCTCAGGGCCGGCAGATCGCAGAACAATTCAATGCTGTTACGGGCCACCTTTCAACCGCCACAATGCATTTCTCTGAATCACTGGCAATCGTCAAGGATGAAGTAGCGGAGCTACGATCTCTGGTAAATGACACCGCGATCGAAGCCAGAGAAAAAGTGGCGTTAGTAAGCAGAACAATCGACCGAACTCACGAGCAAGTGACTAATACGACGGACTTCATCGAGACTAGAGTGATCGAGCCAGCAAGAGAGTTAGCAGCGATTATGGTGGGCTTCCGCCGCGGTCTTGAGGTCCTTGTTGCGCCGGCGCCGAAGCCCATAAATCAGACCTACGGAGAGGAAGAGATGTTCATCGGTTGATATCATCACCAGCTCTCTACTAAGGACCCGAACCATCACCCTTTCCGGGATCGACGGTTCGGGTTTTTTGATCAAAGCCTCGCTGCTGCTACTATTAAGGTTTAAAAATATGTCCACTGAAACCCCTCTCGACTTAAAGAAGACCATCAATCTGCCGAAGACCACGTTCTCGCAGAAAGCGAACCTGGCCCAAACCGAGCCATCGCGTCTCAACAAATGGGCAGAGATGAATATCTACGAAAAGATACGTCAGGCTCGCGCCGGCGCTGAGAAGTTCATCCTGCATGACGGTCCACCTTACGCCAATGCGGACATTCATCTGGGAACAGCGCTAAACAAGATTCTCAAAGACTTCATCGTGAAATCCCGAACGATGATGGGTTTCGACGCTCCGTATGTGCCCGGCTACGACTGTCATGGGTTGCCGATCGAACTCTACGTCGACCGGAAGCTCGGTGCCAAAAAGGCGAACATGCCTCCAATTGCGATCAGGCGCGCCTGTCGTGAGCATGCGGCTAACGCCTTGAAACGACAGACTCGGGACTTTCAGCGGCTCGGGATCTTTGGTGAGTGGGAAAACCCATACCTGACGATGTCCCATCACTACGAGGCGGAAACGGCGCGACTGTTTGGCCGGTTCGTCGAACGAGGGTATGTCTACAAAGGCGCTCGCCCCGTTTACTGGTGCATTCACGATCAAACCGCGCTTGCTGAAGCTGAGGTCGAATACCATCAACATACCAGCCCCTCGGTTTACGTGAAGTTCCCACTGAGTTCGGATCCGGCACTGATCGATCCGGCCCTCGCCGGTCGGAAGGTTTCAATACTGATCTGGACCACTACGCCATGGACACTGCCCGCGAATTTGGGGATTGCAGTACACCCGGACTTTGAATACGCCGCCTTCACCCACGGTGACGAGGTTTACATCGTCGCTAGCGAGTTACTTGAGGCAGTTGCGCAAAAGTGTGGATTGTCAGCGGAATCACCCATTTCCGACCGCGTCCTGGCACGTTTCCTCGGGGCAAAGCTGGACCGTCTCGAATGTCGTCACGCATGGCTCGACCGACCTTCGTTGCTGATGGTAGGAGAGCATGTAACGCTGGGTGGAGAGGCTGATGCGGAGACGGAACTCGACGTCCGCGAAGCCCGCGACAAACAAACCACAGGCAAAGCAGGGACCGGTTGCGTGCACACCGCCCCGGGGCACGGTCACGACGACTTTACCATCGGCAAACGTTATGGACTTGAGATCTACTGCCCTGTAGACAATGCCGGCCACTTCACCCCCGAGGTTGAGCACTTCGCAGGCCAAAGCGTCTTCGAAGCAAATCCACGCATCGTCGAGTTCATGCGCGACCGAGGTGTTCTCCTTTTTACCGAGAGCTACGAACATCGTTATCCCCACTGCTGGCGCTGTAAGAATCCGGTGATCTTCAGAGCAACACCACAGTGGTTTATTTCAATGGATCGCGGCGGAGTCTCGATTGTCGAACGAGACGAGGACGGTCGCGATCGGAGTAATTTCACTGAGGACACGACTGACTCAGCCAATATCTCTGTGCCGATAAGGGACGCCGCGCTGCAGGAGGTAGATCGCGTGCAGTGGTTGCCGTCCTGGGGCGCAGAGCGGATGCGGAATATGTTCCGGGGCCGGCCGGATTGGTGTGTCTCGCGACAGCGGATCTGGGGCGTTTCGATTCCTGTTTTTTATTGTAATCGCTGCACTGAGGCAGTTGCCGATCCTTCGATTATCAATCACGTTGCTGATGTGTTTGAGCGAGAATCGGCGGACGCCTGGTACACCCACGAAGCGACCGAACTGCTCCCGAAGGGTTACATCTGCAAGAAATGTGGTTCGACTGAATGGACCAAAGAGAGTGACATCCTTGATGTTTGGTTCGATAGTGGTGTGTCCTCAGTCGCCGTATTAGAGAGCCGGGACGAGTTGCGTTGGCCTGCCGACGTCTACATCGAAGGTGGCGATCAATTTCGCGGCTGGTTTAACTCTTCGTTGATCGTTGGGCTCGTCGCTCACGACCGAGCGCCCTACAACACCGTACTTACACATGGGTGGACGGTGGATGCACAAGGCAAGGCTATGCACAAGTCTGCCGGCAACGCTGTACCGCCTGAAGAGGTCATTAAAGAATCGGGAGCCGAGATCCTGCGACTGTGGTGCGCGTCCTCCAACTATTTTGATGACATGCGTTGCTCAAACGAGATTCTGCAGCGTGTCACGGATGGTTATAGAAAACTGCGTAATACAGCGAGATTTGCCTTAGGGAACCTGCACGGGTTCGATCCGCATACTGATGCAGTCAGTGAAGACGACCTGCCCGAAATCGATGCCTGGGCGATGGCTGAGTTGAATGCTGTCATCGCCAGGGTAAGACAGGCGTACGAGGCGTACGAGTTTCACACCGTCTATCACACGCTGTATCAATATGCGACCGTCAGCCTTTCAGCCCGCTATTTCGACATCATCAAAGATCGGCTTTACACATTCGCGCCTAAGAATGCCGCGAGACGATCCGCCCAAACGGTGTTGTACCGAATTGTAAACGCTCTCGCCCGCATGTTGGCTCCACTCTTGGTTTTTACGGCGGATGAAATCTGGGAAAGCCTGCCCGGCCCCACGAACGAATTTAGCTCAGTACATACTGAGCTATTCCCCGAGGCTGCCGCATCAAACCAGGGGCTGTGGGATGAGTGGGAGCAACTATTTGCGATTCGGGATCAGGCCCTGGTTGCGCTTGAAACTGCGAGAACCGCGAAGCAGATCGGAAGCTCACTGGAAGCACGCGTCGAGCTTTTTGCCAGTGGCAAGAGTTTTGATCTGCTGTCGAAACACGCCTCTGACTTACGTTATCTCTTTATCGTCTCGCAAGTTGACCTTCAGCCCGCGTCTGCGGGTGGACTGCAGATCAAAGTGCATGTGGCGGACGGGGGAAAATGTGAAAGGTGCTGGAACTATTCGACTCGAGTTGGTCAATCCGAGCGATACCCAACCGTTTGCGAACGATGTCTGACTGCGCTTGAAGAGATTGAACGCGCGTAATTGCAACTATATGAAAAAGTCTGAATCTAAAAGTGGACTGCTGAAGTCACAAATGGGCTGGCGCATCGGTTATCTAATCTCGGCGGCCGCGTTATACCTGGCAGACCAGACGACAAAAGCCTGGGCGGTTCGACGTCTTCGTTTCGGGGAAGAGAAGACCATCATCGATGGACTATTGGATTTCGTTTACACAGAAAATCGCGGCATTGCGTTCGGACAGTTGCAGGAAGGAGGGGCCTTTGGGCGCTGGCTCCTTGTCACACTAGCTTCAGCCGCTCTCATCGCGGTCCTATTTTACTTCTTTCGGGTACCCCGCACCGACGACCGGCTCTTAGGAGCTTGTGCATTGCTCCTCGCTGGAATAGCAGGAAACTTAACTGACAGGGCCCGGTTCGGATATGTCATCGATTTCATCTCAGTGCACGCAGGTTCATATCACTGGCCAACGTTCAACATAGCTGACGCAAGTGTCTGCATCGGCGCAGCGTTGATAGCGTTGGATGTAATTCTGAGCGGACGCCGTAGGCCAACCGCTCTGAGTAGTCAAGGAGCAGAGGTTAGCAGTCAAACTCATTAGGCGAAATATGTACCCGGAACTTTTTCGTATCGGAGATTTTCCCATCAACACTTACGGCGTGTTCCTCGCCCTGGCGTTTCTCTGCGCCATTCTCCTGACCGTAAAGCTGGCGGAGCGGAATGGGCTGCCGCGCGAAAGAATATATGACCTCTGCCTCTGGATTCTTTTGGCATCGTTGATTGGCTCTAAAATTTTAATGTTAGGCACTGAGCCGGAGTATCGTGAGAATCCGCTGCAACTGATCTCACTCGATTTTCTGCGCTCAGGTGGCGTGTTCTATGGTGGATTGCTGGGGGCAGTACTCGCAGCGTACTTTCTAATGCGTCACTATGGTCTACCCTGGTGGACAACGGCAGATGCATGTGCACCGGGGATTGCGCTCGGAAACTTTTTTGGGCGCCAGGGCTGTTTTGCTGCAGGCTGTTGTTGGGGGAAGCCAACGGATCTTCCGTGGGGCGTTAAGTTCTCTGAATTAGGGCACCAGATCACCGGCGTCCCGATTGATCAACACCTGCATCCGACTCAACTTTATGAGTCTTTCGCAATGTTGATTGTCTTTTTCGGACTGCTTTGGTTGCATGGACATAAGCGTTTCAATGGTCAGGTAATTCTGCTCTATGCAGTTCTTTATGCATTAGTTCGGTTCCTTGTAGAGTTTGTTCGCGACGACCCACGCGGCGACATTCTGGGGTTAACCACTCTCACCGGTCTATCAACATCTCAACTATTGAGCATTGTCATCGGCCTCGCGGCACTAGTGGTGCTCGTGGTTCGTTGGCGTCGCTCCCTGCGTTCGAGCAAAAAGCCTACAGTTGCTGCCTCTTCCACCGCCAATGCTTAGTTTATAAACCCCTGTGTAAAAACCGACGGCGAAACCCGCGGGTGCTCCCACGGCAAAAAGCAACTTTGTTATGTAAAGTACTTGACAGCAATTCCAAGCCGGCGTTAGGATGCAGTCGACATGTCGACGATTAGACTGGTCCCAACCCATCAGGAAGAGCCGCCAGCGCTGCATGAACGCGCTATGGACAACCTTCGCTATATACGCGAAACCATGGAACGCGCCTCCGCTTTTACCGGCGTTCCGGGTTGGGGACAGGTTGCCATCGGCATCACCGCCCTAATTGCCAGCGCCGTCTCCTACGGTCGAGCGTTTCCCGTTTGGTTCGGCATATGGTCCTCTGCAGCGCTGGTGTCGCTGCTGATTGCAGGGTGGTCGATGGACCGCAAGTCGCAGAAAATCGGTGTGCCCTTATTTCACGGACCGGGTCGCAAAGTCATCTTCAGCCTCTCGCCTCCGATTATCGCAGGCGCTCTACTCACCGCCGTCTTTTATCAGTCTGGATTAACAAGCTACATACCGGGTGTCTGGTTGTTGCTTTATGGAACCGGGGTCGTGACTGGCGGCATGTTTTCAGTGCGCGTTGTACCAATTATGGGGATGTGCTTTATGGTTTTGGGAGGGCTGGCGCTGTTTGGGCCAGAAGTCATCAGCAGCCTTTGTCTGGCCGCCGGTTTTGGAGGGCTTCACATCGTGTTTGGAGTGATCATCGCAAGGAGATACGGTGGCTAAAAGTTCTGCCGCAAAGCGTCCGCCTCAGAAGAAACAGAGCGAGTCCGTCGCGCTGCGTGGCCTCACCGGCGCTCAAGGAAAAAGCGCAGCACCTTCGTTGGATCGCATCATTCACGAGCGACTCCGTTTGGGGATAGTAAGTGCCCTGGCTGCAAACAGCTCATTAACTTTCAACGAGCTCAAGAGTCTCATGGATACCACAGACGGAAATCTCAGCGTCCACGCGCGAAAGCTCGAGGAAGCCGGCTACATCAGCTGCACGAAGTTTTTTGAAGGAAGGATTCCGAAGACTGAATACCGCCTGACGCCGCTTGGTCGCAATGCGTTGGAGAACTATCTAAAGCACATGGAAAAATTGATTCAACAGATGCGCACATAAACAATAGGGCAAAATTTTTTACTCCTCTACTTTGTGCCACAAAGGACTTCGTGGAATTTGAGAGGCGGGCGATGCGACTGGGCAATCGGGTTAATTGGTGCGACGTGGAATCAAAGCCGGGAATTGCCGACCCCAACAGGAGGAGTGTTTATGATCACATCTCGATTCATCTCGCCTTTGTCGTCTCCTCAATCGTCTCGATCTTCCTGGTCGTTAGCTACCTCAGGCTGGTTGTGGGGATTCGCTTTGCCAGTCGGGAAGCAGCACTCGCCCAGTTTGTCTATCTCGTCGCTTTCTCCTATGCCTTCTTTTTAGAGGGTTTTACGGGGCTGGCAGTAACGATCGGATCGATAGTTACACTCTTTGTAGCGATGCAATCCACCGGACGGATACGTTGGGCCGAACGGTTTGCGGTCAGGCCTCTGGAATCGCCCGCGGGACAACTCTAAGTAGTGTTAATAGCTCGGGGGCTGGCGGCGTTTAAGGTGTGGGGCAGGTGTGGGCCGACCACCTCTCAAAACTTTTCGCTTCAGTTCGTCGTACAGCCAAGCGCAGGCCATTTAGTACCGAAAAAGAGCCAATGAAAGCAATTGTCTCCTTCTATACCGACGCTCTGAAGATTGCCCTGCAGTCAATCTTCGCCCACAAACTCCGCGCTTTTTTGACGCTCATCGGCATAATCATCGGCGTCGCGTCGGTGGTTACCGTCGGTGCCTCTATCAGCGGTCTCAATACTTACGTGATTGAGCGCGTCTCAAAGATGCTCGGCAGCAACCATTTCATGATTGCCCGCATGGCGTATCACGGACGCATGTCAGATGACGAGTTTGAGCAGCGCAACCGCCGTAACAAGCGGTTGAACTGGGACGACTACGAATGGGTTCGACATCATTGTGAATCCTGCAGTGAAGTTGGTGCACAAGCCAACAACGGGACCGATTTGAAGCAAGATGGAATCGAGTTCCCGGGCGCTCAGGTGTTCGGAACTTCCGCAAACATGCTCGAGATCGAAGACAAGACGATTGCTGAGGGGCGTTTCATCTCTGCGGACGAGGTACAACGCTCCGCTATGGTCTGCGTCCTTGGCAGCGACATTAAGGAGAAGTTCTTTGGAGAGACAAACGCGCTTGGCAAGACACTAAAGATTCGCGGGTTGCCAATGCGCATTGTGGGTGTCGAGGAAAAGCGCGGTTCGTTCTTCGGAGATTCATTCGACCGGCATGTTTACATTCCCGTGACGACGCATTTACAGATCTTCGGCCGCAACGGGCTGCAAATCCATGGGAAGACACCGGACTCGGACAAGTTTCAGGACGCAATAGAAGATGCTCGAGTCGCCTTGAGAAACAAACACCGCTTGAAAGGCAATGAGGAAGATGACTTTGGACTGGTCGACGTGCAGGGCCTTAACAATCAGATCGATGAATTCACGGGCAGCATCGCAATGGTTGTGATACCCATCACATTAATTACGCTGGTTGTCGGCGGAATTGTCGTGATGAATATCATGCTCGTAAGTGTTACTGAGCGCACATTTGAGGTTGGATTGCGGAAAGCAGTCGGTGCAACCAAGCGGCAGATACTTCTCCAATTTCTCATTGAATCCGCGATTCTGTGTGCGCTTGGAGGTGTGATTGGACTCTTACTGGCGTGGGGAGTCACGGAATTAATCACCATGCTGGCCTCAATCACTATGACAATCACGGTAGGTTACATTCTGCTTGCAATTGTGGTCTCAACGGTCGTCGGGATGGTGGCCGGCATCTATCCGGCGTTTAAAGCTGCGCGCCTTGACCCGATTCTCGCTCTTACACAGGCGACTTAAGACATGCGATTGCGACTTCCAAAGAGTGCGTTGCGCGAGACGCTGGCAATGGCGCTCGACAGCGTTCGTTCACACAAATTCCGTAGTTTCCTAACAGTCCTGGGCATCGTCATCGGAGTCATGACGGCAATTAGCATCGCATCGATACTTACTGGTCTGCGACAAAACATAGTCTCGATCATTGAAGAGTACGGCACGAATAACATTTACGCTTTCCACTTATCTACTGGACCAAGAGTGTCGGAGGATCGTTCTGAGCGCACGCGCAAACCACTAACTGTAGCTGACGCGCAAGCAATTCAGGCCCAGGCACCCGCCGTCGAAGCCGTGGCCCACGTTGCACCAAACGTCGGTTACGGTGGCGGACCATTTAACGACAACATCACCTATCAAGGGCGCAACTACCGCTGGGCCAACACTCAGGGTGTCTCGCCGAACTACGCCGGCATCACTAATATTCTTCTAAAGGAAGGGCGCTTCATAACCGAGACCGACGATCAGCAAAGGTCTAATGTGATGGTCATTGGTGTGAATGCTGCAGAAGCGCTGTTCCCGGGCCAGGAAGATCGGATCGCCGGAACTAAAGTCCGCATGGGTGGGTACAACTTTGAAGTCATAGGTGTTCTTGAGAAGCGCAAGGCGGGCTTCTTCGGTGAAAATGAGGAAGACAATGCCGTCTTCATTCCCTTCCGCACGGCGCAAAAGGTTGCCCCGGCCAAAGGCTACCTTCTGCTGGTTATTCAGGGCCGTTCGGGCATGGTCGCAGAAGCGTTGGAGCAATCCGAAGAGATCCTGCGACGGCGGAGAAATGTGAAGTTTGGCGATGAAAACAATTTCGATATCAAGACCGCTGACAAGTTCATTGAGCAATTCGACAGCATCACAGCGATGGTGGGTTTGATTGCCATCGCTATCTCAAGCCTCGGCCTGCTGGTGGGCGGCATCGGCGTGATGAACATCATGCTTGTTAGCGTCACTGAGCGCACAAAAGAGATCGGTGTTCGCAAGGCGTTGGGTGCCCGACGCAAAGACATAGTGCGTCAGTTCTTATTTGAGGCGATGACGCTTACGTTTCTCGGGGGCATCCTGGGAGTGGTTCTAGCGATCGGAACCAGTCGCATCGTCATGTTCCTGGTGCCGAGTCTACCGGCGCTAATTCCGACTTGGGCAGTTATTTCGGGTCTCACGGTTTCCATCGGCGTCGGTCTTTTGTTTGGTGTTTGGCCCGCGCGCAAAGCCTCTCGCCTCGATCCAATCGAATGCCTCCGCTACGAATAAACTCAGCTATAATCTCGCGACGAAGACTTGGGATCTTCGACCTCGGCCTTAGGCCTTCGGTCCTTCGACCTTTGGATAAGGGCCATAACCAAGATGTCGACGGCCGAAGATCTAAGATGGATCCAAGACTGAGACTCAAATCACTGAGCAACGCCAGCGGGTAACCCTTTGCGCGACTTCATAAAAGAGTTCCTTACCTACATTCAGGTTGAGAAGGGACTTGCCCGTCACACGTTAGATGGCTATGGGCGTGATCTCGCTCGTCTCAACGACTGGGCCTCAAAGAACAAGAAAGAATTGCCCGAACTTACCAGACAGGATCTCCGGATCTGGATCGCATCCCTTTCAAAGGACGGGTTGGCCCCGTCATCTGTGGCACGTGCAGTCAGCAGCGCTCGCGGCTTTTTTCGTTTTCTAATGCTGGATGGACACATCCGCAAACATCCGGGTGAGGACCTCAACACACCACAACGATTTGCTTATCTCCCCACCTTCTTAACAACGGAGGAGGTGGACCGACTGTTTGCGGCCCCGGATGTGACCACGCCGGATGGTCTTAGAGATCGCGCGATTCTCGAAGTGCTTTATGCAGCTGGGCTGCGGGTTTCTGAGTTGGTCGCCCTGAAGCACTCTGATCTCGACTTCAATTCAGGACTTGTGGCGTGCTTTGGGAAGGGCAGTAAAGAGCGTCGGGTGCCAATGGGCAAGAGTGCTATTCAATGGTTGCAGAAATACGCCTCGTCCAAAGCAGGTTTTGGTAAGAGCAATGCTCCGCAGTTTTTCCTACATCGTGGCAAGCCCTTAACGCGACAGTTCGTTTGGAGCATCTGTCAAAAGTATGCAAGGCGCGCAGGTATCAAGGAGACATCTCCGCACACGTTACGCCACAGCTTTGCTACGCATCTTCTGCAAAACGGCGCTGACTCGCGATCAGTTCAGGCACTCTTGGGCCATAGCGACATATCGACCACCCAGATTTACACTCATATGACTAATCGTCACCTGCGTGCCGCCTACGATCGACATCACCCACGGTCGCGGCTGAGGTCGGATACGGACAACTCTGACGAATAGTCGGCGCTCACGGGATTATGTTCGCAGTAAAAGCGCACACGCTTGGAATCTGGACTCTCAATGCTGCTCGTATTGTCTACGTTGTGAATGAAACCGGTGACGTCAACAGATTTGGATTTGCCTATGGGACGTTACCGGATCACGTCGAACGTGGTGAAGAACGGTTTCTGATTGAGTGGAATCGAGAAGACGACTCAGTTTGGTATGACATTCTGGCATTTTCAAAGCCTCGTCACCGAATCGTGAGGGTCTCTCATCCTTACGCACGTTGGCTGCAAAAACGATTCGCAAAAGACTCGCTGAGCAGAATTCTCGCGAGCATAAGTTAATCTGCGGCGGTCGAAAGTACTATCTGCCGGGTTACCCGCGGGAACGCCATTCTCTTAACCAGCTGACCAAGGCCCTGTTCACCTCGAATTGAATACATATGAATTGGTTGCTTAGAGCCTCAGGTGAGAGTACATTAGCGCGCG
This sequence comes from Pyrinomonadaceae bacterium, assembly GCA_035283645.1. Classification (GTDB taxonomy): domain Bacteria; phylum Acidobacteriota; class Blastocatellia; order Pyrinomonadales; family Pyrinomonadaceae; genus PSRF01. Next base: position 34,465 of record DATETN010000012.1, read on the forward strand.
TTCGCGGCTGACCCCGGACTCGGATAGATTGCGACCTCGCCATTTATTCTCGCTTGAGTTTCCAACAACGATCCCGAAATGTGCGAAACCGATTCAGACTCGCATCCTTAACCGAGACAAAACCTTCCATGCAACAGAAGATACTTTCCCGCCGGTCTTCTTCGCGGCAAATAAAGAGAATCCTAATCGTCAATTGCTACTTCGACGACTCTCGTCTGCCGATTCGTCGCACAACGAAGATACCGCAGGCGGTTGGACCAATCTATCTCGCAGGGGCGTTCACTAAGGAACTTTGCGACGTGCGCTGCTATACCGAAGTTGCAAGTGGCCCTTTGGAAGATGAAGAACTACTCGCCTGGCCAGACATGCTTGTGCTGACGGGACTAACCAACAGTTTCGATCGCATGCTACACCTCACTGCTTATGCGCGCACAAAGAACCCAAAGGTTATAGTCGTAGCGGGTGGACCAGCCGTCAGGGCTCTCCCACTTCTGGCCGAGAAGTATTTTGATTATGCGTGTGGTGGCGACATCGAAGAACTCTGTGATGTCATTCGAGAAGTATTCGGCTCCCTGTACGTTTCAGAGCAGATGATCCCGCGTTACGACCTCGCGTATTGGCTGGGTAGAATTGGTTACGTCGAAACTACCCGCAACTGCAACTTTCGTTGTTCCTTCTGCGCCCTAACCGCCGAAGCTCGTCCATATCAAACATACGGTCTGGATCACATTAGCCAGCAGATCCTCGCCTCAGGAAAACGGCATCGAATCTTCTTCCTTGATAACAATTTCTACGGCAGCGACCGCGCACATTTTCAGGCAAAGTTGCGTTTGCTGAATGAATTTCGCAAAGCGGGACAGTTCAGCCTTTGGGGAGCGCTTGTCACAAATGATTTCTTCAGGCGAGAAAGAAATCTCGAGTCGGTGAAGGAAGCAGGCTGCGAACTGTTATTCAGCGGATTGGAATCCTTCGATAACAATTGGCTGAAGAGCTTTAACAAACATCAGAATACGACGGCTCCACAGGTTGAGATGGTAAGTAAGTCTTTGAATGCCGGTGTCGTATTCGCTTACGGTCTGATGCTTGACGTAACGACACGCAGCGTTGCTGACCTGAGGCGCGAACTCGACTTTATTGTTGGGACTCCAGAGATAACTCTCCCTTCCTTCATTACTCTGTCGATTCCGATTCTCGGCACGCCTTACTTCCACGAGTGTGTTGCCCGTCGCGGAATCCTGCCGCTGACAAAACTCAGAGACATGGACGGAACTACGGTGTTGCAACATCCAGCAGATTCGATGGACGAAGTTGTGAGGTTCGTCGCGGACCTTCAGAACCTAAGAGGCTATCGATCGAGAATTCTCAAGCACGCAGCCGGGTTTTCTCGGCTCTACAGGCAAAAATTGACCGGGATGCAGATGATTCTGGCGTTAGGGAATGGCCTGCTGGTCTCAGCCCAATCATTGACAACCTCGTTCACGGGTTTCGGCTGGTTGACGAAACGCCATAGAGGGCGCACCTTCGTTAGTTCAACAGAGCCTTTGGACCATATGTACACCCCGAGTTTCCGGGTGGACTATCGCTATAAGCAACACTTTCAACCGACGATGGTGACTGACCATCGTGGTGAATTGCACGAAGACATTTTGAATTCCGGCTTGCTAAAAACAGAAGCAATAAAGCGCGCGGCGGCGGGCTAAAGGGCATCAGGAAGTTCGGGGTAATTCGTCATCCAGACCAACAAAACCCGGTGCCAGCATGCGGGCCAATCGTTCCGGATTTCTGACCCTTTGGTCACGCATCCACGCGTCAGCCTCGGAAACCAGCTCTAGACCTCTTTCATTGTTCAGCACCTGACCAAGTCTCCTTTTCGCTGCGGCAGCATAAAGATGCATGTCTGCACCGGCAAAGTTCTCAGCGGCCCGCGAAAGGTGCAATCTGGCTTCATCCTTCTGACCCCGCTGATGGGCCAGGGAGGCCCGAATCAAACTCACCAGCGGTACCGACCAGTCCATGCCTTCTTTTGCAATTCGATCAGCCATGACTTCGGCAATTCGTAGTCGAGCCCGTGTTTCGGCGGTCTCTGCGGTACTGGCCAAGGCCGCGCGGGCCTGCAGATGCATCGCCTCAATGCGCAACACCTGGATCCGCAGGAGCATGGACTGTTGGAGGGCTTTCCATTGTCCTTGGATGTGTTTCCATGCTACCTCCCCATCTCCGGTGTAAAGTTCGTTCTGGACCAATGCAAAAAGAGAAGTGTAGTGCTGGAGATGAAAGCCCTCCTGCGGCCAGGCTCCCATCGCCTCTATCACTTCAGCCCGAGCTCGAATTGGATCATCCATCGCGAGCCAAATAAGATTCATTCTGGTTCGCAGGTCGGTGGCCGCAAAGAGATTGCCCTGTTCGACGGCTGCAGAGAGTAAGACAGGGACTCTTCGGGATACTTCTGATAATTCGCCGCGATACTGTAGGGCGCTTAGCATGAACCTGTTAGCCGTTGCCAATTCCCACGTCACTCCGGTGCAGTTGTTTCGCAGAATGTCGGCGGCCTTGTCACAAAGCTTTGCAGCCTCTTTCCAGTTGCCCACCAGGTAGGCAGCAACACCTTTGGCCCAACTTGCCAGGGCTATTGCGTGGGGGTGCCCTACTTTGTGAGCTAATTCCTCAGCGCGTTCCGCAATTTGGAGGGCCCGCCGTCTTGCCCGCACACCTCTCGATGCGGTCTGTGCCGTTTCAAAGCACATCGCCTTGGCAATTCGGAATGGTTCGCCTGCGCGAAGTGCTAATAGCAGGTGACGGCAATGAAAATCTGCGCCTCGAATCAAATCAACAGCGCCGAGGCCGGCCGCTACTGACCAACACGTGTCTATCCTTGCCAACTCAGCTTCCGAAATGTGGGTGACATCTCGTTCGACAAAGCTGAACCCTCGTAAGCGGACCTGTAATCGCTTTATTATCAGAGAAACCAGGGCTTGCGTGGAGCCTTGTGGCATCGAGATTCCGACAGCTGCGAGTACCGACTGCATCAACTCCATACCTTCATTGATATGGCCTCCCATGAGCAGTTGTTCAGCCGCCCGACGATTAAACTCCAGGCTTCTTGAAGCCGAAGTGTCTTGGGCCAATTCGAGAAATGCCTGAGCCGCTTCGGCAGGACGGCCTGCATTGACCAACGTCTCGGCAAGCGCGCGTTTCATTTCAATTAGTTCGGCGCCACTTACAGGCGCAAACTCAAGTGCCTGACGATAGAAGCCAGCCGCGCGGTCGAAAGCAAGAGCGCTGGCTGCTTTCTTTGCGGCCACGGCGGCGTGAGTTGAAGCGCGTACTCTTTCACCAGCACCGAGATAGTGCTCAAACAGAGATTCTGGATCGTCCAGCCCATGAGCCTCTATCGCCTGGGCGAGCCGGCGATGGATGAGTTTGACTCTCCCCAGGTCAAGCTGAGCGGCCAAGGTCTCACCGATGCGGTCGTGATACAGCTCAATTGTCTGTTCGGAACTTCCGCTCCGGACGAACTGGGCTGCGCGCAACGAATTAACCAGCGGAAGGCCGTCCCCGGCCAAGCCAGCCGCCTGGTAAGCAACTTCGGGATTAATCGGACGTCCCGCGATCGCGAGTGCGTCTAAGAAAGGTCGTGCGCCGCGCGGTAGATGGCGTAGCCGGGCTTCAAGCATCACGGCAAGGGTAATTCCGGTGGCGCCCTTTTGCTCATTCGTCGCGGCGTAGCGGGCCAACTGCTCAAGCAAAAAAGGATTCCCACGTGCTTCACGCAATATTGAGTCAATGAATGGCTCTACCTCGCCAACGTTTGCACCCAGCACCAGGCGCACCAGACGGTGGGCTTCATCTCGTGATAGTGCGGCGACCTCGAGCTCGCGGCGATTCTGTCCGTTGGTGCTCTCCAACAGCACTCTCAAGAATGCTCTGTTCGCGAGATCCTCGCTGCGAAAACTCGCAAGCAGGAGTAAGGGCGGAGAATCTGGGGGGCGTAGCAAGTCTTCAAGGAGCGTAGTGATGTCGGCATCTGACCACTGCAGATCGTCTATATAAAGAATTAGAGGTTGTCGTGCGGAAATCCTGCGCAGGAGATCACGCAGCGCTGAGAATGCCAATCGTCTCTGGGTGAATGGGTCTGGGACGTCATCCTGACGCTTGGGAGCGTCAAACACTGAATCGATCTGCAGCATTACCGGGAAGAGTCGGGCGAGCGCAAACACATTTTCGGGCATCAACGCGGTAGCCTGTCGCTGAGGAAGTGTGGCGAGGTACCGTGTCAAGCTGTCGATGACCCCATCGAGTGCTTTGTAAGGAACAGATTCTCTTTCATAACAGCGGCCTTCCAGAACCACGACGCTTTTGTGCTGACGCCGAAGATGGTCGAGAAAGTTACGGAGTAACGCCGTCTTCCCCATTCCCGAACTGCCATGAACAAACATTGTCACGGTTTCGCCGGCACGGGTTGCGGCAAAGGCACGCTGCAACTGTTGTAATTCCTGTTGGCGACCAACAAACGCAAAGCTTTCAACGGCGGATGCGGGTAGTGATGGCATCAGCGGCATTCTCAGTGGGCCAGTCTTTCCGTGTCCCAAGACACGCAGAACGTCTCGCCCTGAGGGGCGCTTTTGCGGCTCACGCGCTAACAGCCTTACACACAGATCGTTCAACTCAGGCGGCAGTCCGCGCACAAGTTCAGCCGGCTCGGGCGGGTCAACGTTCTGTTTGTTCATCATTACTTCAAAGAACTTTCCCCAAAACGGCAACTGACCCGTAAGAGCCTGATACAACATCACCCCGACGCTGTACCAATCGCTAGCTTCCGAGATTGGTAGCTGCGCACCCTGTTCGGGTGACATATAGTCCGGCGTACCGGCAAGGTTGGCGCTATCGTGCAGACCTCGACCCTGAATATCGGCGACCAAACCAAAGTCGAGTATCACTACTCGACCCTCATCACTCACCAACACGTTGGAGGGCTTTATGTCACGGTGCAGCTTTCCAGTTAGATGCAGGGCATGTAGTCCTTCGGCCAGCTGGCGCACCGCGACGTACAACCGATTCAGGTCCAATCTGGATTTTGATAAAGCCGTATCACTTGTGGGTTCTGGACTCGAATCGGCTGAGAAATCAGAATCAATGGAATCGAGTTGCTGCGTTTCAGCTTCGTGATCGGCAACAACCGCCGTGTCTCGATCGATGGGCCGACGCAACGTGTTGGTCACAGAAGCTTGCCCTTTGAAGGCCTGATAGCCAGGGCGGACGTACTCGAGGAAGTTCACACCATTGACGAGTTCCATCGTGAAGAACCAGTACTGACCGTCAGCCATGAACTCGTACAGAGCAACCAAATTCGGGTGAGAAACGTCGGCAAGCGATCGAAACTCCTGTTTGAAGCGGGATATATGCGACGCTTCGGTCCGAGTAAGGGCCTTCAGCGCGACGACACGATCAGTTTGACGATCGTGAGCTTCATACACGATTCCCATGCCTCCAGAACCGAGGCGTCGGCGAATCCTGAAGCGCGAAGTACCAGAGAAGTCGTTAGAAATCTGCTCCATCGACGGTGTCAGCGAATCCTCGTTTGGGATTGATACTGTCTTAAATTGTAAGGCGTGCGATGCAAAAGCTCCACTGAAGCCAACCAGGCATTTGTGCTAATTTGAAGCTGATTAGAAATGAACAAGGAGACAGCGTATGAATACAGAGCTACCGCAGCCAGTAGAAAGGTTTGAAGATCTTTACCCTGAGGTGTGGAATGCGTTCATGCAGTTGGGTGACCGATGTCACAACGCGGGCCCACTGGATGAGAAAACGAGGCGAATTGTGAAGGTGGCATTGGCCATTGCTGCCGGACTGGAGGGGGGAACCCATTCAGCCGTGCGCAACGCCCGCGCGGCCGGTGTCACCACAGAGGAGATGAATCAAGTGGCAGTTCTTGCCATTACGACGTTGGGCTTGCCGGCAGCCATGCGAGGTCTTACTTGGGTTAACGATGCGGCCCAAAAGAGAACCTGAGCCTGTATGTAGCTGGATTGATTTTGGGGCGCACCACATCCACTGCGGACATACAAGGGTCACGGCCGCCGGTAAAGTGTCGCTGGCACGTTCGATCTCAGGCACTCGCAGTCAAGGCTTGAGACGTCTTCCCGCGCGGCTCGCAGATTGATTTGTAAGTCTTGATCACATCCCGGTATGCGACCTCTGTGCGTTTCCCGTTCTTTCCATCCTCAACCTTGCGGGCGATATCGTTCAGGGAGAGCATGCCAATCAGCAGTTCGTCTTCATCGAGGACCGGAAGTCTACGTACTTTGTTGTGAAGCATGATGTCGAGCGCCTGACGAACATCATCCTCTGTCCTGCACGCGAAAAAGTCACCGGTAATCACGTCTTCAACCGCAATGTTGGACAAATTGCGATTCTGCACAGCCGCGCTGATTGGCATGCTCTCCCTGAACGATATTGGTAACCGTCACTGTTGCGTTTCTGACGACCACCAGTAGCCAGGGCAATGCAAAATTCCGCAGGACTCAAGCTGAAAGGCGAATACCAGACCAGTACATCGTCGTTCTAAATGAGAGCGTCCAGGATGTCGACGCAGAGGCATCGCGCCTGACAAATAGGTTCGGCGGCGAACGCGCGAGCGGGTACACTTATCGTCAGGCATTAAAGGGGTTTTCTGTTCGGATGAGTGAGATACAAGCCGTCCGACTCTCCGAAGATCCTCGTGTGGCCTTTGTTGAAGAAGACAGTCAGATCTCCCTTTCCGCAACGCAAACAGGCGCAACCTGGGGTCTTGACCGGATCGATCAGCGAGATCTCCCTCTGAATGGCACCTACAATTACAACGCGACGGGAACTGGAGTAACTGCGTACATCATAGACACGGGAATTCGTGCTTCGCACAACGAATTCGCTGGCCGAGTAATCTCCGGGTTTACCTCAATCAACGATGGCAACGGCACAAACGAGCCGCTCCCGCATATCTTCTGACTGTCGCGTTGCTAATCGCGAGCGTCTCAGCTCAAACACCGCTCGCAACAACCAGACAGCTTCGCTCGCTCCAGTCTTACATCCGGGTGGCCGCTTCAATGAGATTCTGAGACTGGCTCGTGTACCTCCCGCCCCCAATCAAGAGCCGCGAATGCGCAAGCTGGAATAGTCTACGGTCATAAGTCCATAGGAGAGAGAAAGGCCCTCAATTTCAGGGCGCGCAAACCGGTAGGTCTGCTCGTGGAAGAGAGGAAGCAGCAGACGGTCACGTGCAAT
>DATETN010000013.1:0-19798 GCA_035283645.1 Pyrinomonadaceae bacterium
GTAACGATCTGGACCAAGACATGAAGTTTGATCGCGATACAGTGTTGCCACTTTTGGATTCTTGTGGTCGAAGTTGCGAGTTTTGGATTTCTATCAAGGATTTGCTCATATGTTTTTCTGATTATTATTCACTTTTGTGGAAACCAAGGACTTGCCTCACTTGCATCCTTTCAGCACATTGGTTTATTTACTCAACATAGAAAGCAGAAAACGAAAGTCCAGGACAAAGTCACACGCCGATGCCCACAACCGAACGTCTCTATTACGATGATTCACACCTCATCGAGTTTGAGGCCCGAGTTGTAGAGAGGAGTGAGCGCGTTAGCGGCTGGACCGCTCTCACGCTCGACCGCACTGCGTTCTATCCCACTGGCGGTGGACAGCCCAGCGATACGGGCACGCTTGATGGCCAGCGTGTCGTTGAATGTATCGACGATGCAGAGCATGGAGTGCTACATGTGGTGCAGGGCGTGGCTCCGCAAATCGGCAGCATCGTCAAAGGGCGGGTCGACTGGCCGCGCCGGCTTGACCACATTCAGCAGCACACAGGACAGCACATTCTCTCGCAGGCGTTCGTAACGCTTTTTCAGGCCCCAACTCACAGTTTTCGCGTGCTCGAACACTCCTGCGAAATTGATGTTGAACTCAGCAACCCAAGCTTGGAGATCATAGAACGGGCTGTAGAACTCGCGAATAACGTGATCTGGGAAGACCGGCGCATCAGTATTCAACAGGTGACGCCCGAGGAGGCGGCTGAGCTGCCCCTGAGAAAGGACCCCGCGCGCCACGGCGAGTTGCGTCTGATCGAGATTGCGGATTTTGACTTGACGCCATGCGGTGGCACACATGCCAGGCGAACTGGAGAGGTGGGGATGATAGCAATGCGTTCGTGGGAGCGGGCGAAGGGTCTAACGCGAATCGAGTTTGTAGCGGGTGTCAGGGCACTCGCGGATTATCGGCGGGCGAATCGCACGGCCCGCTCGGTGGCTGCCCTTTTTAGTGGTGGTCGCGACGACGCGCCAGCGCTTGCCGAGAAGATGTTAGAGGAGAACAAGGAACTCCGTCATCATGTGCGCGCGCTGGAAGAGTTAACGGCGCGGGTAGAAGCAGATGACCTGCTCGCAGAGCTACAAACGAAGGAAGCGAGCGCTGTTACTGGAGAAGCCGGGAACGTCATTGGTAAGCCAGGTGCGGACAGCGGAAAGTCGACGAGTGTGGGGACTCCTCACCGCCTTAACATCGCTACCGAAGAAGGAGTCAAGATTTCTGTAGTCGCAAAGGTTTTTGAGAATCGAGACGCGGAGTCGCTGAAGCGTATTGCTCTAGCGCTAATCAAGCACCCACAGACAGTGGCTCTGTTAGGCTCCACGGACGAAAACGACGCGCGCCTGGTTTTTGCTCGTTCGGCTGACGCCCCTGGCGACATGGGCGCACTAATGAGAAAGGCGTGCGAGATGGTTGAGGGTCGCGGCGGGGGCAAATCCGACATGGCCCAAGGTGGGGGCAAGAAGTCCGCAAAATTGCGGGAGGCTATTGCTGTCGCGGAAGCAAATCTGGTTGGCAGATAACGAACGCAGCACGCTCGTCGCAGGGCATTGCCCGGAAGAGCCAGGGCTAACCAACCCACACAGCAACTAAATTCTTATGATCTGTCCGCAAACAACCGCACGATACTAGGTAGTTGATCGACGCATTCACGTCTTGGCACATACTCATTGCACCCTGCGGCGAGTGCGCGCTCACGAGTCAATCCACTTGGATAAGAGGAGTAGGCTACAATCGCCGTATTTCGCAGCTCTTCAGAGTCACGAATTGCGCGCGTTGCTGCTAGCCCATCAAGCACGGGCATATGAATGTTCATGAGAATCAAAGAAGGCGGTGACTGCCGCGCAAGTTCCAACGCCTCCTGTCCATTAGCCGCTTCAACCACCAGATATCCTAGTGCGCGAAGCTGCAACCCAAACAACCTGCGGACGTCGTCGTTGTCATCGGCAACCATAACGGTTACACGCTTCCCCTTAGCTGGTTCCATCACCCCTATACTCCTTGCCATCGTGGAATATAGTGAGACGACTTGAGAAATACTTGAGAAATTCTTGAGTCCAGCTTTTGGCGCGGAGATCGATTGTTGTCTTTGTCTTGCGAGGGCTTTGTGCGGAAATCAATATTGGCGTGTATTTAACACCCTCCTAAATTTGGGATGTGTCTTACGTTTATTTCTCTGCGCTGATTTTGCGCGCTCGGCGTCGCGTTGAGCGTATTTCCCCAATCTTTTTAACGCTGAGACGCAGAGAACGCTGAGAACGCTGAGAACGCGCAGAGAGAACTGGAAATGGGACACCCTAAATTGAGTGGCCTACCTAAATTTGAACGAGTTTCCAAAAATATGGAATCTTGTGATAGAGTCCGCGCCAGTCTCAACAAAATCCCCAATAAAGGAGAGAATTCAGATGAGGACCCTTATCCTTTTGATTGTTGCTGCCTTTCTGTTGACCATCCCCTCCGCCGGTCAAACGCAGGAAACCCCCACCGCAACTGTTTTGGCAACCTACTACCGATGTGTGCAGGGTGACGCCGCTCGCGCCGACGCGATATATAAGGAGCATGTGGTTCCGTTCCTTAAAAGTGAGCAGACTGCCGGACGCATTACAGCCTATGGATGGGCAAGACACTGGTCAGGGAGTGATTGGCGGCGGCTGGAGTACGTCGCTGGCACCGACATGGATAAGTTGCTTGATTCGCGTGCGGCGCTGATCAAGATGACGCAATCAGCGGAACACTCGAAGGCAATGGACGAGTTTGATCGGATCTGCTCATCTCACGACGATTACATCTGGCGCTCAGTGGCGAGCTCGCTAACACCGACAGCGATTGGCCGCGACCGATCACCCTTTGCGATGTCCACCTACTATGTGTGCGGCCCGCAGGAGCGAGAGGCCGACTTCATCGTGAAGACGGCGTATGCCCCGGTGCTGAATCAGCGCGTGAAGGATCGCATGATCGCCTCGTGGACCTGGCAGGAGCACATAATGGGCGACAAGTACCGTCGCATACTAGTGTTGGACGGCGCAGATGAGAAGGCATTGATGAAGAACTGGGCCTCGCTCCACGATGATTTGGAGAAGGCCAATCCCGACATGGCGCGTCGTTTCTCGGAGATCTGTTACAGCCATTCTGACTACATTTGGGAGATGACCAAGTAAGGCTAACACACTCATTATCCTGCGGCATGGCTGAAACAGGCGTATATTGCGACACGGCTGACTGAAACATGCTCTCAAGCTGAGGCACATGCTTGGGACTGAATACGTTCTTTGCTGGGCTGAAACAGTTCGTGGCGCAAGCACGTGGCTGGCTGAGACACTGCGGCTGAATGCCCGTGCACGTTAAACGGCGCTTCCGCGTTGATAAGGCGTGGGCTGAAAGGGCAAAAGCGTTTTACAGAACGTGCCTGTTTCAGTTTTAAAAATCAGGAGAGCTGAAATAGACCTTAATAGAGTTCTCAATCAGGGGACTTCATTGACGTAACTTGGGTCGTCGTCTAGTACAAGGACTTAGCCCGGCTTGACACCTCACAGAGGCGGTACCTAATATGCAGTTGCCTGTGGGGCAGTAGCTCAGTTTGGCAGAGCGCCGCGTTCGCAATGCGGAGGTCAGGGGTTCGATCCCCCTCTGCTCCACCAGTTAAACTCCTCATCTTCAATTACTTACAAGAAACACTCCAATACACACCAAAAACCATTTGACGTGAGATTGACGTGGCTCGGACGGACTTGGCAAAGCGTCTGTTCTTACTTGGGCCAGCATGCAAAAAGCCTAATGAAAACAATAGTGGTGGTTGCAAACCTAAGTGAACTTACTCCAGACCGCCGCGCTGGTTATGCGGAGACCATAAAGGGGAGTCACTCCCGAGGTTCAACAGAACAATGATGGCGGGGGGCTGTAGCCGCCTCTCTTGGAGTGCGGCTTGACGCCGCTTTATCTTCGCCACAACCTCTTTATGGCGCGGGCTTAACTCCGAACTCCACCCAGCCCACGAGATCTGAAAATGCCGTCGCAAGTTCTGCCGGCGTAAACGTGCAGTGGCCGTAGCCGTTATTTGCACCGTTGACGGTGCGCTGCACGAGCAGGTCTGTATGTCCCGCTGCTGTCACCACGTTGCGATATGCGATCTGGTGAAAGCCGGGGGCGACCGGATCGCGTGATATCGAGAGCATCAACATCGGGATCTGCAAGTTGCCTGAAGGTCTGTAGTATTGATTCATGTAGTTGAGCGCGCTGGGCACGGCGTCGAAACGTCCGACGTTCGCGTTAATACCCGGAAGCGGTAGCCCTGAACTGGTGTAGGTCACGTTCCGATTGTCGAAGTAGGGTTTGCCATTGAACACAGGCGCGAAATCGCTGTACGAAGTGGCATTCCCACCGAGGGCAGTCACGATTGACTGCACGAGTTCCAGTGGATTTGCGAACGGCACTGGTGTGGTCGATGGCCGCAATTTCAAACGCCGGTAATAGATTGCTTGTCATCGCCGCGATTGCAGGATTTACGATTGCGTTCGTGACGTCGGTGTCTGGCGGCACAAAGCCCGCATTGCCGGCAAGTTGGGCACTGGGATAGAAGAAGTCGAACAAAGTGGCGTATTACCATAGTAGTCGAAATGCAGCTTTGTGCCGCCCGCAACGGCGCAGACCGGCAGCGCGCCGACAAAGGTGCCGGGGTGCTCTTCCACCAGCTTAATAGTGATGAGTCCACCCAGAGACGCTCCGGCAACGAACACTTGTGCGGGCGGCCCAAATTTCGACGTGAAGATTCCTAGCAGTTGATACGTCCGCTGCGCGCCGTCTTTGACTGCAAAGCCGTTCTCCGAGAAGCTGGTGAACGCAACGGCGAAACCCTGTGGCGCCAACAGACCGATGATCAGGTCGGCCTCAGGCGGCAAGGCGATAGGCTCGGACTTTGCTACAGCGCCATGTGCGTAAAGGACCAGTATCCCGTTCCAGTTGCGCGGACGCACGAGGCGATAGAGCGCCCCGGGCCCAAATTGACCATCGACGACTTCATCGGCCACCACAGCTCTGGCGCTATGAACGACAATCATCCGTCTTCCAGCGGCTTGTGCTGTTACCGACAAGATGAAAAAGAAAATCAATGCAGCAGACAGTGACTTCATAAATTCCCTTCATTTGAATGTCTTCATTCTGGCGATAAGACGCGGGCACTCCGCACCGAGCGCGCGTTTCCCAGATTCCGGGCTAATATTGTTGCTGACTGTTTCGAGGCGGAACTGTAGCAACTTCCGGGGTTCTTTTCTTAAGTGGGCGCAGATGCTACTCTGACGCTCAAAGCTAGTCAATGCTGCTTCGTTACCGTAGACTCTCCCATCTGCCAGCAAACTGTATCAGTGAAAGCCCACAATGCCATCGCGTCGATACCGACGAGGCGCTGAAGTTCTGTCGCGTTGATGGGGCGACGCTCGTCATTGAATCGTCGAGTCTCGGCGGTGAAGCAGGAACCGCACGACGGCAGTACTCTGGTCGGTGACCTCAAACGCTTAGGTGACGCCACGGTGACTCGAGATGATTCAAATACGACGAAGTGTAATTCAAATCAAGAATAACTTCTACGTAATCCGTGAAATCTGTGGATAGGTTTTTAGTGACCCATCAACGTAAACCTGATTCAATCCTTTCCCACTACCGCATTGTCTCCAGATTAGGTGGGGGCGGTATGGGTGAGGTCTATCTCGCTCAAGATACAAAGCTGGATCGAAAAGTTGCGTTGAAGATTCTGCCCGCCGAGTTTGCCGAAGATAAAGATCGAATGAGCCGTTTCGTCCGTGAGGCAAAATCCGCTTCGGCTCTCAATCATCCGAATATCATCACTATTTATGAAATCGGTGAGTTTGATGACACACATTATATTGCCACCGAATATATTGAAGGCGACACATTACAGAACTATTTCAAGGCAAAGCCAACAAGGTTCAGTGAAGTTTTAGCTATTGCGATTCAGGTTGCATCGGCGTTGGACGAAGCACACACGGCGGGCATCGTTCATCGTGATATTAAACCCGACAACATAATGATTCGCTCAACCGGACTCGTGAAAATTCTCGATTTCGGCATAGCGAAGTTGTCAGAACCGCCTGCGATAGCGGGCCGTTTAAGTATCGGTGAAGAAGACGCGACAGCGATCAAACCGCAGTCAACTTCACCAGGAATGATAATCGGCACGGCGAATTACATGTCGCCGGAGCAGGCCAAAGGACAACAAGTTGACGCGAGGACGGATATTTTCAGTTTCGGCGTTGTTTTATACGAAATGATCGCCAGACATTTGCCGTTTTCCGGTGAAACTCCGATGGAAATTATCGGAGCGATCATTCACAAAGAACCGCTGCCACTCGACGCGAATAAGGTCCCGCCGGAAATTGTAAGGATCATCACTAAGAGTTTGCGGAAAGATCGCAACGAACGCTATCAGACGATCAGGGATTTGTTGATTGACTTAAAAGACGTAAAACAGGAACTCGAATTTCAGGACAAGCTGGAAACGGTTTCACCAAATAAAGCAGAGCAGAAAACGCAGATCCTCAAGGCGACGACCGTTGATGAATCGAGCCAAACGCGGACGAATGAAAATCGACACGACAGCATCACGATCAAGAAATCGAATCTCAACAAAGCCTTACTCGGCGGCTTGGTCGTTTTGCTGTTGGCGGCAATCGGATTGGGTTACTGGTTTTATTCAAAGAACAACGTCAAACAAATCGAATCAATCGCGGTGATGCCGTTCGTGAACGAAAGCGGGAATGAGGATGTCGAATACTTGAGCGACGGAATGACCGAAACGCTGATAGGACGTTTCGACTAAGATCAAATCAAAACTTTCGGGTGCTGATGAAACAAAAATTGGAAAGGAATATACTGCCAACCCCGAAGCCTATCAACTGTATTTGAGAGGTCGCTACCAATGGAACAAGCGTACGAGTGTGTCGCTCAAACAAGCCGTCGAGTTTTACCGGCAGGCAATTGAAATCGACCCGAATTATGCTCTCGCATATTCGGGCTTGGCAGAAACGTATGTCCTCTTTTCGACTTACTTTACCTCGTCTGCAACCGGCAGTATGCCGCAGGCAAAAGCAGCAGCCCAACGGGCATTGCAACTCGACGAGTCCTTGGCGGAAGCACATACCGCACTCGCCGAATATCGGAGCTTGTTCGAGTATGACTGGGAAGGTTCGGAAAGAGAATTTCGACGAGCCATCGAACTAAATCCGAATTACGCGACTGCAAATCAATGGCTGGGTTCAGATAATCTCGTGTTGAGAAAACGGTTTGATGAAGCTTTCGCTTCTCTTAAGCGAGCAGAAGAACTTGACCCACTTTCACCAGTAATTAGTATGAATCGGAGCTTGGTTCCGTTGTATGAACGCCGTTATGACGAGGCAGTCGTACAGCTAAATCGAACTCTCGCAATAGAGCCAAATTTTCCTCCGGCTCTCTTTTTTTTGGGTATGACGTATCATTTTAAGGGAATGTATCCCGAGGCAATTGCCTCATACAAAAAAAGCGTTGAGCTGGACATCAACCCGGTAGCCCGGGGATATATGGCACTTTCGTTAGCAAAATCAGGGCACCCTGAAGAAGCGGAAAAAATGCTTGGTGAATTGGAAGCGGGATCTGCCAAGGGTTATGTTCCGCCCTACGCTTTTGCACTTTGTTACCTCGGGTTAAATGACAAGGAGAATGCTTTCGTCTGGCTGGAAAAACAGGTTGAGGAACGCAGTCTTTTGGCAGGTAGTTATGCCGTTGCTCCCGAACTCGACGAACTACGCGGCGACCTGCGATTCAAAGCGATGCTGAAACGGATGAATCTGCCGGAATGAATTTTTGAAATGAGATGAATAGAGAACTCGAAGAGAGTTCAGTAATTTCGCATTACCGCATCGTCAGACAGATCGGCAAAGGCGGAATGGGCGAAGTGTTTCTGGCCCAGGACACGAAACTCGACCGCCAAGTCGCGTTAAAGATTCTGCCCGCCGAGTTTGCCGCGGATAAAGATCGAATGAGTCGTTTTGTCCGCGAGGCAAAATCCGCTTCGGCACTCAATCATCCGAATATCATCACTATTTATGAAATCAACGAGGTCGAAGGGAAACATTTTATAGCCACCGAGTTTATTGACGGCAAAACTCTCAATGAATACGCGAAAGCTAATCCGTTAGACCTCAGATCGGCGTTAGAGATCGCGATTCAAATCGCTTCGGCACTCGACGAAGCACACACCGCCGGCATCGTTCACCGCGACATCAAGCCCGACAACGTAATGATTCGCCCAAACGGACTCGTGAAGATTCTCGATTTCGGCATTGCGAAGTTGTCAGAACCGCCTGCGATAACGGGCGGTTTAAGTGTAGGCGAAGAAGACGCGACGGCGATCAAGCCGCAGTCAACTTCGCCGGGAATGATTATCGGCACGGCAAACTATATGTCGCCCGAACAAGCGAAAGGTAAAGCTGTTGATGCGAGAACAGACATCTTCAGTTTCGGAGTCGTGCTCCATGAAATGACCTCCGCTGCTCTTCCCTTCGACGGTGAAACTCCGCTGGAAATGATTGGCGCCATCTTTCATCAAGAACCGAAACCATTACCTGCTACGGTTCCCGGCGAACTAAAGAGAATCATTCAGAAGTGCCTGCGTAAAGAGCGAGACGAGCGTTACCAAACGATCCGAGACGTCCTCAGCGATTTGAAGGACGCGAAGCGAGACTTTGAGTTGCGGCAAGATTCGGAGCAAACGGTTGCACCCAACGGCGAAGAAACGCGCACCAGAATTCTTCAAGCATCAACCATAGACGAAGTAGGTCGATCGCCTACCAACAAAACAGAGACGAAGCGTCAACCCAGAACTTATTTTGCGATAGCCGGCCTAGTCGCGCTCATCTTGTTGTTTGGCTTATTTGGTTATCGCTATCTGAGGTCTCAAAGCAATCAGATTGAATCGATTGCCGTGATGCCGTTTGTCAACGAAAGCGGGAATCAGGATGTCGAATACCTGACCGATGGCATGACTGAAACGTTGATTAGCAATTTGTCGCAATTGCCGGATTTGAACGTCAAGCCGCGCTCATCAGTCTTTCGTTACAAAGGAAAGGAAACAGATCCTAAAACAATCGCCAGGGAATTAAATGTCCAGGCAGTTTTGAACGGGCGGGTAGTGCAACGTGGGCAGGATCTTTCGCTCTTTGTGGAATTGATCGATATTTCATTGGATAAAGTTGTTTGGAGTGAAACTTACAACCGCAAGCAATCAGATCTGGTAACACTCCAGGCTGACATTGCCCGGGATGTGACCGGCAAGATCAAAACCAAGCTTTCAGGTGCGGATGTTGCTAAGGTAACCAAGACTTACACCACAAATCCCAAAGCCTATCAACTGTATTTAAAAGGTAATTTCTATCGGACCAAATACACTGATGAGGGTTACAAGAAAAGTCTCGAATACTATCAACAAGCGATCGCAGTCGACCCGAATTACGCGTTGGCTTACCTCGGCATTGCTGCCGCTTATGACTTTTCAAATGGTTGGTTCCTTTCTGGACCAGATTCAATGCCGAAGGCTAAGGCGGCATGTTTGAAATCTCTGGAGTTGGACGACACTATGGCTGAAACGCACTATCTGCTCGGGAAGATAGCATTCTGGTATGACTGGGATTGGGCGACGGGTGAACGCCAATGGAAGCGAGCCAATGAGCTTGATCCCGCCTATCCTGTTTCCTACCCACCCTACCTCATGGCAATCGGCAGGAGTGAAGAAGCGATTAAAGCACAAGAATCTGTGCAGCAACGTTTGCCGTTGGATCTGAATGTGAATCTCGATTCAGCGTTAATGTACCTGGCGGCAGGTCGTTATGATCAGTCAATTGAACAGATCAGAAAGGCGCTCGAGCTAGATCCCAATTTTTGGTGGTCCTATCAAGCGTTAGGTCTGGCTTATGAAAGAAAGAAACAATACCCGGAAGCGATTGCCGCGTTGGAAAAGGCACGTCAGTTAGACGCGAATCCAGCGAATCTGGGATATCTCGGCTATGTGTATGCAGCAGCTGGCAAAAGTGCGGAAGCCCAACGAGTGTTGGAAGAATTGAAGGAATTATCAAAGACTCGGTACGTTTCTCCGTACAACATCGCTTCCATCTACGCTGGACTTAATGACAAAGATCAGGCGTTTCAGTGGCTTGAACGGGCCTACCAGGACCACTCTTTTTATATGGCGGTACTAAGGCAGGAGGCACCTATGGATAATCTGCGACCGGATCCGCGCTTCAAGGATTTACTGAAACGGATGCATCTGCCGGAATAGGCTGATGTTGCCGAAGCCGAGTACACCTAGCGTAAAGATTCGAAAGACGACTGCGATCATTCGAACTGATTACATAGTAAATTCACACCGCATGATTACCCCGTGTGTTGAAGAATCGATTTAGCCGGCATGCCGGCGTGTACGTAAACCTCTGCCTGCACAAGTAAATTTGCGCTGGGATAAGCTAAATGGGGAAGGTGTTATTTGGGATGTTGAAGAACATGAAGAAACGATTAGAAACCGTCGGAAGATATTTGGCGTGAGATTGACGCGACTGTAGGGAAATGAACGGGATTGTGTGGCAATGGAGGGAATGCAAATGCTGCTTCGGACGGCTGCTTTGTTGAATTTAAGGTAATTGAAGAGAACGCGTGGTAGTCAGTGGACCAAACTAAATCGCGTTCGCAATGCGGAGGCCAGGGGTTCGATCCCCCTCTGCTCCACCAATAAGTCTAGCATTTCCAGTACCTTACACGAGCCACTCAACTCCTTTCATTTCTCTCGTTGACGCCATATTGACGTTGCCACAGTTAAGAATCCCACGAACGACGAATTTCTGCTTCTTCTATTCAATACAAAACCTTATGAAATATTGCTTGTGAGTCAAGCGGGCGTGCGCGAGTGACAATGAAATGAACAGACCCTAAGTTTGCGAACGCGGCGGTCAGGAATTTGAAAAGTGCGTTGTTTTGTTTGCGTTGTGGGATTACTCGGCCTGTGATCTGCAAGGCAAATGCGGCGGTCTGGGGTAGACCCTTCTCCACTAATACTGCGCGCCGATTTCTCCCTAGTAGCACCCTCGCAAGTTATAACTTGATACCAGGTCCAGTTTTTCAGTGTGGTGGTGTCCTATGAAACGATACGAACCAATATTTGTCGGCCTAGCGGTCGTCAACGCTTCGTCTGGTTACTATAAACACGTCTCGCCACCGTCGCCGACCCCCTCGGAAAACACCGCGACGATGAACGCGGCTGGTCTGGTCAGAGAGCGGTGCGATCTTGATCTTGTCTTCAACAGCAGCTGCCGAAGGGCTGCACGTTTTCTTTCGCGTAGCGGGGTGAGGTGCGACGCGATCTTCATTACTCCCTTCGAACGCTGAACTATCAATGAATCAGGCGTCCGTGTCTTTCGACGTTGCCCGCGCGATCGGATGCGAAGTGTTCGTGCGCAGAATTGAAGCGTGACTGAAGGCCTTTCCTGCACCTCAACCGGAATCCGCAGTCGGAACGCTTCGGTGATTAGACGGTAAGCAGATTTGATTCCGTTAGCATCAGTCGAGTTCGGATGGCCAAGGCGTTCTCCATCTTTACATCCAAGTGTAAAACAGGGTGCTCGTGGGGCGTTAATTAATTTTCGGCCCATTGGAACAGCTGCTGTCGAACCTTTTCACTCCCCCGGCACCGTTAAGCGTTCCCAAGCTACCGCCCGCCGATGAGTTTTGCGAGCAGCGAAGACCAACGCCACCGTTTGGAACTGCGGTTTCATTCGGCGGGTTTAGGATGCCAGGCTCGTCGCCAAGCTGGACATCAGAGTTCGCTGTCACCGCCACGCCGTCCGAGCTGTTGCCGTCGATGCGGTTACTCGCGAGGTCAGCATGCGATGCACCGCTCACCGAAACGCCAGGCCCGTCGTTCTCGCTGATGTTATTCCCTACCAGTGAGCCGCCGGACGCTTGCTGAACGATCACTCCTGCTACGCCATTCCTTCGGATGACATTCCCCAGCGCGGGGCCGCCAAGGTCCAGAAATCCGATGCGGGCAAATGAGTTTTCCTGAACGCTGATCCCAGCGTTGGGGTTGAGTTGGATGGTGTTGTTGACGATTCGCGCGTGGCCGATCTGGAGAACGATGATCCCAAATCCGGCACTCTCCTGAATCGTGTTACTGTCGATAAGCGCCGAACCGCCCCGCAGCACGCTGATGCCCTGGCGCCCGCCAGTGATCGTGAATCCTCTGATGGTGATGTTCCGCCCCAGAACTGTGAACGTGGCTGCTCCGGCATTTGGACCGTGGATGGTCGCTGACCCCTGGCCATCGATCGTGATCCGAGCTAGCTCATCGCGCACGGTAATGTTTTCGTTGCAGACGCCATGGACCAGGACGGTGTCGCCCGGTTGTGCCGCATTGACCGCCGTTTGAAGTTTGCCGCCGGTATCACAATCTACGGCCACCGTCGCGGCGGCTCCCGCACTCGGCCAAGCGAGCATCACTAACGTCAAACTCAACATCAACGTGATGCGAATTAGTTGCGATCGTTTGTTTCGTGTTCTGTTCATGATCTCTCCTCTCTTTATTTAAATCTCGTTCTTTTCTTCTGGGGGATTTGCCAGGAATTCGTGCGGAAAACCATGATGCCTTGCCCCCTTGTGGTTAGGTCAGTTGACAAACCACCTGGCTCCAGAGCATTCGCTCGTCCCTGTTGTCGTCATCTCCAGACGCGACGATTCCGTCAACAACCCGCCACGCCCCCAAAGTTTTTTCGATACCGGGAGCGGTAATGGGCTGTAGGTCCGGTGCTGGACCCCTGCCAAGGTGCTACAATTGATGTAGTCTTCATCTAAATCTCATCTCACGGCGCGAGCGGGCGCGATGATGACGCCTTCATCACAAGAAGTGACCGAGTTACTCCTGGCCTGGCGCGACGGCAATGAGGCGGCGCTGGAAAAGCTGCTGCCGCTCGTGTACGACGAGCTGCACCGCCTCGCCGCTCGCTACATGCGGCGAGAAAGCCCTGGGCATACGTTGCAAACCTCGGCCCTGGTGAACGAGGCTTTTATCCGGCTGATTGATCAGCAGCAGGTCCATTGGCAGAATCGCGCCCACTTCTTCGGGATCGCCGCGCAGTTGATGCGGCGCATCCTGCTCGACCACGCACGCGGTCAGGCGCGCGCCAAGCGCGGTGGTGGCCTCCATCGCGTGTCGTTTGATGAAGGCGCTATTGTGTCAGAGCAGTGCGCCGCTGAGTTGATTGCCCTGGACGATGCACTCAATGCCCTGGCGGCGTTCGACTCGCGCAAAAGGCGGATAGTCGAACTGCGGTTCTTTGGCGGTTTGAGTAACGAAGAAGTAGCCGAGGTGATGGGGATGTCATTGCGTACCGTGGAGCGCGAATGGCGAAAGGCCAAAGCTTGGTTACACCACGCGATCAGCGAAGGAGAAACTGATGAGGCCTGAACGCTGGCAACAGATTGATCAGTTGCTGGAAGTAGCCTTGGACCACCCACCGGCGGAACGCGACGCTTTCCTCACCAAAGCCTGCGCGGGCGACGAGACGCTGCGCCGGAAAGTGGAGTCGCTGCTGCGCTCTGATGAGGCAGCCCAGAGCTTTATTGAAGCGCCCGCCGTGGGATTAGCGGCTGAGGTAATTGCTGAACGACAGGCTCGGTTACGGACAGGGCAGCAACTGGGCCACTATCAGATTCTGTCCAAGCTCGGCGCGGGGGGAATGGGCGAAGTCTATCTGGCGCAAGATACGCGTCTAGGGCGCAAAGTGGCGCTCAAGATTCTGCCAACTCGCTTCACCCAAGACGCCGAGCGGCTGCGTCGCTTCGAGCAGGAAGCGCGGGCAGCCTCGGCGCTCAACCATCCGAACATCCTCACCATTCACGAGATCGGGCAGGTTGACGCTACACACTACATCGTCACCGAGTTCATCGACGGCCAACCACTGCGTCAGCGAATGAATGACGTGAGGCTTAGGCTCAGTGAAGCGCTCGACGTTGCCGTGCAAGTCGCAAGTGCTTTAGCCGCAGCGCACGAGGCAGGAATTGTACATCGCGACATCAAGCCAGAGAACATCATGTTGCGGCGCGATGGCTACGTCAAAGTTCTGGACTTTGGCCTGGCGAAGTTGAGTGAGGCGCCCCCGGAGATTATTGACATGCATGCGCCAATCGCTGCCAAGGTCACCACCGGGTTCGGCGCGGTGATGGGCACAGCGCCCTATATGTCGCCGGAACAGGCACGCGGGCAGAGTGTGGATGCGCGCAGTGACATCTTCAGCCTGGGCATTGTCCTTTATGAAATGATCACAGGCCGCGCACCATTCGAAGGCGAGAGCTCGAGCGACGTGATTGCCGCGCTGTTGGCCAAGGAACCGCTTCCCCTCGCCGAGTGCTTAGCTGAGGTTCCACGCGAACTCGAACAACTTGTGGCGAAAACGCTGTGTAAGGACCGGGAGAAGCGGTATCAATCGGTCAATGATTTGCTCGTGAATCTAAAGGCGGTCAATCAAGACCTGGAGGCACGGACGAACGGGCGAGGTGTGATCAGCGGAGAGGTCGCCGCCGTCCATAGAACGAGCGCCGAATATCTGCTCAACGAGATCCAACACCACAAGCGAGCTGTGTTTCTGGCTTTGGCGATCCTGGTGATTGCGTCTGTGACTCTGGTTTATTTCGAGTGGCCTGGCAAGGCGATCGATTCGGTCGCGGTCTTGCCGTTCGTCAACGCGAGCGCGGATCCAAACCTGGAATATCTCGCCGATGGCATCCCGGAAAGCATCAGCAACAGCCTCTCGCAGTTGCCGCATTTGAAGGTGATGTCGCGCAACTCCGTCTTCAGCTTCAAGGGGCGAAATATCAATGCGAAAGAGATTGGGCAGAAGCTGGGTGTGCGCGCAGTGCTCACTGGAACGGTCACGCAGCAGGGCGAGAATCTGATGATTAGCCTCGAATTGGTAGATACGCGAGACAACAGCGAACTCTGGGGGCAGCAGTACAATCGCCGGCTCGCTGACGTATTCGCAGTACAGGAGGAAATCGCTAAAGAGGTTTCCGACAAGCTGCGCTTGAAGCTGACCGGCGCTGAGACGCAGCAACTGGCGAAGCGTCCGACGGAGAATCTCAAAGCGTTTCAGTACTACGTCCAGGGCCGGGCGTATGCCCATCGTCGCACCCGCGAGGATTTGCTTAGGGCCATTAGTTATTGTGAGCAAGCGATTAAGGAAGATCCTAACTTTGCACTCGCTTACACAGGATTATCCGATGCCTACTCAAATCTCGGGGTGCGCGGCTACATTGAGCCTCGCGAAGGTCGGCGGAAATCTGAAGAGGCCGCTCGACAAGCTCTCGCGCTCGATGAAGGGGTGGCGGAAGCTCACGCCGCACTTGGTCTGGTTTACACCCATTACGCCCCGTTCAATTTCTCGCTGGGTGATCGTGAGCTGCGGCGCGCGATCGAACTTAGCCCGAGTTTAGCCATGGCCCATCAATATTTGGCAACTTCACTCGCGCGCCAGGGGCGTCTCGAAGAGAGCTTAGAGGAAACTTTGAAAGCTCGCGAACTCGATCCACTCTCACCAATCATCGCCCGCACAGTAGTCCTTCCTTACTACCTCAAGCGCGATTATGCGCGTGCACTCGAACTACTGCGGCAGGCGGATCAGCTAGGGCCACCTTTTACTACTCTTTTGGAATTCGGAGTGTACGTAAAAAATGGGACACTCGACGAAACGCTCGGGCGATTGGAGAAGGCGAAACTTGAGAGGAAAGATGATCCACTTTTGATTTACGGCATCGGGATCATCTACGCGGCTCAGGGAAAGCGAGCGGAAGCACTCCAGATCATTAAACAGTTGGAGCAGATGTCAGGGTCGAGCCTGATACAGGCCCAGTGGATCGCCAGAATCTATGCGGGCCTGAACGATAGGGAGCAGGCCTTGACGTGGCTCGAACGTGGCCTCGATGCCGGGGCGAACGCCGGCTTCGTTAAAGACGAACCCGTGTGGGATCCGATCCGTAACGATCCACGATTCACTAACCTGCTGGTGCGAATGGGTATCGCCACGTGACACGAATGACGCGAGATTAATTTCCTGACCAGGGTTGTACAAATGCGACTTGCTCCAGGATTCCTGTTTCTAGTCTTGATCGCTGTTTGTTCAGCTTTCGCGCAAACAGTAGGAGCCAGCATTCAAGGGACTGTGACCGACTCGACAGGGGCGCTGATCGATTCGGCCAAAGTAACCGTGCGAAATGTGGGCACGGGCTCGACCAAAGATATTGCGACCGACAACGCGGCGCGATATCACCTGCCGCTTTTGCAGCCTGGTGAATACGAAGTGCAAGTTTCTGCTCCGGGATTCCAGACGGCAAGCCTTAAAGGAATCAAGTTGGCGGTAGGAGAGGACCGCGTCTTGGACGTGGCCCTATCCCCCGGGCAAATCTCAAGCACAGTGACCGTCCTTGCCGACACCAGTGGCGTCAACACAACTTCCAGCGCCTTAAGCGGACTGGTGAACGACAGACTGATCCGCGACCTGCCACTCAACAGCCGCTCGTTTCAGCAATTGGCGTTGTTGCAGCCCGGCGTCATGGCCGCAGTCACAGCGGGCAGTGACGTCGTTGGCGGTAGAACGCCAAAGATTTCCATTAACGGCGCAAGGCCTGAGCAGAACAGCTTTCTGCTCGATGGTATCGATATTGATAACACTTACAACAAGACGCCTGGGTCAGTAGGAGGCGTGCTGCTGGGCGTCGAGGCTATACGTGAATTCCAGGTGCTGACCAATGCCTATTCTGCCGAGTTCGGAAAGTCAGCCGGAGGTGTGATCAATGTGGTGACTCGCGCCGGCACAAACGATTTTCATGGCACTGCGTTTGAGTTTCTGCGCAACTCAGCGCTGGACGCTAAGAACTACTTCGACCGCAAGTCCGATCCTATACCTTCCTTCAAACGCAATCAGTTTGGAGGCGCAATCGGAGGCCGGCTTCGCAAGGACAAGACATTTTTCTTTGCCGCTTATGAATCGTTGATTGAGCGGCTGGGGATTACCGGACTCATATCGGTCCCGGATGATAACGCGCGACAGGGAATCCTGCCTGGCCAGGCGCCGTTCATGGTGAATTCACAGTCGGCAGTACTTGTGGACAAACTGTTTCCTCATGCTAACGGCAGCAACCTTGGCGGCGGCGTTGCCGAGTATTTCTTCTCTCGCACGCAGCCGACTGACGAGCACTTCATTCAGGGCCGCATAGACCACCACTTCTCCGAACGCGACACACTATTTGGTCGCTACACTTTCGACAACGGCAAAGTAAACCGTTGGTCTGCCAGCACACCTCCGAATTCTTTCACCAAAGAACGCTCGCGTAATCAATATGTCACTATCGAAATGCAACACACGTTTTCGCCCAGGCTGCTTAATATCGCGCGGATTGGATTCAACCGTTCGACGCAGCAAGCCCAGAGCGTGCGAACTGTGGAGCTTCCCGAATCTGCGCTGTTTGTGCCGGGTGAGCCGATGGGCTTCATCACAATCAGGGGCGTTGCCAGCGACATCGGCGGCGATGTTCGGCTGCCTCGATTTGACCGGTTCAACAACTATCAGTGGGGCGATACTCTGTTTCTGACGAAAGGTCCTCATGCTTTGCGCCTGGGCTTTCAGGGTCAACGTATCCAATTCAATCAATACAGTCTTCCGCAACTTGGTGGCATCGCGACCTTCAACAACCTAACAGCTTTCCTAAAAGGTCAGGTAGGACAGTTCGACTGGGTGTTGCCGCAACAACAGGATGGTGTCCGAGGCTATCGCCAATGGTTTTGGGCTATGTTCGGTCAGGAAGATTACAAGCTAAGGCCGAACGTCACGGTAAATCTGGGGCTGCGCTATGAAACGGTCACCGTTCCTACGGAAGTCAACGGTAAAGTTAGCAATCTGCGTAACGTGACGGACTCAAAGATAACAGTAGGAGATCCCTGGCATTCTAACCCGTCGAAGCGCAACTTTGCGCCTCGAATTGGCGTGGCTTGGGATCCGTTGAAGGATGGGAAGACGTCAGTGCGCGCGGGCTTCGGGATTTTCTACGATGAGATCCTGCCGAAGTATTACATCTTCTCCGGAGCTATAAATCCGCCCTTCAGTTTCCGCAGTTCTCTAACCAATGTCACGCTGCCACTGGCGCCTCTAATAGCCTCGAAAAATCCTGGCAACATCCTGCCGGTGGTCCAGACCATAAACTTCGATCTGCAAAGCCCTTATGTAATGCAGTACAACTTTACCGTGCAACGCGCGCTGCCCGGCAAAGTCGACGTGACAATCGGGTATGTCGGTTCGCGTGGTAATCACTTGATCCGCGTCGGCGAGGCGAACCTGGCCCCGTTTCATGTTAACCAGGATGGACGAACAGTCTTTGATGGAACCACCAGGGATGCTACGGGCCAAAACACCTGCTGCCGGCGCAATCCGAATTTCCTCGGCATCTTCCAGCGAATTACGGATACTCAATCTTTCTACAACTCGCTTCAGTTGAGCATAATCAAGCGGTACTCTCACGGACTCAGAGCGCAGTTGTCTTATACGTTCTCGCATTCAGTCGATGATGCGAGCGGCATCAATTCTCAGGACTTCAACAACAACGTTCAGTACGTATCGAACTGGTATGAGCGGAAGACGGATCGAGGATTGTCCGCCTTTGCCGTCCAGCACAATCTGACCATGAACTGGACTTACGACCTGCCCTTGGCAAACTCTGCGACGGGAGCCAAGGCGGCGTTTCTGAAAGGTTGGCAGTTGAACAATATCGTCACCCTCGCCTCGGGGCCGCCGTTCACGGTGCGTTTGGGCTCTAATCGCTCGGGCAATCTTAACACCACTAGCTTTTCGGCGAACGACAGGCCCGACATTGTTCCGGGAATCAATCCGGTGATTGGCCGACCGGACCAGTACCTGGACATCACCGCCTTCGCTCTTCCGCCAGTCAACACCCAGGGTAATCTCGGTCGCAACACGATAATCGGTCCCGGACTGGTTGCGATCGACGCGTCCGTGTCGAAGACATTTCAGTTGAGCGAAGGCCGCACCCTGCAGTTCCGCACAGAGGTCTTCAATCTACCGAACCATCCAAACTTCGCCATACCTTCCGGGCTGACGTCATTTACCAACGCGACGGGAGCCGTATCTCCCACATTTGGTAGGATCACCTCCACAACGACGACGTCTAGGCAGATACAGTTTGGGCTGAAGCTGAACTTCTGAGCATAGATAAAAACGGGCGGCCAATTATTTATACTCACATAAGACCGTGATGCCACCGCGCGCTAACTCGGCGACTCGTCCATTTCCCGTTTCCCAGCCACGGGTTCCCGTTGCGCCACGGGCCAGCGTTTGCACCACTCTCGAATGGCGAGCTACAAAGGAAGGTAAGCGCGTGGGGATTTGAACCCCAGACCCCTACCGTCTCAACGTAGAGCTCTATTTGAGCCCACGCCATGAAGTCGATCAATGGTGGTAGTTCGGAAGAGTGTAGAAAAGAGCGAGCCGCAAAGTCTGCGAGACACGGAAACTTATGGGTGTAACCTTGCGCGGTGGCGGGTGACCGTGTGATCTCACAAGGATTCCGTCACAAGACTTTTCTTGAGAGTTAATTTCGTATCGCAAAAAACTTCGTGGTCAAATGGTGTCCGGAATTGGCAGCCACACCGGCACAATAAGGG
>DATETN010000014.1:0-19502 GCA_035283645.1 Pyrinomonadaceae bacterium
ATCCGCGTCAGGTTCGAGGTGCTGTCCCGCACAATGCTCAGTGTGTTGCCATACCGATCCTCGTATCCAGTCATCGCAGCACGCTGCGGCGTGCCTGCCCAGAACGAATCGGGAAACAAGAGCTTCGTCCCGTCTTCATAAATTAGGATCCAGCCGCCCCCGTTCCACTTAATTATTGCCTTCAAGGAGCACGACGCGATTCCACACGACTCCGGTTCATATTCGGCGTCAACCGGTCCCGTACCCGGAGAGGTGCGGTTGAAGCGGATGCGACTTCCGTCCGGCCCTACCAAGTCCATGAAGGTGTAAGGAAAGGTATCGCCTACGAGGTACATGTCGTAGATGTGGCTTGAGCCGACTCCAAACGCGCGTGAGCGCGTATCGTTCGGCCGGTAGGTGCGATTGAGCGATAACGATCCGAGACCTCCCAAAGCCAGATCACTTTCACCGCGCACGAACAGCCCCGAGTTGAGGTCGACTGATGAGCCCCCGAAATTTCCTCTGCCGCATTGCACGAAGGTGCTGGGCGCCAGCGAGGATCCCGCCACCATCGCTCCGCTAAACTCGTAAAGCGTGACTCCGGCATCGGGAATGATCTGCTTGCCATCAGCAGTCACCGTGCCCTGGCCATAGATGTACCAACCCTTCTCCGTCGGATCGTAGTTGTAAAAGTCTATTCGCGCTCCAGGTGAACTGCCGATAAAGTTCGGATAGATAAGCTGCGCCCGTGGCGGAATGATTTGCGAGCCCCCGGGCTGGATCGTGAAGTACGTCGGCACGTCTACGTTCGGCGGAAGGGGAAAAGGCGGTTGGTTGGTCGGAATCGGCGTGATGCTGACCTGCGTGACCGTCTGCCCATCGACGTCGCGGATAACAGTTCCCTGGGGCAGCCGCAACTCCAGGCCGGGGATAGATGGGTTAGTTACTTTTACAGCAGACTTGGTCGGCGACGAAAGTGTAGTTACGTTGTTCGTGTCCAGCTTCGGCATCCAGATTGTGTAGCCCAAGGGATTCGTTTTACCATTCTCAATATCAACTCCAACTCTAAAGATGCCGTAGACTTTTTTATTGCGGCTGGCACTGCGGCCATCTATCACCATTACTTGATGTCCGGCCGAGATCGTGGATAGTAGAAATCTTCCCGTATTGTCCGTTTGAACTGCCCTCTCGCCGATTCGAAGCGTGACATTATCGAGCGGTTTACCATCTAGCGTCAGCACCTGTCCCGCCAATGCCGTGGCACCCTTCTCTGCTTGCAGAAGCGGGAGCGAACGCCAAGGCGAGTCCTTGTGTTTGCGCTGCCAGTTGCCATGAAAATTGTTCTCGTCCGGTAACCAGTTATCCGTATCCGGCGTTTCGCTAACAGGCCCCGGGGACTTTTTCGTGGTGAAAGTGCTGGTGGCCGGAGCTATTGTGCCACCACTCTCATCAATTGCGCCTGCGACCGTTATTGTGTAAGTAATCCCCGGGAGCAGAGGAGCTTTAGGCGCAACGAAGGCCAGCCTGCCGGTTTCAGCGGGCACTACTTTCGTCTCTAAGGTCCCCTCAGGTCCCATGAGTATCAACGTTTCCGGATTGAGAGTCTCAACCCGCAGTTGCTTTGAGAAGCGTAATGCGACGTAGGTATCTACCGGGACATCAGCGGCGCCGTTGGCCGGCAATGAACCTGCCAGGAAAGGCGCGCTTTGATCCATCTGTTCCGAAGAAATATTTGAAAAGTTGAAGCCGCCGACTTCGGCGTTGAACAGTTCGGCGGCTGGAACTCGGTTACCATGATCGTCAACTCCGCCTTCGATCAATACATTGCCGTCTTGTAGGAGTGTCACTTTATGTTTCTCGCGGGAACCCGAAAGTCTCGCTGGAAGCGTTCTGAATGTCTTAGTCTTGAAGTCCCATAGTAAGGCCTTACTGGATGCTCCCGCCTGAGCCGACGATCCACCAGTGATTAAGACCTGACCATCAGTCAGGAGAGTAGCCGAATGGTAGGCCCGTGCAGCTATTTCAGGGATGGGTAATAAGGTAAACGACTGGGTATCGGGGTCAAAAACTTCTCCAGTACTCACAATGACTCCATTGTCACCCATACCACCCAGGATAAGGATGCGACCATCCGGCAGCATCGTCGCCGAGTGCCAGGCGCGCGCGCGATGAAGTTTTATTTTTAACGGAATAGGCTGGCCGGTGCGGAGGTCGCTAATCGCGACTCTATCCTCCGGACCACTCTCGGACTCGCCGCCAATCAAAAATGAGCGCCCATCAGACAGCAAGGTGATAGTTTGTCCAGGAAGCAGGCTGCTGGCTTGAACGGGAGCGGCAAGAACTGCTTTTGCCTTGTTAGGATTCGGTGCTTTCCTTATGCCAAGTGGGTAGGAGATGGATTTCTTATCCTTCCCGGTGTTTCTTCGTGGTGCGGCCAAATACGAGGTGGATCCGAACGCAAGGATGAAGATCAGGATGGCTGCTACGGTATTCATAATTCGCCTGTTCATATCTCTTCGGCTCCCTAAGTCCTAAGGATTTGTCACGCTGACGTTCAAGCTCCCGGTATTGGCTCCTGCTGGGTCAATCGTGATTGCGAAGGCGCCCGTTACGCTCAAAGTCTGGGTAGTAAGGTTGAAGCTACTACTACTGGAAGTTTTGCTGGTGAGTTGTGTTCCCTCAGGCTGGAGCAGCTTTACTGTGACGCTGCCCATAGAATTGCTCGTCACTCTGACAGTCACCTGCTGTCCGGTTGTGCCGTCAAAGCTGATCTGTGCGTTCTGTCCCGGCCTGCTCAGTGACAGCGGCAATGACGCGCCGCCGCTCGTGATGGTTCCGGCGACCTCTTCTGAAAAAGTCAGTGTGATGCTGCCGTTATTGGCCCCTTGCGGATCAACCGAGATCGAATACGTTCCCGTGGCCGGCAACGTCAGCGTGCTGGTGCCTGCCCCGTTCGTGCCCACGTCCATCACCGCCAGTAACGTCGTCCCATCCGGATTATTGATGGAGACTTTGGTGCCGCTACTCGATACGCCCATCGTCACGCCGCTCATCCCCAGACTCACCCGCTGGCCGGCATTGCCTGCGAAGGCGACCTGAGTGTTTTGTCCGGGAACTGTTGTTGTAATCACCACGGAGGGCCCGTTTATCGAGATCGAGCCAAAAACATCCGTGGCGTTGTAGAGCGTAAAGGTTAACGTTCCACTGTAGGTGCTGTTAGGGTCTATTAAGATCGTGTAGGTTCCGGTCATTGGCAGTATCGGGGTTTCCAGATAGCCGCCGCTCGTATTGGCCGAAGCAGAAGCTAATGGCGTTCCGTTGGGGCTGTAGATAGTGAGAGCACTGCCGGTAATATCGGAGCTGGTGACTTTAATACTGGCCCGTTGCTCCGCCACCCCGTCGAAAACCAACAAACCTATCTTGTTTGCCGTGCTTAGCGGTACTGTCCTGCTTTCCCCGTAATTCATTCTCCCGGTCGCGGCCACGTCGACAGCGGTGTAAGGAGACGGCGGAACGAAAAAGTCGTCGGCGCTGACCGCCGTCCCTTCCGAAGTGCTGACGGAAATATGTCCCGAAGTGGCGACCGAAGGAACACTTGTCGCGATAGTCGTACTCGTAGCAGAAGAGTTTGCGGAATTAGTAATATTGAATTTTGATTTATTGTTGGACGCAGGAGTTTCAAAGTTAGTTCCGGTGATGCTAACTGCCGTGCCAGCACTGCCAATCGTTGGAGTAAAGCTGGTGATGGTCGGTGCCGCGGAGGTGGTTACTACGAAAGAGGTGCTGCTGATGGCGTTGCCCAGGGGGGTCGTCATGCTTATCGAGCCGGTCGTCGCCGCGGTGGGTACGGTGGTCGTGATCTGATTGGCTGTCGCCGCCGTCACGTTCGCACTAACGCCATTGAAGTTTACGCTATTCTGGCTGGGCGTCGTGCTGAAGCCGGTTCCATAGATCGTCACCGTCGTGCCAACTGCGCCACTATTGGGCGTGAAATCAATGATGGAGACTTCAGCAGCAGTGCGCCGAGATATTGATAAAAGGTTGCCGACCGCATCGTAACTGTAAATCGCCGCGTTTCCCGCGGGATCGATAACCCCCACCAGTCTTCCCAGTTCGTCGTAGATGTAGAGGATTTCGCCTGACTGACTGTTCGCCAAGGGCGCGACAAGTAGCAGCATCGCCATCACTTGAATCAGGAACAGGGTCTTTAAAGAGAACTTGAGGGGGTAGCCGGCGGTGCGCACCATGGTCAAGGCTCCTTCAACGGTTTGAGCCTTCGCCGCCTTCGCACTAAGATGCGGGTTGCTTGGAACACATCTGCCGCTGCGATGCGACGAAGGATTGTGTGATTAGCGAGCTCCGTTGGCACCGCTACGTGTTAACGGAGCTTCTTTCTTGAGAAATCAATTCATAGGATGTGGCCGTGCCGCATAACCCTCAGCCTGAAAACGAAGTTGAGAGGACTGCCAAATGTAGATAGCGGAACACTAATAATTGGAAAGTGACTGTGAGTCGTTAAGCGAGACGATGAACGTGCGGGTCACGCAATAACGAGAGACTTCGAAAGTGCAATGCGGACTTTAAGTCGGAAGAGGAAATGCTGTCAATAGCAAGGTATGTTGCTAGAGATTTATTTTGACCGTGGCGTGAAGGTCTCAAGCATTCAGGTTAGATGACAGCTGGTGTGGCAAACGACCAGAGTTGTGGGATTACATAATTCAGAGAGTTAGGAGTTGAGGTTAATCATTTCAAGGCACGAACTTAAATTGCCGTCCTTGTGCCAGCGCACAAGGATTCCAAGATGACGAGAAGGCGACTGTAGGGCGGAGCCCGGATTGGCAACTGGTACGGTACCCCGCGCGGCCGTGGAAACGGTGAGGTCTACCTTGCGCACAAAGATCGACAACAGGGCGTGTTGAAAGCCTTAAGTGCGGCCATATATAGGTTCCTCGAAAGCTGGTGCGAGTCCACATCGAAGGTAAGCCGTGAAGACGTTGGGTTACGACACAAAAAATGATTGTTCAAGACGCAGCTGGATTTCATAAATCTCAAGAGAGCGCGCAGGTCGCACGCAACGTACACGACACAAACACTAACTCATCTCTGGCTGTAAGCAATATCGTCGCGGGAGCAAAGCGTGATCTTTACATGAATGCCGGAAATCTTCAGCGGCGAAAATCGATCAAGGCGTGAACATGGTTAACTTGATGATTCCTCCGGAGATTCCTATTGCCAAGGGACTGGTCGAAATTCCTAAATACGACGCAATCACTAAGAGAAATCGTACAGCGAATTACGCAACCACTGAATTCAGCGCAGAGACAGGTCAGAATCAAGAAACTACCGCCAACCGGATCGTTTACTCAGCTCAGCAATACGAGAAAGAGATGAACGTAGCCATTGAGAGCCAGGCGGGCGCGCAAATTGCGGGAGTGAATGCTGGCGCTGGACAAGCGATCGGTGGTTATCAACGTGGTCGTCGTGAACGTCGCTCAACGCGGAGGTCGAGCACTTGCCCCGAATCGCAGACGCAGAGTGTGCAAGCGCAATCCCACGCCAAATGTCCAAAGTCTGCTTATGGGCAGCCCGGCCGCGAGCCGCTCGGACGCTCACCGACGGCTGTGAGTGCAGCAAGTTTTAAGCACCACGCTCGTTTCGTGCGTTCGACCTCGAATTCCTTCGCCGCTCTTTCCTCGGCTGTTGGACTTTGAAGCTTGGAGAGGTCTGCTTTCGCCTCAAGATACGCAGCATAGGCAGTGTGCTCGTCTTGATGTAGCTTTTCTCTTGCTTCTGCTGCCGTTGCAGCTTCCTTTGAACGATCTTTTAGAATTTCGCTAGATACGGCCTTGCTAACGTCCTCCTTAGCTGTGTCGAGCACATCTGCGATGAATAAAAGCGCTTTACTCCCTTTTTCAGCCTCGGCAATCGTCCCCTCCCCGGTAACGGGCATGACAGTGACTGATTCATCATCTCCCAAGATCTGCCAACTGTAATTTTGCAATGACCTTTAGATCTTCCTCACTTAGTCCCAACCCCCCTAGCCAACTACTACGTCGACTCTGCAGTTGCGAGGGGCCCAAGAGAGTACCCTTTTTCACTTCTCCTAAATTGAGGAGCGATAGGGAGAGCGTCGGTTCGCCATCCTTTGACCCGGCACCGTTGATCGCAATGCTGACAACCAAGCCTCGCGAATCGGAAGACCGCGGTGCATACATATCTGCCCCCGTCATCACCTTTGAAACGGAGGCGGGCCACAGCCTTCCCCAGAGCCTTAACTGCATTAGATTGACCAGTGATTGTCTCAAGTTGATTAGGTGGAGTAATCACCTCGGGTGTTATAAGTTGCTTTTTTGCAGCAGAGCTGGTTATGTCATTACACACGACACCAGAGAGAATTTAGAAAGAGTATTCTCAGTCCTTTACGAACGCAGAGATAAGGCTTTTGGCAATGCTAGACTGGCGAGAAATATTTTCGAAACCACTTTGAGTAATCAGGCTAACCGAATAGTTAGCATCCCGAACGTCACAGTGGACATTTTATCTGCAATTACGATGTCCGATCTTCCGGGCATAGCAGAGCTGCAAACAATGCACTCAGGTTAATTCAATCCTTCAACGTGGGTATCGTCGGTCCGCTTGACGACCTTCGCCGGACGACCAGGACTGCATACAATATTTATTGACTCGCCCGGTTTGATGTTATATCGTCCGCTCGCTCAGAACTTACCTGATACATTCGGCATACCTCGCGTAGAACAAGGCTGAAAAATCAAAGTTTGTTGGTTAATAGTTTCAGGAGACTCCCTCATGAATTTCTTCACCCGAACTTTTGAGGCCCTTCGACCCTATTCAGAGGAGGGCGGCTACGCGAACTTCACGTCGGGCGACGAACAGGACCGCATTCGCGTTAATTATCGACAAAACTACCTTCGATTGGCTGAAGTAAAGAACAAGTACGACCCAACCAATCTATTCCGTTTGAACCAGAATATTGAACCCACCGCGTAGTTGAAACAGCGACCGTGAGACCACACGTTGAGTTAATGCGACTTTGCATGACGCATCGTTCGGTAATGGTCTTGCTGTTCTCACCCTTAGCCCTAAAGTACTCCCTTACTCACAAATGAGTTATGAACCCGCTACCTGTCGCCAAATTGCGGCAGTCAGCACTGCGTTCAGATTCATTTTCTCTGCTCCCTGAGTGTTTCATCGCTTCAACTGTCGGAACGTCACTTGCTCCAAATACAAGCAGATTGAAACCAATCTAGGATTCAGGAGCCGTTATGGAAACAAAACTACTCTGCCTGCTAATCGCAGCAGCGCTTTTGGTCGCTCAGTCCGGAGTGGCGCTGGCACAAGGCCGGGAATGGTCCGCAGTTCAGGCCCTGCCTGTTGACGCACGATTGATCGTAAAACAGAAGGATGGAAAGACCATCACGGGTAAGATGGTCGAAGCATCTGAAACCAACTTAACGCTGTCGCGCGGCAAGATGGTGGTAAACATTTCCCGCGATAATATTGCGCAGATTGAGCACTCGATCGGGAAAGCAGCCAAAACGAAATGGGCGCTGATTGGGGCGGGGGCTGGCGCTGCCACTGGAGCCGCAATCGGCCAGAGCAAGGTCGAATCAGACGCCGAAATCTGGCTTCCTGTCGGAATCATATTTGGCACCGGGATTGGGGCCGGAGTTGGTGCCATCTTCGGGAGCACTCGGCGTAAGCGCGAAGTCATTTACTCCGCGCCTTAATTGGCGCTTCGATCTCGACTTAACCACGAGACTATCATCAGGCGGTTTGACGATAGCCACCCGGAAGAAACGAGGTCACGAGAGTTGAAATGCCCTGGTGACCTCGACTTGTATTCAAAACTCAGCCGTTACGGCAGAGCTTCAATTCACACGAAGAATTTAAATAGCGATCACTTCTGAAAGCATTCGAAGCGCATCTTGGCTATGCAATCTCTGACAGACGCTTGATGCCTTCGATCGTACGCAATGCCCTGCGCGCCATGACTCGCCGGAGAAAGAGCACGTTCAGCAGCTTAGTTTTCCACCCAATCGGTTCATAGTAGGCTTTGAGGATAAGGATGGTCTCGTAATCGCCATGCGGCTCTAAGATGGTTTCCACAACAAAACCCGCGAACATCTTGCTGATCCCCCACGTGTCTTCGGGAAAGGCTGTCGCCATGCGCTGGCCCGGAACGTAATCGACAACCTCTTCAACACAGCTGCCCTTTCTGCCTTCCAGTATTGTGCACCGGTACTTAACGCCTAACGCGCGAGTGCTTCGGCCTGACAGGAGATCGACCTTGCGGACTTCCGGATGGTACTGTGGAATCAGCGATACATCATCGACGATCGCCCATACTCGGTCCCTTGGCGCGCGAATGATGACCGATGTTCGCCACTGAAATCGCCCTCTCATCGCTAATGCCACAGCTGATTCCTCAAGACAGCTTGAAACAAGGTGGCCAGGTAACGATGACCGGCGATCGACAAGCCATGAACTTTCAGTTTGATAAAGTGAATTTAGGATTCCTTTGTGATTCCCGTGTACTGGGCTGAGACTACCTGCCAACGATCCTGGTGCTTACGGCACACAAAGACACATCTTAAAGCGCGCTCAAGGGTCTGCCCCTCAGTACTCTTCATCACCGAGCGCAAGCGCGTTACAACAATGGCCATGTTGCCGTAAGTTCTTACCGAACTCTCATCCAATTCATATAAAAGCAGTTCACCCGGAAACTTCTTCTTCTCCTCAGGAGTATAGAAAGTGAGCACTTTCGCACGCCCATCTACTGCGCCAACGGGTGAGATCTCGACATAGTCAGGGGCAAGAATCTGATCCATTGTGCTCGAATCATAATTCCTCTGCGCCTCCGTCAGTTGACGAACTAAGGCAACTACATCTCGTTCCGCCTTGGTGTCTTTCGATTCAAATGACAATGCCGTTTTGTAATGCGCATAACACAAAAGACCTATGCCAAGGGCAATTACCAGTCGTTTCATAACTGCTCCTTGGCTGACATGTTGACCAGGTTGCTGGGTTTACCTTCCACCAACCCACCCGCATCTCGCCGCTCAGTCCTATGATTTGTCAGCCATGAGCCCTCCTGGTTACAACTAACCTCTATTCTTTGCATTAGGGCACTCTTTTTTTTCTCGTAGAGTTCGATAGTGTTCCCATCGGGATCCCGTATTGCGACGTGGACTCGACCGCCCTCCCGCAAAACCCGACCCTCTTGACGCCCACCGTGTTTGATTGCCAGGGCGATTACTCTTTCAACATCTGAAACCGTGAAGCCGAGCTGGTGTACCGGGAAGCCGTCGAAGTCGTCTTCTTCTCGGAGCGGCACCAGTTTGAGCGTAATTCCAGCAACGTCGCCAAACTGAGATCGTAATCCATTTGTATCGACTTCATGGAAGTTCGCACCGAAAGCCTCAGTGTAAAACGTTACCATTCGTTCCATATGCTTCACACGCATGGCAACTGAGCTAAAAGCGACTTTATCGTGACTCACGTGAGTACTTGGTGGTTGCTGGAAAGCCAACCCGACCAAAACAGCGCTAATTATCAATACAACTTCAAGTGTCACCGTTACACTCCTGACGAATTTGGTGTCCTCGGTGACTCTGTGGTGATGCTATTCGCATGATAATCACCACAAAGGCGCAGAGCACACAGAGTAGGCACAGAGACAAATTCAAATTAGGACACTACCCGGCACTGGCCTGAAGCTGACGTGCCCACCATCCACGTTGTCACAATAATCAGCATTGTAGTTAGGATATTCCGTTGCATGGCATCAGCTCACTTTCAGCGCTGTCGAACGTGAGAACATTCGATTCGAATTGCGTCGCTCAATAGCAGGGTTGAAACCTGGGCCATCAACGTTAATGACTCATATGTAATCGTTACTTCGTCTTTCTCCAGCGAGCAATGACGTCAAGCCCATCAGCCCGCCGACTCTCGAGAGATTCAAACCACTCGTCGATTAATTGCGTGAATTCAATGAAGTTTCCATCCGGATCCTCAATCGCGGTAGTCCAAAAGAAGCCCGTATCTTTTGGAGGATACAGCAGGGCAACCCCCTTTGACCTAAGCCTCGTTGCCAACGCCTCTATATCGAAGACGGTAAAAGCAAGTTTTATTGCACCGATGCCTGACCGGCCATCAGGAAAATCCTCGATTGGATGGATCGCAAAATGAACATCCCCCAGAGTACATCCCCAGTGAGGCAGGGCACCCTCGTGTTCTTCTGCCTCTATCGGAATACCAACAATGTCTCGATAGAACTCCGCTAATCGTTTTGGATCTTTAGAGACAACCAACACGGCGGACAAAAACTCTATCTTCTCGTCTACCATAGTCTCCCCCTCTTTTTGAACTTGACAACATTGATTGGAACTGATGAACAGTTCATTCTTTGCCCTCAGCCTTGAAATGTGGATTTTCGATGATGCCAAAGACATTGCCAAAGGGATCTGTCACCGTGGCTACCCGAATACCACCGCCCACTTCTTTGACGTCGCTATGCTGCTTCGCGCCAAGCTTCAGTATTCGTTTGTAAGAATCAGCGGCATCCTTTACGCCCCAATATGCGATTACACTGCTGCCCTTCAAGACATCCGTCATATCAGGATCCAGGCCCAACTCGAAGCCGCCAACATTGAAGCCAACATAAAATGGCTGATCAAAATACGGCTTAATTCCCAGCACCTCTGAATACCATGCTTTTGCTTTCTCAAGATCATCCACATGGTAGATGGCAGTTCTTAGTCCTTGAAACATTTTCGCCTCCTCCGGACCATTAGGTGCAGATCTTCGCGTCTCAAGATTGGCATAGGCCAGCGACCCAACAACCAGAAGGGCCAATATCGAAAAAGTAGGTTTTCGACTCACGACTTTGTCCTATTCTAAGGCTACGAAATCCAGACTGGTTACAAGATTACTCGCCAAGTCCCGGGCCGGCCTGTGCAATTCTGAATAGGGCGCGGGCCGTTAGCGACCGCGCCTCTCCTCACTAACGGATATCGCCAGCCCATCGGGATCTACGTACTGGGCGACGCGAGCCCCAAAGACATCCTTTGGCTCCTGAATGCAAGGTACATTCTTTTCGACCATCCTCATGTGAAATTGATCAAGATCGGAAACACTAAGACCAGGACGGCACCGGCCGGGAGGAACTTCTAGCAGATTGTCCTGTTCAGAAGAGGACGCTTCGCTTGCATGGAGTGCCAGCGTCGCCCCCTCGGTTGCGAACTCGGTCCACGCGGGTGACTGGAATCTCAGGGTTAATCCAATCACATCTCGGTAGAACGAGACAGCCCGACTCATGTCACTAACAAAGACAATTACATAGTTCACCCGCATTCAAAATCCTTTCGTAGCTGGAGATGGTTTCTGTTTCCTGTCCTTGAGTAGCCTCAACAAGCAAAGACGCTGTCCCGTGTGGTGCAATGAGTTCCGGCGGCGAAACGACAGCCTCAATTGCGCGAAAGTTCATTGTCCTTCTCTTGGGCACGCCACCAGCGTCGAATGCGCGTGCGTGCCCACAGATAATGGGCCGCCGTACTGGCGCGTAAATAGTCACTCAGCGTCCACGATGGACCAGTCCAGGAAAACCGTCCCAAAGTCACCAAATCAGCATCCGGAAGACTCTTGATAAGCTCCACGACACGCTCATGGTGGGACCGGTAGTCCTGCATCACCGCCTGCAGCGATCGGCGATGATGCTTTCGATAGATCATCTCGTTTAGGCGGGGCAGCTCTCGCAAAGTGAATCCGGGCGCCGGCATTGCCGGCTTCTCTCCCCGCAATCCTGCCGCATACCAGTCCAGGTTCATTTGTTGCCACTCGACCAAATGGGCAAGGATGTCCTTTACGGACCATCCGCCACGAGTAACGCCCGCCTTGGTCATCTGACGGGCCGTCAGGAGCGCAAGGGTATCGTCCAGCGCGCTTCTCTCACGTTGTATTTCGCCGAGCAGCTCTTTCTTGGGTAATCGCCTTCCCATGGGTGTCACCCGTTACTACCCTCGCCGTTGAACGCCGCACTTCACTCGCGCTGAGCGCAGCCATTCAACGATCATCGCGAGAGAGTATCTGGAGATATGGTCAACTGTTCAAATACGCCCTTATGCCGACAAATGTATTTCGCCAACCCACTTCGCAACCTGCATAGAATTCATCAGCGATGTTGTCGTTTGGAAAACCGTCCTGTTCGACGCGGAGCGTGGCGCCGTCTGCGTGAACCGCCACGTTGAATGAGGTTGTAAAGTCGGCCTGGAAGGGAAGTGGGCCGGATTTGGTGTAATAGCCAAAGTCTCCGATCACCATTCGCTGGGGAGGGTCGAAGACCTTGATTATGGCCCAGGTAATATAGTCCGGCGAGTCCTCGTCGTTGCCCCAGGCGGCAGTCCATAGACCGCCTTCTTGCGGCACTACGATCGCGCGTGCAGCGCTCCACCAAATGCGAATCGCGCTCGGCGTATGCAAGAGAGCGAACAACTCTTCGGGAGTTACTGGAAAGGCTTCTTCGTGGACGAGCCTACGCGTAAGCAATCGACTCTCTTTCAGTAAGATTTTGAAGACCTCTTCGACTTCGATGAGCTGAGCGGTTCCTCTATAGCTTCTTTTCCGGCCCCTTGGCGGCTTCAATCTGAGGAAGCAGAATGTCCCTGACATAATGCCAATGGGGAACCAGCGCCAGTGCTGAGCGCGCATACTGCTCAGCAGCGGCCAGATCCGGCGTGCTTCGGTTCAGGTTTGACCAAGCCAGATTCATCAATAGCTCCGGCTCTCCCCATGAGGGCGTCAGCTGATCTCGCACAGCAGCTTTGCGCTCGCGTGCCGCTTTCAGTCCTTTATGGTACGTCTCAATTGCCTTATCCTGACCGCCGCCAATTTGCGGTGGTATAGCCCAGCGGGTTTGGCCCAACACCCACAACACGCGCGGGTTCTCCGGTTCTGCCGCTTCCGCTTCTTTCTGATATGACAGCGCTTTGTTCAAGAACTCTCGCAAACGGACCGGGTCATTGAACTCTGGCGCAAGTTCCGGGTTATTGCGGTAAAGAAAACTGAGAAGGCCCATGGCCGATCCGGTCGCCGCCTTAGCGTCGGCAAAGGCTGGGTCCTTCGTAATTGCCGCTTGGAACTCGCTTAATGCCCGCTTAAGGTCGTGCTCTAACTCGCTGGGGGCTACTGAGTCATTAAATCCGTTTATTGCTCGGCGCCACATAGCGAACCCACGCCAATATCGGACCTTAGCGCCAAGCTCTTTGTCGTCGGCGAAAGAGGCCAAGTCCTGGTAGAGGCGTCCGAGCGCTACCCTATCGCCTTCATAATCAGCCCGCTGAATCTTGACAATGAGCTTGGTCACACGCTCACGCCGGGATTCAGGCGGCGCCCCAACGGCGGCCCCAACTTGAACGGCGCAAATAGCCGCCAGCGCCGGCAAGACCCGCCATATGCGGCCCAGGAACTCGCCGGCGTGTCCATAACCGGCCGACGATGAGCCATCCAATTGACCTCGCGACGCTTTTGTTCGCGTGTCATTCTTCATACGTATGATCCCTTTGGCCACTCAAGTATGCGGGTCAAGTCAATTCGCGCCTGGCGCCTATCGCTCCTGCTCAGCCGCGGCCGGCGAATTCATGAGGACTAATGTCCTGAGTCCATGTGCCACCCCGGGTTGACCCAAACGCCGTTTCGGCGAACAAAGACCTCAGTGGCTCGACCGGATTGCGTTGATATCTTTCCTTGCATGTTCAGATCGTAGCGGTAGCTCGAATAGAGTATAGCCAAATCACCGTAGAGCTGAACCTCGGTCTTGGGAAATTCAAGGTGCACGAGTTTGCCGCCGCCCTGCGCAAACTGAGCGGCCTCTGCGAGCACGCCGGACCGATTCGCCCAGTCCCCAGTCGCGGCGTTGATCGCTATGGTCTCTTCTGGAATGATCTTATCGAGCAGCGCGCGATCGTTGGAAAAGAAGGCACGCCAAGTTGCTTCGCGCGCGGTTAACAGCTCCTGCCGCTGTTCAGGCGTCAACGGGCGCGGTTGTTGTCGCTGTGCTTCGAGAGTCTCGGGATGCAAGTCAATGTTCGATCCCACCTGATTCCACTTGCCATCAATCTTGGCGTAGACATCAAGCGAGCGAAACTTGCCCGGGAGGCGCAACGTACTTCCTGCTACGATGTCGGCGACGTAAGGCACGAGTACAACGTCGCCATAAAATTTGAAGTCAATTTCCGATATTTTGTAATCCGCGATTAGAAACGGGCTCTTGGTTGCGTTTTCCGCGTCCTGCATATATTCACCGATTCCACGGATGATCGAACGCGCTCCTATGGTAAAGCCAGTCCAGTCTTCGCCATGCGTCGCACGAATTGTGGGAAGATCCTTGTTTACATATGCGCGGAATATCTTATCAAGATGGGCGCGGATAGCTTCGCGATCGCCAGTGCGGTGGTCTTCCTCGATCGTCGAAACCTCGCTTGAAGCGGTGCTTGTGCCAGGCGTTGTCCCGGCGCAGAGCGCTGCGCCTAATGCGAACGAGAAGAGTGAAAAAACAAGGGTCTTGAAAGTCATCGTCTCCCTCCGAAGCAAAATGCGGTTTTCAAAAGCCCCCTGGCACTTGGGTCACGAGAGGAAGCGATCGCATCATGAGCAACCAGATATTGACCAGTTTGCAAGCAAATAAAACGAGTGTGGAGTTGGCCGTTTTCTGTCATCAGAAATACATCTACAATTATTGGATGGGGACGCCGTTTCCATCTCACTAGTCCGGTTTAGTCCAAAAATAGAACGGAACTCTCCAGGGTCCAAGGGGAATGTCGTGATAGGTAGAAATGACGGCGTGAGCCGTTTTGATTTAGGAGTGAGGCTGCCGCGAGTACGAGTGCGTGCTCACATCTCGGAGTGAGGATGCCGGAAATTAGAGTGGCTTGCCAAGAAGTTCGAACAATCTGTCCTTGTATTTGCGACTCAAGGTAAGTCTGGTCCCATCTTCCATGACGACTGTGTACTCTCCGCCAAGTAGTGGATGCAGTTCTTTGACGCGTTCGACGTTGATTATTGAAGAGCGGTGAATGCGCAGGAATTTTTTTGGGTCGAGCTGCGCCTCCATGGCATTCAAGGTCTGTCGCACCATTGGCGAGGTCTTTGCTGTGTGAAGGTGCACGTATTTATCGTCCGCCTCTATCCAGTCAATTTCTTGAGTTTTTAGAAACTTGATGCGACCATCCGCCTTGATGATGAGTCGGTGCAGATACTCCGGCTGTCGCTTGACATTCTCTAG
Organism: Pyrinomonadaceae bacterium; assembly: GCA_035283645.1. Taxonomy (GTDB): domain Bacteria; phylum Acidobacteriota; class Blastocatellia; order Pyrinomonadales; family Pyrinomonadaceae; genus PSRF01. The sequence goes on from DATETN010000014.1 coordinate 15,278, forward strand.
AAGTGCGCCTATCTGCAGCCGCCCGTCTTCGAATTGCCGCTGCTGAATCCGCTGCTTAGCGTGCACAATCGTATCCCTGAATCGTGCCTGGTCAAACGGCTTCAGCAGATAATCGAGCGCGTGAAGCTCGAAGGCTCGAATCGCATAATTCTCGTAGGCTGTAGTAAACACGATCTCCGGTAAGCGCTCGACACCCACGGCTTCAAGTACCTCGAAGCCATCCATCTCCGGCATCTGAACATCGAGGAAAACGAGATCGGGCATTAGCTTTCGAATCGCGGCAACGGCATCTGCGCCGTCACGGCATTCCCCAACAATTTCCACCTCTCGCTCTTCTTTCAGCATTCGCCGAATGAACTTTCGGGCCAAAGACTCGTCGTCCACAATTAGAGCCCTGATCTTTACGTCAGTCTTAGCATACGTTCGATGTGTCGGATATCGTCCAACATTTAACACCGGAGTCTGTCTCGTTTTAGACCCAGACACGGGCTCTTGCGAAGTGTGCACAAATTTCTCCCCTTCAAAGTCGATCTGCGTGCCAGACCGCCCTTGCATAACCAGTTCGCCATTGGAACCATTGAACTCGCGCACTCCACCAATGAAACGATACCCTCGCTTCGGAATCGTCTCAATGTACTGACGCTCGTCTCCAAATTCTCCCAGGGTTCTTCTAAGCAGCGAGATATTTTGAGTGAGGCTGCTCTCCGCGACAAAGCTGTCAGGCCACAAGGTTCGCATTAGCTCGTCTTTCCCCAAAACGTGACCGCCGTTCTCAACAAGCAGGAGGAGCGTGTCGAACACTTTTGGAGTAAGCGGAACCACCTCACCGCGGCGTTCTAGCTGTCGCTCCCTCACATTAATGCGAAAGGGGCCGAATTCGTAAAGGCGAAAGGCAGGTTCGTTCATCCTCAGAAGCCTCTCGATTTAGAGATCTATCAACAGCTTGTCAACAAAACTTTAGGACAATAGCCAGACCCACCAATTACAGTGAGTGTTAAGGCGAAGCTTGTCCGTAGGTTTTAAAATCGCGCAAACGAAAGGAAGAACCTGCCGGCCTCAAAATCTCACTTCGTTTGTCGAATGAGACACGGTGCATAAGATGAGCCATTAACGTCCTGAGATGCAAGCAGCCTCAACACTTACTACCTTGCGCTTGCCTTTTCTTCGATAGTCCATCTATGGTCACTAGTTATAGGTGGCATCAAACATTGAGCAGAGAGTGTGTGTGTTAATGAAAAGCTAACTAACTCATCTATGACGGAGTTCAAGTCAACATCTAAGTGGCTTTCAGTAACGCTCTTTGTCGGAGTCTGGACGTTTGTTGCGCTCGTCTTTGCTGCTTTGACCTATGCTTCTGAGATGGGTGAAGGCCGGCAGCTCGGGCTCGGCTTTGCGCTGCGAATGAACTTCGCGCGGTTTTATCTTTGGGGCGGCTTGTCGCTTCTCATCTTCCGCTTCAGCTATCGATTCCCGGTTGGATTTCGGCCGCTTAGACTACGTAATTTGCTGCTTCATATTCCAGCAATATTCTTGTTCTCCAGTATTCATCAGGGCATTCATCTTGCCATGGGTTGGTTTACCGTGCCTTATTTTAAGCAGCGCTTCGCTTCATTCGCTGAATTGTTCCAGGCATACTTTGCCGGCGGACTCTACATCGGTTTGATCGTTGCTTCCCTTATTGTCATTACGGCGCACGCCTTTCTGTACTATCGAAGCTATTTGGCTGGAGAAGTGAAACGATCAGCCCTCGAGGCGCAACTGGCTCAGTCACAGCTTCAGGCTCTCAAAATGCAACTTCACCCTCATTTTCTTTTTAACACTCTTCACTCGATTTCTTCACTCGTACTTGAAGATCCACCGAGGGCCAACAGCATGATTGCGCGGCTCGGCGACTTCCTGCGGCTGACGCTCGACCACTCTGAGCAACAGATGGTCATGCTCAAACAGGAGATCGAATTCCTGCGCTGTTATCTTGAAATAGAGCAGGTGCGCTTTGAGGATCGACTTACGGTAGACTTCAAAATAGAACCAACCACGCTCTCAGCGCATGTGCCCCACCTGATTCTGCAACCGCTTGTAGAAAACGCAATTCAGCATGCCATAGCTCCGCATGCGGCTCCAGGTTGTATAAAAATTGAGGCAAAACGATCGGACGGCCTCCTCCACCTTGAAATAAAAGATAGCGGTCCGGGATTAAACGGCGCGTCACTAAACGTGCAAGGGGTGGGCTTGAAGAACGTGCAAAACCGGCTCAAACAAATTTACGGGGATCAGTTTCGTTTCGATATGGTAGACCGTCCGGAGGGAGGTCTAACGGTGGTCTTGGACTTGCCTTTTTGGTCAGAGTCGTCTGAGCACCCAGTTGGCTGTTGAGGCCTTCTCGGAGCGGTTGCGGGTTTGACTTGTCACAAAAGCATCATCTGCACCGGGATTGGGAGCGCGGCGACGCCGACCGGGACGTGGGCGCGTCTCAGCACGTAGACCACCGTTGTTCAGTTGGTTCGGACCGAATGCAAGGAACGAGGTCACCAGAGTTGAGATGCGCTGGTGACCTCGACTTGTAATTCAAAGCTTAGCCGTTACGGCAGAGCTTCGATATTGACGAAGAACTTAAACGAGCCAGTCTGTTGGACGCCCAACAGGAACTGTATGTTGATACTTGCTCCAGGAGCCAGCGGTGTAGCAAGCGTAATTGTTCCCGCTCCTAGCGTGCTGTTCCATGCTCCACCAACAGGTTGATTCGGTGGCTGCTCCAACGTGGATCCCTGCACTGTAACCGAGCACGGTGTTGTGGCGACCCCATTTGAAGCAAGGCAGGTGCTAGCGTCTGCAATGCCGCTGACAACTACGCTCGTGCATGTCAAAGCCCTGACGTCCGCAATCCCTGCTGGCACAGCAAACGAGCTGATGTCCACGATCCGGAAGCGCAAGCGAGTCACGGAACTGCCTGTGTTATTTTTGGGCTGAGCAAAATTGGAGTAAGCGTTGGATCAGCAGCTCCGCCCACTGCGGGATCATCAGTCCTACAACCATGAAGAAACGTTAATTAAATCGCAAGAACCTTAAAAGACAGTCAAAAAGAAAGAGGTCCAATGCCGCCCGCGCCTGCGAACGGGTCGGTCCCCTTGGGTTTCTCGTTGAGCTAAAATTGGCGAATTGAATCGTACGTACGCTATGCAGCGGCTCCTCTTGCTCCTGCCTTAATGCCTGGAATATCTGCCGGCACTTCCTTAAGCTTCATCAGGGCCATTGCCAAGCCTATCGGGATCGCGAGCAGAGTGATGCCGTAGAACCTCTCACCGGGCAGATCACCCATATGCGGGCTGATAGTATGCACCAGGATCGAAAGTAAAAGCGGGCCAAAGCCAATCACCATTCCCAACAACATCAGGTTTAGTCCCGTGGCGGAGCGCTCTTCAGTGGTGGCCTTGAGGTAGCTATGGACCACAGCAATCACGGAGAGGAGTATGTACCCGCCGAATACCAGGCTGAAGGCCACAGACACTAACATCGAGCGGACCGGAGTTATCGTCGGAGTTGTGATGATTATGGTCGCTATCATTAATCCGAAGGCACCCACTACGACGTAGATTGCGTGGCGCAGCCAGGAATGGCCCGCGATGATTTTTTTCGTGCTAGGGAAATTCAGGCAGTAATCAAGAACAACTGCAAACAGTATCGCCACCAGGAATGTCAGTGCACCCCCAATCAGGCGGCGCTGGACGCTCGACGCGAAGTAAGGATTGTTGAACAAGGCCAGTGCAAACAGCAAGCTCACGATGCAAAACATGGTGCTCAGCCGCGTCGGCTTCTTGAGATAGACCATCAGGCCGAGGATGAGGAATGCCAAACCGGTTAGCGTTACAGCGCCGAAGTTTGCAATTAGATCCACCGTCGGTTGCGAACCATATTTGAACGTCAGTGTTGGTTCAGTTTCGCCGCGCTTCACCGTTATGCTGCCATCGCTACCGATTGAGGGCCGTTGCTGAGCGGCCAACGAGCCGAAATCTGCTATTGCGATGTCGTTGACTCTGGTTACCGTATCACCCACCTTGACACCGGCCAATGCGGCCGGGCTACCCTCGCGGACAATCGTCACCACCCGGTCCGGGCTCAGAACATATCCGGAATAAGGGATATTCTTGATGTCGAGTGTACCGACGACTCCCCAGATGAACACGATCGCTGCCAGTAGCGAGAAAAGCATCTTGTAACGAGCGTAATC
>DATETN010000015.1:0-101393 GCA_035283645.1 Pyrinomonadaceae bacterium
CTTCAGAAGGTAGCTAACCGCATCACGCTCGGTCTGGTTCTTGCCGCCCTGATCGTGGGAGCCGCAATGCTGATGCGTGTTGAGACTTCATTCCGTGTCCTCGGCTATCCGGGCTTGCCACTTATCTTCTTTGTGCTGGCACCAATCGCCGGAGTGGGGCTGATCGTCACGATTGTGATGAACGACGTTAAAGCCCGCGATAAGTAACAGCTGTCGGTCAAGCCTACAGATGCCGCCCAGAGTGTCCATTCCCGCTGAAACGTAGGGTTATGTCCGTGGTGTAACTGGAACTCATTTACGCCGCTTCGGTTCAGGGCACGGTAGGTTTCAAGGCGTAAATGGCAACTTGGCCAGACGAGTGCTTAATGCTGAGCCATTTGTCGGCGTATTGCCCGTACGCCCGGCTCATATCGTTCCTGACAACAGTGATGGTAACGGCACCAACCGCCGGTTCACGACGGTGAGAGATGCTCGAAGATCTCGGGGAGTATCTATTCCAGACTGGCGTACAGGCGCGCTGAACCGTGCCCCTGGAGTTCGACTCGGGGATGAGTTACGCCGCTTTCGAATGCATAACGGCAGAGAACTACGGCCACCAACCAGCCCTGAACCACCAGGGACTCGCCCGTCAGGTGTCTTACCACGACCAGGCCCGAGGTTTACTCCGGGAAGGTCGAGGCCTGAACAACGACCTGTCGACACGCCAACGCCACCAAATGATCGGGACCGGCCGAACACATGGCCCAGACGTCCAGAGAGACCAAATCCTAATGATACTGCACCACCGCGTGATGTGGTTGCGCCTCCCCCTGTGCCGACGGAGAGGCCACCAAAGGTTGAAAGACGGGAACGCATTCCACCATCAGAGCGACAGCCTGTAGCTCCGACTCAAGCGCCCAAAATGAATGAAAGGCGTGAGCCGCAACCACGAATTGATCCGCCAGTTCGTTACGACCCGGCGCCGCGAAAGCCAGATTCACCTCCACGAGCCAATCCTCCACAAACAATTGATCCGCCAGCAAGGAGCGAGCCCCCACGACGCAGTGATCCTCCACCGCGCAGTGAGGCACGGCCCCGGAATGATCCTCCAGCACGGAGTGAACCACCGCCACGAAGCCAACCACCTCGGCAGAGAGAACTGCCCAAAGATGAGTCACCACCTCGGCAACAACAGCCACAACGCGTGCCCGATGTAGCCAGGCCAATTAACCAGTTCTAAGGAGATATCGGTGAGAGTTACACAATCGATTACTGTCATTTTCACGGTTTTGGTGTTTGCATCACTGGCAATCGCTCAGGAGCGCCTCAGACTGTTCAACGCAGCATTGGCGCAGCAACCGACAGCGAGTAAGGCAGAGCCAACTTACATTCGTCCGGGATCCCGCGTTTACGTTAGCGATATTGACGGACTCCCGGCGTTCGAACACAACCTGGTTGCCGCCTTTCAAAAAAAGGAGGTCGAGCTGCTTGTGGTCACAGACCGCTCGCAAGCCGATTTCGAGGTCCAGGGGTTTGCGCAAACGGAGACCGCCGGTTGGGCCAAAACAATCTTCGGCAGTGGTCGTCCCCTATCAGAGGCCAGCATTCAGTTGGTGAACCTTAAGACAGGCGTCGTCGCCTATGCTGTCGCTTCCTACAAGGTCGATGCCTGGAATGGTAACAAGAGCACGGCCGAACATCTTGCGAAAAACTTGCGTCAGAAAATGGAGCGAGATGATAAACGCCTGAGGAAACAGTGATAAGCGGCTCAGGGATTTAGTGTCAAAGGTACGCCCGCGATGACGGGGGCGCACATGATCGCTGTTGTTATTTTATCGTACCATCGGCGGCTAGTAAGCTCTTTGGTCAGTCCGTAAGTTGTTCTTCACGGAGAAAACACCTGGCACTGATCGCGCTGCAATGTACGCCAGGTTTGCATCCGCCCTGTTCGCAACCACTCCTTCCAGTGTCACGTGTCCACGATCGACGATGATGTGAATTGAAGGGTTCGCGCCCAGAAAGTAACGATACAGGCTACCCTTTCTGGAAATTTCAGCGTAGGTACGACGTCTGATGTCATCGTCAAACGAGGAAAGCGGTAAGACCCGGATTTGGTTGATGACGCGTGAAACCCCATTCAGGCGCTCGACTCGCCGTTCTGCGTCAGACCGAGTAGTGGGTTTCACAACCTGACCGTAAAGCGTCACGGTACTCCCGTCGAGTCTAAAGGCGAGATTGTCAAACACGCCATACCAAGGCAGAGTGACCAGCTCTTTGCGGATCTTCTGCAACAGATCTGCACGTGAAGGCGCCGATCTCCGATCTTGCGCAAATCCGGTCATACACAACAAGCCGATCAGCAACGTTGCGCCGACGATTGAGCTAATTCTACGTTTCTTCACTACCGTACTCCTGGAAATCAATTGTGTTCGTTCGATGAATTATGAGGTTTACGTGATGCCTAACCGGTGAGATGGCTTCAGCATTCTATTCTTATGATTTCCTTGCGGTCTATTGTGAATCCAGATCCACGTTCATCCGGGGTAAGCAGCGCTCCTGGCCATCAACTTCGCTGAACTCCTCGCCGACACGAGCGGCTCCCATCTTCCGGTAGAATCCTTCGGCGTGAGGATCAGACACAATTCCAATTTCTGAATACCTTTGCTGGCGGGCAATATCCATCGCGTGAAGGAACAAAAGTTTTCCAATGCCTTTGCCGATCTGTTCCGGCACTACCCAGAGATGATCAAGCTCTAATTTTTCACCGCGAGTAACCAGTGCGTAGAAGCCGACTATTGTTCCCTCTACCTCACCGACGTAGACGCAGTGATGTTGAATCAGATCAGGCGAAATGGACAGATCTGAGCGCCAGTACTCCAGCCAGTGTTCAGGGTACCCCCAATAGCGTTTTGACTCCTGCGCTATCTGGGTAAGGCGTTCGGCGTCGGCTACAAGTGCTTTTCTAACTTCAGCCATTTTGCTTAGGGAGAATATCTTATCTACCAGGGAATCGGACTGATTACCTCGCAAAAGGTCGCGGAGTTTTCGCAAAAGGTTGGGTGCCCAGTCGGGCACTCACCTTTAGGATCGAGCCTAAGGAATTCCTGATACTCTATCAATGCGAACTGGATCAGTCGAGCTGGAATCGCAATTGTAATTATCCTGCCGATCGTCGCCGTGAGTGTCATTGACAAAGGAAGGAAAATCGGGTGGTTTGGACAGGCTAAAGAAGCTGGTGCCTTCTCTACCCCGGTAAAGGCTTGCAGCCGAGAGTCCAGTTCTATTGGAACGACGCACCACAGGCGGGTGAGTTTCCGTATCCGGACCATGCGATCAACGATATTAACGGCAGCACGTTGGGAATCGTCGGCTACGGCTTCCTTGGTCAGGCAGTGGCCCGGAGAGCGACGGCCCTCGGGATGAACGTACTGATTGCCGAGCGCCGGGGAGTGCCTAAAAGAACCTGGAGGCTTTCGTCCGTGGTAAGAAACTAAATCGGGTGGTGTGATATGGATTGAGGTGGCAAGGACCGCGCTACCGCTTTTGTGTGTAGGGCAAACGACAGGACAAGAAAGCCGCGCCCATTGGCGGCGCGGCTGTCTAATCAACTGCTCTGTGAATCGTCGTGATGTTCGGTTGTGTAGAGACGAAGGATATCCTGTCCTTGCCGGGAGCGCGGATCGATGGTCCGCAGATGCTTGCGTCCCTGCATCTCCCAAATCGCAGTAACTACACCATCTTTTTCGACGGCGTGATAAGTGATCTCTTCGGCATTCGCGTCCGCAGGCACGTTAGAGTCTTCCGGAGCGGCCGCAGTGCCAGGGTCATTTTCTGACATTACGCTTACAAACTCCTCTCCACTTTTCGGTCAGTTTTTCGAAGGATTGTGGCACAGCAACTTTCGGCTGTCTACTTGATCTAATCCAGTCACTCTTAAGTTCGCTCACGCAATGCATGCGACAATTCTACGGCGCGACGTGGAGCAACTACTCCCCAGCCTTGTCGCTCGACCTCAACACCAGGAACACGCTCGGCTGTCTCAATCAAAATCCTTTTCACTTGTTGTGGCGTTAGTGAAGGATTGGCTTCCATCATGCACGCAACTGTCGAAGCCACGATTGGAGAAGCGAAGGAGGTGCCATCAACGAACTTGTAATGCTGGTTTATAACGTTTCCTTCGTGCAGTTTTATCGTGATTAATTGTCGCAAGAGCGGTACAGGCAGGTCTCGGGCTTCATCGAGGTCTTTGTCAACACCCAGGTGTGATTCAATGATCGATTGAAGGTAGTTATCCTCTGCCGCCTCTAACTCCGAATAAACATGGGCCTGGTCCGCAGTTGGAGTGTTGGGAAGGATTGGCGCGGCGACCCAAATACCCGGCGCGATAACTTCTGGCTTCTGAAGTCCATCAATTGTCGGCCCATACGAAGATCGATACATTCCCCGACGCGCCCGATCAAAAGAGTTCTGATCGTCGAGACCGCCAACTGAGATCGCGGCCGGCGAAGACGCTGGCGGCAGCACTGGATGGCCGGGAGCCATTCCCGCGTTACCTACAGCACAAACCACCATCAGGCCTTCTCGAACCGCAAGCTCAACTGTTTGGCAAAGAGCGTTGTGGACGTACGGCTGTTCGAAATCCCCGCCGGCAGAGATATTGACCACCCGGATGTCGTACTTCTCCCTGTGTTCAAGTACCCACCTAAGACCACGATCGATGTTTGCTTCTGGGATATGTCCGGTCTTGCCAATTTTAACGAGAACGGCTTTCGCGTCGGGAGCAATCCCTTTGTAAAAGCCGTCTGACAAGTACCCGTTTCCTACTGCAACAACGGAGGTCATCATACCGTGCCAACTCGCAACGTCAGTGGTTTGGAGTGACGTCGGATCTCCGTCCTTTTCAAAGATGCTGTGATAGGCGACGATTCGGTTTTCCGGTTTTACAAGATCTGGATGTGCATAGAACCCTGAATCCAAAAATGCGATCGTTACACCCCGACCTGTAAAACGCTCGTCTGCGTTCATTCGTAGCGGCGTAGGCAGAACAAAACTCACTTGCTCAAAGATTGCCGCGTGGGAATCGATCTGCTTCTTCGCTCGGCTGAATAGCTCGACGCATCGCGAACAGACCAGGGCCTCGTCCTTTACGGAGGTGTTTGCGACGATAATCGACCGAAGATCATCCGGCAGCCGACTAAGCTCAAATGCCTCCTGCAAGCGCCCGCATATGTGACAAATTTTTTCGCTTCCCTCGGGTGGAATGGAAAGGGGCTTGCTGGAGTTGAGTGCTTCAGACATTCGGCTAATCATGACAATGAATGGTGGTTCATGCAAGACGTGTTCGATAAACTTCAGTTGTCGTTTTGCAATAATCGTGACCCTCAAGAGACTGGGATTCTTGGACGGTTGGCTCGACGGATCGAGTTTCCACCGAAGGACGAGTCAATCGACGCGACAAGCTAAAGCTTGTCGAACATGTAGAACCTGCTTGCTTGCTGTACGTCCTTCCGCACGTGTAAGGTATTTCCACGACAAGCCGACATAAGAGAGGTTTTTGCTAATGGCTCAAGCACAGCCAAGTGTCTCTGATATCTTTCGGAGGGCGGAGGCGGTCAGGGGAGAACACCCGGACTGGTCTTACGAAAGGGTGGGAGAATTGCTGCTTTCGGAATTTAAAGGGGCAGCGTTTCCTCCGCTTTATAATTTGACCATCCCGGAGCAGGATGCTCGGGCACCCGAAGAGGATTGGTCGGCGGGATTGCCAATTGTTCGACGTGGAATACAGTCGCAGGATTGGAAAGAGGTCATCGATGGAATTCTGCTGAGCCTGGAACAGACCGAAAATTACGAGAAGCAGCGTGGTGGAGAAGGCACTCGCGATGACTGGCACGACCGCGCAGTCGGAATAGAAGAGCCGACACAGAAAGCCATAGGTAAGTGGATGCCAGAGGAACTGATGGCCCTGGCCGAGCGTCAGACGAAGCGTTAAGTTTCTTTACAGGACTATCTATATGGATTCGCACAACATGAGGGCCAAAACCCTACGCGCAACACCATATGAGTTTCCTAAACAGCCTCTTTAGCGATCCAAAGTATCAGCAAAGCGAGCCCCGCAAGCCGGAGGAAATCGCTGAGGCAGACGTCATCAGTCCAGATACTCGGCGCGAAAACCGAATGCCGCCGGGTCAGTCGCGAACCAAGAAATGGCCTGTACTGGATGCACATGGCACGCCTGAAATTGATCTGGCCAGTTGGGAATTCGAAATTGACGGCCTCGTTGAAAGACCTCAGAAGTGGTCTTTGGATGAGTTCATGCAGCTTCCTGCAATTAAGGTGTACGCTGACTTTCATTGTGTAACGCGCTGGTCACGTCTCGATAATATCTGGGGTGGAGTCTCAACGCGCGAGATAGCTCACCTAGTTGGTATTAGGCCGGAAGCGAAATTCGTCCTGGCGCTCGCTTATGATTACGGTTGGACCACAAATGTTCCGCTCGAGTACTTCCTCAAGGAAGACTCTCTATTCGCCTGGTCCCATGATGGTCAGCCGATTCCACCAGAACACGGTGGTCCAGTGCGACTGATTATCCCGCAGCTCTACGCGTGGAAGTCTGCAAAATGGGTTAAAGGAATTCGTTTTCTGGAGAACGATCAAGCCGGTTTCTGGGAACAGGGTGGTTACCATATGCGCGGCAACCCCTGGTCAGGAGGCGACGGTGAACGTTTCAGGTGGTCATGACAGCCGTAGCAACTCCCAAAGACGCCTCCGCCATAATTCTTCTCCGCAACAAAACCAATCCACTTGATCCCGAGGTCTTTTGGGTTCGACGCAGTCGGACCCTGGCCTTTCTCGGAGGTTTCCACGCCTTCCCAGGAGGCCAATTAGACAAGTGTGATAGTGAAGTCGAGGTTTCGAACTGCCAGGACCCGGAAACGCGGTTAGCAATCAGCTGTGCCGCACGCGAGCTGTTTGAAGAACTCGGTGTGCTTGCTATACGTGGCGGTGAGCAGCTTACCAAGGGTCAACGCCTGTCGATACTGGATGACCTCGAGTCTGGACGAATGTCCTGGCCCCAACTGCTCAGGCACTACGAGTTGCAACTCAACGCCAGCGATTTCACATTTGTAGGTCGGTGGGTGACACCACCCTTCAGCGCTCGAAGATTCGACACATGGTTCTTTCTGGTCAGCTGTCCGCCAAAACAGGAACCAGTCGTAAAGCCTAGTGAGTTGGAGTCGGGTGAATGGATCAGCGCGTCAAGAGCATTGAGGAAATGGCAAAACGGAGAAGTTGTCGCGGTACCACCCATCCTTCACGCGTTAAGGACCTTATCCACCGGCATCACAGCAGATCTGACAACTCGTTTTCTTTCGGTGCCGGAAGCAAATCGCCAGTCCGTCAGCCAAATAGAATTTCGACCAAACTATATCTGCTTTCCGGTTCGAACTCCCACCAAACCTCCTGCAACACACACCAACTGCTATTTGATCTATACCTCTGAAGAACTCCTGATTGTGGATCCTGGATCGCCTTACGAAGATGAACAGATTGCGCTTGCTAAAGCTGTGAAGGATCTGGTTTCGCAAGGTCGGCAAGTCCGGGAGATAGTGGTCACCCACCGCCATCCCGATCACGTTGCGGGAGTAAACGCCCTGAAATCACAGCTTTGTGCCACCATCGAAGTAGCTGCTCACCGTCTGACAGCAGAGGCTTTAACGGGTGATGTTGAGGTAACTCGACTAATAGAGGACAACGATGAAATCACGCTTCGAGGCGAGCCACAAATAACCTTGCAGGCAATGCACACACCGGGTCATGCCAGGGGACACCTATGCCTTTACGATGTGCAAAGGGGGACGCTGCTTTCTGGGGATAACGTTGTCGGGCTCGGGTCGGTGCTGATAGATCCACCTGAAGGCAACATGCGTCACTACTTCGAATCGTTGAAACGCATGACGGCTCTTCCAAAGCTATCACTCATACTCGGTGGACACGGTCCCGCAATCGCCAACCCGCGCCATAAGCTGGATGAATACATTGATCATCGACTGCAACGCGAAGAGGCAATACTCATTGCCGTTCGGAAGGGCGCAGAAACGACTGAAGCGATCGTACAGAACGTATACACGGACGTTTCGCCAAAGCTTCATCCGCTGGCAGAGCGAGCAACCCTTGCTCATCTGGAGAAGCTTGCCGAGGACGGATTAGTTCGTGCATATCAAACAACCTGGAAACCCGCTTGAAATTCAAGTTAATGTGGATTTCTGCGTCCTCTGCGGCTTGGTGGTTGATTTGTCCCACGAATATAACCACAGAGTTCACGGAGAAAGAGAGGTGTCTCACACAGAAATCAATTTGGGACTTTTCGTTGACGTCGAGTTTCACTCCTCTATCACCCTTATTGCTGTAGAATGCATTGTTCCCCCCGGGTTAAACCTTTTGCGCTTCGCGCGTATTCTCTCGATTACAACTCGCTGAACAGAGGATCAGTCTGCAATGAATCTGCCTGCAACATTAGGTGAGCTTAGAGCGAGCGGCTACTCCAGTACGTCGGTAAAAGATGAGCTGCGTCGCAATCTTCTGCGAAAGATGCGAAACCACGAGAGGCTGTTTCCCGGAATAGTTGGGTATGACGAGACTGTAATACCCCAGCTGGTCAACGCGATTCTCTCACGACACAACATTATCCTGCTGGGCCTTCGCGGTCAGGCGAAGAGTAGGATCATCAGACAACTCACCGAACTTCTTGATGAGCAGCTGCCCATCGTGGCCGGCTCGGAAGTGAACGATGATCCCTTCAATCCCATATCGGCTTACGGTCGTCGGACGGTCGAGCTTCACAGCGATCACACAGCGATCGAATGGATTGGACGTGATGCGCGGTTTGTTGAAAAGCTGGCAACGCCCGACGTCACTATCGCTGACATCATTGGAGATGTTGATCCAATAAAAGCGGCGAAGGGTGGGCACTTGTTAAGCGACGAGTTAACGATTCATTACGGACTGTTACCACGCGCAAATCGTGGCATCTTTGCGATCAATGAACTACCCGACCTCGCCGGTAAGATTCAGGTAGGCCTCTTCAACATCATGCAAGAGGGAGACGTTCAGATTAAGGGATACCCGATCCGTCTGCCGCTGGATGTTGCTTTGGTCTTCTCGGCTAATCCTGAAGACTACACGGCTCGTGGCAAGATCATAACCCCTTTGAAGGATCGGATCGGCGCCGAGATCACGACTCACTATCCTTCCGAGTTGCAGACGGCAGTAGCCATTACAGGTCAAGAGGCGTGGTTAGCTCGGGATGGTCTATCAGAAAGACTGTACATCCCAGAATTCATTCGCGAAGTGGTGGAACAGATCGCTTTTGAAGCACGAGACGATACCCGGGTCGATAAACATTCCGGGGTTTCGCAACGAATGCCGATCACCGTGCTCGAATCTGTTGTCTCGAACGCCGAACGTAGGGCGGTTCTGACGGAGGAGTTGCTGATTGTGCCTCGGATTTCGGACATCTACTCCGCCACGCCATCCATGACGGGGAAAATGGAGCTTGAGTACGAAGGCGAACAGATCGGCGCCAGTCGAATTGCCCGGGATCTGATCAAACGAGCCGCGGGTGAGATCTTCGAAGGTTACTTTGTAGGGATAGACTTTCAGCGGACAATTCAGTGGTTTGACGCTGGAAACAATCTGCGGTTGGCAGACACCGCCGGAGGAGCAGAATGTCTGCGATTGTTGGAACCCATCCCCGAACTAATCGAGTCAGCCCTAATACCGTTCGATTTTGAGGGAAGCGACGCGACACGCACAGTGTCGGCGTGTGAGCTCGTGCTTGAGGGGCTATATGCGCAGAACAAGATCAGCCGCAACGAGGAAGGGGGGTATACGGCAGTAACGAAGGCTAAGAAAGACCGCCGCGGAATGATCTACGACGACCTAACAGAAACAGGAAAATATAGTTAATATTAGCCACAGATTGGACTGATACAGCAGGTCGTTGCTGTTCGCGTTGAACTCAGCGAGTCTAAAGGCGGTAACTAAAGTCCAGATTCCAGTCACATTCCGTGGCTGTAATGTGGGCGATTTTGAGGCTGACATTTTGGTTGAGAATAAAGTTCTGCTCGAACTGAAGAGTGCGAGGGCTTTGGACTCATCTCACGCTGCTCAACTGCTCAATTATTTACGAGCCACTCCGATTGAGGTTGGTTTACTGTTGAATTTCGGAATGAAGCCAGAGTTTAAGCGCTTGATCTTCGACAACCCACGGAAACTCTTCCGTGCGAGACCGCGCAGGTCACAGTAGAAGTCGGGGGTCTCAGCTGAATTGTGTTGACTCTAGGCCATGGCTCAATCGGCTGATTTTCACGGGCAACAAAAATCGGGTGGTACATTTTTAGAATCTGTGTCATCCGTTTGATCTGTGGCCCTATTCTAATGAAGTTCATTCGCTATTCGAAATTCAAAGGTCTTGACATCTCTTCGCTAAACCTCGGCGACCTGGTGGAAGCTCTATCTGAATCGCTTCTCGACTCGGGATACAGCGATGATTACTACTGGAATCGAGAACGGCGCCAGCCCGACACTTCACTCGACGCGCTCAGACGAGCCTTGTTGCAGGCCTTACTCGATCAGGGTTTATTAAACCAGCAACAGATTACAGAAATGCTTGCCGACAATGACGGCAGGTTCAAAGGCTCTTTGCTTGAAGAGATGCTCAACCAGATCATTGAGAGATTGGTCGAGGAGGGTTACCTGAACCTTAAACAAGAAACGCCACCTCAATCGCGCCAACAGGTCGGTCAGGCAGTACCCGAGGTCTCCGAGCCTCTCCCACGCGAAATCAAGTTCGAAGTCACGGAGAAAGGTCTGGACTTCCTTGGATATAAGACACTCCGAAACTTACTCGGTAGTCTTGGGAAAAGCTCCTTCGGCCGGCATGACACGGCTCACCTTTCTACGGGCGTGGAAGCGGAAGCGGTGAGTAAAGCCTATGAGTTTGGCGATACGATAAACCTGGACGTGAACACGACGCTGCTTAGTGCCATTCAAAGAGAAGGGCTCGCCGTGCCTCTAAACCTTGAATATAGGGATCTGCATGTTCATCAATGCGACTATCAGTCGTCCTGCGCGACCGTCGTGATGTTGGATTGCTCTCACTCGATGATCTTGTATGGTGAAGATCGCTTCACACCAGCCAAGAAGGTCGCGCTCGCACTTGCCCACCTGATTCGCACTCAATACCCTGGCGACTCTTTAAAGATCGTTCTGTTTCACGATTCGGCGGAAGAGTTGCCTCTGGCCAAATTGGCAACTACTCAGGTCGGTCCATACCACACAAACACGGCGGAAGGCCTGAGACTCGCCCGCCGTGTGCTCCAGTCTCAGCCCAAAGAGATGAAACAAATCATAATGGTGACGGACGGTAAACCGACCGCCTGTTTCATCGAGGGTGCTTCGGAAACAATTCCGCGCCGCTGGCAATTTTCTTCCGAGGCTCAAACCGGGGGACGTAGGATTTACAAGAACTCTATGGGCGGGGACCCGTTCGTTATGGAAGCGACATTCCGCGAGGTTCAGGCATGTCGCAAAGCCGGTATAATGATCAATACGTTTATGTTGGCCAGTGATTACTACCTGGTCGAGTTTGTTAAACAGATGACTGCCATGACACATGGCAAAGCATATTTTGCAAACCCCGAAAACCTTTCGCAGTTTGTGCTGATCGATTTCCTGCGGCGCAGAACCAGTGGTGTACGCTAACGGCTTTCGGTATCCGCACCTTCCATACCTTTAAACTTAACCAGTATGTGGAGCTGGTCGAAAATGCAGTTTGCGACTCTTTTAGGTCCACTGAAGGCCCGCCGGCTTCTTTTTCCTTACTTGATACTGATCGTTGGCCTGGTCGTTAGCGGGGCGTTGGCTTACAGCCTCTTCGAGATGAAGCAGGTTGAGGATCAGGCCCGCTTTAGGGCTGCCGTCGCAGAGATAATTTTCGCAATCGAAGGGCGAGTCGAAACTTATGAGGCGCTCTTGCGGGCGGCGTCAGGCCTGTACGCTGCAAGCGATGAGGTAAGTGGAAATGACCTTAAACAATTCGTAGAGCGCCTGGAAATTGATAAGCATTATCCTGGCGTGCAAGGCATCGGATTCACTGTCAAATTAACCGCGGCCGATAAGGACCAATTCATCGAGGCGAGGCGCCGCCAAGGTGATACCGATTTCAAAATTTGGCCTGAATCGCCACGAGAGGAATATCACTCAATTGTATTCCTTGAGCCATTAGACGAGCGCAACCGCCAGGCCCTCGGCTATGACATGTTCACCGATGAGGTCAGACGCGCAGCGATGGAGACAGCTCGAGACTCGGGCCAGGCGGCAGTCAGCGGCGCCGTGACACTTGTGCAAGAGATTGAACCCGGTAAGAAGCAAGCCGGTTTTCTCATTTATGTACCGGTTTACCGCAAAGGCAGCGATACGACGTCAGTTGCGGGCCGTCGAGCTGCTCTGGAGGGATTTGTCTACAGCCCGTTTCGAGCCAGAGATTTTTTGGATCGTCTTTTTCAAGGCAGGTCCCACGACATCGATTTTCGGATTTGGGATGGCGAGCAAACACCCTCTGCGAAGCTACTCTACGACTCGGCTAACCTGGAAGGGAAACCACCCAATACCCCCACACCTCAATTCTCAGCAGATTCGAGTCTGATGATTGGCGGGCGGAGATGGGCCTTGCAATTCTTCTCGGGCCCATCCTTCGAAAAGACAGGTTCGACACGGTCTCCATCGTACGCGCTGGCTGGTGGGTTCCTGATTAGCATCCTGCTATTCATTGCGACCTTTGCGCAGGCAAAGGCCCGTGCAGATGCTGAAGCGTCAGCCACTGAACTCCGGAAGTCAGAAGCGACTATTAGAAAAACATTGGCGGACCAGCAACGCGCCGAAGAGGCCTTGCGGGAGAGCGAGGAGAAATACCGGCAATTGGTGGAGAACGCGAATGACATTGTCTGCACAATGGATTTGGACTACAGAGTAACGTCAGTCAACAAGGCGGGTGAGCAGATAACCGGCTATTCACGCGAAGAGCTTTTAGGAATGGACTTGAGCAAATTGTTGAGTCCAGGTTCTGCCGAAGTATCCCGTCAGATGCTTAATCGCAAGCTGAAAGGAGAGGAGCGCACTAATTACGAAGTTGAGCTGCGCAATAAGTCCGGAAAAATTGTCACTGTGGAAATCAGTAGCCGCCTCATAAGTCGAGAAGGGACTCCAGTCGGGGTCCAGGCTGTTGCCCGTGACATCACTGATCGCCGTCGTACTGAAGAAGCATTGCGCGAAGCAGATCAACGGGCCCTTCAGGAGTATGAAAAACTACTTGAGCGGATCGCAGTATTATCGCAGGCACTCGGAACCGCACACGATCTCGTAGGCATCTTTCGAGCATTGCGAGATTTCTGTGTAGTGTCTGCCCCTTGCGACGGACTCTTTGTCTCTTTGTACGACTCACACCGGGACGTGCGCACTGCCTGTTATGGCTGGGGCGATGGCCATGAGTTTGATGTGTCCGGATTGCCGCCGATGCCCGTGACGAATCTTGGGCCAAACAGCCGCGCGATTCGCAGTGGGCAGGTAATAATCACGAACGATTTCATGGGCGCTCAACGCGGGCATCCAATCGTCGTTGTGGGTCCTGAAAATGGCCTGCGACCCGAAAGCTCGTTGGCGGCGCCGATGGCAGTGATGGGACGGATCGTTGGCACGATTGAGATTCAAAGCTACGAGAAGTCGGCATACCATGAGGGACATGTTACCGCGATACGCATGGCTGCGAACCTTACGGCCGTGGCGATTGAGAATGTACGACTACTCGAGCGAGAGAGCACAGCTCGCGCGAGTGCCGAAGAATCAAACCGCTTAAAGGACGAGTTCCTGGCTACCGTTTCACACGAACTGCGAACGCCGCTAACTGCCATCCTTGGGTGGTCCCGAATGCTGGAAGCCGGGACCCTTGACCAACCAGAGGCCGAGCGCGCAATACAGACAATCCGCCGGAACGCAAAATCTCAAGCACAAATTATCGATGACATCCTTGACGTCTCGCGCATCATCACCGGAAACCTCTACCTTGATTTGCATCCGATCGAAGTAGCGCCGGTAATTGAAGCGGCCGTCAATGTGGTGCGGCCGACAGCCGAAGCCAAAGGAATTGGTATTGAAGTGCAATTCGAAGCGCGTCCCGCTGTCATTTCTGGTGATGCGAACCGCTTGCAACAAGTCATCTGGAACCTTCTTTCCAACGCGGTTAAGTTCACGTCTCCCGGGGGAAAGGTAGAGGTCGCGCTGAGGCAGTGCAGTTCGGAAGTAGAGATCTGGGTGTCGGATACGGGACCGGGGGTCGATCCCGGTTTCCTACCTTTTGTGTTTGACCGTTTTCGCCAGGCAGACAGTACCACTACTCGTCAGCACGGTGGACTGGGCTTAGGCTTGGCAATCGCACGACATCTGGTTGAAATACACGGAGGTACGATCATCGCAGCGAACAGTGCAAACCGTAGTGGGGCGGTCTTCACGGTGCGACTTCCAATGCTGGCGTCGCTCTCGAGAATACGCCAGGGGCGAAACGACCTCCTGGCTGAGCCAGAGCAGTCGGGGTTTCCAGGTGTACTAAACGGTGTTCGAATTCTCCTTGTAGACGATGATCGTGACACTCTCGACTTGTTGCGGGTCGCACTGACAGAGGCTGGCGCAAATGTAATCGCCGAGTCTTCCGCTGACGATGCCATTTCAGCTCTTGAGTCTTTCCAGCCAGACGTCCTGATTTCTGACATAGCTATGCCCGAGGTTGATGGGTATGAACTGCTTAAGCGGGTAAGGGCTTTCGACCGCGCCAACACCGAACGGTTGACGGCGGTTGCGATTACAGCATACGCCAAGGAAGAGGATCGACAACGAGCCCTAGCGGCAGGGTTCCAGTACTATGTCACCAAACCGGTAGAACCTGTGGATTTCATTGCAGCAGTTGCTGAAGCTGCAAGAAGCAACAACAGGCGAGGCTCGGGCAATCATGAGCAAATTCACGATCGAACGAGAGAGTGACCCCGCTGGAGAAGCAACAGTTCGCGCCGAACTTGCCTTCGATGATGAGGGATCGGGTCCAGCGATCCTTCTTCTGCATGGGTATCCATTCAATCGCACGATGTGGCGGGAGCAAGTGGATGCCTTAAAGCGCCTGCATCGTGTAGTGGCTGTTGACTTGCGGGGACACGGAGAGAGCGAAGTGACGGATGGCGTCGTCACGATGGAGGACATGGCGCGAGACATTAAGGCTCTCTTGGACCGGTTGGGAATCAATCGTGTGGCAATTGCAGGCCTCTCGATGGGTGGGTATGTCGCACTGGAATTTTGTCATATCTTCCCCACCAGCGTGCGCGCTGTAATCCTCGCAGACACACGCGCGCAAGCAGACACGGAAGAGGCGAAGGCCAATCGAGCAGTGCGGATTGAGAAAGCACTGCACGAGGGTATGGCAGCGATTGCAGATGCGATGCTACCAAAGCTGCTTACTCCAGAAACGATGTCTCATAGACCGGAACTCGTTGAGCGTATTAGAGAGATGATGACAACTACGAGTCCGAGAGGAGCGGCGGCAGCCCTCCGTGGAATGGCCAGACGCCAGGATTTTCGGTCGTTTGTTTCGAGGATACTTGCTCCTACTTTGTTGCTCGTTGGAAGGCTGGACCAGATCACGCCGGTTGAGGATTCGGAGTTCATGCATCGGGAAATTGGGGGATCGCGTCTGGAAATAATCCAAGGAGCGGGACATGTCTCGAATCTGGAAAGACCTCAGCAGTTCAACAAGGCGTTACTGAGCTTTCTTAGTGAAATAGAAGTTTAACCGAGCGCGCTTCGACTTTAATGACCTTCCAAAAGTATACGATTGAGGAACGCGTTCGCTGGGGTGACGTTGATGCGGCGCGGATCATTTTCTACGGTGCTTACATTCGTTTCTTCGAGTTTGCCGAAACTGAGCTCTTTCGTTCCGTCGGGCTTCCTTATGGCGTGATGTTCGACCAGCTTGGTGTTTGGCTACCACGTGTACATCTGGAGTGCGACTTCCATCAAGCAGCGCAACTTGACGATCTTTTAGAGGTCTCTGTTTACGTTGGTAGGTTCGGAAATAAGTCCATGCGGCTGGACTTTGAAGTGCGTCGCAAGGGGCAGGATGAATTGATTGCCGACGCCCACTTTGTGCTGGCCGCCGTGAAACAACACACCTTTGAAACGGTTGCTATACCCGAGCAGCTGCGTCAACGACTGGCACCATTTACCGCGACGCAGCCTTGAGTTCAGACGGGTCGGATTGCGCTCTTCGCTAGCTTCCTTTTCAAATCCACATACCCCTGTTCTCCGGCGACGAGATTGCCGAGAACCCGCTTAATGCCACGGTGTCCGCGCGCGAATTCAATCATTCGTTCAGTAAACGGCGCGCCCCAGAAGTTCCCATAGAAGCGTCTTCGCATCTGCGCAGCCCGTTTGAGCTCGCCACCGAAATCGTTGCGCCAGCTATCTTCATAGTCAGTGGGGCTCCCTGACAAATAGCATTGCGCAAAGAGCTCTGCTGAACGCAATGCATAATAGATTCCTTCACCGGTCACTGGATCGGCGAATCCGCCAGCATCACCGACTAAAGCCCAATCGTTCCCCGATGCGCTCCTTGTCTCCCAGGTTTTATCAGCAAGTCCTGGGATTCGGGCCGCATATCTCTCAGCTGTCTGCTTCAATTCACCGCGAATTCTTTGGTCCCTGTCAACATCTACTTTGCTACTGGCCCACAGCTTCGCTCTTGAATCTTCGCGTTGGCGGTAGTAACCAATCATGAATTGCCATAGCAGATCATCGAGTGGCCTGTGCTCGAAAGCGTCCTGAGTGGTTGCGATTCCAAACGAAATGTGGTCCGGTCTCGGAAAAGCCCACGCGTAACCGATCCACCCCGGCAGAAAGGCGACCACAGTTGGTACTGTATCCGATACTGGCAAAGGGGCGCGGTAACCAAACGCAACTTCCATATCAGACGGCGCTAGTGACCCAGCTAGTTTCTTTGCGATGCCACTATTGGCACCATCCGCGGCTACCAGGAAGTTTCCTCGCCAAAGTCCCCCTTTTGTGTCGCTCAACCACCAAACCCCCCTGTCTCGTTTAATCGTTCGAATTGAGATCTTTGTAGCCACCACTTCTGCTCCTGCATATTTCGCCCGGTCACGCAGATAAGAATCCAGAGCAACCCTCGAGTAGATGGCGAATGGCTCATCCAACTGTAGATGCAGCCGCTTTCCGGAGGGCGAATACAATTCCAGTTCGTTTACTGTTCGACCTATTGCTTGGAGCAGGTGTGGCCATGCCTTCAGCGCCTTTGATGTGACACCTCCACCACAGGCCTTTGGTTCGCCTTCAGGTCGTCCATCAAAAAGAAGAACGCTCCGGCCTGACTTTGCGAGAAGCTCGGCCGCAAACGACCCTGCAGGACCAGCTCCGACGATCAGTATGTCTGTTGATTGCATGCGCACCGCAGAATAATCAAAGACAGCAAATTCTCCTAGTTTACACACGGTATAATTACAACTGATATGGAATTACCAACGACGGGGATGATAAAGGCGTATGCGCGTTGGTCATTTCTAGGGGATCAACTAAGATTGTGGCGTTCCCTGAAAACCTTTGTAGACCCGAAAGTGTGCATCTCCAGCCCACCGTCGCCAAAGGAGTGTGAGGTCATATGGGAAACTCTTTAGTCTTCTCTGGAATTGCGCCACACCCACCCATAATGGTGCCGGAGGTTGGCCAAGAAGCTACGCGCGATGTTCGACGTTCAATCGAAGCGATGGAGGAACTGTCAGCGCGGCTGATTGATAGCGGCGCCGAGTCGCTGGTGTTGATATCTCCTCACGCCCCGCTCCAACCAGATGCTTTCGTGGTTTATGACGGAACTCGGGTTTATGGCGACTTCAAACAGTTCCGCGCGCCCGAAGCCACCGTGGAAGCACTCGTTGATCAGAAACTCCTCCAAGCCATCACCCTCGAAGCTGCAACTGAGCAAATCACGATTGTTAAGCTGGATCACCTCGATTTGGACCACGGAACAGCGGTACCACTGTATTTCCTGCAGCGGAACGGGTGGGTCGGATCCGTTGTAGCACTCGGCTACTCTTTCCTCTCAAACTCCGACCATTTGCGCTTCGGCCGTTGCATTCACAACGCCTCAAGAGATGTAGACTATCCTGTTGCTTTCATTGCCAGCGGGGACCTCAGTCACCGTTTAAAGCCGGATGCGCCAGCCGGGTTCAATCCATCAGCGCACTGTTTCGACGAAGAAGTGGTTGCTGCTATCGAAAGCAACGAGCCCCAGAGAATCTCTGAGATAAACCCCGACCTTCGGCGACTGGCCGGCGAATGTGGGTATCGATCGATGTTGGTCGCGTTGGGCGCCACCCGCGATTTACCTCCGTCTTGTGAGGTTCTTAGTTACGAAGCGCCCTTTGGCGTTGGCTACCTCGTTGCCCAACTCACGACCGTCGCGGACGGCGGTACCTCGCTGGACGATGCGGGGGATTCACAAACCAAAGCAGATTTGAATGAACTCTTGCCCGGGCTCGCTCGCAAAGCGGTCGAAGCGTACGTCGATCTGGGAGAGATTGCGAAGTCGGTCGACGACCATCCATACCTTCAACAACGAGCGGCTTGCTTCGTTTCGCTCAAGACCCGTGAGGGAGAATTGCGAGGCTGCATCGGCACCGTTGAACCGTCGGAGGCAACGCTGGGTGAAGAAATCGTAAATAATGCGATTGGTGCTGCTACTCGCGACCCTCGTTTTCTGCCGGTTCAGCCTGGTGAATTAGAAAGGCTTCGTTACTCGGTGGACGTTTTGTCACAGCCGGAGCCTACCGGAATTGCGGGCCTTAATCCAAAAGTATTTGGTGTGATCGTTGAGGATGAAGGGGGGCTTCGTCGCGGGCTACTTTTGCCTGACATTGACGGTGTGGACACCGTTCTGCAGCAAGTCGACATTGCTGCGAGCAAAGCAGGCATCCCCAGGGGAAGCCCGCTCACGTTTCTTCGCTTTACCGTAGATCGATTTCGAGAGATCGAGGCGTAAGGTTATACGTCGAGGTTTCTGACGTCCAGCGCGTTGTCCTCGATGAATTTGCGCCGCGGCTCAACCGCATCTCCCATCAAGACGGTGAAGATGTTTTCTGTCTCGAACGTATCGTCAATGCGCACTTGTAGCAGAGTGCGCCTTTCGGGATTCATGGTGGTTTCCCACAGTTGCTCTGGGTTCATCTCACCGAGGCCTTTGTACCGCTGAATCGCAAGGTCTTTCTTCGCCGCGGTCAAGACTTTATCGATCAGCGCGTCACGCGTAGCAATTTCTTCTTTAGTGCCGTTCTCGCCGATAACAAACGGTGGGGCCAGGTTGTCTTCCAGCTTTAGATAAAGTTCGACGGCCTTTTGAAATTCCACGAGGCTAGCGAAGTTCCAGTCAATTACCAGATGCACCCCGGAGTTGCTGACAGTTTCTATCTCCCAAAGGCCATGCTCTTCATCAGTGCTCAGGTCAGTCTTGAAGTTCGCTTTCGCGAGGACGCCCTCGACCTTTGCCATTAAGTCGCCGTCCTGAAACACCCGTCGCAGCGTTGCTCCCTCCTTTCGCAGCACGCCTTTTTTTCCGGCAAATGCTTCCAGCAGAGTGTTAAGCAGGTGAATGTCCCCGGCCAACCGTCTCGCGGTGCGTTCGCAGTAACGCTTGAACTCAACCATTCTTTCAAGCCACTTGGCCAATTCGGGGCCGGCAACTGCATCTCGGCCATTCGCAGCCTCAACGGTCATATCGCTTGTGGCCTGATTCATCAGATAACTGATCATCGAGGCTTCATCTTTGATGTACTGCTCCTTCTTCCCTTTCTTCACCTTGAACAGAGGGGGTTGCGCGATATACACGTGCCCTTGTTCGACGAGTTGAGGCATTTGCCTGAAAAAGAATGTGAGCAGCAACGTGCGAATGTGCGAACCATCGACGTCCGCATCGGTCATCAGAATGATCTTGTGATACCGCAGTTTGCTTAGATCAAAATCCTCTTTTCCTATTCCGGTACCGAGTGCGGTAATCAATGATCTGATCTCGTTGTGAGAAAGAACCTTGTCCTGGCGCGCCTTCTCTACGTTAAGGATCTTGCCTTTGATTGGCAGGATTGCCTGGTTGCGGCGGTCCCGTCCCTGTTTTGCTGAACCGCCGGCGGAATCTCCCTCAACGATATAGATCTCGGACAATTTTGGGTCGCGCTCCTGACAGTCAGCCAGCTTTCCGGGCAACATGGTAGACCCGAGAGCGCCCTTCCTAACGATCTCACGTGCTTTACGTGCGGCTTCACGGGCTCGCGCTGCATCGAGAGATTTTCCAACTATCCTCCGGGCAACCGTGGGGTTCTGTTCCAAAAACTCAGTAAGCCGCTCGTTCAGGAAGGATTCAACTGCACCTTTCACATCGGAGTTCAGTTTGCCCTTGGTTTGTCCTTCAAACTGCGGTTGGGGCAGTTTTACGGATATCACCGCAACCAGGCCCTCACGCACGTCGTCTCCAGTTAGCGATCCTTTGAAGTTTTTTGCCAATCCAGATGTTTGGGCATAGGCGTTTATCGTACGAGTGAAGGCCGAACGGAATCCTGAGAGATGGGACCCTCCGTCCACGGTATTAATATTGTTGGCAAATGAATAGACCTTTTCGTCATAGCCGTCGTTGTATTGAATAGCAACTTCTATTGAAAGATTTTCGCCCTCTTTTTCGAAGTAGATCGGCTTGTCGTGTAACGTAGTCTTGTTTTTATTGAGGTGCTTGACGAATTCAGCAATACCACCCTTGTAATAGAACTCATGCATGCGCTCCGGCTCTTCACGTTCATCTTTAATCGTGATGCGGATTCCTTTATTGAGAAAAGCCTTCTCACGTAAACGCTCGGAGAGTTTGTCGAAGCTGAACTCACTGGTATCGAATATTTGCGAGTCAGGCTTGAAAGTGATCTTAGTGCCGCGCTTACGGGTTTTTCCCGTTTGTTCCAAGCGCGCAGTCGGGATTCCGCGAACGTACTCCTGTTCGTAGGTTTTACCGTCGCGCCAGATCTCAAGATGCAGACTCTCCGAAAGGAAGTTCACGCATGACACGCCAACTCCGTGAAGACCACCTGATACCTTGTAAGCGTTTGAGTCGAATTTACCTCCGGCGTGAAGTTTGGTCATCACGACTTCAGCCGCAGACCTGCGTTCCTTTTTGATCTCATCCACCGGTATTCCACGACCGTTGTCTGTCACCGTGATCGAGTTGTCGAGATGAATTGTCACTTCAACGGAATCGCAGTATCCCGCGAGCGCTTCATCAATAGAGTTATCAACTACTTCATAGACCAAGTGGTGAAGACCAATCTCACCAGTTGATCCGATATACATCGCGGGTCGCTTGCGGACAGCTTCGCGACCTTCGAGGATGGTGATGGATGATGAGTCGTACGCCTGACCCCTTTTATCCAAAATTCTGGTGCCTGCCGTTGACAATAACTCCTCCTTCTCCTTTGCCTTTCGTTTGCCCGATTCCTCGTCTAACTCGCTCATGATTCGAATAGACTGACGACTTTCAGTTCCTCTCCTGAATCAACTTGAGGCCGCACTTCACCGCCCTCGATTTCGTAAACGTTTGCTTTGGAAAGAAACTCCCTGACGTGGGTCCGCTTTGAGGTGGTAATAAATGTCTGAGTGCGACCGTCAAGGTGCTCCAAAAGCTGCCGAATCCTCTTTTCATCCAACTCTGCGTCGACGTCGTCGATAAGAAAAACTGGATGGTCAGAATGCCATGAATTATATACTGAAATCGCCGCTAAGTCTAATAATAACAATGCGCTACGCTGTTGACCTGAACTGCCATAAACCCTCATTTCCCGGCCTCCAAAAAGTATCTCTAAATCGTCCCGATGTGGACCGACAAGAGTGTGACCTGAAGCAATCTCGGCAGGTAGACGAACGCGGAGTCGCTCTTCTAAAAACTCAGAGTAATGGCTAAGATCTCCTTTTCCCTGAAGTGACGAAAGATAGCGAATTGCAACTTCCTGTGGTTCGAGTAACCTACGTTCAAGCGCACCATTTAGGCGCTCAACATAGTCTACTCGGGAATGATGAATGACATCGGCCAGAGAGATTAGTTGCTGGTTCCAAGGCGAAAGCAAATCGGAGGCGTGTTCTGCTAACCAGTTTCCTTCTGATGCATCCTGCAGAATTCTGTTCCGCTGTCTCACAACCTTGTTGTAGTCGCCCAGTGTTTGCACGTAGGGTGGACGCAAGGATGTGACTCCACGATCCAGGAATCGTCGACGCTCTTCTGGTCCCCCGCGCACTACCTCCAACTCATCAGCTGTAAAGGCAAACACCTGTAGTTGTCCCAGGTAGCGCGCAAGTGGCTCGCGCTTTTTGTTTACAGCTATTGACTTCGTGTTGGATTGGAGCGTTACCTCCAATTCACGCTTTATATCCACACCGGAAGTAACTTGACCTTTAATGAAGGCGAGATCCTGACCAAACTTGATTGTTTCCTGCAGTCGTTGAGTGCGAAACGACTTTGTGCGAGACAGTACGTAGATCGCTTCCAACCAGTTTGTTTTTCCCTGTCCGTTGTTACCGTAGATGATGTTGAGTCCGGATCCACAGGAGATCTTTCCGCTTAGGTTGCGAAAATGGTGGGCCTCAACAAAATCGAGGAGCATAAAATAAATTCTAATACTATAAGGACTTTAAAACGTTATTTTTCGAGATCTGTTTAGTGTCGTTTAGTGGTGATTTCGAGGATCACTCTGGCAATTAAGGAAAACGGATCCACAAAGCACAAGTGGCACCTTAAAGGACTTTGGCCTTGATTTTCGAGATCCTTTAGTGTCGTTTAGTGTGATTTCGTGGATCCGTCTGGCAAAATGGAAGAGAAACGATCCACGAAACCACATTAACACTAAAGGGCTTTGGCCTTAGATCTTCGAGGTCCCTTAAATGTCGTTTAGCGTAATTTCGTGGATCCACTCCGGCTATGAAAGGGACGAATCAAATCCTCATTGGCATCACGATGTATTTGTAATCGTATTCGCCACCGTTTGCCGGTCGGAGTTGAGCTTGCGAGTTACCATCCTTGAATTCAAAAGAGATCTTGCCCTCACCAATCACGTTCAAAAACTCTTGCAGATACTGAGCATTGAAACCTATATCTGCCTGCTCTCCCGCATACTCTGTCTGAAGAGTCTCATTCGCTTCTCCCTCTTCGGCGTTCTGAGAACTAATAACCAATTGATTTGGCTCAAGATGAAATCTAATCGCGCGCGAACGCTCATCGGACATTAAGGCTACTCTGCGGATTGCTTGATTCAACACTGAGCCGTCGAACTCCACCGACTTGTCGTTATTCTTGGGCATCACCATTTCATAATTAGGAAACTGACCGTACAACATACGGGAAATCAGGAGCCTTGGTCCGACTTCGAAGTAGATATGGTTTTCATCCATGCCAAGATTGATTTCGCCTTCGAAACCCGTGGTTACTTTGCTCAATTCGGCAAGTGTTTTTCTCGGAATCAGAGTATCAATATTTTCTTGTCTGCCGTTCTTAACTACTTCCTTCCGTTCGACATAGGCAAGGCGGTGACCGTCTGTCGTCACCATCTTTGCCCCAGTGTTATCCAGAATAAACTTTGCTCCCGATAACGTATAGCGCGATTCTTCCTGGGTGATAGCAAAAATTGTCCGGTCTATGAAGTTCTTAAGAATCTCAGCCGAAATCTTAGTAGGAGCGGATTTAAACTGCGGCACCTCCGGAAAAGCATCTTTGGCAACACCTACAAGTTTGAACTTTGAGCGCGCGCATTTAACGGTCACCCATTCATTCTCTTCTCTCTTGAAATGCACAGGTGCATCCGGCAGTAGTCGAGCGATCTCAAACAACTTCCTGGCCTGCACGCATATGGCACCGCTAGTCGTAATAGACTCCGCGTCCATGTCACATCGAATCGTGACGTCCAAATCCGTTCCCGTAATGCGGATCGTGCTCTCGCCTATCGATTCAATCAGGATATTGGAAAGAACAGGAATTGTATTTTTCTTTTCCACAACACCTTGAACGAAGCCTAGCTCCTTTTGCAGGTTCTGTTTACTTACAACAAATTCCATCTTCTC
This sequence comes from Pyrinomonadaceae bacterium, assembly GCA_035283645.1. GTDB lineage: Bacteria > Acidobacteriota > Blastocatellia > Pyrinomonadales > Pyrinomonadaceae > PSRF01. Next base: position 24,220 of record DATETN010000015.1, read on the forward strand.
ACCCCTTCATTCAACACTCACGATAATCTTCGGTCAACAACCTCTTATTCCTGCTCAAGAAAAATCATCCTATATTTATCTAGTAGTAATAGTAGGTGCTGTGGAAACTGTGGATAACTCGCTAAACCAAACTGCTGACTACTAGTTTCTGCCTTTTTTCGATTGTGGGAAAGAATATGATTGTTACCGAACTCTGTTCATAACTCAATTCATAAAAGGCTGAGTCTGCTTTCCACAGACTATACACAGGGCAGCCTTCTGGAATTTTGGAAAACCACAGTTCTCACCTCTGCAGCGTTTCAATAATATCGGTGATGGTCTTTTGCACTTCAGGATCACTCTTGCTCAAAGACTCGATCTTCTCGTAAGAGTGCATTACCGTCGTATGGTGTTTACCACTAAAGGCACGTCCGATCTCAGGATAACTGTGTTTCGTCAGCCGCTTGCATATAAACATCGCAATCTGTCTTGGCACTGCAACCGGTCGAGCATTATTTTTTGAGATAAGTTCATCAACAGTTAATCGATAAGCTGCGGCAACAGCCTTCTGAATATGTTGGATGGTGATAACGCCAGTGTCCTCGGTCGTAGCAATGGTCCGAATCGCATCTTGGGCCAAAGTCTTCGAAATAGTTTGTCCGCGCAGCGAGGACATGGCCACTAGTCGGACAAGAGAACCTTCTAATTCACGGATGTTGTTTTTTACTCGGCTGGCGATAAAGAGCGCCACCTCATCAGGCACTGAAACGCCCAACATCTCAGCCTTTCGTTTCAAAATAGCGACCTTCGTCTCAAGATCGGGAGGTTCTATATCTGCGATTAAACCCCATTCAAACCGTGAATGGAGGCGCTCTTCGAGTGTTGGAATCTCACGTGGTGGACAATCAGAACTGATAACAATCTGTTTTTGTTGTTCGTAAAGGGAATTGAACGTGTGGAAAAACTCTTCCTGGGTACGCTCCTTGCCGGCCATAAACTGGACGTCGTCAATTAGCAGAACGTCGACTGAACGGTACCTCTCGCGGAAACTCTGCGTCTTGTCATAACGAATAGCGTTAATCAATTCGTTCATAAAGCGTTCGGAAGACAGATAACAAAGCCTCAGGTGAGAATTGCGTCGCTTGATGGCATTGCCACAAGCATGCATAAGGTGGGTTTTTCCCAAACCCACACCACCGTAAAGATACAAAGGGTTGTAAGTCTTGCCTGGAGCGTCTGCGACGGCCACGGAGGCAGCATGGGCGAATTGATTGCAGGAACCAACTACAAAGCTATCGTATGTGTATTTTGAACTAAGGGAGGCATCGATGTCGCTGCGCTCAACTACTTGTGATCGGTTTTGAGTAGTGGCCCAGTGACTTGGATCCGCCTTAGCAGAGGCTTGGTTAACGGGAGGGAGCATTGTTTTGGAAGAAACATCATCTGACTCGTCGCCTAGGACCCAGGTAACAGAATAGCCATGGAGGCGGACATCGGAGAGAGACTGATCGACGACGGCAGAATAGTTGCTGCTGACCCAATCTCTGACAAGCCGATTAGGAGCTCTGAGTTTTATCTGCCGGGTCGAACTATCGATCGAGTCTAATGTTATCGCTTTGAACCAGCGCTCGAATGTCTCACCGTTGAGTTTGCCCTTAAGCGAACCTATGATTCCATCCCACAAAGCACTTCCGGGCATTGCACTCATGACCCTACTAGACTACCTTTCCGGACAAAAACACTGCATCTCCTGGATTGTCACAGAACGATACACCTCAGTCAGATTTCGGTATGGCTTACTTGGGACGTTTGAAAGGGCTCAAAAGCCACAATCCGGCGACTATATTTTCCACAGGTTTTCCACAGCCATGTGGAAAAGAGACTGCCCGTTTGTTAATGTAAAGCTTTAATTCTAAGTGTTTCAATAAGTTACCGACATAGTCACTGAGGCGACCGGGAGACTAGCATATGAGAAGGCGGGATATCAAGCTGACGTTGATCATAAAACAGGTGCGATTTGACTCACCTCCGAAGACGCGCTTTTGACCGAGAGTCAAGGTTGCATGTGTCCTGTATTAAGTCAGCAAAACTGCATGAACCGCAGTCTTAGACAATTGAAGAAGTAGCTAAATTGGCGGCCCAGAACGGGATCTGCTACCTCGGTGGTGGGGCTATGTCTGACTACGACAGTGCTGAGGCATGGGCGTTTTCTTGACATTGGCTCGGCACGGCGGTTAGTCTTACGGTTTTCATTAAGGGAGAATTTCATGTCTAAGCGAACGTTTCAACCGAACAATCGTCGCAGAGCGAAGACTCATGGCTTCCGGGCGAGAATGGGCAGCAAGGCGGGGCAGTTGGTTTTAAAGCGGCGACGTGCGAAAGGTCGTAAGCGGCTGACACCCATGCACTACTGATCCGCTCTGACGTGATGAAAGCATCTCTTCGCGGTCCCCGTGAATTCCAAAGGGTCTACCGCAATGGAAGTCGCTATCACACGTCGAGCATGACGGCATTCGTGTTGAGCAACGATTTGCCGTACCACCGTTTAGGAATAACGGCTTCGCGAAAGGCAGTTGGTAAGGCGGTTCAGAGGAATCGCGCGAAGAGAGTGCTCCGAGAGACCTTCAGATTAAGCAAAACATCTCTATCTAAACTCGGGAATCATTACGACTGGGTCCTGAACGCAAATTCGCGCTTGGTAACAAGCAATACGGCGGAGGCGATCATTGAATTTGAAGGAATAATACAAGGTGTTGCTCAACGGGAAGCCGAGGATAGTCGGTTGCTGACAGCGTGAAGACAGTACTGATTTCACTACTCCGATTTTATAAGCTAGCCCTTTCTCCGCTACTTCCGCCCGCTTGCAGGTTTGTTCCGACGTGTTCTGAGTACGCAATAGAAGCTATAACTCGGCACGGCGCCCTGCGCGGTTCGTCGCTTGCGCTTCGGAGATTACTGCGCTGCCACCCTTTCAGCCAGGGTGGCTACGACCCCGTTGAATGATCGGCCGAACTAGGAGATAGAGGCAGCTTAAACTCAGATGCAACAGAAACGTCTCTTCCTGGCATTGGTGATCTCCGCAGCTATTCTGGTCGCTTGGAGTTACCTCTTTCGGGTTCAGCCTCCCCAGGAACAAACTCCGATTCCGCAGGCAAGCCCGCAGGCTTCCCCAGTAGCGACTTCACCCGAAAAGGCGCCGCAACAATCGCCCAGTGAGCTTGTCACAACTCCGGCTCAGCAGGGTCCGCAACGAAGAGTGATAGTTAGGACACCTCTGTACGAGGTGACATTTGAAACCCGTGGAGCCGAGCCAACGAGCTGGATAATAAAGAAGAACAAACATTCAGAGAGTTCGATCCATTCAGTCGGAGGCAGCAAGAACAACCCATTACCCTTGCAGCTTGTTTCCCCTGAAGGGCTGAAGCGAGAACCTCGGCAGGTTCCTCTCCAACTTCTCACCGGGGACGCCACCTTGGACCATTTGCTCTCCTCGGTTAGCTACACGGTTGAAGGTGTTGAGAGTTCCGACGACTCAGTGGAAGTGGTCCTCGCTCATGATGAGAAAAGGGAGATCAGTTTCCTATATCGCGACCCGGCTGCTGGATTGGATGTGACAAAGACGCTGGTTTTAGATGGGGCGCGCTACGAGGTTGATCTCCGAGTCTCATTAAAGCGCAACGAAGAGCTTATCCCCAATACGAGACTGCGCATTGGACCAAGCATCGGGGACCAGGGCATTTCACATTACACATTCTACTCCGTGGCGCCCGAGGCTGTTGCCTACATTGGTGAGGGGGCCGAACGGCACCCCGCGCAGAGCATTAATGAGAACAAGAACAGCCCAGATTTGCTGCGCTTGAATGGCCCAATCGAATGGGCCGGCGTTGGCGACACGTATTTTGGCATGGTTGTAGTACCGCCGGTGAGGACGGAAGGCCTTGAGTATCGAACCACGCAGTACGACCATGAAATTAATGGCACCAAGGAAAAGAGGTATCTGCTCAGCGCATTCGTCCCTATTCCAGTCGATGGCTCCAGCAACATCATTTACACAGGACCCAAGGATCACTACTTACTTACCGGAGCCAGCAGTCACGTTTCAGAAGCTGTAGGTCGTCCAATCGATCTCGAAGCGTTGATCGACTATGGTTGGTTTCGTTGGATGTCAAAACCGCTGGCTGTACCCATTCTTGAAGCCATTCGTTGGCTGAAGAATCTGACAAACAGTTATGGAATCGCCATCATTCTCTTCACAATTGCAATCTATTCATTGTTCTTTCCGCTGAAGTGGCGCTCATCTAAAGCGATGAAGAAAGCGCAGAAGCTTGCGCCGAAGATGAAAGAGTTGCAGGAAAAGATGAAAGGGTTGAAACAAAGCGATCCGCGGCTGAAAGAGTTGCAAATGGAACAGCTGCGGTTGATGAAGGAAGGGAATCCTCTGGGCGGATGCCTTCCGTTGCTCATCCAAATGCCTTTTCTGTTCGCGCTCTATCGGGCCATCACCATCTCTTTGGACTTTCGCCAGGCGACATTCCTTTGGCTTCCAGATCTATCTGCTGGTGATCCCTGGCACGTGCTTGAGGTGGCTATGGCCGGGACAATGATCATTCTCCAACTTATTACCCCAGCGCCTTCGGCCGATCCACTGCAACGGAAGATGATGGCAATCGGGATGCCAATATTCATGTTGTATGTTTTGTGGGGGGCTCCCTCTGGACTGCTTTTGTATTGGCTGGTCGGAAACATTGTGGGCTTCAGCCAGCAGTTTCTGATTAATTACCTGACGAAGTCCGATGATGAACCCGAACCCCCAGCCGCACTGAATACGAAGAAGAAAGTAGCGCGCGCGGCAGCGTGAAGGAACGGACGGATTACCCATTTGAGGATGGACACATGAGTGAAGCGACCGCAGGAGCGAGCGAGTTTTTAGAGTCGATCTTTGAGGGCAGCAAACTGCGACTTAAAGCCAGTGTCACGGAAACGCCACAGGAGTGCATTTTTGACATCGATGGACCTGACGCCGATCTGCTGCAGGCTGAAGGCGGGGAGTTACTCGAGGCGCTCCAGCACATACTCAATCAGGCATTCGGTCGTATGCTTCCTGAGGGACAAAGACTGCAGTGTGACGTGCACAGTTTCCGCGCGACGCGTGAAGCGGAGCTAAGAGCAATGGCCCATCACGCAGCGGAACGCGTACGCAGCACCGGGACGGATTTCGTGTTTGCCCCGATGCCCGCCAACGAACGACGCATCCTCCATCTGACGCTCGCCGATGCCGAGGACCTTTTGACGGAATCGGTGGGCGAAGGCTTGGGTCGAAAGCTTCGAGTTAGCCTCAAGCGGAAATGAACCTGGGCACGCAGACTTCCTTTTCTCTCCTTCACATATTTAAATAGCGGCTTAATGAGCACGATTGTAGCACCAGCCACGACGGTCGGTCGTAGCGCCGTTGGAATCATCAGACTCAGCGGTCCAGACTCGCTATCTATTGCGCGCGGGCTGATAGGGGCGGACTTTGAACCACAGCACCGGTCAGTAGTGTTTCGGGCACTGAGAGACCCGAAGAGCAATGAGCTGTTGGATCGAGCGCTAGTGACCTACTTCCGCGCGCCTAATTCCTTCACGGGCGAAGACGTCGTTGAAATCAGCTGTCACGGGTCGCCAATAGTAATCCGTCAGATAATCGATTTCACAATTTACTTGGGTGCTGACTTTGCGGAACCAGGCGAGTTCACGCTGCGGGCCCTGGCTAATGGCAAGATGAATCTGAGCCAGGCTGAGGCAATAAGAGACCTGGTTGAGGCACGGTCGAAGAGCGCCGCGCAACAAGCGGTTCGTCAACTCAGCGGGGAACTATCATCGGCCTTGGCTCCACTCAAGGAGCGTCTACTGGAGTCCATCGTTGTTTTGGAGTCGGCGCTGGAGTTCGAGGAGGACGACCTCCCCCCAGTTCAAATCGATGATGTAAGAGCACGCCTGGAACTCGTGAGGTCTGGAGTCGAGAAGCTGGCGGCGACTTTCTCAGCTGGACACCTTTTATCTTCAGGTTTAAAGGTGGCGATTGTTGGCCGCCCCAACGTCGGTAAGTCTAGTATCTTCAATGCGTTAGTCGGACTGGACCGCGCCATCGTCACCGAGCTTCCGGGAACGACGCGAGACTGCATTGCCGAGCAGATAAGTGTTGGTGAGATACCCATTTCGCTGACGGACACTGCTGGTCTACGTGCTGCCTACGACCCGATCGAGACGCTGGGTATTGAGCGAACGCGTGCAGCGATGGCTGATGCGGACATCGTTATTCTCGTACTTGACGGGTCCTGCGAACTGACCTCCGAGGATGAGGAAACGCTCCGCTCAGTATCCAACTCAACCCGTGCCGTTGTAATAAATAAAGCAGACCTGCCATCGTACAGAAATCCGATGGTGGGTCGCGCCGGCCGGATCCAGCAGGGCATCAAGGTCTCGGCCCTCACAGGCGAAGGGCTCGACGAGGTCCGAACTGCTATACTCGCGCCCTTTGAGGTTACCACTTCAGACGGCGCCGGGCTGCTTGTGACGAACGCTCGTCATCACGAACTGCTTTCCCGCGCCACTTCGTTAGTAAGGTCTTCAGTTGCGCTCCTTGGGATCGAGAGCGAGGAGATCGTGTTAGTCGGTTTGCACGACGCTCTGAGATTGCTGGGCGAAATTACCGGGGAGACGACGGCTGAAGACATTCTTTCCAAGATCTTCGGGACCTTTTGTATAGGTAAGTAAGACATGGACGAACTATTTGAGGTAGTGGTCATTGGGGGCGGGCACGCCGGCTGTGAGGCCGCTTCGGCATCGGCACGCTTGGGGGCCAGGACCGCAATGATCACGATCAATCTCGACCTGATCGGGCAGATGTCGTGCAATCCTGCAATCGGAGGAATCGCAAAGGGCCACCTTGTTAGAGAGATCGATGCGCTCGGTGGAATTATGGGTCGCGTGATCGACCGTACTGGTATCCAGTTCCGGCTCTTGAACCGATCGCGAGGACCAGCCGTTCAGTCTCCAAGGGCCCAGGCCGATCGGTCTTTGTATAGGAAAGAGATGCGAGCAACGCTCGAGGCGACGCCAAACTTACACCTACGCCAAGGCATGGTGGTGGACATCATAACCAAGGGTTCTACCGTGATTGGAGTTGAGATGCAGGACGGCCGGCGCATTGGCGCAAGAGCCATAGTTGTCGCAACAGGTACGTTTCTCAACGGACTGATTCACACCGGGAGGCGGCAGTATTCGGCCGGGAGAGCGGGGGAGCCTGCGTCTCAAGAGTTGGCTGCAGCGCTCAGACGACTCGGTTTTAAAGTGGGTCGTCTTAAGACCGGCACCCCGCCAAGAATCGATGGACGCACGATCGATTGGGATCGGTTCGAGCCGCAGCCCCCTGATGAATCACCGGTTCCGTTTTCCTTTTCTACGGACAGGCTCGAGCAGAAACAGTTAAATTGCTACATCGGATACACGACTGAGAGAGTCCACGACACGATCCTAGCGAACTTGAGCGAGTCGCCGCTCTACTCCGGGAAGATTCGAGGTGTTGGTCCTCGTTATTGCCCATCAATCGAAGACAAGGTCGTGAAGTTTCGCGACAAGAATCGGCACCAACTATTTCTTGAGCCAGAAGGTCACGCCACTAATGAGGTATACCTTAACGGGTTTTCTACCTCACTGCCGGCAGAGTTACAGCGGGAGCTAGTACAAATGATTCCCGGACTGGCGGAGGCTAGGATCATCAGGCCTGGATATGCCATCGAGTACGACTTCGTCGATCCCCGAGAGCTAAGACCAGACCTCCAAACTCAAGCTATCAAAGGATTGTTTCACGCTGGCCAGATCAATGGAACTACCGGGTACGAGGAGGCCGCTTGCCAAGGGTTGCTGGCAGGAATTAACGCAGCTCTGAGTGTAAGTGGAAGAGCCGCGTTCAGACTGGAGCGGAGCGAGTCCTACATCGGAGTACTTGCTACGGATCTGATTTCGCACGGAGTGGACGAGCCGTACCGAATGTTCACGTCGCGGTCTGAACATCGGCTGGCACTCAGACACGACAACGCGGATGAAAGATTGCGTCCGCTTGGTCGCGAGCTGGGATTGGTAGGTGATTCAGACTGGGAGCGCTTCCATTCACGTAGGAGCCGGATTTGTCGAGTTAAGGGTGCACTCCAGAGACAGATCCGCCGGTCTGACAAGGAATACGCGGCCATTGCGGGACACCTCGGCGTGTCAGACTTGGGTGACTCAATAACACTCGAGGGAGTATCGAAACGGCCGGGAGCTCCGCGGTCCCTTATTGAGGCCCTGCTACCTGAGCAAATCAAGTCGGAGGTGACAGCCGCGGACGTCGATTCGGCGTTGGCGGACGCGCTCTATTCTGGCTACCTCAAGGCTCAAGCGGTGAATCGCGGACGATTGGAACGTCATGATTCATTGCGAGTTCCGATCGATCTTGCCTTTGGGTCGTTAAGTGGTCTGTCGCATGAAATGGTGGAACGATTGGAGCGCGCGAGACCTCGGACCTTTGGTGAGGCGAAGCGGATTCCCGGATTAACAGCAGCGGCTCTCTCAACCCTACTGGTGTCCATCAGCGCAGCAGCCGGGGCTAAAGCGGGTGGTTGAGCGGGACACGTGAAACATTCCGCCAGACATAAAACTAAGAGCGCTTCTGCCAGGGCGCTCCTTATGCTAAGTTACGCCCGCTGATCTCATGGCAAAAATAATAGCGGTCGCGAATCAAAAAGGCGGCGTTGGGAAGACCACAACCGCCGTCAATCTCGCTGCCGTCCTGGCTATGGCCGGAATCCGGGTCTTGTTGGTTGATTCGGATCCCCAGGGAAACGCAACCTCCGCACTCGGATTTGAGCGAGGCCGCTTTAGCCGGACTCTCTACCACTCTCTTATCCTGAATGAGCCGATCGGCTCCCTGTTGCTGGACACTGAAGTTGCTAATCTCACCCTCGCGCCTGCAAATAAGGACCTCGCAGGCGCAGAGATAGAATTGATTGATCTTGATCGTCGGGCATACCGATTACAGGAGATGATACAGCCCATAGTGGAGGATTTTGAGTACGTCATCATCGATTGCCCGCCCTCCCTAGGCCTTCTAACCGTCAACGACCTGGTCGCTGCAGATTCAGTTCTAATTCCAGTTCAATGTGAGTACTTCGCCCTGGAGGGAGTCGCCGAGCTCTTCGACACACTTAACAGAGTAAGAGACTTGTACAACTCGCGGCTGAAGGTCTGTGGGTTGTTATTGACCATGCACGATGAACGAACGAACCTCTCTTCAGCTGTTGCTGCAGACCTCAAGCAGCACTACGGAGAATTGGTCTTTGACACGACTATTCCGCGAAACGTGCGACTTGCGGAGGCCCCAAGCTTTGGAAAGCCTGCAATCGTTTACGACGTTCATTCCAAAGGCGCGCAAGCCTATTTCGAGTTAGCGAAGGAGATTCTTGCCAATGACGCGAAAGGCACTGGGCCGGGGATTGGCAGCACTGCTGTCGCCGGAGCCGTCTTCGACAACTGAGGAATCCCATCTGGTCGCAACTGATTTGATCGAGCCAAACCCCCTTCAACCTCGAATGCATTTCGATGAAGCGAAGCTCGCGGAATTGGCTCAATCAATCGAGGCAAATGGTCTGGTGCAGCCCCTTCTTGTTCGACGGAAGGGAGCCACGTTTCAGTTAATCGCCGGAGAGCGTCGATGGCGCGCGGCACAGTTGGCTGGATTAAGGAAGGTAAGTGTTGTCATTCGCGACGTGGCGGACGAGAAGTTACTTGAACTAGCCCTGATCGAGAACATTCAGCGAGAGGAGCTGAACCCAATTGAGGAGGCAGGGGCTTATCAAAAACTGATCTCCTCAGTGGGGATGACACAGGAGGTGCTTGCGAAACGGGTCGGCCGAGATCGCTCTTATATAACAAACTACCTGAGGCTGCTACGTCTGCCCGAGGATCTTAAAGTGATGGTGCAAAGAGGCCAGCTTTCTACCGGCCACGCTCGCACTTTGCTCGCAGTTGAAGACGAAGAGGTGCAGCGTGAACTTGCAAAGAAGATAGCGTCGGAACAGCTTTCGGTGAGAGCGACCGAACGCCTAGTGCAAGGGAGAGCCGCCCCTGCGAAGCTCAGGAAGGATGCGCCTGTTCAAGTCGTCGACCCAAACGTTATTGCCGCTGAGAGCAAGCTGCGCCGGTGGCTTGGCACGAAGGTTCGCATTCTTCAAAATGCGCAAACGAAAGCCGGCAAAATAGAGATAGAGTTTTACGACAGCAAGGACTTGAGCCGACTTTACGAGTTACTAATGGCCCCAAGCTCCTCTCACGGCGCTCTGCCCTGACACATGGTGGAAAGTAAAACGGCCTTGGGTAAAGGGCGGTAATGCTCCGTTAGTGTGTTGCTGGCCGCTGGGCCAGAATATTAGCGATCTTTGGGCCGCTAGTGATAGCCTTGCGCGATGCCTCAAAAGGAAAAAACCTTCGTCCGTCGAACCGTCGAAAGCCTCGCTCTCAAACTCATTGTTTTCGTTACCAGTCTTGTGGGGGTTTCCGTGCTAGCGTGGTACACGGCCAACTCTGCTTGGTTTCACGGGATGCCGGGCTATAAAGTCGGGCTAATTGTGGCCGGGCTTTTTGCTCTCTGTGCTATTGGTGTTTATTTCCTGATACTTACTATTGCTCGCATTCCTCTTCGCAATGCCCCTGCCGGAAGTCTCCTAGAACCCCGAGAGCACTGGCTGCTGGAATTGGCCGAAACGGACAAACTTGAACTACATACAGGAGTGTTTGTCGTGGAGTGCGATGTGCGCGAATTACTCGAAGGGGAAAATCCACACGTATTCTTTAACCTTAACATTCGCAACGGAACGGTTTATGCCATTACCATCGACCCGGAGACAAAAGGATTTATCAGTCTTAACAATACGCCATTACGGGGGGAGAGGGTCGTATCTTCTGCGCCTCGCAATCTACCGCACGGATGTGTAGATGACCTGGAGATACGGCAGGAACTAAAGAGCAGTGACATAGCTAAACTTGCCGAGTTAGAAACCGCGATGCGCGGTCAGGGCGTTTATGACTTTGGCGATCTCCATATCACATTAAGAGGTAATTCGCCGTCGGGTGAGGCCATGCCCGCACGACTTCAATTCAGGCGCGTTACACGTCGGCGACTAAAAAACGGCTTTGAACTGATTTAGGTCGCCAGCAGCTCTCTCAACGTCCAAACATGTCCAGTGATTCCTGATTCCATTGCCGGAGTGCAACGGATCGATGAGTGAATGCGGCAGAAGTTATACCAGCAAAAATACAAACTCATCATCGCGTAAAGGTTTTCCCACTTCTTAGAAAAGGCATTCGTCAATCTTGTTAGTCTGCGTACACTAGTACGGATGCTGAGGTTTCCGCGCTCAACAATGCTCGTGCATATTCTTCTGGGGTCGGCATGGCCAATGATGTACTTCGTTATTGTTTCCACCACTTCGGGTGGCGAATACTTCCGCTCACCTTCAACGTCCAGTTTGCCATAGACTTTGATTAGTTGGGCGTAGTCAACACGGGTTCCAAGGGAATAAGAGACCGCATCAGGATAGGTAGCGAGACCATCGGTAGTCATTTGAAAGCGTCCGCTTGTCGCGTAGTTTAGCTTTTCGGTGAACGCCTCTGTGTTGACCGTATCGCGTTGGCCCAGATGCCAAGCAAGCACAAGCTTTGTATTTCGTTCGATTCCGACAAAAGTAAAGGCATCGCCGACTTCGGGATTGCCAATGCCTTTTCGGATGCAGGTGTTTCTTTTCATTTTCACGAATCCCCAAATCTCATCTGCTTCTACGTCCTTAACCGGAACGCCCTTGATCTTCTCATTCATAATCCGTTCGGCCTTTTGTCCGGCGAGCACTAACAGGTCAAGAATCGTTTCCTGATGCAATCCGGTAATCCGTTGAATGGAGCGGATAGACATCCCTTCAAGCATGAGCCTTAAGCACATCTCAGCTTTATCTAAAGAGATCCGCATATTGCCAAGCACGTTCTCTTTCATTTCCTGAAACGTCTTGCGGCATTGATTGCAACGATACCGCTGATTGCCTTTACGATCCTTGCCGAATTTCTTAGCTTCGATTTTGCAGTTATGACACGTCATCTTGAGCCTTGCCTTTCGTTGGCGACTGGCTCAAAATCGGTTTTGGTAGAAGGCCCGAAGTGAGCAATCGCTTTAGGTTTTCAATTAAGGCTCTGGGAGTTGACGCTCTCGGGGCCTTTTGCTTTTCCAATGCTGGTATACTATCTGAGATAGTATAGCTAGTCAAGTAAATAACTACTTGAAATAGCATACTATTTGGGATAGTATACGGACATGGCTAGGATTCAAAAAACGGTTTGGCTTTGGAAGTGTGAGAGATGCGGATACGAATGGCTACCGCGTAATTCGGAAGCCGGAGAACCCAAGAGATGCCCCGGCCCGAACTGCAAAAGCCCTTATTGGAACACACCGCGACAAACGCCGAAACCGTCTAAAGCTCGCAAGCGAGTCATGGCGGTTCGGTCTCGATAATCACGTCGCCCGATTCTGAATAGCGAATGATTATCGTTATTGTAGGTAGATAGACCCTTTGGGTCTTTTTCCTGCCTTTTCGGACTGGCGCAGTCTTGGCTTGCACCAGCACGGGCAGGTGAGATAGTATGCGGATGGTTCGGGTGTCTCCGAACCTCTTTTGACAATCCATAAGTTTAGTTTTGAATCAGGCCGAGACCACGAATCTTGGCCTTTTTCTTTGCACCTTCCTTTGTTCTAATTGTCCCGTCAAAAACCAAAACAGCCGATTCCCAGTAAGCAGCTCTGGGTAATCGACTGTTCGGTGTTTCTCGCTGAGCGAGTCACGTCCATATTATCGCGGCGGCTGCTTATACGCCGTGCGCCTCACGTTTCCTAGACAACGCCCCGCGCATACCTATATTGTCCCCGGATTGTCACGTTTATTTTCTCGAAAATAAGGCAAATCTAACTTTCTTAGCCTGTAAAAAGGTGACATGCCGCCTACCCCGTGCCCTGAACGATTGCGGAAACTAATTGAGCGCCTTAACAGAGAATTAGGTGATGAGGCGCGCGTGTTGAGGCTAATCCTGTCCGAAGTTGAGAAAAGGCGGCAGGGAAAGGGACAGGAAACCTACGTTGTAAATCTACAGAGCAAGATCACGATTAGCCTCACGGACTATTCCTTTCACATACGCAACGAATTAGCGGATGCCCTCGCAGACATTGATCCGCCAGAACTGATCGAGCGTATCCGCTATTGTCCGGTTTGTAGCAATCTCTTTTGGGCTGGAACGTCTCGGAAAAAGGCGTGTGACAAGCACGGTGTTCGTGTTCGTAAGGCAAACAATAGACAAGACATAAAGCAACGAAAGAAGGCGGCAGCGACCAAAAGCAAGAAGCAGGAAGCAGCAAAAACGCTTGACCAGATGAACCGGACAGCCTTGTCCGTAATACGAGCGGTGATGGTGTCCAAGGCGCGCAAGTTCAGTTCAATAGACGGTGCGTCATGGCATGATTTTAGGGACGATGACCTACTTCCTCGGAGTACGCTAGTCGTTCGGCGGGTCACACATAAGCTATATAAGGATGGATACCTTACATACCATGAGAGCGCGGAACGCAGGGACAGGTACGGCTTTAGCAACAACGACTACTACTACCCAACGCAGAAGCTAATCGACTTGTGGGGCGATTCGTAGCGACCAACACACTAACGGAGCACTACCTAAAGGGCAGTCACCTTGACCCCTTTTGATGCTGCATGCTAGAGTCTCTGGCTTTTCATTACATTTGATTCGGCAATACTCTCATCAGACAGTCGACTGAATGCCTGTTATCGTTGCGCTAGCTGATAACTCGATCCAACTTGTGCCTGACGGCACGCTTGTGATTCATGTCCTGATCGTGGTGGCGATGATCGCCATCCTCAATAGAACCCTTTTCAAACCCGTCAACCGGATACTCGCAGACCGAGAGATGGCAACCGAGGGGAGTGTCGCTGAGGCAGCTTCGGTGGTCAGTCGCGTTAAGGACAAGGTACGGGACTATGAGCGGCGATTGCGAGAAGCACGTGCTGCAGGGTATCAGCTGCTGGAGCAAGAGAAGGTTCAAGTCCTACGTGATCGCGAACGGAAGGTGCAGGGACTGCGGAATGAAATGGGCGCTTGGGTGGCAGGGCAGAAGGCTGAGCTACAGGCTCAAGCTGAAATCGCGCGGCGGGATCTGAATCAAAAGACTCAAGGGCTAGGATTTTACATCGCGTCGCGAGTTCTAGAGCGACCAGTGCGGAGAGAAACATTTCTGTGATCGGCTCTACGACAATAGCCCTTCTTGTGGTTCTTTTTGCGGAAGGAGATCCGCCGTGGTGGAACTATCCCGGATTGGAGCTCTGGAAGTTTGTAAACCTGGGGATCTTCATAATTGCATTCCTCTATTTTCTGCGCTGGCTCGGAGTTTTCCAAGGTTTGCAAACACGCAAGGAGATGATTGCGAGGTCTCTAGCTGAGGCCCGGCGGGAGCGGGACGAGGCGCTCGCGCAACTGGCCGAGGTTGAGAGAACGCTGGAGGGCCTGGATGGAGAGATCGAAGCAATTCGGCAGAAGTCGAAAGTCGAAGCGGAGATGGAGTCACAGCGAATTCAACGGGCGACAGAAGACGAGATAGCAAAACTCAAGCAGAATGCGCAACGCGAAATTGAGGCGGCGAGCAGGGCCGCTGCGGCAGAGCTGCGGAGGTTTGCCTCAGACGAAAGCATTAGATTGGCCGAGCAGATTATTCGAAAAGAGATACGTCCCGAAGATGACGCACGTCTCACCAGGGAGCGAGCGGCTAGGCTCGGAGGTACAGCATCTTGAGTTCAGAAGCTGTTGCCCGCCGGTATGCCGGCGCACTTGCAGACGTGGTAATCGCGAACAAGGAGGCCGGGGAAGTTCAAGAGGAGTTGCGTCGTTGGGAAGGGATGATCGGTGCGAGTGCGCTCTTTCAGGAAGTTCTCAGCAATCCCACTATTGCTCAGGAGCAGAAACAGCGTGCATTGAAGGAGCTGATTCAGCGCAGCAACGTTCGGCTGACCACAGCGAATTTCCTCCAGGTCCTCTTAAGGAACCAACGCCTCGCTCAATTGCCGCAGATTAACAGAAAACTCGCTCTAGTTCTGGACGAACGCGCGGGCGTAGTGAGTGCCGACGTCACCTCGGCGAGAGTGTTGGCCGATTCGTCTAAAGATCTAATCGAGGAAAACCTGCGCGGAATTACAGGTCGTCAGGTGCGTGTGAATTTTGACATCGACGAGAATCTGATCGGTGGGATTGTTACAAGGATCGGCTCTACCGTTTATGACGGCTCAATCCGAACACAGCTTAAAGAGTTGGGTAAGAGGCTTTCAGGCATGTAGCCCAGGATCGGAAAGAATATGGAAATCCTTAAAGCAGACGAAATCAACGAAATACTTCGCCGGCAGATCGAAAACTTCGAGGTCGGTATCACGGTAATGGAAGTGGGCACCGTCATTAAGGTCGGCGACGGCATCGCTGAGATTCACGGTCTGGAAAAGGTGATGGCTGGCGAACTGCTCGAGTTTCCGCACAAAGTAAGGGGCCTAGCCCTCAACCTTGAGGAGGAGAAAGTCGGCACAGTACTTTTTGGCGACTTTCAAAAGATCTGTGAGGGCGACATCGTGAAGCGCACTGGTCGCATCATGGAAGTGCCTGTGGGCGATGCGCTGATTGCTCGCGTCGTCGATGCGCTTGGTAATGCGATCGATGACGGTGGTCCGATTGTGACCGAGACCTTCAATCCAATTGAAAGAATCGCGCCCGGCGTGGTCGATCGCCAGCCTGTTAAAGAGCCATTACAAACAGGTCTCAAGGCGATTGACGCGATGGTCCCGATCGGCCGTGGTCAACGCGAATTGATCATTGGTGACAGACAAACCGGTAAGACTGCCGTTGCGGTCGATACGATCATCAATCAAAAGGGTAAGGACGTTATCTGTATCTACGTCGCGATCGGTCAAAAGGCCTCGACCGTGGCCCAGGTTGTGAAGACACTTCAGGACTTTGGCGCAATGGAATACACCATAGTCGTCAAAGCTACTGCCTCCGATCCCGCAGCCATGCAGTTTCTTGCCCCTTATGCTGGGGCAGCAATGGGTGAGTACTTCCGTGACAACGGGCGTCACGCATTGACGATCTACGACGACCTCTCAAAACAAGCGGCGGCCTATCGTGAAATTTCACTCCTGCTTCGTAGACCTCCGGGTCGAGAAGCCTACCCGGGCGACGTCTTCTATCTGCACTCGCGCTTGTTGGAGCGCGCCGCCAAGCTGTCTGATGCGAAGGGTGGGGGTTCATTGACCAGTCTGCCAATCATCGAAACGCAGGCAGGTGACATCTCTGCTTACATTCCAACAAACGTAATCTCGATTACCGACGGTCAGATCTTCCTGGAAGCCGACCTCTTCAACAGCGGTATTCGGCCGGCAATCAATGTGGGCAATAGTGTTTCCCGCGTCGGAGGCTCGGCTCAAATCAAGGCGATGAAGCAGGTTGCCGGGACGCTACGAATCGAGTTGGCCCAATTTCGTGAGTTGCAGGCCTTCGCACAATTTGGGTCGGATCTGGACAAAGCTACACAGGCTCAGCTCGCACGCGGCCAGCGGCTGGTCGAGATCCTGAAGCAACCACAATATCGACCGATGAATGTGGAGAATCAGGTGCTCGTTATTTGGGCGGCCAGTAATGGCTACACCGATGATGTTGACGTGGAAGATGTGCGTGCGTTTGAAGCCGAGCTGTTGCAATTCGTCGAAAATTCTCAGCCAGGATTGCTGCAGAGCATTCGGGAGAAGAAGAGTTTAACCGATGAGATCGTTTCTGAGCTTCATCAGGCATTAAAGGACTTCAAGTACTCCTGGGAAGAAAAGCGCGCAAGTAAAGCCGCGGCGAAGCTGGACGCAAGTCATCCGCTGAGCAATGCCTAATCTATTAGATATACGACGGCGTATTAAGTCGGTAAAGAACACGCAGCAGATAACGAAAGCCATGAAGATGGTTTCCGCTGCGAAGCTTAAGCGTGCTCAGGACCGCGTTGTCACTGCCCGGCCCTTCGCAACAAAGATGACGGAGGTTCTAGGGGAGCTTGCAAGACGAACAGGTGAGAACTTCCATCACCCGTTGCTCGACGCGCGCGGAGACGATCGTTATCTCTTAGTACTGATTACAGCTGATAAGGGTCTCTGCGGTGCTTTCAACACGAATCTCATCAAGGCCGCGCAGTCTTTCATCCGCGAGAACTCTGACAAACAGATCGAGATCGTGTCAGTCGGACGAAAAGGCCGCGACTTTCTAAGGCGAACGCGGTCGACAATTGCCAACGAGTATATTGGACTGACTGGAAAAGGGAGAATTGAGTTTTCTGAGGCTTTGGAGATCGCTCGTGATGTAATCAACAGGTTTACAGAAGACCGTGAGATCGACAAAGCCTTTGTGATCTATAACGAGTTCAAATCGGTGCTGCAGCAGCGAGTAGTGGTTGAACAGCTATTGCCAGTCTCTCGGGCAAGTTCAGATTCAGACTCATCCGGTCAACCAGTAAATCTGGTCGATTACATTTACGAGCAGTTAGCCACCGAGATCTTGAGCAAGCTGTTACCTCGCTTGGTAGAGACTCAGATATTTCGCGCGTTGTTGGAGTCGGTGGCGTCTGAGCATGGGGCTCGCATGACTGCTATGGATTCCGCTTCTAAGAACGCGCGCGAGTTGATCGATTCCCTCACGCTCAATATGAATCGAGTAAGGCAAGCATCTATCACGAACGAAATCATAGAAGTGGTTTCCGGCGCCGCCGCCCTTTAGTAGACCCGCGCAGCGCCTCATTGAGGCGATAATTTAATGCGAACTGTGGGCGCACGACATAATGTAAATGCATCTCAGACCCTCACCGGCCGCTTGTTCCGTTATCTCCCGCTAATCTTCTGGTTAGTTTTCATTTTTTATGCTTCGACAGGTGATTTCTCAGCCGAGAACACCTCACGGTTCATAGGTCCCCTGATGCGTTGGCTCTTTCCTAACATTAGTGCGCAAAAAATGGAGTTGGTGCACATGATCGTACGAAAGACCGCACACTTTGGTGGTTACGCGGTACTGGGGGTTTTGGCGGCCCGTGCCTTTTGTTCATCATCCCAGCGCTGGCTGCGGAGCCGATGGTACATTTGGTCTGTGGTTCTAATCATTGCCTACGCGATGATCGATGAATATCACCAAAGTTTTATACCCACGCGCACAGGTTCTCCGGTTGACACGCTTATCGACATAACGGGAGGTTTGGCGGCCCTCGTCCTCTTTCGCTCCTTGAAGCTTGACCAGCGGCTGGGCGCTTCCGCGCGCAGTAGTTTTGTGCAATAGTGCGCCGCGATAGGTCCCAATGCATCATGCTCTAAGGAGTAGAACAACATGGGTATTCTCGATTCTCTGCGATCGCAATTCATTGAGGTTATTGAGTGGCTGGATGACTCAAAGAACACACTGGTTTATCGGTTCCCGGTAAAGGGGCAGGAGATCAAGAACGGAGCACAACTCACTGTGCGTGAGTCACAGGCCGCGGTCTTTGTGTATCAGGGGGAAGTTGCAGATGTTTTCAGCCCAGGCCTGTACACGATTGACGGGGGAAACACTCCGATCCTAACGAAACTGGGCGCTTGGATGCATGGGTTTAACTCGCCATTCAAAAGCGAAGTCTACTTTGTAAGCACGCGTCAGTTCACCGATTTGAAATGGGGAACGTCTAACCCCGTGATGATGCGGGACACCGACTTTGGAATGGTGCGGCTTCGAGCGTTCGGTATTTACTCAATCCGCATCACGGATCCCCGGGCCTTGATCAAAGAGGTGGCTGGGACAAATGCCCACTTCGTTACAGAAGATATCAAAGGTCAACTTAAGCGAATGTTGGTTAGTGGTTTGAGCGACGCATTGGGGGAATCAAAGATCCCGGCTTTGGATCTCGCCTCAAATTACGAAGAACTGAGCAAGTTTCTCCGCAACAAGATCAATGAAGAGTTCACTGCCTACGGTATCGAGTTAACAAAGTTTGTTATAGAGAACATATCGCTGCCTCCTGAAGTCGAAGCTGCAATGGACCGGCGTACGTCGATGGGTGTTATTGGAGACGTGGGTCGCTACTCTCAATTTCAAGCTGCGGATGCCTTGCGGGATGCAGCACAAAACCCTGGCGGGGGAGCCGGCACGGGTGCGGGTTTGGGAGCCGGCTTTGCAATTGGAAACGCCATGGCTGGGGCAATCACAAACTCGCTAAGCCAAAAGAACGAAGAGGCAAGTGATACAAAGGTAAACTGCCCAAAATGCGGAGCAGCTAATCCGGCCGGTGTGAAGTTCTGTCATGAATGTGGCGGTCCGGTGGCGACTAATCCAAATGAGCTTGCGTGCTTTAGCTGCGGAGCAAAAATTCAGGCGGGTTCCAAGTTCTGTTTTGAGTGCGGCGTGTCGCAACAAAAGCAGCGTTGCCCCAACTGTCAGACTGAACTAGCTGCGGGGGCAAAGTTCTGTAACGAGTGTGGTCACAAAATCGGGACCTAAACCAGCGTCAGAGTTTCTGCAAGACTACGGTTCGTGGAATGCCCTGCAGATCTTCGTGGACGTCCAATAGCTTCCAAACACGCGAATTGATCTCTCGAACTACCACTTCCTGCTGGTCGAATCCGATTTCAATGAGCAGATGTCCTCCCGTCTTCAGAACCCGGGCAGTCTGCATCAGGAGCTTGAAAATGACTGAAAGACCGGCGCCCCCGGGTGACAAAGCGATTTGTGGTTCATAGTCACGAACCTCGCGTTGTAAGCCTGATAACGAATCTGCGGCAACGTACGGGGGATTCGAAACCACAAGATCAAAAACTGGTTGCTGGACCACAGCGTCGAAGCAATCGCCGACTAAAAAAGCTCCACGACCGAGGACCTGATGTCTATCGGCGTTTTCTCGAGCGACAATTAGAGCTCGCTCCGAGATGTCGATGCCGATACCGGTCGCCAGTCGCCTCTCGTGAAGAAGACTTATGAGGATGCAGCCCGAACCGGTTCCAACGTCACAGATGAGTGGCGACGACCCGGAAATTGGCAAGAAGGATAGAGCCTGCTCAACAAGTACTTCCGTTTCCGGTCTTGGAATTAGAACGTCACGGGTTACTCGAAACAGAAGCTTGAAGAACTCTTGCTTGCCGGTAATGTATTGAACAGGTTCTCCAGCCGCACGCCGTCTAATAACTTCCTCAAACTGAATCACAGCAGAGTTTGCTACCACCGTCTCAGGGTGGCTGATAATAAACGTTCGGTCAGCATCCAGAATGTCAGCCAGCAACAATCCCGCATCTTGACGCGAATTCGGCACGCCAGAACTGCGCAACACCTGACTGGCTTCAGAAATTAATGTTCCTATCGATTTCACCGGTTACAACTGCCCTCCTCCAATCGGCAATCGCATATAATGCGCAACTATCGTCCAAGCGTACACCGAGGGTTTTCAGGATCCTAAAAAACCTTTTTGGGAAGGGATTGGCAATTGACTATTTCTTCCTAGCACAACGGACCGAGTCTCGTTCCTCCCGTGTACGGCAGAACCCCCGCAGCTTCAGCTTCGGGGGTTCAGTCGTTTCAGGAGAAGTGTTCAACAGGGTTTGGCATTCCAGGATACTAAATGGGAACACTCTATAAAAGCGTTCTACTGTTCGCGATGAACTGGTTGGATGCCCAACTCACGGTATTGTGGGTGAGGTTGAACGTCGCAACCGAGGGGAACGCCCTTATGGCCGGAGTGCTAACTCATGGAGAACTCGCATTCCTCCTGGTTAAGGTTGGGGTTGGCGCATTCGCTGCTTGCGTACTATACCGTTTTGCGCACATTCCGCTCGCCCGTCGGGGGATGTTCTTAGTACTCGCAATCTACGGCGCGATTATGGTCATTCACCTTGCGACCGCTTTGACTGCAGCTGGGTGGAATGGTCCTGAGGCCGCTATAACCTTCCTCGGCAATTTGCCAAACTTCCTCCGGCGCGGCTGAATGCCCCGAACTAAGGAAACCAAATCCAATTAACCCACGTAAGTAAAGAAAACGGGTTCTTCAAACTGGCTTGCAGTCTGTTTGCTCGTTGGCCTAAATTCTAGGCTGTGGATGGGCTGCACCAGCGCCCAACAAACCCGGACTGGTACCGATTGCATCTCATACAAACTATTTCGACCGTTAACAACAACTATTGAACAGAGACTACTGCCATGTATAGATTGACCGCACGACAAATACTTTTGATAGCTTTGATTTCCGGTTTATGCGCTGCTGTCGCCGTTGCGGTGTTTGAACGGGTCAGCAATCGAGTGCAACCTTCAACGGTAGCTTTTACGGAAAACGCTCCCGCCAGTATTGCGGATCCCACGGTTACCACCGATGAACAGAACAACATCGAGATCTATCGATCTCTTTCTCCGGGAGTCGTCAACGTCCACTCTACGTCATATTCGCGAGACTTCTTTGGGTTCGTTGAGCCTCAGGAGGGCTCGGGCTCTGGATCGATCCTCGATCAGGACGGGAACATTCTCACGAACTACCACGTGATCGAAAGGGCACAAAAGGTGGCCGTCAGCCTGGGAGGGCAGAAGGTATATGCCGCTCGAGTGATTGGCGGTGATCCGGATACGGATCTGGCAGTCATTCGACTCGTTGAAAAGCCCCGTGAGCCCTTGACCGTAATACCGCTCGGAGACTCCGACCAACTGGCAGTTGGCCAGAAAGTATTGGCGATAGGGAACCCATTCGGTTTTTTCCGTACATTGACAACTGGGGTAATCAGCGGATTGCAGCGACCTATTCGAGCCCGGAATGGTCGTCCTATAGAGGGTGCCATTCAAACCGATGCCTCGATCAACCCAGGTAACTCAGGAGGTCCACTCCTTGACTCAAGAGGTAGGATGATCGGGATCAATTCGCAGATTCTCTCGCCATCGGGTGCGTCCGCAGGAGTTGGTTTTGCCGTCCCGGTGAACATTGCCAAGCGGATCGTACCGCAATTAGTTCGTAGTGGTGTCGTAAGCAGGCCCAAACTCGGAATCAGTACTCGAGACGTGGCAACCCTTCGTTCCCAGATTGAGTTGCCGGTGTCAGAGGGCGTGATTATCTGGCAGATCGCCCAAGGTGGAGCCGCTGCAAGTGCTGGCCTCAGGGGCTTGACCCAAACCGAGGACGGCGACGTTGAACTTGGTGACATCATTGTCAGCATTGCGGGCGAGCAAGTTCGAAATACAGATGACCTTTACAGGGTCTTAGACAAGCACCAAGTCGGTGAAACAGTCGCTGTGGAAATCTATCGCAACAGCAGAAAGCTGTCCGTTCCGGTCAGACTACAAGAGGCGCCTGACACGCGAAGAGGCACCTTCCGCCGAACAGAATAGGGTAGCAGTGGCATAATGCTTTGGCTCGGGTGCCTGGCCAGAGATGTTAGTTAGGTGCCCGATATGGCTCTCCGTGAATCAGACCAACCACTTTATCAACCTCGGCTATGGATGGCTCTGTAAGCATTGCAGCGCAGAGGACGCTGAGGCCAGGCAGCACCTCAATGATCATACTCGACATTCTCGGACGGAACCGGCGCGTGACATTCCGCTGGCTCGTTGGACTGACGCCTCCCGGCTAACCCTCCAATGTCCGCGCTGTGGAATTGAAGAAATGGTAAGTAAAACCTAGCCACGTAGTGTCTTAGGTAGATTAGGCTGACGACCCCGCATGGGGATTGCCGTAAGTGTGCAGGTAGTCACGTATGCTTCGCCGAATGACCTCCAATGCCTCGGGGCGGTCGTAAATGTCGACGATCTCAACGCGACGAGGAGCATCACCCGGCAGCTGTTTGTAACTAAGGAAATAGTGTTTCAGACGGTCAATCAGCCCGCTGGGACAACTCCCGATGTCTCTGATGTTGCCATAGACGACGTCATCTTTCAGCACTGCCACAATCTTGTCATCCGCTTGGTGGCCGTCAATCATTCGCAAGCCTCCTAATGGGGCCGCCCTGAGAAAAACATTTCCATGGGCGAAGGGACGTTCAGTGAGGACGCAGACGTCCAGCGGATCTCCGTCACCTTCTATATTGCTTCGGCCGCTACGCATTTCGCAAAGCTGGGCCGTCTCCTCACCACAAAAGGTCTGCGGGATGAAACCATAGAGTGTGGGGCACAATGAAGAGTACCGCTGCGGCCTATCAACTCGAAGGTGACCTGAAGTCTTATCAAGTTCATACTTGACTACATCAGTGGGTACGATCTCGATATAGGTGTTCACCAAAACGGGTGCATCCTCGCCGGGCGAAACTCCATGCCACGGATGTGCCTGGAAAAGGAACCGGGTGTGACGTTGATCGGTTTCGTTATTGCCCATTGGTGCGGTTTCTACTGAATTTTGCCCAGTGGTAGAATCCTAGTCTCGGATCTGTTCCTTTTCAATCAATAATCAACCAGCCGAACATATGGCCGCTTCAGCCACGACTTTAGATCAGACCCACGCTCGGGCGATCTCACTTCGCTGGATCATCAGCGCGCGTGAGGATCTAGTGTGGTTCATTGGCTCAGTTATCTCGAGTTACGCACTGCTGGTTCTATACGTCAAGGGCATTGTACCTCTGGTCCCAATGGTCGCCGCGTGGGCCATCCTAATTGACGCGCCGCATGTGTTTGGCACCTTCTCGCGCACCTACTTTGACCGAACCGAGCGCCAGAACCGTCCCCGTTTACTTTGGGGATCGCTCGCCTTCTTCGCCGTCGGGCCACTGTTTGTGGTGTCCGGAGCTGCGTTTGTCTTCTTTTTCATCGCGGCGCTGTGGGCCTACTACCATCTGGTTAAGCAACACTACGGTTTCATGGTTTTGTACAAGAAGAAGAACGCAGATCTGGCGACTCTCGACAACGCCCTCGACAGGCTGTTGCTGCTTTTTGCTTTCAACTACCCATTCATTGCGTTCATCGCAAGTGATCCTGAGGCTATAGCTCGCGTTCCTTCGCTACTGCAAAGCAGTGTGGAAGGACTCGCGACCGTGCTGCTGGTCGGCACGATCGTTCTTGGTCTTGCGTGGGGCATCCGTCAGATACAACGACTATTGACCGGGCAACCGCTGAACGTTCCGAAGTATTTGTTGTTGGCCGCCGCAATTCCAATGCATTGGATCGTGCTGTTGACCCCGATGCCTCACAAGCCAATTGCGATAGTGGCCATTTTGACCATCTTTCATAATTTCCAGTACCACCGGCTGATTTGGTTTCACAACAAGAAGTATGTAGCTACACCTCTTTCAGGCACGGGAACTGAAAACCTCAGCCAGAGGGAAAGTGTTGATCTTCGCAGAAGGTACGGTGCGGCAGAGCTCATCAGCCGACGCCTGCTGTTTTATGTAGCGTTTGGCGTATTGTTTGGTTTGATCTACCAGGGGCCCAGACAGTATCTGGGCTACGTAAATTTGCAGGACAGTCCTGGCCAGCAGGTATCTATCCTTACGCAGCTTGGAATCTCATTCCTCTGGGGATATGCGTTCATTCACTATTATCTTGATTCCAAGATCTGGCGAGTACGACGGGATCCTTCGGTTGGTGAGGCGCTTAAGATGAATTGAGATGCGTCAGTTTTCGTGATGTTCCTGTCCGTCGTAGCGAAGCACAGCGGTCTCGCCGTCGATGACAGTTTCCAGGTGAACCGTGCGACCCCAGAGCGTGTGAACATGTTCCAGCGCTTTCCGCCCGTACCGCAGATCGAGTTCTGTACCCTCGTAGCAGTGCTTCAGGTACAACTCGCGATTCCGGCTGTAATCTCCGTCTTCAACTTGCAGATAGGGAAAGCCAAAGTTGGTCATGTTTGAGACCAACTGATCGCGCACCTTCTCCCAACGCTTGTCGGTGATGGTCCAATCTTCTTCTTCAATCAACTCGTAAACAAACAGGTCAAGCTCTTCGCATAGCTCTTCAGTGAGGTTGTTTCGAAGGAAGGAGACATCGTTCTCAATCTCACGTACTTCAAAGATCTTCTCTCGACCTGCTCCCCCGGCACGACCGAGCTTCAGCCTGTCTTCGTCGGAGGGGTTGTTCCAGAGTTCCTCGATACTTTCGTAGATTTTGTACCCAAGGTAGTACGGGTTGAGCTGACCCTTCTGTGGCGATACGACACCTGAGTGTAGCTCTGCAAACTCAAGATGTTCCTGGTCGCCCAGATCGAGCTCACGCATGATCCGCGCATGCCAATAGCTAGCCCAACCCTCATTCATGATCTTGGTCTGCATCTGTGGTACGAAGTACTCCATCTCGTCATGCACCATTGCGATAAGATCCCTCTGCCAGGGTTCGAGCGTCGGTGAGTTCTTCATGATGTAGAGAAGAAGATCTTTCTCCGGCAGTCGCTCACGTGGCCGTTCTCGGGACGAGTCAGGTTGGAGCTGTGCGTTTCGCTCAGAATTAGCCTGTCTATCTAGATTCCAGATGTCGTCATACCGCCCTTCCCTTCGCCTTGTCTCTGATCGGCGCTTTTCCTCTTCTGGTGTGATATCGCGTCTGATAAAGAAATTCGGATCAATATGTTCTTCGATCGACAACACAGCGTCCAAAAACTTCTCGACCGTCTTACGACCGTATTTGAACTCGTACTCCATGATCCGGCGTGTATGAGTCGAAACACTTTCGACCATGCGACGATTTGTCTTTGAAAAATAGACATTGTTCTTGAAGAAATCGACATGGCCCAGCACGTGCGCTATGACCATCTTGTTCTGGACAGGACTGTTTGTTTCCAGTAGAAAACCATAGGCCGGATTGGTGTTGATAACCACTTCGTAGATCCTGGACAATCCAAAGTCGTACATAGTTTTCATCCGATGGTAGGCCTTGCCGAAAGTCCAATGTGAGTACCGGCCAGGCAGAGCATAGGAGCCTATTTCGTACATCACGGATGCCGGAACAATTTCGAAGTTGGTCGGAAACGGATCCAAACCAAAGCCACGAGCGATCTCCCAAATTTGCTCGACTGCTTTCTCTAACTCTTTGATCTCGCGGTCTTCCATAATGGGCGTTTCCTGAACCAGTCGAAGGGACTAGGCGGGCGTCTCGATACCTCGGCGACCAAAGAACTGCTTCAACGCCGGGTAGACGTCCTCCTTGTCATCGATTCGCACCCCTACGAATCGTTCCTTGTTGTGGATGCGATCATTGAAAATAGAAAGGAGGGCCCCGGACGAACGACGATAGCTTGTGGATCCTTCTTCTCCGATCTCACCGTAACCAAACAGATTGCAGGTACTGATCAGTTCTTCCGCCAGACGCACCGCTTCTTCATTATCCGAATAGTAGTTATCGCCGTCGGAGAAATGGAAGGGATAGATGTTCCAATCATTTGGAGGATAGCGTTGCTGAATAATCTCCAACGCCAGTTGATAGGCTGAGGACACTACCGTTCCGCCAGACTCGCCCTGCGTGAAGAATTGCTCTTCGGTAACCTCCTTCGCTTCGGTGTGATGGGAGATAAAAACGATGTCGACGTTGTCGTAGCGTGTGCGCAGAAACCTGACCATCCAGAAATAGAACGAACGAGCCACATATTTTTTGAACTCGCCCATGGAACCGCTTACGTCAATCATCGCAATAACAACTGCGTTTGACTCATAGCGCATTACCTCTTCCCAGGTCTTGAAGCGGAGGTCTTCTTTCTTGATGTCACCAAAGCGGGCGCCCTGCCCTTCGCGCGCGTTGCGACGAATGTTCTCCAGAATCATACGCCGTTTATCAAGGTTCGCTATTGCACCCGTCCGGCGAATCTCGTTGAATTGGGTCTTCCTTGATTGCACGGCCTTCTTGGCCTTCTCTTCCAGAAAAGGTAGGTGCAAATCTTCAAAGATAAGTGCAGCAATCTCGTCGATGTTTACTTCCGCTTCGTAGTATTCGGCGCCGCCATCATGTCCCGCCTGACCACTACCTGCACCCTGCCCCGATTGATTCTCTTTCCCAATTACATCGCCGACGCGCGTCTTGCCGTCACCTTGCCCGACATGCTTCTTTTTTCGGTGGTCAAACCGAAACTTGTATTCGTCCAAGGCACGAATCGGCACCTTCACGGTACGCTTCCCGTCAGAAAGAATGATTGCTTCGTTGGAAACGATAGAACCGAGGTTCTTGCGGATCGCTTCCTTCACCCGCTCTTTGTGTCGTTCCTGGTCGATTATTCCCTTGCGCTGAAGGGACCAGTCATTGCGTTGAATTGACATAGCAAAACCCAAAATGCGTGAAAGAAAATTAACCTACAGCGCGTCCCAGAGCCTGGTCCTCGAGAGGGCCTGCGCTGAAGCTAGCGACAATCTTTGTAAACTCCACCGGATACTCTTCCTGTGGTAAGTGTCCGCAATCGCGAAAAACGATCAATCGAGCGCCAGGTATTTCTTGCTGTAACTGTTCACCGTCTCTAAGTGGCACATCGCGATCCTTGTCGCCCCACACAATGAGTGTGGGATGGCTGATTAGATGCGCTTCACGACGAACGCGGTCCGCATCCCACTGCCGCACGGTACGAATGATAGCGCGCTGAGTGCGTGCCGCCTGCAGTGGTAGATGTCGGGCGTCTACCCTTCGTTCGTCCAGTGTCCAGGAATGCCGGTCATATACGCGTTTCATCCGACGTCGCAGCAGACGCCGGGATCCCAGCAGAAACGGTGACACGATGTCGCCAATCACCGGCGAACTGAACAAGCGCATCACCATGTACCTGGTGGGTTGATTGTTCGTTACCGCTCCTATGAGCACAAGCTTCTCGACCCTCGCGACATGGTCAAGTGCAATTGTGGCAGCCACTGCGGCTCCATAAGAACTACCTACCAGGATGGCTCGGTCGATTTTTAAATGGTCCGACAACCCAATCAACATTCGCGCTTGCGAAGCAATCGTGTAATCCAAATTTCGCGGTTTGCCAGAGTAGCCAAAACCTACTAAATCAGGTGCGATAACTCGAAAGCCTTGTGACGCTAACTCTAATAACATTTTGCTCCAGACAAGCGTCGAGGAAGCAAATCCATGAATCAGCAGCACAGCGGGATCCTGGGGGTTGCCGGCTTCCTGATAATGAACGCGAATACCCTCGATCCGTGCAAAACGTGAATAGTCAGCGTGAAAAACGTTGGAACGGTTAGTCTCCCAGTCGACGTCGCGCGGACGTAACAGCAGCTTCGCAGCTACAAATCCCACGCCAGCCCCAATCATCCAGTAACGTTTCTTCATCGATCCTTATTTGAGAACACCAGATTCTGTTCTTCACACTCACTGCCGGGCTTGTGACTCACCAAATACGGCTTCGTAATTCGAACGCCCGCGACTCAGTGGTGAAGAGCGCGGGCGTCTTGGGTGTGGGGCTTCTCGCCGCTCGAGTCCTGGTGAATTTAACCTTGCCGGTTATCCGCCCTTACCTAACGGAATCCTAAACCACCGTCGTGAACTGACGTAAACAATCAGCGAGAGAGCAAAGTACCGACGTAAGTAAGCAACTCGTTGGCGCACACCGGGCAATAGCCATGATCTCGGACGAGCCTATCGACCACCTCGTTGATCTTTCGCAACTGATCGGGATCGGGAGTCTTGGCCGAGGTTGTGATCTTCACGACGTCCTTTAGATCGGCAAAGATCTTTTTCTCAATAGCCTCTTTGAGTCGCTCATGCGAGTTATACTCAAATTGCTTACCTTTTCGAGCATACGAAGATATGCGAATCAAGATCTCCTGTCTGAAAGTATTCTTCGCGTTGTCAGAAATCCCGATTTGTTCCTCAATTGAGCGCATCAGCTGTTCATCAGGATCCATCTCCTCTTCAGTTATGGGATCCTTCATGCGCTCCTTATTGCAGTATGCCTCAACGTTGTCCAGGTAGTTATTGCACATCGTGCGGGCCATCTCTTCAAACGAGTAGACAAAGGCTCGCTGCACTTCGATCTTGGCCAGCTCATCGTATTCCTTCCGAGCAAACGAGATAAGGTTCAGGTAACGATCGCGCTGTTCTCCACTGATCCCCGTGTGCTGCTCAAAGCCGTCTTTGATAGCACGCAGTGCATCGATCGGGTTAATGCAGGTAACACCATCCCTCACCAACGCGCTCGAGAGGCGGTTAATGATGTAGCGAGGTGAAATCCCGTCCATGCCCTCGCGAACAGTCTCTTCCTTCAATTCCCGCACGTCCTTGGATTTGTAACCCTCAACGTCTTCACCATCGTACAGTTTCATCTTCTTTACGATGTCGACGTTCTGACGCTTCGGCTCCTCAAGACGCGTCATGACCGCGAACATGGCCGCAACTCTGAGAGTATTGGGCGCCAGGTGAACTTTTCGGAGCACCTCGGACTGGTGCAGTAGCTTGTAGTAAATTCTTTCTTCCTGTGACACTCGCAGGTTGTAAGGCACACGAACAAGGATGATGCGATCCTGCAACGCCTCAGATTTGCGGTTACCGGCAAAAGCTATGTACTCGTTTTCATTTGAGTGCGAGAGGATTACCTCATCAGCGTAGATCATCGCAAAGCGTCCAGTCTTAATACTCTGCTCCTGTGAGAGCGTGAGCAGACTGTAGAGGAACTTCTCGTCGACCTTCAGCATTTCGACGAATTCCATCAGGCCCCGATTCGCGATGTTGAGCTCCCCATCGAAACGATAAGCGCGAGGATCTGACTCGACGCCGACCTCGCCGATGGTTGAAAGGTCAATCGACCCGGTGAGCTCAGTGATATCCTGTGATTTAGGATCGCTCGGAGAAAAAGTCCCGATGCCGACGCGGTCTTTTTCAGAAAACAGTACCCGGTGAACCTTAACGTCTTCGTGTCGTCCGAGATAGGTATGGTCGAGCGCGTAACGGCACTGCGGACACAGATCGCCTTCTATGTAGATACCGTAGTGCTTCTCAATCTCGGGTCTTAGGGCATGGGGGACAAGATGCAGTGGCTCCTCGTGCATGGGACAGTCCTTGATCGCGTATACCGCTCCGCGATCAGTATTCGTCCAAACTTCGAGCCCCCGTTTAAGCATGCTGACAATCGTTGACTTGCCACCGCCGACGGGTCCCATCAGCAGCAGGATTCGTTTCCGGACTTCCAATCGCTGAGCTGCTGACTTGAAATACTCGACCAGTCGCGCGATCGGCTCCTCTATTCCAAAAAGCTCTTTGGAAAAAAAGTTGTATGAAATTAGTTCGTGATGAGTGCCTTCGTTCAGCCGCTCAATTCCGGCGGCATGGATCATGTCGTTGATGCGCGCATGCGAAAGTTGCGCCAAGCGTGGGTTCTGACTGACTAATTCAAAGTAGTCTCGAAACGTACCTTCCCAACGAAGCGCTTCGTGTTGACGGCGCAGATCTTCCAAGCGTTCACTAATATTGAATTCTTTGTTGCCATCCTGCTCTTCCATAGCCTTTACAACCTCATCGGCCTTTCGCGCGTGGATAGCGTGTCGGGGATAAAGCACGCCCTACTGAAGCGATCACAACTTGCCGGTGAGAACTAGATCGCTTTAAGTTGCCTTGATGAGCATAGGCTCAGCGCGCGCGTAAGCGTGACCCGCTCGCTCAAGGCCCCTATGTCTTTCAATGAACTATTCAAGTGGGAGGCGTCGGGAGGAGAATCTTGCGCGGAAGCGAACCGACCAACGCGCTTCCCTTTGGTGTTCGCAGTATAGCACAGCCGTAAAGAGCGAAACTGCGTCGCTTTTTCTTATGTCAACACAATGCGTGGCTGCAGCAGTTCATCGGTTTTTTTGTAACGAGCCACTCCTATCACCTCGTCGCGATCGCATAGTGCAATATTTTCGCCTTCAGCCCACGCATCGTTGCGGGTTCTAAGGGCCATTCCATTGCGCGCTCTCCGAGCGTCTTCTGTGCTTAGATGCACGAAATGCATCTGCGAGAGCGCTGCCTTCATCGGAAGCAAAATGGTCCCTAGGGAGCTTTCGTTAACAAACTGTTTCAATTGTCCTAAGCTGATGGCACCTGCCACCCCAAAGTCGCCGGCATGCGTGCGTCGCAACTCAGCAAGGTGAGCGCCGACTCCAAGCAACTTTCCGAGGTCCTCAGCCAGCGTTCGCACATAACATCCAGCCGAACAGATGACGTGTACCTTCAAATCCTGTGTGCCGTCAGCGTTACTTTTTAAAAGAACTTCACTGGTCAGAACTGGCTCGAAACGTCGGACCGAAATGAGTACAGGCTCTCTTTCTACCGTTTCTCCGCGTCTGGCCAGTTGATAGAGTTTTTTTCCGCGACGCTTCTTCGCTGAATACATCGGCGGTATCTGCCTGATCTCACCCGTTAACTGCCGCAGTGCGTTATTGAGTTGCTCGTTGCCGAAGTTCGTCTCAACGGCGGATCCAAGGGGAGTTCCCTCCACGTCTCCGGTGTCCGTGGCGAAGCCGAAGCGAATCACAGCGTCATACTCTTTTTCAGCAGAGGCAAGGAACTGCGCCAGGCGCGTGGCTCGCCCGACGAGGAGGACGAGTACTCCCGTGGCGAAGGGATCGAGCGTTCCGGTGTGTCCGATGCGGCGCTCGCCGAGGATGCGACGTGCCTGTGCGACGACGTGATGGGAAGTTACGCGTGGCGGCTTATCGATTACTAACAATCCATCCATGACAGAATTCTAAGTTTTCGGAGCACTGACGGCAAAACATAGCCAACAGATAAAAGGCAGGGACTCAGTGTTGCCTACAAAATAGGAGTGTGATTACGCGACAAACTGAAAGTTCGTCGAACACTCAAGCCTGTGCTTAAATTGCTCCATGCGAACGCGGTCCGCAAAGCTCGATGCAACCAATCTGACCCCAGATCAGATTCGCCGACGCGTTTTTGCGCGTGCCATCAAGCTGCTGGCGGCGAGGCCCCGTTCAGAGGCCGAACTCCGCGAACGACTGTTACAGGGGCGTTTTCGAAGTAATAACGCGGAAGTGGAGACGGCCATCGAACGCCTGAAGGTGTACGGGTACCTGGACGATGAACGGTTCGCATTCGGTTATGCCTCCCTACGTGTGCGTCAGAGGCCCCTCGGGCGCCATCGGCTAAAGAGAGATCTGGAGCTAAAGAAGGTCGAGCGAAGTGTAGCGGACGAAGCGCTAGACCTGGTCTTCAGCGAGACGTCGGAAGAACAGTTGATAGATCGTGCGATTGAGAAGCGAATACGTTTGCGGGGTCGGCCGAAAACCAGACTAGAGGCGAAGGGTTTGTCCAATCACCTGCTCAGGCTCGGCTTTGGGTTCGAGCTTGTGGCCGAGAAAGTTGCGGCCACCATGAGCTCAGACGATCCCAACGACAACGAATGACGGCATCCTCGGCGTATTTCGTCGGCCTTCAAGGTGCGTGCTAAACTCGACCGCTTGGCCACAAGCCTAATTATTATGACTGGTAATGAGATCCGGGAAATCTTTCTGAAGTACTTCGAATCACGGGGACACACCCGCGTGAGGTCGTCGCCGTTACTTCCTGCCAACGACCCGACGCTGCTGTTCACAAACGCGGGTATGAACCAATTTAAGGATGTTTTCCTGGGGTTGGAAAAGCGCGAATATGTACGAGCCTGTTCCTCGCAGAAGTGTATCCGAGCAGGCGGAAAACATAACGATCTGGAGGAGGTGGGCCGTACCGCACGACATCACACATTCTTTGAAATGTTGGGCAATTTTTCATTCGGCGATTACTTCAAACGAGGTGCCATTGAATATGCCTGGGACTTTCTAACAGGTCCAAGGGAAGAAGGGAAACTTGGCCTCGAACCAGAGCGGCTTTGGTTCACTGTTTTTGGGGGCGACGACGAAGTACCCGCTGACGAAGAGGCCGAACGTTTGTGGATTGAGGTCGGCGCAAAACCTGAACGGGTATTGCGGTTTGGTCGCGAAGACAATTTCTGGCAGATGGCTGAGACAGGTCCGTGTGGTCCAAATTCTGAGATTAACTACTACCTGGGCGAGCATCCCGAGGATCCGAACTTCAACCGTGCAGATCTGGTGAATGGGCCAGGTGATGACACGATGGAGATATGGAATCTGGTGTTCATGCAGTACAACCGTATTGAGGTAGAACCTGGCAGGTATAAGTTGGAATCCCTCCCAGCACCCTCGGTTGATACTGGAGCGGGATTGGAACGGCTCGCTGTACTGTTACAAGGAGTCAGGTCGAACTACGATACAGATCTTATTCGCGACCTGATCACGACGGTCTCCGAACTGGCCCGTAGAGAGTACGAGCCGGAGTCTCAAGAAGGATTTGCAATGAGAGTTATTGCCGACCACGCCCGGGCAACAGCATTCTCGATCGCTGACAGCATTCTTCCTGGAAATGAAGGCCGGAATTATGTGCTGCGAAAGATCATGCGGCGGGCCATTTACCACGGTAGGCACGCACTTGGTTTTTCCGAGCCATTTTTCTACCGAGTAACGGATCGTGTGGTCGATATGATGCGCGAGGCCTTCCCCGAACTCGAACAATCACGAGACTTTATTAAGCGAATGGTACGGTTGGAGGAGGAGCGTTTTGGTTCGACGTTAACGGTTGGTCTGCAGAAGCTCGAAGCACTTCTCGGCACGTTGGGCGGTGAAAGACCGTCTGCCGGAGATCTGGCCAAGGTCTACGACACCTTTGGAGTTCCCAGGGACTTGATTCGAATAAGTTTGCTCGAACGAGGCCATCGTTTTGCGGAGGAGGAGAGTTTCAACGAAATGTTCGACGAGGCGTTGCGCCAGTTGCAGCAAGCTGGAGTCCGAACAGCTGTTGAAACACAAGGGAAAGCCCGGCCTGTTTATTCGCAGGTCGCTGGTCGAACAGGTAAAAATGCCTTTCGGGGTTATGAGACCACGCGTTGCGATGCGCAAGTCGTTGCTCTCATCAAGGCTGAGGGTGAAGTTGAGAAAGTGAACGCCGGTGAAGAAGCGGAGGTGGTGTTGAATGAAACACCGTTCTACGCAGAGAGTGGCGGACAGGTAGGAGACGTTGGACGGCTCGTCAATATCACGACCGACGCAGTCGCGTCAGTTGATGATACCTATTCGCCAGTTTTGGGGTTGGTCGTGCACAAGGTCCGCGTTGAAAAGGGCTCAGTCGGAGTAGGCGACACAGTCACCGCCGAAGTGGATGTTGAAAAACGCGATGCGACACGACGCAATCACACGGCGACGCACCTCATGCACGCAGCCCTGCGTGAAGTAGTTGGTACACATGTGAAACAGGCTGGCTCAGTCGTTGCGCCAACATATCTCCGGTTCGACTTTACGCACTATCAGCCACTGACGCGTGACGAGATCCATGAAATTGAAAACCTGGTGAACTATCACATTCTCCGGAACGAACCGGTGCAAACGAACGAGACGGCGGTCGAAGAAGCCATGCGTTCCGGCGCGATGGCGCTGTTCGGCGAGAAGTATGGTGAGAGTGTTCGCGTGCTCTCGATTGAAGGCACTGAAGGGATCTTTTCCAAAGAACTGTGCGGGGGCACACACGTCCGCGCTACCGGAAATATCGGGCTCTTTAAGATCGTGAGCGACGAATCGATCGCCTCGGGAGTACGCCGCATTCGTGCCGTTACGGGAGTGGGCGCCTTCGAACGATTTAGAGAGACCGAAGCGATCGTAGACAAGCTTTCCGGGGATTTACGAAGTTCCCGCGCCGAGCTCCCGGCCGTCGTCACGCGGTTACAGGAGGACCTGAAGAAGGCTCGGCGCGAAGTCGATGAGCTACGAATGAAGATTGCCAGCGGCGCCGTGGGCAGTTCTTCCAATGGTGATGAAGCGCGAGAGATTTCCGGTGTACGTGTTTTAGCGCGAGAGGCCAGCGGTCTTGACGCGGCAGGTATGCGCCAACTATCCGACACTCTGCTGGCGCGGCTGAAATCGGGGGTTGTTGTTCTAGGGCGAAGCAGCGAAGGTAAGGCTTCATTGATCGTGCGTACCTCGGCAGATTTGACCAAGCGCGTTCCCGCCGGCCAGGTAATCAAGGAGCTGGCGCCACTGGTTGGTGGTAAGGGTGGAGGAAAGCCTGATATGGCTGAAGGCGGTGGTCCACAGCCAGAGAAACTCGCGGAAGCGTTGCAGGCGAGTTATGCAGTAGTCGAGAGAATTCTGACCGTATAGTGCGTTCAAAAACACGAACGAAAGGCGCGAGTGTGCTTGAATCACGCTCGCGCCTGTCGCTTTCAAGGCGTCACCCCTCACACGTGTCGCCGAGAAACCTTTCACATCACCTTCTGCTTTTCGGTGAGTTGAATTCCCATTCTTTCGAGAGTCAGGCGATTGAGAGTTCCCGTAACCTTGATGTTCTCCGCCGTCTGATATCGACGTAAACCCTCTCGAGTGGCGTCATCGAGTTTTCCAGTCTGATCGCCTGCATAGAACCCGCGGTCCTTCAGAATGGATTGTGCCTGGTTGATCTGTTCTTTCGTGGCACGGAACACCGGCCCGCGTTTCTTTGCTGACACACTCGGAGCTTGACCACTGGTTGAGGAAGTTGGTTTTTGGGCTAGTCCGGTAAAGGACATGAAGAGAAGAGACAGGGCTACTGCCGTAAGTTTTTTCATTTTGTTTTCCTCTGCTGTGAGGCGCGCTGGTGCGCGCGGTTTCGGAAATGAGGTTTGGTAAAGCGCTGCCATGATATTCCACCTGCGGACCCTTTTGGCAAGGGCGATGTCTTAACGGTCGATCTCACTGAGATACTCGGTCCCTTGTATCGCCGACCCGGCCCGAAACCCCATTTATCGCCGATGCTTGTCCGCTGTTAACCAACGTTGGCATATGTTTAATCGCATGTTATGATGCTTCGGGTTTTGAAGGCCCCCGCCCCACCCTGAAGATTCAAAGTTTGCCCCCAGCCACTTGGAGATCGCGGTAGATGCTGAAAACCTGTCTCACAATCACGATAATGCTTTTGGCTGGCATATCAGTCTGGGGCCAGAATCCAAGCTACCGGGTCGACAACTTCGATTTCTCCAACGGCATTAGGATTGAAAAGCCTCCAATCACGGAGAGTTCGGCTCGCAGAAAACGGCCAAGAAGGCTTATCCTTCAGACGAGCCTTTCGTTCTCGCCAAACCGCGCCGCTCTCTCCCAACTCGCATCTTCACCCGCACAATCTCTCGAGGGGTTCACTACAGGAAGCGCCGAGTTTGACAATTACATTCTGGAGTCCGGCAAGCGCCATTCAGTCGATCCATTATTGCTCTACTCAATCATGCATCAGGAGTCGTCATTTAAAAGACGAGCACGTTCGCATAAAGGAGCAAGCGGTCTAATGCAACTAATGCCGCCAACTGCCCGTCGCTTCGGCGTGAGCAACATTTGGGACCCCAAGCAGAACATTGAAGGCGGCACGCGGTACATGAGGTTCCTGCTGGATTATTTCGAAGGTGATGTCGCGCTCGCCCTTGCGGGATACAACGCTGGTGAAGGAGCGGTCGTGAAATACGGCTATCGTGTTCCACCATATGCAGAGACGCAGGAATATGTCAGGAGGATCGGGCGTCGTTACTCCTTGATTCGCGACCCCATGGCGGCGCGGTTGGCAAACCCAGTCTCCGGCAAACAACTCTCTAAAGTGCAGGAAGCCGAATCCAAGCCATTGACTATCTACGAACGAACAGTATCAGCAGTAAGACTTCCGGATGGCCGGCTTCAGTTGGTCAGTCAATAGACGGTCTTACAGACGACTTAAAGTTAGAAAAGGCGACTCATAGGAGTCGCCTTTGTACTTTCCAATGCACCTAAAGCTAGCTCGCTGGTTGTGCAACGAGGGCCGGAAGAGGTGTGACTGCTCGGGTCTCAGGCACGCACAACACGGGACAGGGAGCGTTCCGGACAACGCGCTCAATCACAGACCCCAATACGGGTGTACCTCCAAAGAGCGAGGCGTGTACATTCGTGCCAATCACGATCAGGTCAGCATCCATGTCAGCAGCCGTCTGCAGGATCTCGGCATATGGGCGACCTTCAGCAACATGAGTGATCGCGCCATTACCTTCTTCGCGAGCTAACTGGGCCATGCGCTCACGAACATAGCTCCTCATCCGCGAAAGTGCAGTAAGTCCTCCCTCCGGGAAAATCATCGAGATCTGTTCGAAGTAATCCCCAATCACGTAAATGGCATGAAGTTCGGCGCCGACCTGTTTGGCGAGTTTCCTGGCGACCAGCGTTGCTGCCGCCGAGGAACTGCTGAAGTTCGTCGCCAACAACACCCGGTTCACCCTCAACTCGCTATGTGCCCCGCGATGCTCCACAAAATCGTGTTGTGGCGGACGGATTGTCAGAACCGGGCAGGGCGCTTCAGCAATGATCTCTTCGGCGGTTGAGCCCCATAAGGCGCGTGACAGACCCTTGCGTCCGTGGGTGGCGACGGTCACGAGATCAATTTCGTACCGGCGCACTGCCTTGGCAATTTCCGGCGCTGGCTCCCCTTCTACGATTAGTGGCTCAACTTCCAAACCCTCAAAAATCGGATCTGACAATAGCTGCCGGATATCAGTTCGTAGTTGCAACAACCAACGGTTTTCCTGTTCTTCGAAGATTCGCTCAGGCAGTGTGAGTAGGTTCGCCGGGACGCTGGCGCTTTGCACACTTAACAGCACGATGCGCCCCCCACCACTGCGCGCAAACGCAGCCGCGTACTTGTGAGCTGAACGAGCTCGTGGAGAGAAGTCTGTTGGCAGAAGAATGTTTCTAAAGGGGTACATGTCCGGGTGCTTTGGGAGCTACTCGGAGTCTACAAGAAACGGCAAAACGCGAAAAGGGCGAAGCGAAGAGCATGTGCGACGAACTTCACTTTGGTCGGTCCGGGGTGCGTGCTTCAATCGGAGGTTGTGCGAGTTGAGCGCTGTAGTGCTGAGGATCGAGTTCCATAGGAGACACGTGAGCCAAAAACGACAAATTGGAGTTCGTCGAACATCTGCAATAATTTTGCTTTCATTTCGTCGGCGTTCCGTGCCAAACTCCGCACGCATTCCTACTAATCCCGGGCAGCAGAAACAAAGCTCCAACACCAAAATCGGAGGCAAAGACTTTGCTTAAAGGGATCTTCCGCACCAAGAAACTGGACGACATTCTCGCCGCCGCTGGTGGCCCTCAATTCTCCCTGAAACGATCACTCGGTGCATTCAATGTAACGCTTTTAGGAATTGGCGCAATTATCGGTGCGGGTATCTTTGCGACGGTCGGCACCGCGGCCGCCGGTGATGCCGCGCGACCCGGAGCTGGCCCATCTCTGATGCTCTCGTTTGTCATCACGGCATTGGTTTGCGCATTTACGGCTCTCTGCTACGCCGAGTTTGCGTCGATGGTTCCCATCTCAGGTTCGGCGTACACCTACTCCTACGCAACCTTGGGGGAGTTGGTGGCCTGGATTATCGGCTGGGACCTGATCATTGAATACGCTGTCGGTAACGTTGCAGTGGCGATCAGTTGGGCAAACTACTTTCGCTCTTTCCTATTGAGCATCGGCATAGACTTTCCGCAATGGTTGGCCGTCGACTATCGAACGGCTGCAAAAATTCCGGGCCTGTACGAAAGCGCTCCGCAAATATTTGGCGTCCCCATAGTTTTCAATCTCCTGGCATTCGGAATCGTTGCGCTAATCACAATTGTGTTGGTTTGGGGCATCCGCGAATCAGCGGGTTTCAACGCCGTCATGGTCGGCATTAAGATCCTGGTGCTGCTGTTCTTCATCGTTACTGCTCTTTACTTCGTTTCACCATCAACGATGGCAACAAACTGGCAACCGTTTCAACCGCGAGGATGGTCGGGGACACTCACCGGGGCGGCCATAGTCTTCTTTGCCTATATTGGATTTGATGCGGTCTCGACCGTTGCGGAAGAGACCAAGAACCCCGCTCGCGACCTACCCATTGGAATCATCGCCTCTCTTGTGATCTGTACCGCCTTTTACGTAGTAGTCGCCGCGGTGTTCACCGGCATGATCCCTTATCAAGAGCTGGTTACCAGACTCTCAACTGAGCAAGCCGAGCCACTAACCATGGCATTGGAGCACGTCGCGCCGCAGGCAAATTGGGCCAGTGGGATTGTGGCGTTCGGATCTGTCGTTGCGCACACGGCAGTTTTATTGGTCTTTCAACTGGGCCAACCGCGAATTTTCTTCTCGATGGCTCGTGATGGCCTGTTGCCATCGGTTTTCGCCACCGTTCACCCAAAGTTCAAAACCCCACACATCACTACTATCGTAACCGGGATACTGGTGGGTGGATTCGCTGCAGTCATGAGTATCGACGAGATGGTAGATCTCACTAACATCGGGACTCTCTTCGCATTTACCCTGGTGTGCATTGGAATCATTATCTTGCGCTACAAAGAGCCGGCACGGCATCGACCTTTTAAGGTACCGTTTGGCGCTTGGCCGTTGCCATTGCTGGGCGCGGTGTCTTGCGTCTTTCTGATGTTTTACTTACCGCCTGCTTCCTGGTGGCGGTTTGTAGGTTGGCTGGTGTTAGGTCTCGCCATCTATCTGGCATATGGGTACACGCGCAGTGCAGTAGGAATGAGGCTCGGAAGACCTGCTTTGACACCACTAACGCTAAAACTAGCCGCGATCGGGTTTCTCCTTGTGGCAGTTGGTCTATTTATTATTCCTCATGACCTACGTCTGGCTGAGGTTGTTCGCGCTGCATTCACACATGACGCAGACAGGCACGCTTTGGCATTCAGCGGTCTTGCATTGATCGTGGTTGGTCTGATCCTGGGAGTTGCCAGCACGCTCGCATCTCGCGCAACTGGACCACCGGCTTCTAAATGAAGCGGCACGGATAAGGTTTTCCGAATACTGGAGTTGAGGAGCGCGTTTGTGAGTCTGGCAGTACTGGCAGTTGGATTTCTGGTCCTGTTGGCGATCGCTTACCACCTTTACGGCGGGTGGGTTGCGCGACAGTTCAGGTTAGATGATGCGCGGCCAACGCCCGCAAATCAGGTAAACGACGGCGTCGATTTCGTTCCCACCCGACCCTTTTACCTCTTCGGACAACACTTCTCAGCAATCGCCGCTGCAGGTCCAATAGCCGGACCGATTCTGGCGTGTCAGGCGTTCGGCTGGTTGCCATGCCTTCTTTGGATAGGACTGGGGGTGGTTTTGATAGGCGCAGTCCACGATTTTGCCAGCCTCGCTGCCTCTGTAAGACACGGCGCCACTTCGATCGCAGAAATAACTCGCGAACACCTGGGTACTCGAGCCGGTCGCGCAATGATGGCGTTTATATGGATTGCACTCCTCTACGTCATTGTTGCATTTGCCGATATTACTGCCGGAACGTTCGTGGGAGGATCTGAGGAGCTTCGGGCGGCAACCGTCGCGTTTAATCCAGGAGGAGCTGTTGCTGCGGCAAGCATCTTTTACCTCTGCCTGGCCGTTGTACTTGGACTGGTCCAGCGATACCTGAGGCCTCCGCTTTGGTTGGCCTCACTTATCTTTGTACCGGCAGCGTTCGGAATGTCCTGGTTGGGGACTTACGCTTCAACTCTTTTTGTGTTGAACCATAAGACATGGGGTGTGCTGATTCTTCTTTACTGCTGTGTAGCTTCAATGGTGCCTGTTTGGGCATTGCTTCAGCCGCGAGGTTACCTTGGCGGCTTCATACTCTATTCTGCATTGGCGCTCGGCATAATCGGCATTTTCTTTGGTGGCTTCGAAATCCAGCAACCTGCGTTCAAGTCGTTCGACGTCGGCGGCCTGACGGGCACTCTCTTTCCATTCTTGTTTGTGACGATTGCGTGCGGTGCTTGTTCCGGATTTCACGGATTGGTCTGTTCCGGAACTACTTCCAAGCAGGTGGACCGTGAGTCCCACATTCGTCCGGTGGGATACGGTGGGATGTTAGCGGAAGGGTTCGTCGCCCTGATCGCCCTCGTGACGGTGATGATTGTTAGCCAAGAGGCCTTGCGCGGGCGTGCGCCCGGCACAATCTACGGAAATGGTATCGGGCAGTTTCTGACGCTTCTCA
This sequence comes from Pyrinomonadaceae bacterium, assembly GCA_035283645.1. Taxonomy (GTDB): domain Bacteria; phylum Acidobacteriota; class Blastocatellia; order Pyrinomonadales; family Pyrinomonadaceae; genus PSRF01. The sequence continues at coordinate 65,261 of DATETN010000015.1, forward strand.
TCGGACAAGACAAGTTGATGTTTGCCGTTACGTTCGGTGCGATGGCGTTCTCGACTTTCGTTTTTGACACGTTGGATGTTTGCACCAGACTGGGTCGCTACATAGTGCAGGAATTATTCGGTTGGAAGGGCCGGATTGGAGCGCTTGTCGGAACTCTTCTGACAATAGCCTTGCCGTTCTACTTCATTACCTTTGCTCCCGCGAACTCCTGGAGCAAGTTCTGGACGCTATTCGGGGCCTCAAACCAACTCCTTGCCGCCTTGACTCTGTTGGCAATTACGGTCTGGCTTTATCAAGCAAGAGAGCGTATCGCGTTCACGCTCGTGCCTATGATTTTTGTGCTGGTAATCACGCTTTGGGCATTGGGCGCGCTGGTCCTGGGTAATTTGCGGTTGACGAGAATTGGCACAGGTCAAATAGACATCGAGCTGGTGAACGCAATCGCCGCCAGCGCGTTGATTTTTCTTGCCTTGTACTTGGCCGTTCTTGCGGCGATTCGGGTGAGGAGTGATCGTCGCAGCGATACTCTCTTAACTACACACCCAGCCGCGAGTCTAGAGTGAACCCTCAAGTGCGTTCTCGGTGTCCTCTGCGCCGCCATAGTTCCGTTTGGGGGCCTTGCCTTCTGGACAGTTTTGGCTTTCTTCAGGAATAATACGCAATTCCGGAATGTCCGCTGCTGATTGTAGGGGGCTGAGGGTGCTGTTCTTGACTTCGGCCACGAGTGAGTGTGCAGCCAGTCCACACATTCGATTTCTCGCCATTATTCGAAGATAGAAAGGACTCTTCCCATAAGGAAGACGCTGGGAGCAGATCAGCACACTGTCGCTTTGTCCGATAGTGCAAACAATCAACTTATGCAAACAAACTTAAATATTCGACATGTCTTGATCTCTGCGGCGCGGCGCTCAGCATTAAGCCTAGCCGCAACTCTCGTGTGGTTAGCAGTCGGCGCCATCCCTGCGTCAGCACAGGCGCACGGCGGAGAGGCCAACTTGCAGCTTCCAGATCTGTCCTCCGTCAACTTCTTTGGTGGCATTAATGGACACAATTTGTTGTTGGCTGGAATCGTTATTTGCATGCTCGGACTACTGTTCGGGCTCGCGATGTACGTGAATCTCAAAAAGTTGCCGGTCCATCGCGCAATGCGAGAAATCTCGGAACTGATCTATGAGACCTGCAAGACCTATCTGATCACTCAAGGAAAATTCATCCTGATTTTGGAGATCTTCATCGGAGCGATCATTGTTCTTTACTTCGGGGTCTTATTGGGGTTCGAGCTACGCCGGGTTTTGATCATTCTATTTTTTAGCTTGGTGGGGATTGGTGGTAGTTACGGGGTTGCGTGGTTTGGTATTCGGGTGAATACGTTTGCTAACTCTCGGACGGCGTTTGCCAGTCTCGAAGGGAAGCCCTTTCCACTTTACTCAATTCCACTGCGAGCAGGTATGAGCATTGGCATGATGCTGATTAGTGTTGAACTTCTGATCATGCTCTGCATCCTGCTTTTCATTCACGGTGAGTATGCCGGTCCGTGCTTTATTGGTTTTGCCATTGGCGAGTCACTGGGCGCTGCTGCTCTGCGTATCGCTGGCGGCATCTTCACAAAGATCGCGGACATCGGCTCGGATTTGATGAAGATTGTCTTCAAGATCAAAGAGGACGACGCGCGGAACCCTGGCGTGATTGCAGACTGTACGGGTGACAATGCCGGCGATTCGGTAGGCCCGAGCGCTGACGGATTTGAGACCTACGGTGTTACCGGCGTGGCACTAATTACCTTCATTTTGCTGGGTGTGAGCGACACGACGGTCCAGGTGCAATTGCTGGTCTGGATCTTCGTCATGCGCATCATGATGATTTTGGCCAGTGCCGGTTCCTACTTTATTAACGATGCCATTGCAAAAGCTCGATATGGTAGGGCCGATAAAATGAATTTTGAGGCTCCGTTGACCTCACTGGTGTGGATTACCTCGATTGTTTCGGTGATTGTCACATTCGTGATCTCCTGGTTAACAATCCCAACGCTCGGTGGGGATCCTACATTATGGTGGAAGCTCTCGAGTATTATCTCCTGTGGAACTCTGGCGGGTGCGATTATTCCCGAGTTGGTGAAGGTCTTTACTTCAGTTGAATCCGCACACGTTCGTGAGGTAGTGACCTCTTCACGCGAAGGTGGACCATCGCTAAACATCCTTTCGGGGTTAGTGGCCGGTAACTTCTCGGCATACTGGTTAGGCGTCAGCATCGTCGTTCTAATGTCGATTGCCTATTACTTCAGCACTCTTGGTTTAGATCCTTTAATGGTTGCAGCGCCTGTTTTTGCTTTTGGCCTTGTCGCGTTTGGTTTTCTAGGCATGGGACCAGTAACGATTGCCGTTGACTCCTACGGCCCGGTGACGGACAACGCCCAGTCGGTATACGAATTGTCTCTCATTGAACAGGTACCAAACGTCGAAGAGGAAGTGAAGCGCGACTTCAATATCGCGGTCGATTTTTCTCGAGCTAAGCACCTGTTGGAAGAGAACGACGGGGCAGGAAATACGTTTAAGGCGACCGCAAAGCCCGTCTTGATTGGTACTGCAGTGGTGGGCGCAACTACCATGATCTTCTCAATCATGATGGCGCTCACGAATGGGCTTACGACCAACACCGAGAATCTCTCGCTCCTGCATGCACCGTTCATGCTGGGCTTGATCACTGGGGGCGCAGTGATCTACTGGTTCACCGGGGCCTCTATCCAGGCTGTGACGACGGGAGCATATCGTGCGGTTGAATTCATCAAAGCAAACATTCGATTAGAAGGAGTAGAGAAGGCTTCAGTCGAAGACAGCAAGAAGGTTGTGCAGATCTGTACTCAGTACGCGCAGAAAGGAATGTTCAATATCTTTCTAACGGTGTTCTTCTCAACGCTTGCTTTTGCATTCGTCGAGCCCTTCTTTTTCATTGGGTACCTGATGTCGATCGCGATCTCTGGCTTGTACCAGGCAATCTTTATGGCAAACGCCGGTGGGGCCTGGGACAACGCGAAGAAGGTGGTCGAGGTCGAACTAAAACAAAAAGGCACTTTGCTTCATGATGCGACCGTCGTCGGCGATACCGTGGGGGATCCATTCAAAGATACCTCGTCTGTTGCGATGAACCCTGTTATCAAGTTCACGACACTGTTTGGGCTGTTAGCAGTCGAGCTTGCCGTCTCGATTGCCAGCCGAGAAGGCCGTTTTGGAGAAAATGGCTTGCTGATCAGTCACATTCTGGCGGCTGTGTTCTTTCTTATCTCAGTTGTTTTCATTTGGCGCTCGTTCTACGGTATGCGCATTGGCAAACTGGCGGAACAGCCAGCATCTGAAAGTTTTGAAACGCCATGAACACTACCTACAACACATACGCTGACACGTACGCTAAGGACACTTTGCTGGGCGCAGCGTTGGCGCCTGTAGACTGGCCTCGTTCCGTCGGACTGGTCTTTGCTTTCAGCCTACTAATGGCATTGGCGGCGCAGTTAAAAGTCTATGTTGGACCAGTGCCGATAACCGGGCAGACATTTGTGGCTCTGTTGACGGGCGCTCTGCTGGGCTCGCGTTTGGGCGCCGCAGCAATGATTGTTTACCTTGTGGAAGGAGCCATGGGCTTGCCCTTTTTTGCGGGGGGTGGAGGCGGACTCGCGCACCTCCTCGGACCAACCGGCGGTTACCTCGTGGCGTTTCCGGCCGCTGCATTTGTTACTGGAGCATTTTCTGAACACGGTTGGGATAAACGATTTGCTACGGCGGCTGCAGCGATGGGCATTGGCTCGATAGTCATTCTCGCCTCTGGATGGGCTTGGTTTGCTTTGGTCACAAACACGCCGGCCTTCGCCGCGTTTGAGGTTGCGGTGAAGCCATTTCTTATCGGCGACGTAGTGAAGGTCGTGCTCGCTGCCCTGATGTTGCCGGCAGGATGGCGACTACTCCGGCGCAATGTGAAGCAGTAAAAGCTCTAAGGCAGCCTGGTCCAAGCCCTTGGTCGAAGGATCAAGGGCTTTTCTTTTGTTTGTGGGCCTGGTTTAGTGGATTGTTCCTGGTTCTGGTATTTTGCACACCACGGTTTCAGGAGGTATCACATGGAAACCCTAAGAATCAGATCGCATCAACGAGAAGAGTTGGTTGAGTTTACGCAAGACGTGCGGCAAAAGCTCGGACAAACAAGCGTAAAGGAGGGCTTCGTCCACCTGTACGTTCAACACACGACCGCAGGTCTCACTGTGAACGAGAACGCAGATCCTGATGTACCGCGCGACATGCTGCTGGCCCTACGAAAGCTCGTCCCACAGCACGGTATGGGCTTTCGCCACGGCGAAGAGAATTCCGACGCGCACATTAAAGCCAGCCTTGTAGGCTCATCCGTGACCGTTCCGATTCAAAATGGGAAACTGCAACTCGGACGCTGGCAGGGAATATTCCTTTGTGAATTTGACGGAGGAAGAGAACGTCAAGTGGTAATGACCGTCATTCGCTTCGAAGGTTAGATTATGAATCGCGAAGAGCTTAAACATCGTCAAAGATCTCGATAAAGTCATTTCCAAAGAGAATGCGCGAGTCAGCATGCAGAAGTACGGGGGCGATCTCGATGAGGCGTTTATAGTAGCAACCGAAAACGGATACTTGCGTTTGGGAGTGGAATTCCTTAAGGCCGGGTTAACACCGTACGTCAATGCCGAAAGAGTGGCGAGTCGCCGGCCGTACTCTATCGACGTCGACCTGGATTACTTGATTCAGGAAGACTCCGATGTGCAATTTGATTACTTCGAGCGTACCGAGGATATCAAGATCAAGACATACAATCCGTCCTGGGTAGACCGAGCAATTCCGATCGTTATGCTGGCATTCCTGTTGAGCGTATTAATCCTGGCGATAGCTGGAGCTTTCGCGATTGTCAAAGGGCTGGTGTGAGGAAGTGAAAACTTACGACCAGATTGCGCCGCATTATGATCGTGGAATCAGTCCGTTTCAACGCTGGTTCTTGAACGATATGCGACGGAAGGTGCTGCAGGCATTGCCGCAGGACGCGCATATTCTGGAACTCGGTGCTGGAACCGGTTTGAACTTCCAACACTATTCGACGTCCGCGCATGGCGTGGCTACGGAACCGAGTGCCGAAATGCTCAGGGTCGCACGCACAAAGGAGCGGCCGCGAAGCCTCGTGCTGATCCAAAGCTGTGCTGAGCAGATTCCTTTTGCTGACGCCTCGTTTGACGCAGCCTTTGCTACGCTCGTTTTCTGTTCTGTAGAGTCTCCGAAGCAGGGCTTTTTGGAACTGAAGCGTGTAGTGAAGCCTGGAGGGACGGTTGTACTGCTGGAGCATGTGCGTCCTCCAGGGTTGCTTGGATACCTGTTTGATTTGATGAACCTGATAACGTCCTGGCTATTTGAGGATCACCTTAATCGCCGGCCTGCGGAGCAGATTCGGGCCTGCGGGTTTGAAGTAATAGGCGTGGAGAGTCGTTACCTGGGCATCATCAACTTCATCACATGTAAGTTACAGGGTGCGGCAGCATGAAAGTCTACTGGGTGACAGGATTGATACTGACGCGGCTCAACGGTATTTGAAATTGATGAAGCGCCGAAAGCCGCAATTAGTGAATTGTTGAAGAGAATGGAGACGCCAAAGTTAGTCGCGGGTGAGGTCTTTCATCACCTCAGCAAATTTCTCCACGTCGGCTTTGGTGCGATCCAGACTACGTCGACTGTCCAGGTAGGCGGTCCAAACGGGCGTTTGCGTGAGGGCTTTTGAAGTGTCCTGGTCCAGCGCCTGGGCCATTACAGCGATCAGATCGCTGACGACGCGTGTGTGTTCGAGCAGCGCCTGGATAATGTTGTAGGCAAGTCGCGCCTGCTCAGGGTTAAGGTCGTTGTGTGGTTCTTGCGGCATACCGAAAGTTAGGATTAAGTGGCGATCTGCCAACTACCCGAAACAAACGGCAGCGCTGCCACTGTGCTGTGCACTTTGTTGTCGCCCGTGTCTACGGTCAACCGCGTACCAGGACTCATGAATTGGTAGCGGATCAACGCTAACCCGATCGTTCGCTCAAGCGCCGGCGAGAATGTTGAAGATGTCACGTTCCCAACCTCTTTACCGTCCGGAGATGTGAGTCTCGTACCGCGTGGAATTTCCGTGCGTTCGTCTAACACCAGTCCGGTTAGCTTCTTCGCCACGTGTCCGCGGTACTTGATGCGGGCAATGATCTCCTGACCGACATAGCATCCCTTCGTAAAGCTGACTGCTTCATCAAGGTTGGTCTCGGAAACCACCATCGATTCGTCAATATCCACACTGTATCTTGGAATGCCCGCTTCAATCCGAAGTGTTTCAAGTGCGTCAGACCCGACCGGCTTCGCGCCAAGTGCAACCAGCATCTCCCAAACAGATGTTCCCTGAGATTTGTCAATGATCAGGTCATAACCATCTTCGCCAGTATGAGTGCTGTGGACCAGAGTAAGGCTACTTCCGTTCAGCGTAACGGTCGCAACGCTCCGGCCCTGGCGGATCTCGTCGGGCACTTCTAACGCTCGCAAGCATTCAGTTGAATTCCGTCCTTGTACAGAGAAATGGGCCGTGTCAGTGGTTAAGTCTGACACGTGAAAGTCACCAGCAAGCGTGAATCTCTCGATGCTCTTTAACAGCTGATGATGTGTCTCTGGTTCAGTATCCAATAAGAAGCTGGGAACGTCGCCTTTGTCTCCTTTTTCATTTCGGAGCCGCATCACTCTAACGCTTGCAATAAACCGACCTTGGACATTCGGAAAGATAGCGGGCATCCATCCACCTTCGTCCAGGGTCTTCATATCATTGGTGATCAGCCCATTGAGGAAAGAGATGGCTTCCGAGCCGCTGACGCGAACTCTTCCGCGATCCGAGAGATCGAGTAATCCGGCGCCACCACTCCTTACCGCGGCGTACTCTGCTCCTGGATTTCCATACGATGAGGGTAACTTTCTACCAACATCATCAGGAGTTGACTGTTGCTGTTCGACTGCTTCCGACATGTTTATGGCTAGAGTCTAAAGGCAATCTGCGCTCGGTCCAATGCCTCAGCGACCAGCTCGTAGTCTTGTAACTGTTGCGCTTCACGTCTATGCGAAGCTAAGACTTGCGGACTAGGGTGGTAGATTGGAACCAACAGCCGATTGTCCCAGGAATGAATACTGCCTACGGCGGTTCGCAGATTGAGATTGTGATCAGCGATCTTTCGGATTGCGTCGAGTGCGACTGAGCCAAGGGTAACCACGACGGCTGGGTCAACGAGCTTCACGGTGCGCCTCAGGAAATCGGAGCAGTTGGCCAGTTCCGTTCCACTTGGCCTCCGGTTAGCTCCTGAGGCAGTCCTTGAATTACAAAGCGCTGCACTCGTGATGAAAATGTGCTGGCGAGCGAGCTTAATCGACGCGAGAAAGCGATCGAAATTGTGGCCGGATTGATCACCTGAAAAAGGAACTCGCGTGCGATCGGCGCCCTTTCGTCCCGGAGCCTCGCCAATGAACATCACGGGTGCCGGCAGCGGTCCATTGAGCGAGCTCAGCACGGCAGTACGGCCACACATTTGCGGGCAGCGTATGCAGGCAGCGGCGTCACGGAAAAGCTGGCTTGCATGGGTTTGCACGGAAGCCGTTGATTTGACCACGCGTGTATTGCACCACAATCAGGGAGTTCGGGAAAGCGGGGAAAAGAAGTCAGAGGTCAGAACGCAGAAGGCAGAAGGCAGATATTATCAATCGTTGGTCTTGGGTCTTATTATTTTCCATTTCTTGGTGAATCTCGCGAAGCAGAACACGGGAACCACGGAGACGCAGAGAAGAACGGAGACACGGAGATAAATGAAAAATGAGAAATGAGAAATGAGAAATGAGAAATTTCATGACCAATGAGCAATGACCAATGAGCAATGACCAATGAGCAATGACCAATTTTCTATTTTCATTTCTCATTTGGGCTAGCCTCTGACTTCTGACCCCTGACCTCTTGCTTCCCGACGTCTATTTCACGACCGTAATTTCTCGCGTCGTCACATTAAAACTGCCGTTCCTAACCGGTTTTTGTTCTGGTCCTAATAATTCCAATCTGACAGTATGTTTACCGTTGATCCAGTTTGCCAACCAAATAGGCTCCCACTTGTCGATGAACAGCGGCTCATCGTCATCAATGATATAGCGCACACGATATTCGCCTCCGTCGCCTCTTAACTTGGCATTTGCAAGCCAAAAATCGATCATGATCGCGTTTGCATCCTCGCCTTTGTACTCTCCCTTAGGACGGCTATAGGTCAAGATTGGTTTCTCCGGATCGACCGAAACCACTTGAGTTTCAGCGCTCGCATTAGTGTTCGTGCCGGCCCGAAAAGTCTCGCCATCGCCACGCACGGTGAATGTGACCATCTGAAACGAGTCCTCATTCTTATAGCTTTCGTGCCAGGGCCTTGAGGCAAATACGCGCAATACGTGCGGACCCGTCGCGACGTTTCTGAGTTCGAATGGCTGGCTCAGGTCGTAGTACGCCTCGTATGGGTTGTCATCGAGAATTACATGGATGTGGTTCCCTGTTTCCGTTTCAGGATCCTGTTGTGGTTGGTAACCTTTCAGGTCGCCGCTGAGAGCCAAACGTACCTGGACACTTGGTCCGCTAACTTGTGCGCCTTCCGCTGGCGAGATGATGCGTAACACGGGCTGCGCCTGGTCCTGTTCACCACGCGCTCGCATTTCATCCACCAATTTTTGTGGCCGCGGCACCTGATCGAGTCGTTGTACGGTAGGCGGCGTTACAGTACTAGTGGCAGTGGTGTTGGCATTTCCACTGCCATTGCCTGTGCAGGCGTTGGTGCTCACTAATACGAAAATTGCTACAAACAGATGGATGATCCCGTCTTTCATTGTTCCCCCTCGAAGAATTTTTCATTAGGCTAAGAGATGCTTATTACAAATGTTAACCGAGAATGCTGCGAAAGGGTCGAAATCTGACTTCTGACCTCTGGCCTAGACTTTTTCTCTTTCCAAGTGTAAGAATCCGCGCGACCAGCCGTGGCTTTTCAACACCTGAACGGAGGGTGCGGTTCTGCACCAATTACAGATGAACAGAAGACGACGTTACCTTAATGTCATTGCAATCTCTCTTTGTGTGTTCGCGGTGGCACTCATCATAGGCTGTAGGAGGAGTAGTACGACCGCTGGGTATGAACCAGAAATCCTTCCGCTACCTAAACAGCTAACGACATACGAGGCCATGGCGATCCCGCCCGACAATCCAATGACTCCGGCCAAGGTGGCACTCGGACGCCAACTATTCTTTGATGAGCGATTAAGTGGTGATGGGACAAGGTCTTGCTATTCGTGCCACGTGTGTGAAAAGGGCTTGACTGATGGCCTTGGCAAAGCAATCGGGGCCTTCAACAAACAGCTGCCGAGAAGCAGTCCAACTCTCTGGAATATCGGCTATCACAAAGAGTTTTACTGGGACGGTCGCAGCCCTTCGTTGGAGCACCAGGCGATGGCGGCATGGACCGGGGCGAACATGGGCGCCAAGGCGGACGAGATTGCGTCAAAACTGAATACGATTCAGGGCTACCGCGGGCAGTTTCAGGAAGTATTTAGCAGCGATGCCACACCAGACAATATCGTGAAAGCTATCGCAGCCTATGAGCGCACGATCATTAGTGGCGACACTGCCTGGGATCGTTTTCAGGCCGGTGATCGCAGCGCATTAAGCGAAAGCGCCTGGCGAGGGTGGAACATCTTCCAGCACATTAAATGTAACAACTGTCATGATGGGGTTCTGTTGACTGACCAGCAGTATCACAACGTTGGAATCGGCATGGACCAGAAAGAACCCGACGTCGGCAGATTTAAGGTCACGAACAAGCCCGAGGATACGGGCGCCTTTAAAACACCTACACTGCGCGATGTTGCTCGGTCAGCACCCTACTTTCATGATGGCAGCGCACAAACATTGGAAGACGCCGTGGACATCATGCTGAAGGGTGGTGTTCAGAACGAACACCTCGATCGAAAGAATTTGGAGCCGCGGAACATTCTTCCCGATCAGCGGCAAGCGCTGCTCGATTTTCTGCGTGCTTTGAATGTCGATTGCAATCTTAGGAAACCCGAACTACCGCAGCAGTAGAAGTCGGAAGACAGAAGTCGGAAGACAGAAGACAGAAGACAGAAGATCAGAGGGGCGGGTGACCAATGAGCAATGACTTCTGACTTCCGACTCTGCCGCTGGCCTATGCGCCGGCGGTTTTGCGCTCTGTATCTACTTTCAGACGCTTGTCGACTGTAGCCCAATTTATGTTTGAGAAGAACGCCTCAATGTACTTTGGCCGCTCCGCGGGTTTGTAGTCCAGCAAGAACGCGTGTTCCCAGACGTCCATGACAAGAATCGGATTGTAACCAGCCACGTTGCCTGTCTCATGTAAAGTAATCCAATGATTCGAGAGCCGGCCTGTGGTCGGATTTTCGTAGCAGATGGCCCAGCCGACTCCGCGCATCTTGCCGATCCCCACAAAGTCAGCCTTCCAGATGTCGTACGTTCCGAAACTCGCCTCGGCCGCCCGGATGAACCTTGAGTTGCGTTCAGCGTCCACGCCACCACCACTCTGCAGGTTGTCGAAGTAATACTCGTGCAGGACCATGCCGTTGTACTCAAACCCCAGACGTCTGGTTAATTCGGAGTAGGCAGGCATCTCTTCCTGGTCAACCGTGCCATCTTGAATAAACTTAGCAATTCGTTCAGTGAGATTGTTGGTTTCTTTCACATAACCTTCGTAGAGTTTGAAGTGCATTTCCAGGGTCTCATCAGATATGCCTTTCAAACCGCTGAGGTTAAATTGCCGCGCTTTATAACTTGCAAAGCTCACTTGAAATACCTCCTATAGGTTCGGTGATTAATCAGGAAATTAACAGGGTAATCAAACTGACAGAGTAGTTTGTGACTGTGGCGAACGCGTTGAGGTACTAATGATTTAATGTGGCGGTGTTCGCTTTGCGACGGGCAAGTAGCGCCAGCGACCAGGGCTTCGTTTCTTGCGAGCGAATCTGTGGGGAAATTGCACTTAGCAGGCAGATTTATTAGAGTGTGTTCCCCCAAGTAGCTCTAAAATCAGATCCAAATGGCGCGTCGCCGGCGCTCCTAGCCAACGCAATCCAGATTAGTCCAAGCTATCAGGAGGCCCCATTGAACACTTCCGAGCCACATCGCATGCTCTTGCACTACCGACTGCTCAACCGGATTGACGGTGGGGGCATGGGAGAGATCTATAAGGCAGAAGATACAAAACTCGGCCGGACCGTCGCAATCAAACTCCTGCTCGCCAAGATTAATCAAGACTCTTTAGCGCGACGCCGGTTTCTTCAGGAAGCTCAATCTGCTTCAGCTCTCAATCATCCCCATATCGTTACCATCTACGCCATTGAAGAGGCCGATGGTTTCGATTTCATAGTTATGGAATTTGTTGAGGGTCAGAATCTCAAAAGCCTTATTGAACGCGATGGCGCCCTCGCCCTCGCACGGCTTCTCGATATCGCGATTCAGGTGACTGATGCTCTTGAAGCTGCTCACGAATTAAAAATTATTCATCGTGATATCAAATCGGCGAACATTCTTCTCACACCGCGCGGCCAGGCCAAGGTGCTTGACTTTGGGTTGGCGAAAACGATTCGCACGATTGCGGACAGTGTCGATCAGGAGGCACTGACTCTGGCAAATCTGACTGACGAAGGAACAGTTCTTGGTACGGCCGCCTACATGTCTCCTGAGCAGACCCGGGGAGAACCACTGGATCAGCGCTCGGACATTTTTTCGCTTGGTTGCGTCTTGTATGAAGCTGCCACGCGCTCACTGCCCTTTTCCGGGCCAAGCATCCTGTCGATCATGCACAACATTTCGACGATCGATCCTCCTGGCCCTAGCCGCGTAAGACCAGAACTGCCACGTGAATTGGATCTGATCCTCGAGCGAGCGTTGGCCAAGAACCGCGAGAGACGATACTCCTCAGCCGCTGAAATGGGTGATGCGTTGAGGAGTTTACGTGCAACGCTCACAGCAGATTGGCGCGGTGGTCCTATCGTTTATGACAGAGACTTGATTGACACTGCGGCTGTGCCCTTTGTCGGCAGAGTTCCTGAGTTAAACAAGCTGGAGACATTCCTGAACCAGGCAATTGACGGAACCGGTCGCGTGGTGTTCATCACTGGGGAAGCCGGTATCGGTAAAACCTCACTCTCGGATGAGTTTCTCCGACGCGCGCGCTCTCATTACACGAGTATGTCGGTTGCTCGTGGTCGGTGTGTCGAACAGTACGGTACCGGAGAAGCCTACCTGCCCTTTCTGGACGCGATGGCCGGGTTATTGGATGGACCAGCACGTGATCGGCTGGCAGCGATCATGCGCACTTCAGCACCCACCTGGTGCTCTCAATTACCGGCGGCCTTTTCTTCGACCGGCGCAATCGAGAGCTTGCAGCAGGAGACTATCGGAGCAACCAAAGAACGCATGATGCGCGAAATGGGAGACGCGCTCGGTGTTTTTGCCAGTACATCCCCCGTAGTTCTGCTACTCGAAGACTTACATTGGGCCGATCCGTCCAGCGTGGATTTGCTCCGACACCTATGTCAACGCATCACCATTCAGCGTCTCTTGATCGTCGGCACCTACAGGCCTGAGGACATTGAACGGAGCAATCACCCCCTCAAAAGCTACAAGGCAGAAATGATGGCGCACAAGCTCTGCGAAGAGATTGCGCTGGATTCGCTTAGTCCGTTCCATATTCAGGAATATTTGAATGTCACTCATTCGCCGCATACTTTCCCACCTGAATTTGCCGAACACATCCACGACCGTACGGAGGGGCACCCACTCTTTGCTACTAGTTTGCTGCAGTACCTGCACGAACGGGGAGACATTGTTAAAACGAATGAGCACTGGTCTCTCAGCCGACCCCTCCCAGAAATGGAGTTGGAAGCGCCGGAAAGCGTGCGCAGCATGATCAGCAAGCAGATGGACGTGCTTGAGGAGCATGAGCGCAGAGCCCTGCAGTATGCCAGTGTGGAGGGACAAGACTTTCTTTCAACTGTCGTAGCGAGTTTACTAGGCATGGATGAGGTTGATGTGGAAGAAATGCTGGCGCGAATAGAGAAAACCCATCGCCTAATCGTCACTTGTGGTGAGGAGGAACTGCCGGACAGATCGTTGGCGACTCGATACCATTTTGCCCACGCCCTCTATCAGAACTTCCTTTACGACGATCTGGTCGCCAAGCGCAGGGTGATGCTCCACAGGCAGGCTGGCGAGCGACTGACTCAACACTATGGAAAGCGAGCCTCGCACATCGCCACGCAACTGGCCTTGCATTTTGAGCGTGGCCGGGACTTTGCACGGGCCGTGGAGTTTCTGGTTCATGCAGGCGACAACGCGACCAGACTTTATGGTAATGCTGAAGCCACCGATCATTACACCCGTGCCTTAGATCTGGCTACTAAGCTACCCGAGGAAGCGCAGGCAGAGACCATGGTCACGCTTTTCCGCAAACGTGGCGCGACCAATATGGCACTCAGTCGTTTTACGGAATCCGCTGAAGATTACAGAAGCATGCTCAAACATCTTGAGAGCTCTGACTCAGCGGAGCAGAAAGCGACAGCTCTTAACGCGCTGGCGACGACGCTGTTTTTCGCGCACCGACTTGAAGAGATGGAGATGCGTGCCGATGAAGCACTCAGGGAAGCTGAGCGGGCCGGAAGCGAAACTCTAAGGCTGGATACGATGTGTCTGATGGCGCTGAAGCATCTCTGTTATGGTGAATTGGCCCAAGCGAAGCCCATCCTCGACGACGTAATCAAAAGTGCCCGTGCAATCAGTCATAAACCGGCGTTGCTCTCAGGTTTGACGTGGCGAGGGTGTCTCTACTTTTTCCAAACAGAGTATGAACGCACCATCCAGATTGAGCAGGAAGCAAGACAACTTGCGTCGCAGTTGCGGGATGGCTTCTTGCTGCTAACGTCGATGTTTTTTCTTGGCCTTTCGCAAGCAAATCTCGGGCGAATGTCGGAAGGCAAAGCGACGCTTGAGGAGGCCATCACGATGGCTGGCCGAAACGGCGATCAGTTTTGGTTTCCTCGAATGCCAAACTGCATTGGCTGGATGCATCGCGAGCTCGAGGATTACGAAGGTGCTTTCAAATATGATCAGGAGGGCTTGCAAGTTGCGCGTCAATATCACGTGCTTGAGGCAGAGGCGAACTCGCTCATCAATCTCGGTATAGACCACACTTACGAAGGTAAGCCAGAACAAACGGTGGCCGCGTTCGGCGAAACGCGCCGGATTTTCGAACGCGACGCGTGGTTTCGGTGGCGCTACAGTATCAGACTCGAGGCAGCTACCGCGTGGCACTGGTTACGACAAGGGGATCTCGAGAAGGCAACGGAGTATGCTGAACGACTCCTCAAAACCGCCGAGGATTATGAGTGTCACAAGTACCTGGCAGAGGCGCACCGAGTAAAGGCTCGCATTTCCATTGCCGCAAATGATTCCGCAGCCGCGGCCCCTGAGTTTGCGGCTGCGCTGGCACAGTTGGATCAGTATCCAGCGCCATTAACGGCTTGGCGAACTTACGCTGATCTTGCTCGGTTGCAGTCGACGATGGGTGACAGCGCGGCGGCGCAAGAGTCATTTGTTCGTGCGGCGGAGTTAGTTCAGGAGATCGCGGCAAATGTGACGGATGAGGACTTGCGCAACACGTTTTTGAACTCGGAGGCGGTACGCGAAGTCGTGTCGGCCGCGGCAAATCGAGCTGCAAACTAGAGTCGTGAAACCTGACTGAATGCCGGGGACAAGCCAACCGAAGGTGTAACTGTTGGCAGATTTTCTTTCGCACAGGCTCCGACTGAGATAAGCAGTGCGATACTCCAAACTAGCCTGCCCAGAATGTTCATAATTGTCCAGGGCGTGATGCGGGCTTTTGCCAAACGATCGAGTATCGCCAGAGAAGGTGTCGTCGGACTCGCGCGTCGGGCAATATCTCCTTGCAGAGCTTGCGGACCTCCTTCATTGAAGGGTAGTGATCGTGCTTGCCTTGAGCGTCCCAGGCCTCCTGCACTTCTCTAGGCGGATTCAACCTGCCGTTGTGAAGGAGTCTTAAGCCCCCACTCACCGACATCGCCAGAATATTTAAGAAGGAATCTCTTATGCCCGTAAGTTTGATCAGATTACGTTCGGGCTCAAACAAGTCTAATAAGATCAGAATTCCTCCAACGGTTAGCGATCCTTTCATCCGCTTCAACATTTCTACCGTGTTAAGGTGATGGAGCGTTGCAATTGAAGCTATGCAATCGAAATGATCGAGCGGAAAGGACCAGGAGTTCGCGTCGGCCATTTCGAACTCGACATTAGTCACATTAGCCGAGCGAGATCGCGCAACGCGAATCATTTCAGTAGAAAGATCGATAGCGAAGACGTGGTCTGTGCACTCGGCCAAACTGCGGGCAAAGGCGCCGGTACCACAGCCGATCTCCAGTGCATTTCGGCAGTTCTTCGGAACAGAACGGATCAGAAAGTCATGGTAATGGTTGTTGTGAGTCCAACCTTCGGCGTCCAGCAGGGCCAGGCGATCGAAGTCTTGCTGAACTCTGGACATGGGCGAGGTAGAAAGATCCCGGGATAAGGGGAACGAAAAAGAAAAGCGGTGGCGCGGCGCAGAGCGCCTTGCCACCGCACTCCAAAAACTAACTGCCGAAGATTACCCAGTCACCGTGAGAGGTTCCCATAAACAGGAGCATCGGGAGTGATAACCAGGCATTTGTACGCGACGCGATGAACGCTTGTCGGGCAAGTTCGGGGGCCGCAGCGGGACCAGTGCCGGCAGTAGCGGCGATGATTCGCTTATTATTCGGCCAGATGATTCCCCAAACGTTCAACATCATTAGGATACCGTACGCGCCACCAATACCAATCGAGTAAGTTTTATTACTTGCAAAGTTCTGCCCACTTATTGTCATTTCAGAGGTGAAAAACCTGACCAGGCCGTACGTGACAATCGCCACCAGCACAAAAAACACAATAGCGAAAACTCGTCCATCCTTGATCAATGCTGGCACTCGCTTAATGATCAGGAACTCAAGCAGGAAGAGAACGATCGGATACGTCAACCAGGCCCCCAGGATCCACCAGAGATTCAAGTCCCCGTCAGCCAGTACATTTGCGTTGTTCACATCCGTCTTCAGAATGTACATCGCAAAGTAAGCCAAGCCGGCGACTACGGTGACCACTGCTCCCCAGCGAAACCACCACAAGGCCCTCGAAAGCAGATCTGGGTTAACCTTCTTCTTGGTGTCCGCGTCCAGACCTTTCTGAAGCGGCACGTTTATTAGATTGAAAAAGTAGAGCAAGCCGATCCACGTGATGCCGGCCACAAAGTGGAACCAGCGGAAAATTATCCGCATCAGCGCTGCACTGTCAGGCGGGTGAAAGATCTCTTGAAGCATAGCCAGACTGATGGGGAGATGAGCAGTTGACTCAAGAAGCATACAGACCTCCGTGGTAAGTGTCGGACAGCCAAACATGCCTGTCTCGCGATGGGTAATTTGTGTGATATTGCGAGCGAAGATTACACCCGAGGCTCAGTCAGATGCAATTACGAGTTCCTGCCCTTTACTCATCCAGCGGTCTTGGTCCTGCATCCATACCCCTGACACTTGCCTGGTTTACTACCCGCACGCCCAGGTCTGACTGCACTCGAATCTGGCAGGAAAGGCGTATGTTGTCGGCAAGTTCCACTTCAACGGCCAGGCGATTTCGCTCAACCTCGCCCATTGGTCCCGGGTCACCTTGCAAGATTTCAACGCGACAAGTAGTGCAACGTGCGTTTCCACCGCAGCGATGAAGAATGTCAATACCAGAATCCTCCAAGGCCAGGACTAGTTTCTTACCAGCAGGGGCATCGACGTTTACAGTTCCATTCGCCGTCTCAGCAGTGATTTGAGGCATACTTGTAACTCCGAGCTATTGTTTTGTGAATTTCGAACTACGACTCTGTCACAAGGAGGTTCGGTAATGCAAGAACGAGGGATGTTGGAGTCTGGGATGATGGGCTTTGGACAGAAGATCCGAAGATGCCACCGCCTTGCGCTGTGGTCAGTCAACCGCAAAATCGCCGGGTGTTTGACTTGCCGACTTCTTCGCGATGTTTCGAATTAACCTCAGGCGACGTGAGCCTTCGCATTACAAATCGAGTTCCATGAATAGAGCTGTCTCGTCAGGGTTGTTGTAGTAGCGTTCGATTTCCTGAAAGCCCAGATCCCGGTACATAGCAATGGCCTGGTCCATACGCCCCGGCAATGTGTCCAAGCGCATTTTTTGATAACCAATGTTTCGCGCCTCTTGAATTAGTTTCTCAGCTAATAGCCGGCCAAGGCCTTGGCCACGGAATTCAGGGCGCACGTACAGCCGTTTCATCTCACAAATGCCTTCACCAAGCGACCGCAGGGCAATACATCCAGCTATGTCCTGATTGATCCATGCCAGCCACAGTCTGCCCTCTGGCGGCGCGTAGTCGCCGGGCAATCCCGCAAGTTCTTTCTCAAAGTTCTGAAAACAGAGATCTACCTGCAGCCAATCCGAGTACTCACGAAATAGCTGGCGTGCAGTCTCTATCTCGCTGGGTGAATGGGCTTGAGCAATCATAAAAGCGGTTTTGGACGTTGCGGGCTTGGCCTTTGCAGAGTCTTGAACACAGGTAAGGCTCGGCACCCCTACGGATTGCCGAGCCTGTTATGTTTACCGACCATTCTGTCGGTCTGGGTCTGGAGACTTACGCCGTGAAAGAAGAGCCGCAACCGCAGCTTCCCGTGGCATTGGGATTGTTGAAAGTAAATCCCGAGCCCATAACCCCAGTGACGTAGTCGATCTCGACTCCATTCAAATACTGTGCGCTGAACATATCCAGGAAGAGGCGGACGCCGTGCTCATTCAGCACAAAGTCTCCCTGACGTGATTCTTCCTCGATGTTCAAGCTGTACTGGAATCCAGAGCACCCACCCGGCACCACGCGTACGCGAAGCCCAGCTGACTCGGGCAGCCCTTCCTCTCCCGACATAAACTTTTTGATTTCGTTAGCTGCATTTTCCGTCACGTTAAGTGTTACCGGAGGAGCAGTTGTTGCTGACATTTGATCTAACTCCTTATAAATCGTTTCTAATCTTGGCACTTTGGTCTTGGGTCTTATATCAAAAATTGCCCGGTCTCAGACCAAAGACCAAAGCCCCAAGCGCTGTCTAATTCTATTGACCTTTCCCCAAAACAACAAGTTCAGGCTTCATCGCCTCGATTGAAACCTGTCTGGCCACCTCTTCTGCAACATGCCGGAACGCAAGCGACTGTGGAGAGTCAGGCTGGCTGACGACAACCGGAACTCCCGAATCACCCCCCTCGCGAACTTCTATTCCCAGCGGCACGGCCCCGAGAAACGGCACTCCGTACATGTCGGCGAGCCTTTGACCGCCACCCTCGCCAAAGATGTTATAGCGAATGCCTGTATCGGGCGCGACAAAGTAGCTCATGTTCTCAACAATCCCAAGGACGGGCACGGCCACGGTTTCGAACATTCGCAAGGCTCGCCGCACATCTGCTACTGCCACGTTCTGAGGCGTGGTAACCAAAACCGCGCCCTGGACGGGAACGAGTTGAGCGAGGGATAGTTGCACGTCCCCGGTTCCCGGCGGCATGTCTACTATTAAATAATCCAGTTCACCCCACTTAACGTCTGACAGAAATTGTTTGACCAGTCCGTGAAGAATCGGACCACGAACAATCATTGGCTTATCGCCTGGTTGCAGGAATGCCATGGACATCACGCGCACGCCGTGGGCCTCAATAGGAATGAGCTTGTTGACGTCAACTGCAGGCTGGCGATCACTCACGCCCAACATGATGGGCACGTTTGGTCCATACACGTCTGCGTCCATTAGCCCGACGCGTGCTCCATCTTGAGCCAGGGCGACGGCAACGTTGACGGCGACAGTTGATTTGCCGACACCGCCCTTCCCTGACGAAACGGCGATGATGTTTCGTACGCCCTCGACAGAAACTTTTTCGCCGAAACCCCTACCCCTAGGAACCTCTGCGTCCATCTTGACCTTTACGGTCATGACGCCAGGGATGGCTGATACGAGTTGTTTGGCCGCGTCCTCCATCTGTTCTTTAACTGGACAGGCAGGCGTAGTGAGCACAATACGGAACGCGACGTCTCCCCCTTCGATCTTGAGATCTTTGATGAAACCGAGTGTGACGATGTCTTTATGAAGGTCAGGGTCGTTAATCTGCCTGAGCGCTTCCAATACAAGTTGTTCTGTGACTACTGACATAGATTCTGGTGTTTACTTCCCAACGCGTATGTGCCTGCTCGTTTGTTTAGATATGTGAGTCTCTGTACCGGTTGTTTTGCAAACAGTAATTATGCCGCAGGCTTCGGGGGTTGTCGAATGGAGATTTGGAGCGCTCCTTGCCGCCGCACTCCAAATCAGCGTTATGCGGAAGGGTAGGTATGAGGGTATAAGAAGCGTGTGGCAGTTGCAGTTACCAGCGAGCATTTCTACTCTCCTCGAAACGTCGGTGACCTCCAGGCGCCCGATGCGTGTGGTCAGAATGGTTCACTGATCTGCGGTGCAGTGATGCGCATCTCCTTGCGAGTTAACGAACAAAAGGTGATCAGAGAAGCAAAATTCAAGGTGGCTGGATGCACTTCACTGATCGTTAGCGCCTCGCTCTTGACAGAAAAAATTCGGGGTCGGTCGACTGCGGAAGCCGCAGAACGTGCGCGGCTCTTATCGGCCATAACAGTTCAAGCATTTGGCCTTCCGCCGGAAGGCCGAGAGCATTGTGCATCGATAGCTGGCGAGGCCCTGCTGATCGCCATTCGAAACTACAGCGATTCACTTCGCGCAGAATGGGCTGGCGAGGATGCGTTGATTTGTGCCTGTTTTGGGGTTTCGGAACACACAATCGAAGAGGAGATTCGGGTCAGAAATCTAAACTCACCCGAGGAGGTAGCGCACAAATGTGGGGCTGGCGGCGGCTGTGGTTCGTGTATCCCACTGGTCCAAGATATTCTGGATGAAATGCGGAGTGGCGCACGTTGAATCGTTAGCGCCATTCAACATTTCGCTTTCACGATTAACTATTCACTATTCACCATGATCTACCTTGATAACAATGCAACCACACGCGTCGCACCCGAAGTGTTCGACGCGATGAAACCTTACTTTAACGAGCAGTACGGTAATCCCTCCTCCGCGCACTCACTGGGCCAGCAGATGAAGTCGGCGGTTGATAAAGCGCGCGAGGAAGTAGCCCAACTTATTGCCGCGAAGTACCCAGAAGAGGTTGTATTTACGTCATGTGGTTCAGAATCCGACAATTGGGCCATTCGCGGCGTGCTGGAAGCGGATTCGAAAAAGCGACATATAGTCACAACACAAGTCGAACATGAAGCGGTTCGCAATCTCTGCCGGCGACTTGAAGAGCAGGGCTATGAGGTGACGTGGCTTGGCGTTAATCGTGATGGAGAACTGAACCCCGAGGAGTTGGGCCAGTCGCTTCGTCCCGACACGGCGCTCGTCTCAATCATGCTTGCGAACAACGAGACCGGAGTTCTGTTTCCAATTGAAGCCTTGGGTAAGATCGTTCGCGAACACTCTGAAGCAGTATTTCACGTGGACGGTGTACAAGCAGTGGGTAAAGTTCCGATCGATCTCGGCCGATTGGAGGTCGATCTGTTTGCGCTTTCAGGACACAAGTTCCATGCGCCCCAGGGCGTGGGTGCATTGTACATACGTAAAGGCCTTAAGCTGGCCCCTTACCTAATCGGTGGCAGTCAAGAGCGTGGACGACGCGCCGGCACTTCTGCAGTAGCAAATATCGTAGGCTTAGGCGCGGCGGCAAGACTGGCGCAAGCGAATGATGGATCGCATGAGCGGATCCGACGTTTACGTGACGAACTAGAGGACCATTTGTTAAGTACGGTGCCAAATGCCGTCTTAAACGGAGTAGCCGATCGTGATAAGCGTCTCCCCAACACGGCTAACATCTCGTTCCAGTATGTGGAGGGCGAGAACATCCTCAGAATGCTGGACGCAGAAGGTATTTGCGTCTCGACCGGATCGGCCTGTCATTCATCAACCCACGAGTCTTCACCCACTTTGAAGGCTATGAATGTCCCGTACACGGCCGCTCAGGGATCGATCCGCTTCTCATTGGGCCGTTACAACACAGAAGCTGAAATCGAGCGAACACTACAGGCACTCCCGCCGATCATTGCCAAGCTCGTCCGGATGTCACCGTATTCGGAAGAACTCAAGCAAACATCGTGATAAGTAGCTGCGTAAACGTCCGCACGCGCTTGGCCAAAGTCCCCAACTCAACTTTGAGCGCCTGAAAAACCATAACATTCTTCGGGCATAAGTCTTGCCAACACCTATCTTTCGCGAGTGTGGCTCCGTCGAACTATTGCGTGACTGCGGCGGAGGCATAAACTCGGCGTTTAGCTTTTGAAGCGTTTCCCTTTGCTGTTAGAATTGAAAGTTCTGCGTTGCCTGGCGACTCATTAGCGGTTGCTTAAAACGCTGTTCTAAATGTCAAAACGAACTCGAACCGAACAACCTGCAACACGAGATCGCAACTCTAATCTTCGAATCCCCAAAAACTCGGAAAGGGTTTAAGAGTAAATATCCATGAGCACTGTTATTGAAACGCCCATTGGGTTGGTCGAAAAGAACCTCCAGGAAGTCGAGACCGTTACCATTCGTTTTGCCGGTGACTCCGGTGACGGAATGCAGTTAACTGGGACTCAGTTCACCAACACCTCGGCAGTCGTTGGTAACGATATTTCAACTTTGCCGGATTTTCCTGCCGAAATCCGGGCCCCGGCGGGCAGCTTGCCGGGGGTCAGTGGGTTTCAGCTGAACTTTTCCAGTCAGGACATCAAGACCCCAGGCGATCAGCCAAATGTGCTTGTGGCGATGAATCCAGCTGCCTTGAAGGTCAATCT
This sequence comes from Pyrinomonadaceae bacterium, assembly GCA_035283645.1. Classification (GTDB taxonomy): domain Bacteria; phylum Acidobacteriota; class Blastocatellia; order Pyrinomonadales; family Pyrinomonadaceae; genus PSRF01. The sequence continues at coordinate 87,321 of DATETN010000015.1, forward strand.
TGCCGACCTCGATGAAGGCGGTACGATCATTGTGAACACCGACAGCTTTACTCCTGAGAACCTGAAGTACGCGAATTACCAGACCAATCCGTTGGAAGATGGTTCGCTCGCAGGGTATCGCGTGCACAAGCTGCCGATTACCACACTCAACATGAATGCCTTAAAGGGGAACGTTGAGCTGACTCGCAAAGAGATTGATCGGTGCAAAAACTTTTTCGCGCTCGGAGTGCTGTACTGGCTGTATGACCGGCCGCTGGAGAACACTCTCAATTGGATTCATGACAAGTTCAAGAATAAGCCAGAAGTCGCAAAAGCGAACGAGATTGCGCTGAAGACCGGTTACAACTTCGCGGATACAACCGAAGTTTTCACCACACACTTCACAATTAAGAAGGCACAAATCGCCCCCGGGAAGTATCGCAAGATCACTGGTAACGAGGCGACTGCAATTGGGTTTGTCGCAGCATCGCAACTGGCTGGCCGGCCACTCTTTTACGGTTCATATCCCATCACGCCTGCTTCCGACATCTTGCACGAGCTTGCGGTGCACAAAAGCTTTGGCGTTAAGACGTTTCAGGCCGAGGACGAAATTGCCGCTGTCTGCGCTGCGATAGGCGCAAGTTTCGCAGGACAGATTGGATTGACCGGCACATCCGGTCCGGGCGTTGCGCTCAAACAGGAAGCGATTGGTTTAGCGGTCATGACGGAATTGCCGCTCGTCATCGTAAATGTTCAGCGCGGTGGCCCATCGACAGGCTTGCCTACGAAGACTGAGCAAGCCGACCTTTTCCAGGCAGTCTGGGGACGAAACGGTGAGTGTCCAGCTATTGTTTTGGCCCCCGCCACCCCGGCTGATTGTTTCCAGATGGCAATTGAGGCCGTCCGACTCGCGTTTAAGTACATGTGCCCGGTGTTCTACCTGTCAGACGGTTATCTTGCCAATGGAGCAGAGCCCTGGGCCATTCCTCAAGTGGATCAACTGCCGCGGATAAATGTGCAGTTCGCTAACGACCCGAGCACCTTCATGCCGTATGCGCGCGATCCGGAAACCCTGGCAAGACCTTATGCCATTCCGGGAACGCCGGGTTTGGAGCACCGGATCGGTGGTATCGAAAAACAGCACATTACGGGGAACGTTAACTATGATCCAGAGAACCATCACCTGATGGTGAAATTGCGTCAGGAGAAGATCGATCGCGCGGCCAACGATATTCCTTTGGTTGAGGTTTCGGGCGATCCCACTGGAAAGGTGTTGGTGCTTGGCTGGGGCTCAACTTACGGGTCGATTAGTTCGGCGGTTGAGAGACTGCAGCGGGAAGGCAAGAATGTTTCTTCAGCGCACCTGCGGTATCTCAATCCTTTCCCGAAGAACCTTGGCGAGGTATTGGCGGGATTTGAGACCGTGGTCGTGCCCGAGATGAACCTTGGCCAGCTCTGCACAATGATCAGAGCGAAGTACCTCGTTGATGCAATTCCGTTCTCAAAGGTGAAGGGGCGACCGTTCCAGATTCGAGAGATTGTAAGAAAGGTCGAAGAGTACCTGTGAGGCTCACCGTTACAAATCCTGTTACAGCTGACGAGCTACTAGCCAGACTGGTTTGGGTTGTAAACCCGAAGTCGCAGACAGTAACCGCCCATTCATCGTTAACGAACTTCTCGGTAATAACCGGTCAGGATATTCTTAGTGGCGGCGACCTCATACCTGGATTTCAAATGGTTGAAGAGAGCTTTGTGGAATAGATTTGTTGAGGGAGCACTAATGAGCACAAATATGAATGGTGGCGGAAACGGAAACAGACCCGTCGTTGATCGGTCGGTCTCGGCTGAAAGCGAAGGCGGGACTGCCAATTACAAGATTGCCCCACCCCCCGGGCAGTTAACCAAGAAAGACTTTGTCTCTGACCAGGAAGTCCGCTGGTGTCCGGGCTGCGGTGACTATGCAATCCTGAACAATGTTCAGAAGGTAATGCCAGAACTCGGCATCCCGCGTGAGAAGATAGTTTTCGTCTCTGGCATCGGTTGCTCGTCGAGATTCCCGTATTACATGAATACCTATGGCTTTCACGGAATTCACGGTCGTGCCCCTGCCATAGCGACCGGAATCAAATGTGCAAATCCCGAACTCAGCGTTTGGGTGATAACCGGCGATGGTGACGCACTTTCAATCGGCGGCAACCACTTCATGCACGCCATACGACGGAACCTGGACATCAACTACATCCTCTTCAACAACCGCATCTACGGCTTGACGAAGGGGCAGTACAGTCCAACCTCCGAGTTTGGAAAGAGGACCAAATCAACGCCCGCTGGTACGATTGATTATCCGGTCAATCCCCTCTCGCTAGCTATTGCAAGTGAATCCACATTTGTGGCGCGCTCGATAGATATCGACGTGAAACACCTTGGGAGTGTGGTTGAAGCCGCCGCCAAGCACCGAGGCATTTCATTCATTGAGGTTTACCAGAACTGCAATATCTTCAATGACGGCGCATTTGACTCATTCGCCGAGCGAACTGTTCGTCCCGAGCGCGTGCTCTACCTCGAACACGGAAAACCGATGGTGTTCGGCAAGAATCGGGAAAAGGGCATCCGCATGAACGGAGCTCTGCCCGAAGTGGTTACGATAGGAGAGAATGGCGTAACCGAAAACGACCTATTAGTACATGACATCTACTTGAAAGATCCTTCTGTGGCATTCATGCTGGCGCGCATGGAGCAGCCGGATTTCCCACAGCCAGTCGGCATCTTCCGTGCAGTCGAACGTCCTACGTACGAGGAGATGATGGAGGACCAGATTGAGGCGGCCATCACCAAGTCTGGACCGGGAAGCTTAGAGAAACTGATCAACAGCGGCGACACCTGGGTCGTGGAGTAACTAAGGAACAGAGCCATATCCGAGATAGCCACATTGCTTCATCCCCAAATCCTAATAGCCGGCGGAAGTGCCGTAAACCTGAGGCCATGAACGCAATATGTCTTACAGGCAAGGCGCTGTTTCCCTTTTCCGCAAAGGGTAGTTTTCACATTTATGACTGCCGTTTTTGAGCCAGGCGTCGCTTGAATACTCTCTCGCCACCGCTCTCCCCTTTTTTGATTGCAGAGTTCATCGCTGGCGTGGACGGGTGATTGCTTCGCCTCGTCACTGAATCACCGGTTTCGTTTTGACGCGATTTGTCGCTGAAGAACTTGTTTGCAAGTTTGCGCCTGCCGGAGAGTGCCGGAGTCTCATCCATCGACTGCCGATTCTGATCTGGATTGCCGGCAAAACCGGTCTGCTGTCCTCGTGGTTTTGTGGGGATACCTGCTTTGTGTTGATCTTTCTTAGGTGCCATAAGCCCTCCCTTGTTCGATATCGGTAGGTTTGATGTTTCTTCTTAGTCGGCCGCCATGCTCTCTGAAGTTTTTCGACGCGCCGATTTTGCCATAGACCATTTCAAGGCAGGGGGAGTGAGCAACGTGGTGATGATTACCATTATGACCACAGCGCTGAAGGTTCCAGAGTCGATAACTGGTTCGGCAACACCGGCCGCGTTAGGAAGCATCAATGCGGCACCTATTCCGGCAAAGATTAATCCCACCTCCCCTCTCGGTACCATGCCGATGCCTACCGCAACTCGATTTACGCCGCGTTCGAGAACGCCCAAAGAGCAAATCTGCTTACCAATTATAGCCATCAGAGTGAGCGTCATAGCGAACCCAAGAATATCAAGTCGCCCGAAAGTTGTCAGATCTACCTTCAATCCCATGAGCACAAAGAAAATGGGAACCAGAAATGTGCTGACCGGCTGCAGAAGTTCTTCGAGGTTTCGCTCTTTGCGTGCACGTCTGGGTTTGAAATGCACTTCGTCCAGTACCAGACCCGCGGCGAATGCTCCAACGATTGGAGCAAGTCCAACTGCGGCCGCGGCCCATGAAAGAATGAAGCAGATTGATATCGCCAGTGTGAGCAGGACACCGCGAGTCTCCAGGCGCCCGGCTCCCCGCAAGATCCGAGGTACCAAAAAATGGCCAATAATTATTGCGCCGAAAAGAAAGCCGACTGCCTTTGCCGCAATTACGATCACTTCCATCATCGAGAGCACAGTTCCCGCCGCCGCCGCCCGTATAGCGCCAGCTACCACAGCCAGAATCAGCAGGCCAAGAACGTCATCGATCACGGCAGCGCCGAGAATTATCCGCGCTTCTCGCGTACTGAGCTTACCAATGTCTTTGAATACCCGAGCCGTGATCCCTACGCTTGTCGCGCACAGCGTGGCCCCTATGAAAATATGAACCAGTCGCGATTCGTCCGGCAAGAAGTATGCTGACACTCCCCATCCGAGAAAGAAAGGCGCTATCACCCCTAACGCCGCGACCAAAAGCGAAGACCAGCCAACTTCCATCATCTCCTTCAGGTCCGATTCGAGCCCAACTTCGAACAAGAGAATAATGACGCCGATCTCAGCAATCGCTGCGATGATCGTATCCGTCTTTAGCGCATCTACGGCAGTGAGTCCAACCAGAGCAAGATTCCCTATTACCATGCCGCCGATAAGTTCACCGAGCACCGCCGGTTGCTTCAATCGTTCGAAAATCTCCCCTCCCAGCTTTGCAACCAGGAGCATGACTGCCAATCCAATAAGCACCAGTGGGTCGAGACCGTGACCTGGTCCACCTTCAACAGGGGCAGCAAATATAGTGCGAGGCAACAAAAGACAGACTACAACCGCTGCGGCAGAGTATGTGGTTTTCATTGTCATTAGGCCCCGGATTATGGCATATCGTCTTGCCAAAATCGTTCACAAACGTTCGCAATACAGAACTTTTGCCCTAAGGTGCCGAAAGGAGTTGTCCTAATTGAGTTGCAGAGGTTGCCTGTCCAAGACTTGGCCTCTATAATGCGCCAAATTCCCGGCGCCCCTTTAGTCTGGCAGGAAAGAAGGACGCCACAAGCAGCAAGCACCGAAGAGAATGTCAGCTCCAATTCGATGGAAACAACGTAGTCGTGTGGCTGCGTTGAACAGCAACGGTCGACCCCAGACACCTTTGCGGGCATTGGCGTTGAATTTGACACAAGCCGCACGGGCCGCACTGACGGAACCATACCTCCTGTCAGTCGAGCACCGACAAATCTACCTGCGGCGGCTACCGACTGAGTTTGAGCGGTTCCGTATTGTCCACCTTTCCGACATTCATCACAGCGCCTTCACAAGTCGCGATCAAATCGAACGTGCGGTCGAGACGGCCAACAGCCTGGACCCCGATATTGTGGCGTTGACTGGTGATTACATCTCAAAAGAGCGGATGTACGCAGCTCCATGCGCCGAGATGCTGGGGAAATTACGCGCACGCAACGGCGTGTTTGCGGTTCTGGGAAATCACGATCACTGGACCGACGCTGCACTCATCACCGACCTGTTTCGAGCTGAGGGGATAACGGTCCTGATCAACCAGGGCATGCGGTTCGAGCGACACGGCGCTGGCCTCTGGCTCGCAGGCGTGGACGATACGATGGTAGGGCTCGAGGATCTGTCACTCGCTCTTGCCGGTTCAAAGGCACAGGAGATGAAGTTGCTGTTAGCCCATAACCCAATCGTCCTCCGACGTGCAGCTCGTGCTGGAGTCGATTTGGTGCTCAGTGGCCATACACACGGAGGGCAGGTGGCGCTTCGGGGTGAGAGCGGCCCATCCGGAAGACCGCGCCGCCGCCTGCTCCGCGGGCTCTCAAGACAGGGAGGCACACAGATCTACGTAACCCGTGGAATTGGGACGGTTGTGTTGCCGATCCGGTACGGTTGTCCGCCGGAGGTTTCAGTACTGGAACTTCGCTCCGCCAAATGACCATCCTTCGCTGGTAAGGTCACGCCATTTCTTGCGCCCGTCGTTCTCGGATCTTCACGTCTTTAGCTCCTGACCAAGAGATGTCTTCCCGGATTGTGACAGTGCCGAATATGCTCACCGTCTTCCGGATGGTGCTCATTCCCGTATTTGTCACACTCGTCTTCTACCAGAGATTTGTTTGGGCCCTGGCTGTTTTCGTGATTGCCGGGGTCACCGACGGTTTGGACGGCCTTCTTGCAAGGCGCTTTGACCAGCGCTCCCAATTAGGCACCATTCTCGACCCTATTGCTGACAAGCTTATGCTCGTCACGGCTTTCGTGGTGTTGTCGCTAAAGAGTGTCTTTCCACAGCCGGTTCGGCACCTACCCATTCCATTTTGGGTAACTGTTGCAGTGATTAGCCGCGATGTTTTTATCATTGTGGGTGCCGCAGCGATTAACATCATGACGGGATTTCGGGGCTTCAGACCGTCCTTCCTCGGAAAGCTCAGTACCACCGTACAAATAGTTGGGATTGCCGCCGTAATGTTTGCTGCGAGCTTTCCGGTGGGTACCGGCTATTACCTTCCTACCGTTTACGCGACCGTGTTTGCGCTCGCTGTTCTTTCGGGAGCCCATTACATCTTCTTCGCCTCAAAACTCCTCAACGAAGACCGCAGACATACCTCCCAAGATCGCTCTGGCTAGACTCTGTAAGTTCAAGTAAACCCTCACTTATCCCCACGCATCGAATGCTAGGCAATAAAGTTGACAACAAGTCACTCAGATATTATATTGAGGGTCGCTTAAAGAGGCTTGGATTGCGGGTTCTAAACGCAGATAGAGGGGTGTGTGAATTGAAAGTGCGGGAAGTCAACGCGGTCGCAGAAATCTTTGGAGAAGAGGACAAATGAGCAAGATAATTGGTATCGATTTGGGCACGACTAACTCTGTCGTAGCCGTCATGGAAGGCGGCGAGCCTACCGTCATCACCAATTCAGAGGGTGGCCGAACTACCCCCTCCGTGGTGGCGTTCACAAAGGACGGGAGCCGTCTGGTCGGTCAGGTTGCAAAACGGCAGGCTGTTACCAACCCGGAAAACACTGTCTATTCAATCAAGCGCTTCATGGGACGCCGCTATAACGAAGTCACTGAAGAGATCAAGCAGGTTCCCTATAAGGTGCAGGGATCTGGAAATGGCGATGTCCGCATTGTGGCGGGCGGAAAGGAATGGAGTCCACCTGAGATCTCGGCGATCATCCTTCAGAAGATGAAGCAGTCTGCGGAGGATTACCTCGGTCAGAAAGTTGAGAAGGCTGTAATTACAGTTCCCGCGTACTTCAACGACGCCCAGCGTCAGGCCACCAAAGACGCCGGAAGAATCGCTGGCCTGGAAGTCATGCGTATCGTCAACGAACCAACAGCAGCGGCGCTGGCTTACGGTTTGGACAAGAAGAAGGACGAGACGATTGCGGTCTTTGATTTTGGCGGTGGCACCTTTGATATCTCCATTCTTGAAGTCGGCGAGGGTGTTGTCGAGGTTAAGTCAACAAATGGTGATACTCACCTCGGCGGCGACGACATTGACGAAAAGTTGATCGAGTGGATTATCGATGAGTTTAAGAAAGACCAGGGCATCGATCTGTCGAATGACAAGATGGCACTGCAGCGACTAAAAGAGGCAGCAGAGAAAGCGAAGATTGAGCTTTCGACTGCGATGGAGACGGAAATCAATCTGCCCTTCGTGACTGCCGACCAGTCGGGACCAAAGCACCTTGCCATGAAGCTCACGCGTGCGCGCTTTGAGCAGTTAGTGGATCCAATTCTTCAACGGTTAAAGTCTCCAGTGGAGCAGGCGATCAAGGACGCGGGCATAGATGCCAAGAAGATTGATGAAGTAGTACTGGTCGGCGGTTCCACACGAATTCCAAAAGTACAGCAGATGGTTCGCGCCATCTTTGGGAAAGAGCCAAACAAGAGCGTAAACCCGGACGAGGTCGTTGCCATTGGAGCTGCCGTACAAGCAGGCGTCTTGTCGGGTGAGAAGACTGACATTCTCTTGTTGGACGTCACGCCATTAAGCCTCGGTATCGAGACACTTGGTGGTGTCTTCACCAAGTTGATCGAACGCAACACAACTATTCCGACTCGCAAATCTGAAATCTTCTCGACGGCGTCGGACAATCAAACTTCTGTCGAAGTCCATGTTTTGCAGGGTGAGCGTCCGATGGCGGGTGACAACCGCACCCTCGGAAAGTTTCACCTTGTGGGAATTCCGCCCGCACCTCGAGGAATGCCGCAGGTGGAAGTCGCTTTTGACATCGACGCCAATGGCATCGTGAATGTGTCAGCAAAGGACATGGGCACCGGTCGAGAACAGAAGATTACGATTACCGCGTCGTCCGGTCTGTCGAAAGAAGAGATCGACAAGATGATGCGCGATGCTGAGTCGCATGCTGCAGACGATGTCAAAAAGCGCGAAGAGATAGAAGCGCGTAACCGGCTGGACGGCTTAACTTACCAGATGGAGAAAACGCTAAATGACAATCGCGAAAAGGCTGGAGCCGTAGCCGGCGAAGTAGAATCTGCCATTGCTGAGGCAAAGAAAGCCCTCGCCGAAGGTGGTGCCGATCGATTGAACGAAGCGTTCAATCAACTGCAGGCCGCGTCTCATAAGTTGGCAGAGGCGCTCTATCAGCAGACTGGCGCGGGACCAAGTGAAACCGGTTCGACCGATCAGGCCTCCGCAGCTGGTGCTTCCTCGGGTGGCAGTGCCGAGGATAACGTTATTGACGCCGAATATGTAGACGTCGACGAGAACAAATAAACTGGCGGTTGAGATTGACGAGTGCCGATTATCGATTGGCGGACACCAAATCTACCTGGAATGCAACGGTGATGGAAGAGTGCCAATTGGCAATCGGCATTTGCCTTTTAGTAACAACAGATGGCGAAGCAGGATTATTACGAGTTACTTGGCGTAAAGCGGGACGCGAAACCGGAAGAGATCAAAAAGGCTTATAGACGGTTGGCGCGAAAGTATCACCCTGACGTGAATCCGGGTGATAAGGCAGCTGAGGAACGCTTTAAGCTTACGTCCGAAGCTCACGACGTCCTCTCTGATCCCAAGAAGCGTGCCGTGTATGACCGCTTTGGACAGTACTCAGATAATCTGGCTGATGCAGCAGCTCGCGGTGCTGGTCCAACAGCCGGCGGTCGCACGGCGCCCGGATTCGACTTCAGCGGATTTGACTGGGGTTCGACGACTACTTCCGGTGGCGGCACAAGTTTCAGAGACATCTTTTCCGAACTCTTCGGCGGTGGCGCAGCGAAGGAACGCGAGCCACCACGACCTCAGCCCCGGAAAGGTGCGGATATTGAGATGCCTCTTTCCCTTACATTCGAGGAGTCTATCAAGGGGCTTACCACGAACATCACTGTGAATCGATCTGAGCAGTGTTCGCGCTGCAATGGTGCTGGTGACATAGGTGGCCCGGTAATGGTCTGCAGCACTTGTAAGGGCTCAGGACAAGTGCAGAGGGCAGGCGGCCGGCTGAGGTTCTCCCAGGAGTGCCACGACTGTGAGGGGACAGGACGGCGTCGCTCGCCGTGCTCACTATGCAAGGGCAAAGGCACACTGCCAAAGACAGAGAATGTAAAGGTCAGGATTCCAGCCGGCGTAGAAACGGGCTCACGTGTTCGTATTCCCGGAAAGGGTGAGGGCGGTCGCTTGGGAGCGCCTTCGGGTGATCTTCACATAATCACCAACGTTGGGCCACATAGATACTTCACTCGCAAGGGAGACAACATCTACGCCACGGTCCCGATCACTATCCCTGAGGCGGCATTGGGCGCGAAGATAGAAGTACCCACGGTAGAAGGGAAGGCGCAACTGCGGATCCCGCCCGGCACTCAATCGGGACAAAAGTTTCGACTGCGACAGCGGGGGGCGCCGTCGCTTCGGAACCCGGGCGCTCGAGGCGATCAGTTTGTTGTAGTGCAGGTGACGCTACCCAAAGTGATCTCCGAGGAGACTAAGGAGCTGTTGCGTCAATACTCCAAGATTAACTCCGAGAACCCTCGGATTGAAATGGGGTTGGAATAGACCCTATAGCGAAAGCTTTTTATGAAACGAAAGGCGAAAACCTACACCATCAGCGCAGTCGCGGATCAATACGGTATTCATCCACAGACTCTGCGCCTTTACGAGCGAGAGGGTTTACTTAAGCCTTCGCGGTCTGAAGGAAACACGCGCCTTTACACGGATACCGATCTGGAACGTCTCGAACTGATCCTGTCCTTGACCCGCGATCTCGGTGTAAACCTCGCCGGGGTGGAGATCATCCTCAACATGCGCGAAAAGATGGATGCAATGCAACGAGAGTTCGAGCGGTTCTTTGTGTACCTGCAGACTCACGCGGAAGAGTTGACCAACTTTGTCGAAACACCTAGCGAGGGTCCAACAGACGCTCTTGTTCCTCTCACAAGGGCCGCTGCGTTACGCCGCCGAGCCACTCGGTAGAACTCAGGCCCATTCCCGAGGCGCTTCTTCCAGAAACTAACGCTCTGCAGGTTTTCGGCCGTCCACCTATGGATCTGTGGAACGGTCTTCATCTATACTCCAAGAGCCTGCAACGGTTGCTTGCAGATGCGTCGCCCCGAAACCGTTAACGAGACAAAGTGCTCGACCACGGAAGCCTCTCCTTTTAAAATTCTGCTCTGGAGTACAGCTTGAATAGATTCCTCCGATTCCTACCTTATCTGTTTGCCTTCATCATCGCGTGCTTTGGACTTATGTTATCGGCTGCGGCTGAGCGACAGTCGCTTACTGCAAATTCGCAAAGGACCCTCACCTCGCTCGAGCCCCAGCGTTTAGGAACCGTTACTGCGGAACTCGTCCAAGCCAACCCACAGGACCCGGAACTCTCGCAGAAACTTCGCAGCTTCGACAGACTGAGACTTGATCCGGGGTCAGCGGCAAATCAGCTTCGCTCAACCGGAAGACTGCGGCTCCGGACCTCACGCGGTGATGTCCAGATCGAAGTTGCCCCTTACGACTTGCGAGCCCCCGGTTACATCTCGCAGTGGATTGATAGTGAAGGAAAGGCTCACCAACTGCCAAAGCTTCCACTTCAGACGTACAAAGGAACAGTTTCCGGTGTGGCAACTGGGCAGGCGCGACTGACCATTAAGGAAGACAGCGTCGAGGGCACGATCATAACGGGCAAGGAGCGTCTGTTTCTTCAGCCAGCGAGTTCGCTTTCTGACAAGGCGGCGAAGGATGAGTTTGTCTTTTATTCAGCTGCGGACGTGGTGCCCGGCGAGGGAAGTTGCGGCGTCACGCTGGCCGACGAGATCGCCGCCGAGGAGACTCGCACGTCGACCAAACTAATGAACACGGCTGACCTCATCTCGCCCGTCAGCCCACTGAGAAGAGTCAGGCTCGCGACGGATGCCGACGCTGAGTATGTCAACGCGCTTGGTGGTGCCGCCGCCGCCAGCAATCACATCATGAACATCATGAACCAGGTGGACGGCGTCTATCAGGTGGAGATGGGGATCGGGTTTGAGGTTGTCTTTCAGAATGCATTTACTGACATGGCAACTCAACCATATACGAGCACCGATGCTTCGATGCTATTAACTCAGTTTCGGACCAGTAACACTTTAGGAGGCGTGAACCGGAGTCTCGCACATCTTTGGACCGGTAAAGAACTGGATGGGTTTACAATAGGTATCGCTTATTTGAGTGTGGTCTGCCAATCCTCCACGTTCTCGTATGGCCTGTCGCAGCGGTTTCCCACGAGCAGTAACTCGATTACGATCCAAACCATCAACCTGACCTCACATGAGATAGGTCACAACTTTGCCGCGCGCCATACGAACACTGCAACCTCAGAAGTCCCGCGAGAGATGGAACGTTCCTGTGTGCAGACCATCATGGAGGGCAACATTGGACCCGGCGGCAGCTTTTGCCAGTACTCACGCTCGCAAATAATCGGCTTCGCGACCGCTAATTCCAGTTGCCTCACCAATACTGGCGCACCGCCACCGCCGGCGCCTGCTTGCTCGGAGACTTCACTTAGCGCAACGACACAATCGATCGGGGGGAACCTTTCAAATACTGATTGCCGGTCGCCTTCCCGAGGCGTTCGGTTCTTCGCGGATCGTTACTCTTTCAACGCGGTTGCCGGCCAGCAGGTGCGAATCACTATGAACAGGACAGGCACCACACTTGATCCTTACCTCTATTTGATCGGTCCGGACGGTTTCGTGATGGTTCAGGACGACGATGGCAACGGAGGTGTCAATTCGTCGATCGGCGGTTCAAATCCTGTGACGTTATCGCAAACCGGAAAATACATAATTGAAGCCACATCTTTCTTTGCGGAAGAAACTGACGGTTATTCACTCGGATTGACGTTCGGCACTTGTACGATGGCTGTCAGCCCTACCAGCGTTCAGATCTCTGCGGCTGGAGGGACTGGTGGGATTTCTGTTACGGGAAATTGTCCCAGCTACGACTTTACAAGTTATGCGCACACAAGTTCGTGGCTCGTTCATCAGATCACCGGAGGCTCGGGAAACCAGACTCTGAACTACACGGTAAGCCCAAACAGTAATTCTGCCGGGCGCGTTGGTTTCTTGATAGTAGGAGGGGTGGGTAACTTTGGCGGTCTGCGGGTGCCCGTGCATCAGTCCGGCACGGGTCCGGACTGCACGGCCACTCCAATATCCGGCGGGCAAACCGTGAACGGAACCTTGACCACAAGCAACTGCCAGTCACCCATCCGCGGGAATAATTTTTATGCGGCTCGTCATAGTTTTGCAGGAGTCTTTGGACAGGAGATATCGATCTCACTCACGGCCACGTTTGACGCGTTCCTGACATTGATAGGGCCAGATGGGGCAGTCCTGCTTAATGATGACGATAGCGGCGGAGGAACCAACTCGCGCATCCCTGGCGGAACAAGCACTCTGCGGCTAGGTGTAGCGGGTACTTACACAATTGAGGTTACGGCTTTCACTTCTGGAGCGACCGGAACCTACAATTTAACCTTAAACTCGACCGCTGGACCGACCAGCACGTCTCAGTTCAGCGCCGGAACATATGACGTCAACGAGAATGGCGCGAGCGTCAACCTGACAATAACCCGATCTGGGGATACGACGACGTCAGCGTCACTTGAGTACGCCACCGCCGCCCCAAACTATGTTCCATGCAATGTAAACAATGGTGTTGCAGCCCAGAACTGCGACTACGCTGTCGGAGCGGGCACAGTCAATTTTGCCGCCGGCGAAACACAGAAAACCATCGCCATTCTCATTAACGATGACCTTTACGACGAGGGTGACGAGTCGATTAGCGTAATGTTGAGCAATCCGGTAGGCACATCATTGGGCACAAATAACGCCACTGTCAGGATCATTGATAATGACACAGGAGCCCCAACCACTAACAACATTGACGACGCGCAGACATTTGTGCGGCAGGCCTACACAGACTTTCTCAGCCGTCTGCCTGATCCCGGTGGGCTCGCTTTTTGGACGAACGAGATAACTTCCTGTGGGTCGGACGCATTGTGCATACACAATCGTCGGATAACGGTTTCAAACGCGTTCTTCTTTGAACAGGAGTATCAACGGACTGGCTCCTACGTGTTCCGTCTATATCGTGCTGCTTACGGTAATAATCAGCCCTCTCCGAATCCCGATCCACTGAATCCGACAGAGGCGCAGAAGATTCCCAGTTATGCGGCCTTTGTTCCGGACCGAGCACGCATTGTGGAAGGTGTGAATATTGCGGATTCCCAGTTGGCGCTGGCGAACTTGATGGTTAACCGTCCAGAATTCATTGCACGGTATCCGTTGTCAATGAATGGTTCTCAATTTGTGACCGCGATTCTCAATACTATTTTGGCTACCGGAAGCAACCTGACATCTCAGCAGACCGCACTTGAGAATGTGTTCAATCAAGGAGGGCGCGGGGCGGTACTCTACCGGTTGGCGGATGACAGTTTGACGAATCCGATCAACAACGCTGTATTCATCGACAACGAATATAACCGTTCTTTTGTTTTTACGGAGTATGCGGGTTATTTGCGTCGTGATTCAGATATCGCGGGGTTCCTGTTCTGGTTGGGCCAAGTCAACTCATTCCCCTTGCGCTCGACATTTATTCAGCACGCGATGGTGTGCTCATTCATTACCTCGACGGAGTATCAGCAGCGCTTCAGCCCAGTGGTGACTCGATCCAACGCTTCGTGCCCGCAGT
>DATETN010000016.1:0-14285 GCA_035283645.1 Pyrinomonadaceae bacterium
GGACAACGTGGCGATGTCGGTGGAGTTGATCACGCCGATCGCGATGGAGAAGGGGTTACGGTTTGCGATTCGGGAAGGTGGCCGCACGGTGGGCGCTGGCACGATCTCGGAAGTGGTGGAGTAGGGGGATAAGGCCTTAGACCTTCGAGCTTCGGTTTTAGACGAAAATTAATAAAGGGCTAAGAGCAAAGTTCAAAGATCAAAGCCCCAAGGCCGAAGCCCGAAAGCCAAAGCAGAGGCAGGGTCAAAGCTATCTAAGTAGGTAAGATATGCCACGCGATAATATTGTTCTTCAGTGTAACGAGTGTAAGAGCCGCAACTACGTCACGACCAAAAACAAGAAAACCACGCCCGACCGGCTTGAGTTCAGTAAGTTTTGTCGCCGTTGCCGCAAGCACACCGGACATAAGGAAACGAAATAGATTGCCAATTGCCGATTGGATCGTGCGATAGAACAATTGGCAATCGGCAATTGGGATTGGCAATGGGGTCCAGGGGTATAGTGTCAACGGTTAGCACGTCGGTCTCCAAAACCGAAAGTCCGGGTTCGAATCCTGGTACCCCTGCCAACACGCAAGTGTAGGTCCGTCAGAAGGTCGAGTAGAGAATGGCTGAGACAGACAATCCAGACGCAATGCCTTCCCCGCGCATGGCTCGTTTCGGCGAAGGGCCGGAGGGTAAGCCGGCGCGACGGGAGCGAGCGCTGTCGGGTCCTCGCGTAGGATTAGCCGGGCGGCTGTCGCAGTTCGTGCGAGATGTTAGAGCTGAACTGAAACGCGTCTCCTGGCCGAGCGCAAAAGAGGTCAAGAACACGACCATCATTACTTTAATCGCCGTTATCTTTTTTGCCATATATCTATTTGCTGTCGACCGGCTGTGGACGTTTTTGTTGAACCAACTCAGTCAGTTTCTAAATTGGTTAACTGGGGGCTAAGCGGGAAGTTTCTAATGCAGCAGTGGTTCATACTTCATACCTATTCCGGGCACGAGAAGAAGGTCCGTGACAGCTTGAAGGCACGAGTGCGCGATACGGATCTGCAGCACCAGATTACCGAGGTGCTTGTTCCCACGGAGACCGTGGTGGAGATGCGTGGAAACAAGCGTGTCGAGTCTTCGCGGATGTTCTATCCGGGTTACGTCCTGGTGCAAATCGAGTGCGACGAACGCGGTCATATTCCGGATGACGCCTTTCATATGATCAAGTCGACACCAAAGGTCACGGGATTTGTAGGAGGACATAACCCAACCCCGCTGACACCGGAAGAAGTCAATCAGATAGTTAATCAGCAGGCTGAGGCCGCCGAAAAGCCGAAACCAAAGTTCTCTTATTCGGCCGGCGAGACGGTGCGGATAAAATCGGGACCGTTCCAGAGTTTCACCGGAAAGGTGGAAGAGGTTAACGAAGATAAAGCAACTCTGAAGGTAACTGTTACGATCTTTGGTCGTTCAACGCCTGTAGAGCTGAACTTCCTTGACGTGGAGAAGGTGACTTTCGCAGAAGAAGAATAGAGGAATTGACCAATTGGCAATTGGCAATCTGCATTGGACATTGGACATAGGACATGGCTAAAAAGATAACTGGATACATCAAGCTGCAGGTTCCGGCGGGGAAAGCGAATCCTGCTCCACCAATAGGTCCGGCATTAGGTCAACATGGTGTGAACATCATGGAGTTCTGCAAGGCCTTCAATGCTAAGACAGCACAGATGGACCCGGACCTAAAGATTCCCGTGGTTATCACGGTATACGCGGACCGCTCCTTTACTTTTGAGACAAAGACGCCGCCTGCTGCGGACCTGCTCAAGAAGGCTGCAGGCATTCCTAAAGGATCCGGCAAGCCCAATCGCGAGAAGGTGGGAACCATCTCACGAGCAAAGGTCGAAGAGATTGCGCGAACAAAGTTGCAGGATCTGAATACGACAAATCTGGAGTCGGCAATTAAGACCATTGAGGGCACGGCTCGACAGATGGGACTCACTGTGGAGTAAAAAATGTCCTCATCGTAGGGCATTGATAAAGAGGGAGAGGACACCGATTTTAAGAGTCGCCTCGTTAACACCTCGGAGCTAACCAATGAAGAAGCACGGAAAAAAATATCGGGCGGCCATGGACAAGATTGATGCAGGCCGCAAATACACGCTTGAAGAAGCTGTCACGAAAGTCAAGGAGATTGCCTTCGCGAAATTCGATGAGACAGTTGAGTTGACTATGTGGTTGGGTGTTGACCCTCGCAAAGCAGATCAGTTGGTCCGCGGCACGATCGTTCTACCGCACGGCTTGGGAAGATCAAAGAGTGTCCTCGTGATAGCGCAGGGCGATAAGGTGCGCGAAGCACAGGAGGCGGGCGCTGACTTTGTCGGTGGCGAAGATATGGTCAACAAGATCAAGAATGAGAATTGGCTTGATTTTGACGCAGTCATCGCTACGCCCGATATGATGCGACTCGTCGGGGGACTAGGAAAGGTTCTTGGTCCAAGGGGATTGATGCCCAATCCCAAAACCGGAACAGTAACGTTCGATGTCTCCACTGCGGTTCGCGAGACCAAAGCTGGAAAGGTTGAGTACCGCGTTGATAAGACCGGCGTAATCCATGTTCCCGTCGGCAAGGTCTCGTTCGATGCAGACAAAATCCGCGAAAATGCGCGGGCGCTGCTCGAGGCAGTTGTAAAAGCAAAACCCGCGACCGCGAAAGGGAAATACGTCAAGAAGGTAAATCTCGCGGCCACAATGAGCCCCGGTGTATTGCTCGATGAAGTAGCGTATGCGAAATAGTGAGGAGCTGAGGTTATGAAGACAAGAGCACAGAAGCAAAGAGATCTGGAGTTCCTCGCTGAGACTTTCAAGAACGCTAAGGCCGCTATGCTGGTCGGCTTTCAAGGAATGACCGTAGCAAAGGATCAGGAACTCCGGAATCAATTGCGCGAAGCGGGTGTGACCTATTCAGTCGTGAAAAACACCCTTGCCCGTAAAGCAGCCGAAGGCACTCCATTAGAGCAGGCCAACGAGCAATTCAAGGGCGTGACGGCAGTTGCCATTAGCGAGGGGGATCCGGTGGGCCTTTCAAAGGCAATTTCTAAGTTCACAAAAGCCAATCCTGACGTTTTCAAGTTCAAAGCAGGCATCGTTGAGGGTCGGGTGGTTGCGCTCACTGATGTTGAAGCGATTGCCAGTCTGCCTTCAAAGGAAGAGTTGATCTCTAAGGTTATGTTCCTGATCAACTGTCAGGCACAGCGATTGGTTACAGTACTGTCAGCAGTACCGCGTAATCTAGCCGTTGTTATCAAACAGATTGGTGAACAGAAGAGCGCCTAATAGTTGGCGCCAAAGTTTTTAGGTAGGCACAGGGTCGGACACGGCGAACGAGCGTGGCGATGGTCAGGTCGTCTTTTGGCTCCGGCACTAGTTGAAATTGGATGCAACTTTTCAGCTGGCGTCCCGTGGGTTCTCCTGCTGCGAAACAGCTAACAGTAGCACTCAGAACCCCTATTGGAGGAGGATAAAAAGTAATCATGGCAGCAACACGCGAAGATGTAATCGAGTTTTTAAAGAGCATGACACTCCTGGAGGCTTCACAACTGGTGAAAGACCTGGAGGAGACGTTTGGAGTTTCAGCCGCGGCGGCAGCGGTTGCGGCACCCGCGGCGGGTGCGTCGGGCGGTGGCGAAGCAGCAGCGCCGGCTGAAGAGAAGACGGAGTTCGACGTGATTCTGCAAGCCGCCGGCGGCAACAAGATCAATGTCATTAAGGTCGTCCGTGAGGTTACAGCACTTGGTCTAAAAGAGGCGAAGGATCTCGTCGAAGCTGCTCCGAAAGCCGTCAAAGAGGGCGTGTCCAAAGAAGAGGCAGAAACAATCCGTCAGAAACTTGCCGACGCAGGAGCAACGGTCGAGGTTAAGTAGTTCTCGTTTCGACGTTCCGAGTCAGGGCGATGGCCCTGAACTTTGGACGCGCAACTCAGGACTTTGTTTGTTGGCTTGACACGCATATTATTAGTGGCTAAGTTAAGGGAGTATTGAGGCGCTGGCGTTACTCCCAAGCAAATTGACCAATGAGTTTAAACCGCTTTGGTAACCAAGCGGTCAGGGCATTGTGCGCTCTGACCGCCGTTTGGCGTCTCTCTAACATTTTCGCCGCACAGGCAATTTGCCGCTAGCGAAGTCGGGCACTCGCAATCGGCAATCGGCAATTGACAATTGGAATATCTAAGGAACCTCTCATGTCTGCAAATCTGCTTCAAACATCAAATACGGGATTGGGAAGACGTACCAGTCAGGCTCCAGAGCGGGTCGATTTCTCCAAGATTTCGACGGCCGTGAGAATTCCTAACCTAATAGAAATCCAAAGGGAATCTTACAATCGCTTTCTGCAGATGGATTTCCTTCCCGAGGAGCGTGAAAACACCGGACTCCAAGCTGTTTTCCAATCGGTGTTTCCCATCTCCGATTTTCGGGGGACGGCTACGCTGGATTTTGTCGAGTATCAGATTGGCAATTGGCAGTGTAAGTGCGGACGATTGGAAGGACTGAACTATCTCCGCGCAAACTGCAAGACTTGCGGCTCAACAATCAAGGTGAATCCGCTCGCTGCCGGCGAGACTCTTTGTCATAAATGCGGCACGTTCAACTTCGTCCGTCCGCAGTTGTGCGAAAACTGCGGCGAGCCGGTCGGTCTGAAGCACAAACACGATCAGCAAGAGTGTCAGGAGAGGGGCATGAGCTATAGCGTGCCTCTCAAGGTGAAGATCCGTCTTACCGTTTATGACAAGGATCCGGAGACGGAAGCACTTTCGATTCGCGACATAAAAGAAGAAGAGGTTTTCTTTGGTGAGATTCCGCTGATGACCGACAACGGTACCTTCATCATTAATGGTACCGAAAGGGTAATTGTTTCTCAGCTTCACAGGTCCCCCGGCGTCTTCTTCAAGCGCGGAGCGCTGTACGTTGCCAAGATCATTCCATACCGCGGCTCGTGGGTCGAGTTTGAGTACGATCAAAAGAACTTGTTGTACGTACGGGTTGGTAAGCGGAAGTTCCTCGCCTCAATCTTCCTGCGAGCGCTTGGACTTTGGTTCAACCGCGAGGTTGAAGGCAAGTCAGACCCGGTGCTTGAGGATGGTGTAAAGAATGCCACCTTCACCGACGAGGACATGCTGCGCGCAATCTACATCACGGACGAAGTCCGTTTGGAAGAAGGTCGCCTGATGATGCAGGTACCTGACGAGGGCGAAACCCATCTCGTTGGGATGAAAGTAGACTTTGATATCAAAGGCCGAGGCAGTGACGCGATTGTAAAGAGCGGCAAGAAAGTCACTCATTCAGCTCTTGAGGCACTTCGGAAAGCCAAGATTGGTGAAGTCGAAATAGAATCTTCGCAGTTGGAAGGCGCTTTTGCTCTGGGCGACATAATCAACACCGAAAGCGGGGAGGTAGTCCTCGAAGCTAATAACGAAATAACACCAGCCAAACTACAGGAGATTATCGAGGCTGGGGTTGAAGGCTTCTCGGTGTTTTTTCCAGAGCGCGACGATGTTGGACCAGTCCTCTCGCTGACACTAAAGAAGGACGTGATCTCGAAACCCGTTGATGCGCTTCTCGAGATTTATCGCAAAATGCGTCCTGGGGATCCGCCGACCGTTCAAACGGCCTACAAGCTTTTGGAAGCGATGTTTTTTGACCCTCGGAAGTTCGACTTTTCGCGTGTCGGCCGCCTCAAATTCAACATCAAGATGGGCAAGCCCGAGCGAAACCGTATCGACTATCCGCTTCTGTCTGCCAAGGACTTCTACGAAGTGGTGTCTTATGTGCTGAAGATGCGTAAGAACCCCTCTGAGTTCCAAGCTGACGATATTGACCATCTGGGTAATCGACGCGTCCGGGCCGTCGGCGAATTGTTGGAGAACCAGTTTCGGATAGGACTCGAGCGGATGGAACGCGCCATCAAGGAGAAAATGTCGATTCATCAGGAGATGCAGACCACGATGCCTCGTGATCTGATCAACGCCAAACCTGTGACGGCAGCCGTACGCGAGTTCTTTGGCTCCAGCCAGCTTTCGCAGTTTATGGATCAGACCAATCCCCTTTCGGAGATCACGCACAAGCGTCGCTTGTCCGCGCTGGGACCAGGTGGTCTCTCTCGTGAGCGTGCGGGATTCGAAGTCCGTGACGTCCACCCGACACATTATGGACGCATCTGTCCCATAGAAACACCTGAAGGACCGAACATCGGTTTGATCTCAAGCCTCTCCTGCTTTGCTCGAATCAACGAGTTCGGATTTATCGAAGCGCCATACCGGAAAGTCACTGATCGTCGAGTGGTGGAGTACGTCCGCGTCCTGAATGGCGGCGATACGAAGTTCAAGCCGGGCGACCATGTGCCGCAGGAGGACGTTGAAAAGGCAAATAAGAAGGTCGGTGCTGACGGACGAAAAGCCGAATCCGAACCCTGGCCGTTTTACCTGACTGCCTGGGAAGAGGACAAGCATGTGATCGGGCAGGCGAACATCGTGCTTGATGAAAACGGCTACCTCGTCAACGAGCGCAACGCTGCTCGAAAGGCGGGGGAGTTTATCCTCGCACTTCGCAAAGACATTGAATATGTGGACGTGTCGCCAAAGCAACTGGTCTCAGTGGCGGCCTCGCTTATTCCGTTCCTCGAGAATGACGACGCAAACCGAGCACTCATGGGCTCGAACATGCAGCGTCAATCTGTGCCGCTGCTTCGGGCGGAGGCTCCGTACATCGGCACCGGCATGGAAAAGACAACGGCGCGCGATTCTGGTGCGGTGGTAGTAGCAAAGCGCGATGGTGTTGTCGACTACGTCGACTCTGAACGCATCATCGTAAAGGCTGATCATAACGTGGATGGCACCATCTCGCGTGAAGTGACGGCAGACATCTACACCCTGATCAAGTTCAAGCGTTCAAACCAAAACACCTGTATCAATCAACGCCCAATTGTTCATGTAGGAGAGCGGGTGACGAAGGGTCAGGTGATTGCTGACGGTCCGTGTACCGACAAGGGTGAATTGGCCCTGGGCCGAAATGTGTTGGTCGCTTTTATGCCCTGGCGCGGTTACAACTTTGAAGACGCGATTTTGGTTTCTGAACGCCTCGTCAAAGAAGATTACTACACCTCAATTCACATTGAGGAGTTGGAGATTGAGGCTCGGGATACCAAGCTCGGCCCGGAAGAAATCACCCGCGACATCCCAAACGTCGGCGAAAACATGCTGCGGGACCTGGATGAGAGCGGAATAATCCGGATCGGGGCTCAGGTGAAACCCGGTTCGATTCTCGTTGGCAAGGTAACTCCAAAGGGAGAGACCCAACTGACGGCTGAAGAGAAACTTCTTCGTGCAATCTTCGGCGAGAAAGCGGGTGACGTAAAGGACGCGTCGCTCGTGTCGCCTCCGGGTATCGACGGCACCGTCGTAGATGTCCAGGTATTTACTCGCAAGGGGCAGGAAAAGGACACTCGGTCCCTCTCAATTGAGCAGGAGGAAGAGGATCGGCTGCGTCGCGACCTCGAAGATGAGATCCGCATTCTTCGCGAGCAGCGGGACCAGCGGATTTATGAATTGCTCGAGGGCCGTAAGCTCGCGGCGGATCTGACAGTAAATCGCGAGGTGGTGATTCCTAAAGGTGAACCCATCACGCGCGATATGCTCGAGCGCGTAGAAGCAAAAGCACTGCGCAAAGTGCAACTGGCTACCTCGCGTCTCGACGTCGGCGGTGAAATCAAGGAATACGAAGATCGCACCGAAAGGCAAATTCGCATCCTTTCCGATATCTATGAGGAGAAGATCGCGAAGCTGCGGCAGGGCGACGAGCTCGCCCCCGGCGTGATTAAGATGGTCAAAGTCTTTATCGCCATGAAGCGGAAGCTTTCAGTCGGCGATAAGATGGCCGGACGGCATGGTAACAAGGGAGTCATCGCGCGGATTCTGCCCGAAGAGGACATGCCTTACCTTCCAGACGGAACTCCGGTGGAGATCGTCCTGAACCCACTCGGCGTGCCATCACGCATGAACGTCGGTCAGATTCTCGAAACCCATCTTGGGTGGGCTGCGCGTGTGCTCGGCCTGCACTTCGCAACCCCTGTGTTTGATGGGGCGACCGAGTCCGAAATCAAGGTGAAGCTTCAGGCTGCCGGCGATCGCGCCACCGAACTTGGATTGCCGGAAATCGTAGGTGAGTCGGGTAAGGCAATTCTGTTTGACGGCCTCACGGGAGACCCTTTCGAGCAGAAAGTCACTGTCGGTTACATCTACATGTTGAAGTTGTCACACTTGGTTGATGACAAGATTCACGCTCGTTCAATTGGGCCTTACAGCCTGATCACGCAGCAGCCGCTCGGTGGTAAGGCACAGTTTGGCGGCCAAAGATTCGGGGAAATGGAGGTCTGGGCGCTGGAAGCCTATGGTGCAGCGCACATTCTTCAAGAACTGTTGACCGCAAAGTCTGACGATGTTGCGGGTCGCTCAAAAATCTACGAAGCCATAGTGAAGGGCGAAGCGGATTTTGATCCGGGCCTACCTGAATCCTTCAATGTACTCGTCCGCGAATTGCAATCGCTGTGTCTGGACGTTGAATTGATCAACAAAAAGGTTGCTGCTACCAATGGAACCGGCAGCAGCGAAGATGGTGTTGGTGAGGCGCTGATCACCAGCGCGGTCGAAGGATAGGTTATTGCCGACGCCAATTGCCAAGTGCCGCTTGGCGTTGGTTCGGTAAAACGAGGACAGCGATTGAGCGACGGGTTGATTAACGATTAGTTCCTGCTGAAGCCAATTGGCAATTGGCATTCGGCAATTGGCAATGGAGAACAACGTGTTTCGATTTCAACAAGAAAAGACGCAATTAGCCCCTGACTTTGAGGCGATTCGAATCTCACTGGCATCGCCCGAAAAGATTCGGCAATGGTCGCACGGAGAGGTCACCAAGCCTGAAACTATTAACTACCGGACGTTCAAGCCAGAGCGTGATGGGCTGTTTTGCGCTCGGATCTTTGGTCCCGTAGCTGACTGGGAATGCTTGTGCGGAAAATACAAACGCATGAAGCACCGCGGAGTCATCTGCGACAAATGCGGCGTAGAGGTCACCCAGGCGAAGGTTCGGCGCGAACGGTTGGGACATATCGATCTTGCCAGTCCTTGTTCTCACGTATGGTTTTTTAAGGGACTGCCATCGCGCATTGGCCATCTGTTGGACATTCCACTTCGTGAGTTAGAAAAGGTCCTCTACTTTGAGTCGTATATCGTGATTGATCCCGGCGACGTCCCCGGTATCAAGGAACGTGAACTCCTTTCCGATGAGCGGTATCGCGAGCTGGTTCGTGATTTCCCAGGACAATTCGTAGCGAAGATGGGCGCCGAAGCAATCAAGGAGCTGCTCGCCATGGTCCAGATCGAGGACCTTGCAACTGAGCTTCGCAAGAAGATGCGGGAGGAGACATCTCAGCAAAAGAAACTGAAGTTTTCCAAGCGGCTGAAGGTGGCCACCAGCTTTCTTAAATCTGGTAATCAGCCAAACTGGATGATCCTTGACGTAATTCCGGTGATCCCACCTGAGTTGCGTCCTCTGGTGCCGCTCGATGGAGGCCGATTCGCCACCTCAGATCTAAACGATCTCTACCGCCGCGTAATCAACCGCAATAACCGTTTGAAGAAGTTGATGGAGTTGCGCGCCCCGGAAGTCATCGTCCGAAATGAAAAGCGCATGCTCCAGGAAGCTGTGGACGCGCTGTTTGACAACGGTCGTCGCGGCCGTGTTCTTCGTGGCGTTAACAACCGTCCACTGAAGTCACTTAGTGGAACACTTAAGGGGAAACAGGGACGCTTTCGTCAAAATCTTCTTGGCAAGCGCGTTGACTACTCAGGCCGTTCAGTGATTGTGGTTGGACCAGAGTTGAAGTTGCACCAGTGTGGTCTGCCGAAAAAGATGGCCCTGGAGCTGTTCAAACCGTTCATCTATAACCAGCTTGAGAAGCAGGGTCATGCCGCCACCATCAAGCAAGCCCGTGAGATGGTTGAACGGCAGGAGCCGGTGGTTTGGGACATTCTGGAAGAGGTAATTCGTGAGCATCCTGTACTGCTGAATCGTGCCCCGACCCTACACCGCCTGGGTATTCAGGCCTTCGAACCCGTGTTGGTGGAGGGGAAGGCTATAAAGATCCACCCGCTGGTCTGCACGGCTTTCAATGCGGATTTTGATGGCGATCAGATGGCCGTGCACATTCCGCTCAGTCCTGAAGCTCAGATTGAGGCGGCAGTGTTGATGTTGTCCAGCAATAATATTCTCAGCCCTGCGAGTGGCCAACCAATAGCGGTGCCTTCGCAGGACATTGTCCTGGGTATTTACTACCTGACGAGGGATCGGGCCGGTGCTAAGGGTGAAGGCAGAGTGTTTGCCTCGCTCGAAGAGGTATTGCTGGCACTGGATTCCAAGGAAGTAACCACCCAGACACCGATTAAGCTGCGCATTCAGGGTGATCTGATTGATCTTACACAGGAGCACGACCCACAGGACATCCTTCGGGCTGCCGTCCAGGAAGATGTTCGCCGCGTGATCAATACCACCGTCGGTCGGGTCATCTTTAACGACTCTATTCCGGCTGGCTTGCCCTTCATTAACGGCACACTGAAGAAGAAGGGGCTGCAGTCCTTGGTCAACTACTCGCACATCCGTCTCGGTCACGAGATGACTGTGAAAATGCTTGACGATCTGAAGACCCTCGGATTCCTCTACGCAACCAAGGCAGGTATTTCGATTGGCATCGATGATTTGGTTACACCTGAGGCTAAGAAGCCGCTGGTCGACAAAGCGGAAACAGATGTAATTGCCGTTGAGCAGCAGTATCTGGATGGAGTAATCACCAATGGTGAGCGTTATAACAAGGTGATCGCCATTTGGTCTGAAGTAACCGATAAGGTCGCCAAAGAGATGTTTAAGGCGATGGATGAACGTGAAAAGGCTTCGGGCGAACTGAATCCAATACTCGTGATGAGTGATTCTGGAGCTCGCGGAAGCGCTCAGCAGATCCGGCAGTTGGCTGGTATGCGTGGTTTGATGGCCCGTCCTTCAGGCGAAATTATCGAGACACCTATTCACGCGAACTTCCGCGAGGGCTTAAACGTCTTGCAGTATTTCATCTCAACTCACGGCGCCCGAAAGGGCCTCGCCGATACCGCGTTGAAGACTGCTGACTCTGGGTACCTGACGCGACGTCTCGTGGACGTGGCTCAGGATGTGATCATAAGCGAACAGGATTGCGGAACTCTTCGCGGTATCTCAGCCAGTGCAATCGTCGAAGGCGGTGAGGAGATCGAGTCCTTGCGTGATCGTATTGTCGGCCGCACAGCGCTCGAGGATGTTATCGATCCTGTGGAAGGCCGCGTAATCGTCGTTGCCAATCAGGAAATTGATGAAACCCTGGCGGCCGAGATCCAAAGATCGGGTGTGCAACGGGTTCGCATTAGGTCCGTACTTACCTGCGAATCCCGCCGCGGCTGTTGCATCAAGTGTTACGGTCGCAACCTGGCCACCGGACGCCCTGTGGAGATTGGCGAAGCCGTGGGAGTTATCGCAGCCCAGTCGATCGGCGAGCCGGGTACGCAGTTGACGATGCGCACTTTCCATATCGGTGGCACGGCGCGTCTGGAGGAGTCGTCCAAACACGAAGCACGTCAGGACGGCACAATCAAATACGTCGAATTGCAGACAGTTAAGAGCCGTAAAAGCGAGCGCATCGCCATGAACCGCAACGGTTCACTAACTATAATTGATGATCGAGGTCGCGAGGTGGCTCGATACCAGATTGTCTATGGTGCTCATATCCTGGTTGAGGACGGTGAGCGGGTCACTCAGGATCAACTGCTCGCCACGTGGGATCCGTTTACGTTTGCCATCCTTACTGAGGTCGCTGGTCACGTTAAGTATCAGGACCTCAAGGAAGGAGTGACATTCGATGAAGAAGTCGATGAGGTGACCGGCCAGTCCCGCATGGTAGTCAAGGATTCGCCAGACGAGAAAAAGCAACCTCGCTTGGAGATCCGCAGTGCTGGTAACAAGGTTCTGAAGACCTATCAAATGCCGGTTCGCGCAAACCTGATGGTAAGCGACGGTGAAGAGGTTGAGCCAGGCGACATCATCGCAAAGATTCCGCGTGAAACCACGAAGACTAAGGACATCACGGGCGGTCTACCGCGAGTCGTGGAGCTCTTCGAAGCACGTCGCCCTGCGGAAACGGCAGTCATGTCAGAAATAGATGGCACGGTTCAGCTGGGACCAATCGCTAAAGGCAAGCGCAAGCTGATCATCACCGGTGATGATGGAGAAGAACGCGAGTATGACATTCCGCGTGGTACGCACATCAACGTTCAGGAGGGTGATCGCGTGCGTGCAGGTGAAGCGCTGATGGATGGTCCACTCAATCCCCACGATATTCTGCGTGTGTTGGGTATGAGCCGGCTACAAGAGTATCTGGTAAACGAAATTCAGGAGGTTTACCGCCTCCAGGGTGTGAACATCAACGACAAGCATATCGAAGTGATCGTTCGGCAGATGTTACGTTGGGTAAAGATCAAAGAAGTGGGTGATACAGACTTTCTGCTTGAGGAACAGGTCGACCGCTTCCGCTTTACCGACGAGAACGAACGCGTTCGTCAGCAGGACGGCGAGGTCTCGCAGGCCGAACCTTTACTGCTAGGAATCACCAAAGCGTCGCTTTCAACAGACTCGTTTATCTCAGCAGCATCGTTTCAGGAGACTACCCGCGTCCTTACCGAGGCCGCGATTTCAGGTCGGATTGACTATCTCCGCGGCTTGAAGGAGAACGTCATCATGGGGCGGCTGATTCCAGCCGGAACCGGTATGGAGTACTACCGCAACGTTGAACTGGACAGGGACGAGACGATCGATCAGGCTCGCGAACGAGAACTCGATGAGTTTCCCGACATCGTCGGCGGCCACGATATTCCCTTACCCACGCGACCACCACTCGTCGCAGCAGTTGGCGATGGGGACGTAAACCCAAGTGACGGGCAGGAATAACGGGTAAATCCGGGCCACGCAGAAAGCGGCGCAGTGCCTAATAGCACCGCGCCGCTTCTTTGTGGGCTCGCCACTTCTTCCCTATCAGGGAGTCGTAGCACTCCTCACATCAACAGTGCGGCCGCGGAAGATCTCTCTAAACAGGGAACGCGAAGCGCCGGGCCGCCCGGACCGCGTCATCCTTCCGTAGGTTACCCAAGCCCCGTACAGACGCCGTTAAGAAGAGTGAAGGTTTAGCTGTCGTGGTCCCATGTCATAAAATCGGAACATGCCCAAGATCGATGTGAAGAAAGTTCCAGGCGCTCGCAAGACGGCATTCCCGCCTTTCATCGCGCCGCAGTTAGCGACCCTTGTCAAAGACCCACCGAGCGGCGGGGAATGGTTGCATGAGATCAAATTCGACGGTTACCGAATGCTGTGTCATCGCAATGGTGAGAATGTGCGGTTTTGGAGTAGGAACCGAAAGGACTGGACCGAGAAGTTTCCGCAATTAGCGAAAGAGCTGAAGAGATTTCCGGCACGCCAGGCGATCCTCGATGGTGAGGTCGTGATCGTCGACGCTGCGGGACGGACCAGTTTTCAGCGACTGCAACAGGCGATGGGTAAGACCAACGTAGCGGCGTTCGTCTTCCAGGTTTTCGACATACTCTATGTGGACGGCTACCTTCTTACGAATGTGGAACTGCGCGTTCGGAAAGAAGTATTGCGGCAATTGGTCGAGGCCATGCCCAAGGCCGGACCCATTAAATACAGCGACCATTTTGAAGGCGACGGTAAGAGCTTTTTCAAGCAGGCTTGCGACTACGGAATAGAAGGGATTGTCTCGAAGCGTGCTGATTCGCACTATGACTCCACACGCAATAAGAACTGGCTGAAGATCAAGTGCGCACGCAGTCAGGAATTTGTCGTTGCGGGGTACACACCTTCTGTCAAGGGCATGGCCGGTTTCGGCTCACTCGTTCTTGGCGTGTACGACAAAGGCAAGCTCTTGTACGCGGGTCGCGTGGGCACTGGCTTTAGCCTCAAGCAACGGGTTGAACTAGCCAGGAGGCTCGACCGGATTTCGAGGGACAGTTCACCTTTTGCAACAAAGCCAAAAGACCCGGGCCTCAGAAAT
Organism: Pyrinomonadaceae bacterium; assembly: GCA_035283645.1. GTDB lineage: Bacteria > Acidobacteriota > Blastocatellia > Pyrinomonadales > Pyrinomonadaceae > PSRF01. Next base: position 14,167 of record DATETN010000016.1, read on the forward strand.
GCTCAGTGGACTGAGCCGAAACTCGTGGCAGAGGTTTCGTTTACCGAGTGGACGGACGATGGTTCAGTTCGCCATCCTTCCTTTCAGGGTTTGAGAGAAGACAAGAGCGCGAGCGAGGT
>DATETN010000017.1:0-32931 GCA_035283645.1 Pyrinomonadaceae bacterium
GTGTGTAGTGCTTTTTAGATCCCACCTACTAGACGGACGCCACCCCTTCTCTTATCTCAAGGTTGCCGACTCAGAAGCTCCATCGAAATTGCTGAGCTTCTGAGTGTCACCCGTGTTCTGAGTTGGTATTGTTGAAAAAAATTTTCTTTCCCATTGAGCGACCAGATGGTGCGGCCGTCGGGACTGACAATTTCTCTCAGCGAGCGCTTTGGTATGGTTGCGATTTCTGCAGCCTCGTCTTTCGCACCAGTTACTCGCCAAACCGAAGACTTAGAAAGGAGGTAGAGGTAATTGCCGGCCGCGTCCCACAGAGGACCACAATAAAGGAAAGTGCCATCGAATCGAGGATGCTCTCCTGGGGTGATATTCCGCGGCTCCCCACCGGACGCGGGCACCACCCAACAGTCATTTCTCACATTCGGCCCGGCGGTCATGTAGGCCAGCTGTTTCCCATTCGGCGACCAGCTGATGGGAATTAGCGTGTCACTTCCAAAATCTGAGACCAGCGTTTTTGATCGGCCATCTACCAAAGAGATTACGGTCAAATCCCATAGCGCTTGTAAGGTTTGTTGTGATTGTCGTCCTTTGGAGACCAACACCGCGAGATTCTGTCCGTCAGGAGATAGCCACCAGTTGTCGGTGATGATCCGGCGTGCGAGACGTTTTGTCTCATTCGTTATTAGATCGACGAGGGCAAGGTCGGTAACCAGCGCTGGGTGATTTCTGTTTTGGCGGACTCTTTCGTGTTCCTGCTCGAGTTTGCTGTTAGCGCCTCGGGCAGTGTAGAGCATCACTGTCGAGCCGGGCTCTTTAACAAATTCGTTTGGGGCGTCAGATTCCGGCGCGGGTCTCTTGATGAACGAAGCCACATCGGCAAGCGTCATGTCTTCCGGCAGGATATTGATTACCAGCTTCTTGCTATCCGGTGTCCAACGGGCAATGGAAACCTCGGTGCGCACGCGGACAATCGCATCTGAGATTTTTCGTAACGTACCGGATGCTCTCTCCCAAACCCAAAGCGACTGGACACCATTCCGATCAGAATAGAACGCGAGCAATCTGCCATCTGGCGACCAGACCGGTCCCCAACTCGTGCCTTTGCCCTCAGTTAGATTCTTTGCGACTCCGGTAGCAACGTCGGTAATCCAAACATCGCAGTAAAGAGCCCTTCGTGGGACTCCCGTTCGAGTCAAATCGTTCGATGGTGATCCTGAGTTGGCGGTTTCATCTTTGCGGCTAATGTCTTGGAGGGTGTATGCCACCAACTTTCCGTCTGGGGAAAGATCGATGGGAATAAACATTGGCAGGTTGAGCGTCTTGAAGGCCTCTTTGATGGGCAGCGGTGCGAGCTTTTTTTGAGCACGGGCTACCGGGCAATTAACAAAGAGAACGAACTCTAGAGTTATCAAACTGTACGCCGTCAGGTATTTTGGCAAAGTTTGGCAGATATTTTGGCAATCTGGCGATTTACCAAATTATCCGACGACGACGTGAGGACGATTGACATGTGATAAGCCTCTTAAGGTCAGCACTTACGGGAGTTTCGCTCCCCGTTTTTCCGCCAACCTCGATTACCAAATTATCGGACGACAAACTTCAACCTGGCCCCCAAATGACCAAAACTCTGCAAATTTCGGCCCCTGATTGCCAAATAATGCGAAAACGCCAGCAGGCTCATCAGTAGCCTGTAAATAACTCAGTGGCAGTTACTTACAAGATATTTTGATCTCTGTGTCGGGACGGCCCCGATTGCCAAATTATGTGGCGGGGTACACCCACCCATAAGGTTATCTTCTCAGTAGCGAGGGTCGCCTGCGCTTTTTGTCCCATATTTGCCAGTTCGGCCCAGATCGTTACGAATCGCGACGTTCATTGATGCGCTTGATTTTGAGAAGGAGCCAATACCGCTGGCCCTCTGTTCTTATTAAGAGTGCGCCAGCGTCGCGCCGCCGCTCTGTATTCCCAATGCACGGGAATACCCACTGATGGCCTGGCCAAGTGAACCACAGATGCCTGCGACAACAAGCAGAATCAATAAATCTAAAATGGTCATTAACTTACTCCGGTGTGTTCGCTAAGGGAGAGATAGTTCGTTCCTGATAATCTCTCCACCCTTCATAACAAACCTTACGCGTTCAAGCTCTGCTATGTCCTTTAAGGGATCCCCAGAGACCGCGATTATATCTGCAAACTTTCCGCTCTCAATCGCACCGAGATCAGCGGGATGCTCAAGCAGCTCAGCAGCGACGGTAGTGGCCGATTGAATCGCTTGCATCGGCGTCATTCCATAGCGCACCATGAGAGAGAACTCCTTCGCCTGATTCTCAGTCCAGGCGTAGCCTCCTGCATCTGTGCCGTAAGCGATTTTTACACCTTTGCGCACTGCAAGGTTAAAAGCCTTAGCCTCAAGGTCCCGCATAGTCAACCAGATCGGCGCGCCTGCAGCGGCTCGTCCCTCGGCAACATACACTCCGACATAGATTGTCGGACACCAGTACGTCCCCTGCGTCACCATCCGATCCATTAGGCCACCATCCATCCCGTAACCATGCTCAATTGAATCGGCACCCATTCGGAGCGCCGCATCAATTCCCTCCCAACCCATCGCATGCGCTGCCACCCGGCGCCCGAGACGGTGCGCCTCGTCAACGAGGGCCTTCATCTCTTCTTCAGTAAAGTTAAGCCATGAGTGCAGGGCTCCATCCTTTATGAAATAGCGACGATCGACGTAGAACTTGATCCAATCGGCACCGTACTTCACTTGTTCCCGGACAGCCCTGCGAATGTTATCGGCTCCATCGACGATTTGAACACCTTCGGGCATTCGCAATTCCCACGAATACCCCGACAGAGGATACATACCGGTTGCGGAGAAAGCGCGAGTCGCGACAAACATTCTCGGTCCCTGAATGACACCACGATTGATGGCTTGTTTCACATCCACATCTGCGTACATCGCACCTTCCGTTTCGAGATCGCGCATCGTCGTGAACCCATTCATTAGTCCGGTTCGGGCTGCGACCGTAGCGCGAATAGTTCGATACGGAATAGATTCTTTCAATACCTGCTCGTCGTAGTCTGCTGTGGTAATGTCGCCTTGCAGAAGGATGTGCGTGTGACAATCTGTTAGACCCGGCAAAACGGTTGCTTTGGATAGATCAACTACTGTTGTGCCCGGCGGCGCGCTCTTCTGAACGTCATTTAGCGGGCCCACCGAGCGAATGCGCTCGCCGTCAATCAAGATGCCTTGATTCTCAAGCACGCGTCCGGTTCCTACATCGATAAGTCGTCCTGCCTTAATCAACCGAAGGGACGACACCCCTGACTGCGCAACCAGAAAAGAGTTTGACGTCGAGAAAACAAGGATTAGTACAAGCACCATTCTTTTCATAAGCCACCTCCGTAATTACACAACCTAGAGCTCTTTCGCCTGCAACCATCCGCGGACTACTTCCGCCGGACTGCGTTTGTTGGCATCCACTTCGTAATTCAGCTTACGCATTTCTTCGGTAGAGATGATGTTGTCTAGTCTGGTTATGAGATTGCCGAGTGCCGGGACCCGTCTTAGCGTGTCCTGGCGAACGAGATAGACCGCTTCGTAGGGCGGAAAATAATGGCGATCATCTGCGAGCTGAACGAGATCGAGCGCAGCGATCCGTCCTTCTGTAGAGTTCCCGGCGATCAAGTCAACATTTCCTGAAGCCAACGCGATGTACGTGAGCGACAGATCCATTTCACGAGGCGGCTCCGAAAACTCCAAGCCATACGCCTTTGAAAAACCCGGATAGCCATCTGCGCGAGACATGAAGTCCTGGCCAAGGCCTGCACGCCATTGGCGGGCATGAGGCACTGCTTGCGAAATTGTCTTGAGATTCAGCCTGCGCGCGTCGGGGCCCCGAATAAGGATTGCAAAGGTGTTCTCGAATCCGAGAGGTGGGCCAACCTCTATTGAAAATTTCTCCTTGTACTCGCGTTTCACCTGCTGGTAAACCGCACGCGGGTCGGTAAGTGGCGTGTGACGCAAGATGGCCGTGAAGGCGGTCCCCGTGTACTCTGGGTACAAATCAGCTCGGCCAGAGACAAGCCCTTCGTGCGGCAGATTCCCCCCGAGTTCGTATTGCCGGACGACCCCCACACCTTCATTTTCCAATAACTGCGAGATGATTTCCGCCAGCAAGATCGACTCGGTAAAGTCTTTTGAGGCAACGGTAACAGCCTCACTGCCCAGCGAATTAGAATGAGATTGAACGCTCCACAACCCCGCGAGAACCACAATGACTACAACTATGGCAAGAAGCACTCGCCGGCCAGTTTTGATAGTGCGACGAGCGGATGGGGCGAGCAACTTTCCGATCCAACCCACCAGGAAATCTGCTAAGAGCGCCAACAGTGCAGCGGGCACAGCGCCCGCAAGCAACAACCTGTTGTCGTAATTCCGCAAGCCGCGAAAGATGTAAACGCCAAGGCCGCCCGCTCCAACCGCAGCGGCAATCGTCGTCACGCCGACTGAAATCACCATCGCAACACGCACGCCAGTTAAGATCACACCCATTGCGAGGGGAAGCTCCACCTGACGAAGAATCTGCCCGTCCGTCATCCCCATTGCCACGGCAGCCTCTCGCACCGTCGGATCAATTCCGAGGATACCGGTCACGGTGTTTCTAATGATCGGGAGCAAGGCATAGATCACAAGAGCAATTACCGCTGTACGCCCGCCAATCCCTCCAATGAATGGTAGAGGAATCAAGAAACCGAATAACGCGAGACTGGGAATCGTCTGCATGATGTTCGCGATACCCAGTACTGGTCCACGAAGAGATTGTTTGCGAGTTAACAGAATTCCAGTCGGCACCCCGATGAGAACGGCGAACAGGGTCGAGATCAGGACGAGCTGCACATGCTGACGAAAGTGAGCCAGCAGGTCCCACCAGTTCTGCTGCAGGAACTCAAGCATTGCGTTCATCAGCGGCGCGGACGTGTGTCACAGCCAGCGTGTCGAGGTAGGAACGCGCATAGCTGTCGGATGATTCGAGAAACGTCTCAGGAGTCTCCAGTAATAACATGCGGCCGAATTGCATCAGACCTATCCGGTCACCAAGGAGAAGCGCTTCGCGCAAGTCGTGTGTCACGAACAGGGCCGTCTTACCCAGACGTTTGGCGAGCGCCCCAAACTCTCGTTGTAGAGTCGCACGCGTTATCGGATCGAGTGCACCAAACGGCTCATCCAGCAATAATAGCGGTGGTTCAGCCGCCAGCGCTCGAGCCACCCCAACACGCTGTTTTTGCCCTCCGGATAATTGGCTTGGGATTCTGGAAGCGAATGTGTGCGGGTCCAGGCCAACCAGTGAAAGCAGTTCGTTTACGCGCTCATTAGTCTTAGCGCGATCCCAACGTTCAAGTGAAGGAACTAATGCGACATTTTCGGCTACCGTGAAGTGCGGAAATAGACCGGCATCCTGAATTACATAGCCGGTTCGGCGGCGAAGAGTTATCGGGTTCCAAGTGCTCGTAGACTTTCCTTCAACCAGGACCTCGCCTGATGAGGGCAATAGAAGAGCATTGACCAGTTTGAGTGTTGTCGTCTTGCCACACCCTGACTCGCCGAGTAATACGATAATCTCGCCCTGATTAACGGCAAAGGTTAGGCTGGAGACGATCGGCGCAGAAACTCCAGGAACTGTATAAGTGACGTCACGAAACTCCACTAAGGGGCTGTTTCCGGGTGTGGTCATGCCGCTAAACGGCGAGCAATAGACTGCTGCTAAATCGATGTTTCGAGTCGAACCAAGTGTGATTACAGGTAAAGCCAGTGGCTGTGGCTAATCGATCAATTTCAGGCAGGTCGTATTTGTAAGAGTTCTCGGTATGTATGCGTTCTCCTTCGCCAAAGCTTAGACGCAGATTCAGTTTCCTAATGTGGACCACCTGCTCGCGTGTACTTTCGATGTAGATCTCCACTCGCCCCATCTCTTCGTTGTAGCTGGCATGATGTCTGAAAGCCCCTGGATCAAAGTTCGCATTCAGTTCTCGATTCACACGCACCAACAGGTTCAGGTTAAAGGCGGCAGTAATTCCTAGCGAATCGTCATAAGCTGGTTCAAGCACTGTGCGATCCTTTTTCAGATCTGCTCCTAGCAGCAACGCATCGCCATGGCTGAGCACGTTGCGCAATGCGCGCAGGAATCGCGGCGCTTCATCTCTGCCGAAGTTGCTGATGTTGGAACCCAGGAATAGTGCCAGGGTTTTACCGAGACGTTTTTCAGCCAAAGCAGTCAACGCATCAAAATACTCAGCTGCATAAGCTTCAACCTTAAGGCGGGGAAAAGACTGCAACAGAATGCGCGAACTGTTTTCGAGTGCCGTAGCCGATATGTCAACGGGAATGAAAAGAGCTTCGGACTGCGTGCGAAGTAACGCTTCAATGATGCGCCGGGTCTTTGACGCGCTGCCACTTCCCATTTCCAGCAGTGTGGTTGCGCGAGGAACCGAAGAAACAATTTCATCGGCGTATCTTTCAATGATCTCATTTTCGGCGCGAGTGAGGTAATACTCGGGTAAGAGGCAAATCGCCTCAAAGAGCTGTGAACCCAGTTCGTCATAAAAGTACTTCGGGGATAGTTTCTTTGGAGAACTCGTGAGACCGCGACGCACATCTTCAGCGAACCCGGCCAGGGGATCCAGCTTGACAAGGTTATGAATGGTGAGCCGATCTCGACCAACGGGCGTTTCGGTCTCAGACAATTATCCCTCTCCCTGACGTTGTGGTCCGACTGCGTGTGATTATCATAGCCGATCAGCCTTGGTTGGCAACTCGTGTTGAGCAAAGGAGGTGGCCAAAATGAGTTTATCAACTAAATACTCGCGAGCGACTGCGAGTATTTAGCGACTTGACCCGACCGATTTTGCTAGGCAAGATCATCGACCATGCATTACCAGATATTTTCTGTGCCGAAATTGAGGCACTGCATTTTCGCATTCCTTTTCCTATTATTCGCTATTCCAGCTTCGGTCGAAGCGCAAAATTACGTTCGAGAGGTCGATATACCCGAAACCGTGTCGCTGTTCATAAAAAACCGGCACGGACGCATCAGCGTCATAACTTCAGACGAGCAGCAGAAGAAGATGACCGTCGAGGCCACTTCAAACGGGGCGCCGGTAGATGCCGCTGATCTTCAAATCGATGTAAAGGGAAATAATATCCAGATTGAAGTGCGCGATCGTGGCGAGAAGGACCGAATAGACCTTGTGGCTCGCATCCCCCCTCGTTCCAAGGTGTCAGTTGAGGGAGAGGCCGGTTCCGTTGACATAGTTGGGAACGTAGAGTCTGCCGAAGTGAAAACCAATACCGGTACGATCCACGCTGATGTACCTCTGGAAGCTCTCAAATACAGTTTTCTTTGGACGGCGAGCCGCCCGCGTTATCTGAGTGACGTAGAACTCACAGAAGTTAAGGAGAAGGCGGCTGGCAATTTCCAACTGTCGGGAAAACTCGGAGAGAAAAAGGCCCCCAAAGAAGAGCGCGTCGAACTTAACTTCCGGACCCAACGCGGAGTGGTATTACTGAATGTAGATCCCGAGATGGTTCCGAGCGATCTGCGCGAGCGTCCTTTAACAGAAGCCGCACGCGCCATTGTCCGCAGTGGCGACAGCCAGTTAGTTGATGCCATTCGCAAGGTCTCCCCTAAGATGTTTGGAGACTACGCCAAAACCTTGCCGCCTCCCGAGCGAGAACCCACATTGAACTCGATGCAGCCACTCGGACAGATTGTAAGTTCGGTAGCGCCCCAGCTGCTCCGATTTAATGCAAGCGTTACGGACAGGCATGGAAGAGCGATTGGTGGAATGAAGGCCTCCGACTTCGCTGTCTGGGAGAACGGGATTGAACGGCAAGTAACAGATGTGGTCCCCACTCAGGAACCCTTTAACCTGGTGCTTTTGCTGGATGTCTCAGGCAGCGTTGAAGAACGCATCGACTTTATCCGAAAAGCCGCGCGAGATTTTTTAAACACGGCGAGTCCGCAGGATCGGATTGCGATAATCAGCTTTCGCGACGACATTCAAGTCATCTCTGATTTCAGCACCGATCGCCGGATGCTTTCGCGAAAGCTTGATGATATTGAGGCTGGCGGTCCGACAGCACTGTACGATGCGCTGGGCTATGTGTTAACTGGCACCCTCAAGTCGCTGCGTGGCGAACGGACGGCGGTGGTGATTTTGTCGGACGGAGATGACAACAAGTCTTTCGTACCATTCACGGCAATTCTGGAAGCCACCATGGAATCTGGAGCCCTGATCTACCCGCTATATGTACCTTCCGGGCTAATCCCGGAGTCCAGCGTGCCACGGCCGGAAATAACCAGAGATCCGTTACGCACCCGTTACCTAACCCTTACCACACGTGCCGACGAGGAGGGGCGCAGACTAGCTACTGTGTCAGGTGGTGTGTACTACCCAATTCGGCACCTGGCCGAGCTCCAACGTGCCTATGACGACGTGGTGCAACAACTGCGCACGGCTTATACGATTACTTATGCGTCGAATTCGACTCCCTCTGCTGGAAGTCGACGAGTGCGAGTGAGGACAAACATTGACGGTGCCTCAGTAAGATTGAGCCCGGTAGTGAATGTCGCCACACCGTAGCTATTGGAGCGCGGCGGCAAGCGGCAGCGCGCCGCCGCTTTTGTATTTGCGTTGAACGAGAGCATCCTAGCTAGAGGTTCGAACTGCCCAGCAGGTGATTCCGTCTCCCATTCCAAGACGCTCTCCAACGGACTGTACGACCGTTCAGCAATTAAAGCGTCAACCTCTGGTCGGTGTAAACTTTTTCAGCTTCCAATCAAAAAACTCGTCTGGTTCCAGGTTTCTTTATCACCTCGATCGGCTTTGCACAAAAAGTACGAAAATAAGCTTTTTCTCTGTGCGACCTTTGTGTCCTCTGTGTCTCCGTGGTGAAGGAACTCTCCGAAAACACAACCACAAAGTCACAAAGAACACTGAGGTGGCACAGAGAAGACATTTGAGCAGACACTTTTTGTGCAAGCTACTTCGATCAGCTGGCAGATCTCACCTGAAGACTGAGTACCCAGCGTAAAAAACGAATTGATTCAACCCGCGATTTGAACCCGTTCGATCGCCATTTGAGATGTGATGAAATCGCAGTCCCAAGCTCCACGCCCGTCGTTCAGAGGTGAAGATCCTCAGACCGCCCCCTGTTTCACCTACAAAGGCAAACCTGCCAGCATCAGGGAGCGGAACAGATTTATTGAAAATTAGACCGCCACCGTTAACGTGAACAAAAGGATGTACGCGCGAACCATTGGAAAAGTCTAGTTGTAGGCCTAGAGGTGTAAGCCCTGCTCCGTAAGCCGTCTCACGAACAAAGGTGGTGACTCCGAAACTAGAGGTACTCGAAACAATGTTGCCCGTAGCGAGGGCCAACGGAATAGCATCGAGCGTGTATTGCAGGGCAAGGCTATCATTCGCCGCTAGCGTTCGGCCATAACGGAACGCCGCAAGAACAAACTTTCGGTCGCTGGCCTCCGCATCGGTGAGCCCACCAAAAATTGTAGTCGCTTTGAAGGAAACGCCGCCCCAGAATCCAAACTCATTGTCGCCTTTACTCAATCGGTAGGTTGGGCTGGGTTCAGTGAGAGAGTCAATTCTCTCCTGGTACTTAATGCGTGTGGCAAGTGGTCCGGTAATCTGTTCGCTGGTTTGCGCTGATGCTGCAATGGTATGGACCAGAATGGCAAGTACAGTAGCGGCGAAAACACGAAGACCGGTAGACATGGGGACTCCTTAAATTAATCTTTTAAGAAGCAAGGATGTGTCATTTATCGGGAACTCTTTTTGCTCACCTGCGTCTTAGTCGTCGAGTATAGTCGAGAATCTTCGTGACCCGTCAAATAAACGCCATCGAGCCCTGATCTCTGCCGCAACCAAGGCTTTCGGCGTAGTCCTATTCGAGTCTAATGAACATCTCGTATAATGACTGCAACTCAATTGCATTGGCTTTCAGTTACAAACGCTTTAAGCATTCCGATTGCTCTAATCGAGTAATCGGCAGTGGCGTGCAACCAAGGCCGCGTTGCGCCACTGAACAACACTGGTTTCCGGAATGTCACAGCCTCTATTTCACGCATTGTTTGACGAATCTGAGCGGCGTCCGCTGACGGTCTCGCAGTTGACCGAGAACTTGCGGAAGGCTATTGAGGCCAGATTTTCCTCCGTGTGGGTCGAAGGTGAAATCTCGAATTTCAAACCACACTCGTCAGGACACTGGTATTTCACCTTAAAAGACGAGTCAGCCCAGTTGCGCGCAAAGTGTTTTCGTTCCGCAAATACTCGCATCCGGTTCAAACCGAGAGATGGATTGCACGTGCGTGCGCGTGGACGTTTGAGTGTTTACGCCCCTCGTGGCGACTACGAGCTCATCGTTGAAGTACTGGATCCAGTCGGAGCCGGGGCTTTGCGGGTCGCATTTGAGCAACTCCGTGATCGTCTGCAAGCAGAAGGGTTGTTTGCCTCGGAGGTAAAGCGGAAACTACCAATTCTTCCGCGTCGAGTAGGCATAGTTACCTCCCCAACGGGAGCGGCAATACGTGACATTCTAAATGTTATCTCCCGGCGGACCCGCACGGTTCATGTGCTCTTTTCCCCTGCTCGCGTTCAGGGCGAGGGCGCAGGTCGAGACATCGCACGCGCCATTCGCCTCGTCAACGAGCATCATCAACGAGCGGTCCATGAGAACCGACCTGCGGATTTTGTCGACGTTTTGATCGTGGGCCGCGGCGGTGGTTCAACGGAAGACCTGTGGGCATTCAATGAGGAGGAAGTCGCCCGTGCGATTCGTAGCTCCGTGATTCCGGTAATTTCCGCTGTGGGCCATGAAACCGATTTCACGATTGCAGATTTTGTCGCCGACAAGCGTGCGCCTACCCCCTCGGCAGCGGCCGAACTCGTCGCGACCCAGGAAGACCAAATCTGCAATTCACTCGATCGCTTGGGCCAACAGCTCACGCGCTTGATTCGTTACAAGGTAGTGGCCGCGCGGAACCAGGTGCAGGAACATGCCCTGTCGCAAGTATTCGAGGAAGTTCGTTCAAAGATGCGTTCGGCGCATAGTCGGGCCGACTCGGCCACCTACGAACTCAATCGCCTGATTTCGCGGAAAGTCACCGGCGCTCGTGGCGACATGGACGCACTTCAGCAAAAGCTCTCTCCGGCTGAACTGCAGCTACGTGTCAGTAGCGCTCGCACACGGTTTTCAGCTGCCGAGGCACGCAGCTCGCCTGCTCTGCAAATGCGTCTGGACAATGCGCGTCAAAGACTTGGCCTGGCAGCTGGTGCACTCCAGGCCCTTTCACCGTTGGCCGTTCTACAACGCGGATACGCTATTGCAGAGACCAGCGAAGGGGAGCTGTTGCGTGACTCACGTAAGGTTGAGGTTGGAGATGCTGTCAGCATACGCCTCGCCCAGGGCCGCCTGGCAACGAGGGTGGAAGACGTAGAGGAGTAAGCTCAAATGGGAGAGGTCCGCCAAAGGATCGTCATCAATTTCGACAACAAAGTACCAGGTAAGTCTGTGCGACCGCGCGGGCGAAGGCGCTGGCCCAAGGTACTGGCTTTTCTGGCTATCTCCTTTGTTCTTGTGCTCGGCCTTTTTGTTGCCGGAACGTTTTTCTGGTGGCAGCGATATCAAACACGACCAGCGTACTCTGTTGCTCTGATGATCGATGCCGCGCGACGCGATGACACCGCAGCGCTTGAGCAGTTGATCGATACCGACAAAATTACTGCGCACCTCATTAACGAACTCAGCGATAAGGCTGTGGCGCGCTATGGTGCGGGTCTCAGCCCCTCGGAGCGCCAGAGAGTGCAGGCACTAATGCCAGGCCTCTTACCTGAAGTAAGGCGAAATGTCCGTGTCGAGAGCACCAAGGCCGCCAAGGATGTTGCCGCGCTGTTGGGAGACCGACCATTCCTGCTACTCGCCCTGGCAGCCCCCTATCTAGTGACGATTGAGGTGGAAAACGACTCCGCAGTTGTCAGTATTCCAGGAAGCGGCACGCAATTCACAATGGTGCAAAACGGCAACCGTTGGCAGGTTGTAGCACTTAAAGACGAACAGACGGTGCAGACTCTCGTAGACAGGTTGACTGCTGGACTGCCACCCGTGGGTCAATTCTTCACTGATGCACCACGCGGCCAGCCGCCTAAGCAAAGAAGGCGACGGCGGAGGTAGGAGCTCCTTAAGATGAATGAATCGCAGCCTAGATCCTTTGAGGCTTCACTTGAAGCCCTCGAGAAGATTGTCCACGAACTTGAACAGGGCGACCTGCCTCTTGAAAGAAGCTTGGAGCTGTTCGAGCGTGGCATTCGTCTCTCGCGTGAGTGTCAAGAAAGGCTAAGTCAGGCCGAGCGTAGGATCGAGATTTTGCTGCGAGACAATCACGGAAAAACCACAGTGGCAGACTTTGGTGATGCAGACGTTGCTGAGGGCGAAGCAAAGCTATGAGCCTCTCCAAGCCCCTCGTTTCTGCTTTTGCTCAGTTCGCCGCTGCCGCGCGACCGGCAGTCGAAACCAAGCTGGATCAAACGTTGCCCAGCAGCTCGCATAGCCCAACCAATGTACATCGTGCGATGCGCTGGAGCGTCTTCGCCGGGGGTAAGCGATTTCGTCCATTGCTGTTAATAGCCACGGGCCAAACCTTCGAGGCCCCGTTCGATCTCCTGCTTTCGACTGCCGCTGCATTCGAACTGCTTCACACCTATTCGTTAATTCACGATGACCTGCCATCGATGGACGATGACGATTTGCGTCGCGGGCAGCCGACGTGCCACGTCCGGTTTGGTGAGGCAACGGCGATACTAGCAGGAGACGCATTGCAAAGCTTGGCCTTCCAAACGATTGCCGAAGATACGAGTTTGCCCGTTCAGATTCGTTTGCAGCTCGTTTCCGAACTCGCCCGTGCTGCCGGTACACCCACAGGCATGGTTGCGGGTCAGGCATTCGACCTTGAAGCCGAGTCACGTTCAGTTCAAACAGGAGAGGTGGAGCAAATTCACCGTCTCAAGACGGGAGCATTGATCGTTGCTGCCGCTCGGTGTGGGGCGCTTATCGCGACTGCCGCACCGTCTGAACTTCGGGCGCTGACCGAATTTGCTTCGAACCTTGGGTTACTGTTTCAAATCACGGATGATCTGTTAGACGTAACAGCAACCAGGGAGGCCCTTGGAAAGACGCCGGGGAAGGATGCTCGTTCAAGTAAGGCAACGTATGCTTCACTTTATGGCGTTGACGCCGCTCGTGAACGAGCTGACGAGGCGTACAGTCGAGCCTGTGCTGCGCTGGAAGAGATCCACCGGCCCACTGATCAGCTGCGGGCCATAGCAGACTTCCTTTTAGCCCGCGAGTCTTGAGACACTAACAACGCTCAAGCCATTCCGGCTTTCCGCTGCATCTGCTTTAGTGTTTCCGGGATGAAGGCCCTGATTTGGTGCGTCTCGTCGTGGCCGTCAGCGAACGTTTGGTAAAGCGAAAAGTCAGGAAGGGATAAGCAGCTTAGGGGTGAGTGGTGATCATACCCAGTGTCAATCCCAATCGCGCTGTTTGCTATATAGATCCCATGCCGCCCCAGACGTCCGCGTATTGGTAAGAACGGCGTAGGTGTGTGTCCAAACAGGCACGGCTTTCCCCGGTAGTTCTTGTAGAACTCAATATCCCTGGTCCAGAGCAGCGCCTCAGGAGAGCCCTCGCTTGGATGCTTACCATTGTCCAATCCCGCATGTACATAGATCGCGAAATCGTCCTCATAAAACAGTGGCAGCGAACGAAAGAATTCAAGGTACTTTTCAGGGATGCTTGATTTGATCAACTGCCGAGCCTCTTTCAGGTCTTGCTCTTTCTCAACCTTGAGAGGCCGACCGGTGTACTGCTCGAAGGTACGCTCGCCGCCTGTTACGGGAGCCAACCAGATGTTGCCGACACCATCAATAAACTCCAGCAACATCTGTTCATGATTCCCGCGCAAGCATTTCACGCGTTCAGGGTTCTCATTGCAAAGCGTGTAGACACTTTCGACGCATCCCGGAGCGTCAAAGCCTCTGTCTATCAGATCGCCCAAAAAAACCAGTGTGTCGTTCTCAGGATCGCGAGGAATCATCTGCAGCAGGCTCTGTAACTGTGCGCAGCGACCGTGCACGTCGCCTATGACGAAGGTTTTCATGCGGATTGTCGTTGCTCCTGTGCGGGTGGTTGAACTCGAGCCAATAAATCCTTGAACCGCTGGTCCTCGTGCATGTTTGACCAGTTTGAGTCGCTGAGAAACCACTTATAGTTCTCGTTTCCCAAACTGATCGCCGTCTCAAACCAACGAAATGCATCTTCCTGATTTCCCTGCAGCAGATACGCAGAGGCAAGCCAATACGCTATGTCGTAGTCGGCCGCTGCAACTTGCTTCACTCGCTCGGTAAGTTGCTCCTTTGCAGCTTCATGTTTGCCTTGGGCGCAGAGGCAGATGGCAAGGATCGGGCGGATACCGTCAATATCGGGCTGTTTGTCCAAAACGTCCTGCAACAGCGAAGTCGCAGCTTCGACCTCTCCCTGATAGTAAAGCACCCTGGCTCGAAACGCTTTAACGAGTGGATGTTCGGGTTCGACAGCGGCGCCTTTGTCCAATTCTCTTGACGCCTCTTCATACCGTTGTTGGTACATGAATATGCGCGCCCGATTGTAACTGGCAACCACTGCCTCTGCAGGATTCAACTTCACCATTCGGTCATAGCTGCGTAGTGCGCGGTCATACTGACTGTCCAGGCGAGCCAACACGCCACGGACAAAATGCACTCCGACGTCATTTGGGTACTCCTGACGCAACCTCTCAACTTCCTCCCTGGCCCGTTCTTTATTGCCGCTTGTGAGGTAGATAAACACCATGTGCATCCGGGCTTCGAGCAGGCCTGAATCGATCGCCAGGGCCCGATTGAATGCCTCCTTGGCACGCGAGTGATCTCCCGATTCGGCTAGTCCCTTGATTACACGATTGATGTAACAACTTCCGAGGGCGGAGTAAGCAAGAGCAAACGTGGGATCCAATTCCACTGCCTGCTGAAAGTAGCGAATGGCGGCATCCACATCTTCTCGGGCGATTGTGTGGTAGATGAACCGGCCTAAGCAATGTCTTCCACGCAGGTACGCTTCCGAAGCTGCACCATCAGCAGTGGATCCTTTCGCGAGTTGCTGCTGTTCGTCGGGACTGAGCTCCAAACGCAATGCTTCGACAATGTGCGTCACGATTGAGTCCTGAACGGTGATAATGTCACTCGCGTCCGCATCTAGCCGATCACTCCAAAGAATCTCACTAGTATTCACGTCGAGTAGCTGTGCGGTAACTCGCAGACGATCACCCGACCTAAGGAAACTCGCAGCCAAAATTGCGTCGACACCTAGCTCACGACCTGCCTCAGCTGGATCGATCTGTTTACCTTGATATTTGACGATCACTGATGAGGCCCGCACAATCAGCGACCTGACGCGTGCTAATTCTGTGATCACTGCATCTGCGAGCGAGAACTCGTAGAAGGCCGTCTCTTCATCTCGTCCGACATTCTTGAATGGCAGGATGGCGACACTTTTCTTCTCTTTGTCTGCCATGCTCGTCGGCGTCTCATGGGTTGGGGAACCAGAAGCTTTCCGTGGAAAAATGCCTTGTGTCTCGTCGACGGCGGCAACATTCTTCAACCACTGCAATGCTCGGGACACGGGCCCCTGTGACCTAATGTGCCTGGGCGGAATCGGCACTTGGTGGGGCTCGGGAACAGCGGATGGAGATTGCTGCTCACTGAGCACTTCCCTGAGATCATCTCGAAACTGAGTGACGTCCTGGTAACGCTCACGTGGGTTTTTGGCAAGCGCCTTATCGAGGATCTCCTGTAAGCGCGGTGGAACTTGACTACGTCTCGCCTCAGCCACTGGGACCGGCTGTTCATGCAAGACCGCGTGGCGTACATCTATCGCAGTCTTGCCCCGAAACGGCCATGATCCTGTCAACATCTCATAAAGCAGGACTCCAGCAGAAAAGATGTCGGCGCGAGAGTCGACTCGATCGCCGCGCGCCTGTTCTGGTGCAGCATACGTGGCAGTGCCGTACGGCACGCCGACTTCCGTCAACTCAGTATGATGAATACCTGAGGTGCGCGCTGCGTCCTCATCAAGCAGTTTTGCCAGTCCAAAATCGAGTACTTTTACCTGCCCTTTGGGCGTCACCATCACGTTGCCGGCCTTGATATCGCGATGAACGATGCCGGAAGAGTGAGCAACCGCGAGCGCATCGGCGACCTGAATCGCAATCGAAAGAGCACTCTCAAGTGCCAGCGGAGTTCCATTCACCAATTGCCGCACATTCCGCCCTTCCACGAACTGCATGGCGATGTAGTGAATGCCGTTAACTTCGTTTAAATCGAAGATGGTGCAAATGTTTGGATGGTCCAGCGCCGACGCCAATCGTGCCTCGCGTTCGAAGCGCTTAAGATTTGCCTCTCTAGTGGTGAGTTCGGCAGGAAGAACTTTGACTACTACGGTGCGGCCTAGTTTTGAGTCAACGGCACGGTAGACAGTGCCCTGCCCACCCGCACCAATCTTCTCGAGGATTTTGTAATTCCCCAGTGTAGTTCCAACCATTGCTTTGATCGCGCCTATTTAACTCCTAAAAAAGAGCATCCGCAACGCCGCATATTGTTCTACTTGCGGGGAACTAATGAAAGGAAAAGGCGGCCCGGTGAAGGGCCGCCCGCACGTACGGATATTGGGTTAACTACTCCGCCACTCCCATCTGCCAGAGAATATAGGCGTAGTCGAATGCCACCTCTCGTAGGTAATCATAACGGCCCGAAGAGCCTCCATGGCCGGCACCCATGTTCACTTTTAAGAGCAGCGGGTTATCGTCAGTTTTCGTAGACCGGAGCTTTGCCACCATCTTTGCTCCTTCCCAATACGGCACTTGACTGTCGTTCAGCGAGACCTTCACGAGCATGGACGGATAATCCTTGGCGGCGATGTTGTCGTAAGGCGAGTACTTCTTCATGTACTCGAAAGCCGGCTTCTCGTTCGGGTTTCCCCATTCGATGTACTCGCTAGTTGTCAGCGGCAGGGTAGCGTCCAGCATGGTATTCAACACATCCACGAACGGAACATGAGCCACGACTGCCTTGAACAGGTCTGGTCGCATGTTAGTCACCGCCCCTACCAACAGACCACCGGCACTACCACCCTGGATCACCAATCGATCAGTCGACGTATACCGATTCTTGACCAGGTGTTCGGCACTCGCGATGAAGTCTGTGAAGGTGTTCATCTTGTTCATCATGCGACCTGCCTGTCTCCACTCTTCACCTAGCTCGCCCCCACCGCGAATGTGGGCGATCACGTAGATCGCGCCTCGATCCAGGAGACTAATCCGATTGGAGGAGAAGGTCGGCGCCATCGAAGCTCCGTAGGACCCATAACCGTAAAGGAGAAGCGGAGCCTTACCATCGATTTTCACACCACGGCGGTACACAACCGAGAGCGGTATCTTCGTGCCATCAGACGCAGTGGCAAAGACGCGCTCGGAAACGTAGTTCTTCTTTTCGAAGCCGCCCGGAACCTCCGTCTCTTTCAACAGCTTCGATTGATGCTTATTCATGTCATATTCAAGCACCGAACTAGGCGTTACCAGCGATTGATAACGGTAGCGAACCACGTCTGTGTTGAACTCACGGTTGACGTCAAGGCCGGCGGCGTAGACTGGTTCGGGAAACCGCATCCGTTGCGATTTGCGTGTCTTCATATCCACCACACGTAACTTCTGCAGTCCACCTTCCCACTCCGAGACAACCGCGTGGTTTGCGAAAAAGCTGATGTCGTCAACTTTGATCGCAGGTTGGTGAGCAATAAATTCCTTCCAGTTCTTTTCCGTCGGATCTGAGACCGGAGCCGACACAACTCGGAAGTTCTTTGCACCCTTGTTGGTGCGAATGTAGAACATGCCTCCGTGATGATCGACGTCGTATTCATGCTCTGGTTGTCTCGCAAGAATGAGCTTCGGCTGGGCTGTAGGCTGATCTGCGGGTATGTAACGGAATTCGGATGAGGTTTTGGCGTACGAGCCAATGATGATCATGGCCTTGTCGCGTGAACGGCCGGCAAACACATCAAATAGCTCGTCCTTCTCTTCAAAAATCAAGTCTGTCTTGTCAGTGCCCAGGACGTGACGGAAAAACTTGTCCGACCGCTTGGTTACCTGATCTTCGGTAGTCAAAAAGATCGTTTTGTTGTCGGTAGCCCACATGACACTACCAACGCGTTCAAAGCGTTCAGGCAGTAACTGTCCGGTACGCAAGTCCTTGATCTGAAGCGTGAACTGACGGTATCCGGTTGTATCCGTTGAGTAAGCAAGCAGGTTTCCATCATCGCTTACGGCAAATGCCTGAATTGAGAAGAATTTTAATCCTTTCGCAAGTTCATTCTGATCCAAAATGACCTCTTCCCTGGCTTCAAGACTGCCGTGTTTCCGGCAGTAGATCGGGTACTGCTTTCCCTCTTCCGTACGCGTGTAATAGAAGTAGTTTCCCCAACGATAAGGAACGCTCAGATCTGTTTCCTTGATGTGACTCACCATCTCTTTGTAGAGCTTCTCCTGAAGCAATTCGGTGTGTTTCATCGCGGCGTCGGTATAAGCGTTCTCCGACTCCAGGTAAGAGATAACGGCGGGGTTTGACTTCTCGCGAAGCCAAAAGAAATCGTCAACGAGTGTGACGTCGTGAATTTCGGTTGTTTTAGCCTTCTTTTCTGCCATTGGTGGTTTCGGTTGAGGTCCATTGCCTCCGTTCTCTTGTGCAATTGCAACGTCGCACAGGGTCAGCACTCCCATGAGGGAAGCGAGCATCAGGGGTGACAGCAGTTTTTTCATTTCTGTACCTTCTTTTCAGTACGTAACGCAGTTAAAAGTGGATTGAATCGAGCAGAGATGTGCTCGCTCAACGTTATCAGCGAGCAACGCAGATTTAGTTGTTTACCGGCACCCGGCCGGCTAATCATGAACCGTTCAGCCACGGGGTGGGTCGCCCCAACCCGAGCCCCTGTATTTTCCGTCTTCCACCATACAGGGCACGGTAGGATCACCGCCCGAAAAGGAAAACATCTCGGCGCGTCGCGAGCGATCGTTCTGCGCGTCGTATTCGGTAAAAGGAATGCCTTGCGAGTTGTAGTAGTCGCGCGCCTGCTGACAATAGGGACACCCCGGCTTGGTGTAAATAACTAGCGCCAAAATGTAACCTCCGTAAGGCGCATAGTTTAGCAATGACGGGGCATTTCTGAGAAGCGGCGGGAGCGGTGGGGGCCTGTCAGCTGCCGTTAAATAGTTGAATGTTGACTTGTTGCGTCGTCGCGCAGGCGGTTAGAATCAGTTGTCCCTAAAATCCAGGCCGTACTGAGAGGGTTAGTAATCCAGATCTGGATTTAGAGGAAGCTTGGCAAACCTGAGGGGTGGAATCACCGCCTGGTCCAACGACGTTGATCCTAGCGTTCCGAGATATTAATCCCGCGTCGACCCGCACTCGGCGACAAGAACTGACGTCTTGGTAGAGTCCGGAAGGGGCCCGCAATCCATGGAGCTTTCCTGCGCCGGGCCTATGTTGTAATCCCGTGGAGGTTAATGAACCGGCTTAAGCTAGTAATGATAATGTTCTCAATGACATTGATCCGACAGGCGAGCGCTGGCTTGTCATTAGTTTGATCCTGGCCAGGCATGTGATACCAAACCTGACAATTGGTGCATTCACCGTTCCAGCAAAAGTCGCCGTACGAAATCGTGTTCAGCGAAAGATATTGAAAACAGCGCAACAGTCGGTTGTTTTCAGGAACGTCAACTTTCTGGCCAAGAATTTCAATTGAGACGAGACGCTCATACGGCTCGAACAGATCGCTTTCAATAAGAAGTGGCGGCGATGCAGTAATGGTTTGCTCATTCATAGATGGACTGAGAATCGGAGATTGACGCAAACCTGTCAAACGGCGGGCTCACATCGTAGGGTCAGGGCCGTTGCTTGCAGCAAGCGCTCCAAAATTACCGAACTAAACTCCATTAACCCCGCGCAGTTTAGCCCAGTTGGAAAGGACATCCAATGCGATTTCAGTTTTATGATGCGGCCCTTGAAGATGTACCGAAACTTTCGGTGGACGGGACTGTTCCGAACAGCATTCATTTCTCTCATTGGGAGGGTAATGCAACGCCGGCCGAGTTAAGAGCTGATACCTCGACTGAGATTGCGCTCAACCTTGTAGGCTCGCCCCATCCAAACCAATTTACGCAGGGTATAGAGGTCGTTACCAACAACCACTTTGATACGGACGGTGTGCTGTCGGTTTGGACTGTTCTAGCTGGCTCACGAGCGCTCGAGTTTAGCGAGCCCCTAATCGCCGCAGCAGAGGCCGGAGATTTCTCTGAATTTCGTAACGACAATGGTGTGCGCGCAAGCATCGTGATTCAGGGTGCAGACCAGGCAGGCGCAAACAATGATACGGTCTCTCCCTTAGCGCGTCAGCTCGCCGGGGCCGATTACCTGGACGACGCACGGTGTTACGACCTTGTACTTCCCGAAGTAGAAGATGTGCTGACGCAGGTTGATCGGTATGAACCCCTTTGGCGCGACGGATGGTCACAAATCGAGCGGGCGTTCGATAGCTTTGAAGCCCGCAATTCACAGGTCCGCGAGTACTTGGATGCCCGTCTTTCGCTGGTAACACTCGCTCCTGAGATCTTCAGCCCGGCCGGATTCAATCCAAAAAGGCACGCCGCTCCGTTCACCGCAATCTCGCGGTATGCTCGCGGACACATCTTCCTCATTGCCAGTGAACTTGCTGGCGGTTGGAGCTATCGTATCGACTACCCTTACTACTCATGGGCTGAAACGATTGTGAGACCGAGAATTCCCCGGCAAGATTTAACTCCAGTCATGGAGCATCTGAACGAGTTGGAATCTTCTCGCGGCGGAAGTTGGCAAACGGACCGAACGGAAATGACGTCAGCGGTGAAGTTCCTGGGACCGGAGGGGCTGCTCGCCTCATCGAACCTTGCGCCTGATCAGGTCGCTGAAATCGTCTCCGCGCATCTCGCCAGGCAAACCGAAGGTACGGCCGCAGCGCCGGGGGCTTAAGTTCTGACGATGCATGACGTTCTCGTGATTGGCGCAGGCCCCGCTGGTATCTCGGCCGCGCTCTGGTGTGAAGAACTGGGCCTTGACGTCTTGGTGTTGGAACAGGCGGCTCAAGTCGGTGGGCAATTGCTGCAAGTGCACAACAGAATCACAAATTATCCCGGGGCGGAGTTTAGTAACGGCGCGGAATTCGCCCAAAAACTCTCAGCACAGGTGGATGCCGCCGAATATGATTTATGGACAGGCGTTGCGATTGACAAGGTAGACCTACGGGCCAAAAAAGTCGGGCTCAAGACGGGAGAGGAATTGAATTCCATCTCGATTGTGCTGGCAACTGGCGTGCGTAGGCGTGAACTCGGAATTCCAGGAGAGAAAGAGTTCGCTGGTTACGGGATCATCGAATCAGGTGTTAGGGACGCCGAAAGACTGGCTGGGAAGGATATTTGTATCATCGGAGGTGGTGATGCCGCTGCTGAGAACGCGCTTTTGCTGTCGAACCACTGCGCAACTGTAACCTTAGTTCATCGGGGTAAGCGATTGAAGGCAAGGCCTGAGTTTACGTCCGAGCTGCAGACTAATCACTGTGTAACGACCTTCACTGAATCAGTAGTAACGAAAATTCTCGGTCACAACAGGGTCGAGGCAGTCGAGATACATCGCTTTGGGGGTATCCAACCCTTTCAAATGGCCGTCCAGGGTGTGTTAGTTCGCATCGGAATGGAGCCAAACACCGAACTGTTTCGGTCTCAGTTAGATCTGGATCAAAAAGGCTACATCTTAGTAAACAGTCAGCAGGAGACTAGCGTTCCGAACGTCTTTGCGGTTGGAGATGTCTCCAATCCTCTCGCTCCTACTATAGCTGGGGCGGTAGGAAGTGGCGCAACCGCAGCAAAGATCATTTCGTCACGCCTCAGCAATCGATAAAGGTAAACCTTTGGAAGAACAGTTTTGTCTGGATCAAAGCATTGAGTTCATTGATCCCGCCTACACAGATGAGCACGTAGCAGCGTATCCTGTTGAATATCTTGCAGGAATCGATCTGTACAACCAGGGGGAGTTCCATGCTGCGCACGACGCCTGGGAAGAGCGCTGGATGGGTGAGGTTGGGCCCGAAGAGAAGCTGTTCCTGCAAGCAATGATTCAATCAGCCGTAGCATTTCATCATCTGGATATTGGTCGTCCCGGTGCAGCCCGCCGAATGTACCAGATGGCCAAGGAAAAATTTGCTCGTCTTGGAAAAGACGTGTACATGTCACTTGATCTGGTGGGATATCAAAGACAACTTGATGCCGCCCTCTCATGGTTGACGTCAGGACCAGACCCAAGAGAGATTCCTCGGCCCAACGTAGAACTACCCAGAATTACACTGCTGCCGGGCACGAATAGTTTGGATTGACTGGGACCATCCGTTGAGTTCATTAAAAGCCATCAGCATTATGCTCATTTCGGCCTGGCTCGGCGCCGCCCTGTTTTTTAGTGCAGTTGTTGCACCGGCAGCGTTCGCTGTTCTGCGTGTTTACAACGTAACAAATGCAGCCGAAGTAGCTGGCGGAATTGTCAATCGCTCGTTGGGCGTCATCAACGTGAGCGGATTTCTAATCAGTGTTTTGGTGCTGGCCTTTATGTTGTTCTTTAGGAACGCTTACGGCCGCGCTTTTCTCGCTCAGCTTGTCTCAGTTGGCATAGTGGCCCTAATGACTGCAGTCGGACATTGGCTCATTGCAGCGCGAATGCGCGCTTTGCGAGCAGCGCTCGAACTCCCAATTGACCAACTGGCTCTAACTGATCCGCGACGGGTGGCTTTTGGGAATCTCCATAGATACTCAGTGATCGCACTCGCCGTCGCAATGCTTGCCGCACTTATAGTGAGCTTTCTGTTTGCGCGATCGACACAATCGAATTAAGTCGTGTCTAGGAGTTAGCGTGGAACCAATTGAACATCTTGAAGAGTGGCGCCAGCGGTATGCAAACTGGACACAGTCACATGCGGCGGTTCCGGGCGATGGAACCCTGAATGAAGATTACCCTTTTGTGGAGAACCGGAGGGCGCCCTTTACACCAGCACGTCGGGCCCTGCCAATGCTAAACCTTGCCCTGATTTCTTCGGCCGGTGCTTACATAAATGGAACAGAACCATTTGACGCAAATGCATCCGATGGCGATCTTACCTTCCGGGAAATACCAGCAGAGATTGATAGCGAGAATCTCTCATTCGTTGCGCGAGGCTATGATCCCTCTGCGGTGAATGCCGATTCCAACGCCCAAGTGCCGCTTGACCGACTGTTCGAGTTTGAGTCGAACGGTATTATCGGCCAGCTTAATCCTGTGGTCTGGAGTTTCTGCGGTTTCATTCCGCATGCGGCTCGATTGGTTGACGAGATGTTGCCGCGCCTTGTCGACCGTCTGAGCCGTCATGAAGTTCAGGCAGCACTACTAATTCCGGCCTCGAGGCTTTGTCACCAGTCAGTATCCCTCGCCGCACGAGCGATCGAACAGACCGGAATTCCCACAATGACTCTATCGGTGGCGAAGGATGTGGTGGAGATGTCACGACCGCCACGCGCCGCGTACTATCGAGGTGAGTTTGGCTGCGTCGCAGGTCAACCTAATTTTCCTGAACACCAAAGACGGGTACTGGATGAAGCATTGCGTTTGATTGAGCCGCTAGACCAGGCCAGCATTCGAAAACTCAGTGTGGAACTGGAAACACAAGTAGAAAAGCAGCGAGGTGAACGGTAACCCCTCCTCGATTCGCCTTGTACACTGGAGCCCCTCAATGTTTCATTTCAAACGGTTGCTCGGTTGGGCGGCAAGTGTAACTGTTGTCCTCACCGCGTACCTACTCTTCTGGCCAGTAGGAATCACGCCTGGCAGATGGGACCCTCCTGAGGCGCCCTCACTTACAGGCCCTTACGAACAGAACTCGAGGCTTGCAACCACGGAGAGAATCTCGCTCGGATCTGGTTTCGCACCTGAAGATGTCGCTATCGACTCTTCCAATCGTATCTATGCGGGAATGGATGATGGCCGCATCGTGCGCGTCGATGCTGATGGAAAGCGGCCGCACCTGTTCGCAGAAACCCAGGGACGGCCTCTGGGACTTGCATTTGACGCAACCGGCAATCTTGTGGTGGCGGATGCGGTAAAGGGCCTGCTCTCAATCGCCAGTAATGGGTCAATTACCACTTTGAGCATAGAGGCTGGTGGGACGCCTTTTGGCTGCACCAACGATCTGGATATAGCAAAGAACGGAATGATCTACTTTACTGACGCTTCCAGTAAGTATCCCTTGGTAAATTACAAGGCAGATCTATTAGAACATCAACCGAACGGCCGTCTGCTCGCCTACAATCCCGCGGACCGAACGACCCGGGTAATTCTTGACAGCCTCCACTTTGCAAATGGAGTAGCGGTTAGTCCAGACCAACAATTTGTGCTCGTAAATGAGACTGGACGCTACCGCGTTCATCGCGTCTGGTTAACGGGGGACAAGCGTGGCAACGCCGAATTGTTCATCGAGAATCTTCCCGGTTTTCCCGACGGCATATCTTCAAATGGAAGGGATAAATTCTGGCTGGCGCTGGTCACTCCTCGCGACGCCACACTGGATCGCCTACTGCCACATCCATTTCTAAGGAAGGCTGTTCTGAGACTCCCTAAGTTTCTCCAACCGGCCCCGAAACGATATTCATTCGTGCTGGGGCTGGATGCAAACGGAAAGGTCATACACAATCTTCAGGACAGTTCGCAGACCTGTTATGCACAGATTGCCAACGCTCTGGAACATAACGGTTCACTCTATTTCGGAAGCATCGGAGAATCGACCATCGGCCGGTTTGCGTTACCGTAAGAATTAGCCGTCCAGTCTACCTGCCACATCGTGCATCCTGTCATCTACCTCAACAAGACAATGGTGGACGCCACCAAGGCGCGGGTGGCTCCAGTCTCTTCTGCGATGCTTTATGGCCGGGGTGTCTTCACAACAGTCGCGGTGTATGGTGGAAACCCATTTCTGTGGCCTGAACACTGGCGCAGGCTAGTAACCAATGCCGATCATCTCGGCATTAATCATGAAGGCTGCAGCGAGCGGAGTGTGGGTGAAGCCCTGAGAAAGTTGGTCGCGGTAAACCGCGTTACCACGGGTCGAGCGCGAGTGGTGTTGCTTGCACGCAATAGTCCCGACTTCTGGAAAACCAAACGAACCACCGGACGAAAGACCGACCTCCTGATCATGACCAGTGATCAACAGAAGGTGCGGGAGGCCGGGATCAGCCTGGCCGTATCACCGTATCGCGTGAACACTGCGTCGCCGGTCGTGGGGATAAAGACGCTCAACTATTTGGAGCGTGTACTCGCCTGGGAGGAGGCCCAATCACGTCAGTTTGACGAAGCAGTGATGCTGAACGAGCGAGGTGAAGTGGTGTCAGCCACAATGGCAAACATCTTCTGGGTAAACGACGGAACGATCCATACGCCATCGCTGGTTACCGGGGCCTATGATGGTGTGACTCGTGCTGCTGTTCTCGATTTGGCAGAAAAGCAATTTATCCCAGTTTTGCAAGGTGTCTATGATATGGCTGATCTCACAAACGCGGAGGAGATATTTCTCACGTCTGCAAGTCTGGGACTTGCAATTGTGACCGCATTCGATTTCCGCCAATACGGGGTGACACAAGAGAGTATTGCGGCGCGGTTACGCTCGGATCTTCGGGAGCTTATCGCTGCGGGCATTGAACCAAAGGTGAACCCAAGGCCCGTGAAGCGCCCAGATTAACGTGGTATAATTCGTTGCAGTTTTTCTTATAAAAACACATTTAAAGCCATCTTACTCAGGAGGATTTCAGGACATGGCAACCGAACTCAAGAGAGGGGCTACGTCTCTCGACCGAATCGAGGAACTGCTCGGCGAAAACGCGCGCACACTGTTGGACCACAAATCAGCAACCATATCCAAAGAGCAGATAAACCTCCCCGGCCCTGATTTTGTGGATCGTGTCTCGGCTTTTTCCGACAGGTCCCCCGCTGTCCTGCGTTCCCTGCAAACGCTCTTCAATACTGGAAGACTCGCAGGTACGGGATATTTATCAATTCTGCCAGTGGATCAGGGCATCGAACACTCTGCCGGGGCTTCCTTTGCACCAAACCCGGAGTACTTTGACCCGGCGAACATCGTTAAGCTGGCGATCGAGGGCGGTTGTAATGCAGTGGCATCAACTTATGGAGTACTTGGCAGTGTCGCTCGCAAATATGCCCACAAGATCCCGTTCATTGTAAAAATCAATCATAACGAACTGCTGACGCTTCCAAACAAATTCGACCAAGTGCTGTTTGGCACGGTCAAAGAAGCTCGCAACCTCGGAGCTGTCGCTGTGGGTGCAACGATCTATTTTGGCTCAGACGAGGCCACGCGACAGATTACGGAGATTAGTGAAGCCTTTGCCGAAGCGCACGAACTCGGAATGGCTTGTATCCTGTGGTGTTACTTGCGCAATTCAAAATTCAAAACTCCGGAAGGCGATATGCATGCCTCTGCGGACCTCACCGCCCAGGCAAATCATCTTGGTGTGACCATACAGGCCGACATAATCAAACAGAAACTGCCTGAGCGAAACGGCGGATACAAAGCAGTGGAGGAGCAGCTCGGAAAGACGTTTGGTAAAACCCATAAGCTGGTTTATGAGAAGCTGACGAGTGACAACCCAATCGACCTCGTGCGATACCAGGTTGCCAACTGTTATATGGGACGAGCGGGGCTGATCAATTCTGGCGGTGAATCCAAAGGCGCGAGCGATTTCGCCGAAGCTGTACGCACTGCAGTTATTAATAAGCGTGGCGGCGGCATGGGACTTATTTCTGGTCGCAAGGCTTTTCAACGGCCCATGACTGAAGGCGTTGAGCTCCTAAATGCAATTCAGGATGTTTACCTGACTGAGGAGATTAGCATTGCGTAGTTAAACCCTTGGGAACGCTGGCGTCCTCCCCGCCGGGAACGCAGCCGTCCTCCCCGCCGGGAACGCAGCCGTCCTCCCCGCCGGGAACGCAGCCGTCCTCGCCCGCATCTCAAGGATTCTGATGACAAAGAACCCTTCACCCGTCTCAAACATTGCACCTCTTGCTGTGTCTTTCTACTTAAGCGCCAAAAGCTGCTAAACTCCTGCTCACACATTCACAGGTATGGTAAGAGAGAAGAACGACTCACCGCCCGTAGATAACGTGATCTCTGATGAGACCGGCCAGTTTGACCTGCGTTTTGTCCTTTGGCGTCACTTCTGCAAGGAGAATAATATTCCGGTAGAGACGCTCCCGAGCCAGTTAGACGACGAGCAGAAGGAAGCCTGGGAGGCATTAAAAGCAAACCGACTACGTGGTCAGAAGTAGTGGCCAGCAACTCGGTTAGAACCTTCCTGCCCCAAGCTTAAAACCCCCAGTGAGAAATGGATTGGTCAGGCGCTCGTGCCCGAGGGTAGTTCGTGGTCCATGGCCTGAGTAAACAGTCACGTCGTCGCCCAGAGGCAGCAGTTTGTTCATTATCGAATCCAGTAACTGCTCCGTGGAACCACCAGGCAGGTCAGTACGACCAACTGAACCCTGAAAGAGAACATCACCAACAAAAACCGTGCGCTCGGCCCGCTCAAAAAACACCACATGCCCGGGGGTGTGGCCAGGACAGTGAATCACATCAAACGTGAGATCCCCGACCGAGTATCTTTGACCATCAGACCAGTACTCTTCGATCGGTGGCGGGGTTTCGTACGCGAAGCCAAAGTCACTCCACTGTGCGCGTGGGATGCCAATCCAGCCCGGCTGTTCAGGTAGAGCGAGATACAACGGTTCGTCCGCCTTGTGCAGTATGATCCGTGCTTTCGGTCTCAAGCGCTTCAATGAAGTGACAGCGCCCACGTGATCCATGTGAGCGTGGGTGAGCGTTATTGCTTGAAGCTCCAGTCCCAAGTCGTCAAGACGAGAGGAAATCCGCTCGGCTTCGTCACCTGGATCGATGCAGATCGCCTTACGAGTTCGGTTACACGCGACGATGCGTGTTTGTTGTTGAAATGGAGTTACTGTAAGTTCTTCAATAATCATTTTGCCAAAACATCCATTGCCGGTACCCCAGTCGATTCCAGCCAGGGGCCAACTGCATACTGAGCTCGAACATCCAAAGAGTATAATTTGCAAAGGATATTTTCCCTACTTAGCTAAGAATAAGTTATGCCCATTAGTAATAAGTCGGCTCCTTTGGCCGACGTGCTGGATTCTTTAACAGTGGAGGCCGCGCCCGAACTCATCGACAACCTCCCTGAGGGCGCTCTGAAGTGCTATGCCTGCGGCCATCGATGCTTGATCAAGTCAGGCAAGCGCGGGATCTGTAAAGTCAGATTCAACGAGAACGGTAAGCTGCAGGTGCCCTCGAACTATGTTGCAGCGCTAGCATGCGACCCGACTGAAAAGAAGCCATTCTTTCATGCGCTGCCGGGTTCTGACACGCTGACATTCGGCATGCTCGGTTGTGACCTTCATTGCGCCTACTGCCAGAACTGGTTGACGTCTCAGGCACTCCGCGACGATTCGGCTGGAACGAATCCCACACCGGTCACCGCAGAACGGTTGGTAGCCATGGCGAAAGCCTACGGCGCATCCCTGGTTGGAAGCAGTTATAACGAACCGCTGATTACAGCTGAATGGGCTGTAGAGGTGTTCAAAGCAGCACGACCGGAAGGGTTCCGTACAGCCTTTATTTCGAACGGTAATGCCACGCCACAGGTGCTGGATTACTTGCGACCCTGGACCGACTGCTACAAGATCGATCTCAAGACGATGAGCGACAGGAATTACCGCCAACTTGGTGGAGTCGTTGACAACATTCTCGATACAGTGAAGATGGTCCACGAGCGTGGCTTCTGGGAGGAGATCGTCACGCTGGTGATCCCTGGGTTCAATGATTCCGAGGATGAGCTACGGCGGGCCGCAGATTTTATTGCGGGTGTTTCACCGGATATTCCCTGGCACGTTACTGCGTTTCACCAGGACTATCACATGCAAGAAAACGCGAACACTACGGCCGAGCAACTGATTCGCGCCTGTGAGATTGGACGTAAAGCAGGGTTGCGATACATCTATGCCGGCAACCTACCTGGCCGCGTTGGTCGTTGGGAGAATACGTATTGCCCGACCTGCGATGAACTGCTGGTGGAACGCTATGGTTACGTGATTAAGCAGGTACGCGTGACCAGTGAGGGTAAGTGCCCGCAATGCAGTAGTTCTATCCCTGGCATTTGGTCCTGAAGTTACTTCTAAATAGAAAGCGATCCACGGACACCTGATGCTTATTTTGCGGGTTCGTGGATCGCGTTCTAAGGTCGAGAACTTACTTCTGCGTGCTCATCGCTGTCGCCTCGACGGGTGAACCCTGGTGAAACACTGCAAGCCATTTTCCAGCACGGTTATGCCAGATTGTTGTATGCCTCTCCTTTTCGGGAGGTTGTCCCGCGACAGTCACCAGGTATGTGACGAGTGCAGAGTCCTGATCGATATTTAAGGTTCGAAAATCCGAAAGCTCTGCCTTGGAAGCGTCGAAGGTCTGCACCCCCTTTACGATTCCGGCTTTGTCGAACACTCCCTCCGTATTAACTTCGAGAGCCCTCTCATCAAGTAACGCGGCAAAGCCATCGTAGTTCTTGTTTTGAAGGAGAGTCCAGATCACTTTTTCATTTGCGATAGGATCGGACCCAGTCGTTGTACTCGCCTGAGCTGTTGGACTTGCGCCGGCCTTTGGGCTTGCCGCTGGAGTTGCGGGCGGTGGCGCCCCAGTTCGAACCGGACTTTCCTGATGGAAGATCGCCTGCCATTTGCCATCACGATTCACCCAGGCTGTACTACCGCGCATGGTATCCGTTGGTATGTCCTTCCCATCCATTTTTCCTTTCACAGCCACATTGTAAGTGGTTACCACCAAATTGTTATCGACCGGCAGAAAGCTCCAGTCGGAAAAGTTAACTTCGGTGAACTCAAGCTTCCTGACGCTTGCCAGAGTACCCGCCTTATCTGAAACTCCGGTTTGAGTAACCTCAATTTGGTCGTTCGCCAACATACTCGCAAACGTATCGAAGTCCCTATCCTGTATCGCCTGCCAAGCCTTCTTTTCGTTGGCGATGGCATCGGCTTCCGAAAGTGCCGCTGTGGTTGCTGAATTCGTTGCGCGGTTAGTGCTGCCGGTGACGCTCTCTTCTCTGTTGGTCGGAGCCGGCGCACAAGCCAGTGTCAACAGCAGGATACTGAACATTACTGGGAAAGCTTTTCTCATTCCAATACTCCTTTGTAAGTGGGCCCCTTGATTTCCAGATCCCAACCTATGCATCTCGAAGCTCATTCAACCTGAACTCCACGCTACATCCCGTTTTTTCCCGCGCAACTAGCTGACGGGAGACGGAACTGACTTAGAATACCGGAAACAAACTACTGAGCAGCCGGTGACATTGCCGGAGACGGCGACGCTTTAGCTGCAGGACTTGCCGCAGCAGCAGTTCCCACACGAATCGGCACCGATGCCCCTGCGACTAACTTCCACTGGCCATCACGACGCACAAAAGTATCGACAAACCGGTACTCGCCACTGACATCTATGGTTGTGCCGTTGGGCATCTTGTACTTTCCGCCCTTTACTAAAGTGCGGCCCGTAACGATGGCACTGTCGGCATTCAACACCTTCGGTTTCAGATCAAGCATCTCCACAGAATCAGCCGTGATGGCTCCGCTTTCGATATCTTTAACGTCCTGATCTTTTCCGCCGGTCGAACCGTCTGGGTAGACAAGGACAATGTCGTCAGCTTCAACACGTCGCACAGCTTCCACGTCCTTTTCTCTCAAAACACGCGGCCAGTCGTTCTCAATTCTCAACAATTCCCTCTCGATTGCTGCCGTGTCCACGGTTGCAGCCCGTTCGCTAGTGTTTGTAGCTGCGGTTTCTCGGTTCGTTGGTACCGCAGCCGGCTGACATCCAGCCAGGGCAACTACAAAGAGAGCGACAAGCGGCAAAAAGACAGACGTATTTCTCTTCATGCGGATCGACTCCTTACACAATAGTTGGTAGAAAACTCTGCAAGATTTCGAAAACCGACCTGCTTCTATGCTAAAAGGGGGCTGTGAGTCAATAGCCCCAACCTGTTGAAGAACTGTCTTTGAGTGGCCTGCACCTCGGACGAAATCAAATTGTCTCCAAAAAGCCACCAAAACGGCCTCTCTGCGGATAGCCTGACCCGTCAATCCTCGTCCCGCATTGACAACCAGATCCGCTTGGAGATAATTTGCGGCCAACGAACCAGCCGCGGTCGCCCGGCAGCACTCATGATGGCGCCAGAGGTCTCATCTATGGGGCTTCACCATCGATTTGGGAAAGGAGAACCTCGAAGTGCTTGACTGTGCCCACACAACAAAAATGCAGATGGCAAAGGTCTTCAGCCTCTTCGTTGCCATAGTTCTACTCACAGCTATCGATGTCCGTTCCCAAAGGGAGCGGAACCCCCGGGACAACGACGATACGCCGGCCATGAAAGAGTTTCGCGGTGTCAGCATTGGAATGACCGCCGACGAAGTAAGGAAGAAGTTAGGAACCCCAACCGATAAAGGCGATGAACAGGACTTCTTTATCTTCAATGACAATGAAACAGCTCAGGTGATTTATGGTAAGGACAAGAAGGTGGTTGCGCTCTCTTTTGACTTCATGAGCGGAGCCAGCAATATTCCTTCACCGAAATCCGTTTTCGGAAGCGACGTTCAGGCAAAATCCGACGGGTCGATCTACAAGCGCGTGAGTTACCCCAAAGTCGGATATTGGTTGTCGTACAATCGCACCGCGGGTGAGGGAGCGATGACATCGCTGACGTTTCAACGTCTCGAACACTAATCTCCATCAAACGACTTTTCCGTGTGCTCCAGAACGCCGGTCTAAATGGCCGGCGTTCTTCTTTTGCCGCTCGGCGTGGAGGCACCGCTAAGTTACACTGTTGACAGTCAAATGAGCGCTTTAGGGGAAGAACTACGGGCATCGAGCCTGCGCGAACTATCCCAGAAGATCCGGATACAGGCGGGTCTGGAGGGATTTGATCTAGTCGGGATCGTGCCAGTATGCGAGCTGGACATCGAGGGCGAACGCCTAAGAGAGTGGCTCGCCCGCGGCTACCACGCTGACATGTCGTGGATGCGTTACCCGCAGAAGCGTTCAGACCCGCGGAAACTTCTGCCCGATGCACGGTCGATTGTTGTCGTTGCGCTCAACTACTACACACCCAATCAGCACGAGAACTCGCCGGATACTGGTAAAGTTTCACGCTATGCCTGGGGTGACGATTATCATGAAGTCGTCTCTCGCAAACTGCGCGCACTACTCGATTGGGTGACGAGTGAAGTGCCAGATGCGAGAGGCAAGCTCTGCGTTGACATTCAGCCAATGATGGACAAAGCGTGGGCTGTAAGAGCCGGGTTGGGATGGCTCGGCAAACACACAAATCTAATCACAACCGAGTTTGGCTCGTGGGTATTTATCGGCGAACTGTTATTGAACTTAGAGCTCGATTACGACTGCGAACGGATTGAGGATCACTGTGGCACCTGTAACTTATGCATCGATTCGTGTCCTACTAAAGCGATTACAGAGCCTTATGTAGTCGACTCAACCCGGTGCATCTCGTACGTCACCATCGAATCACGTGAACCAGAGATCGACCACGAGTTAACGCCGCT
>DATETN010000018.1:0-5310 GCA_035283645.1 Pyrinomonadaceae bacterium
TTGGGACCTGGAAGCGAAGCTTGTGGGCCGCCCTCTCTGGCAGCACCTCGGCGGCGTGAGGGATGAGATCAACTGTGGCGTTTCGATTGGTCTACAGGAAACGACGGCAACGTTGATTGAAAAGGTATCTCACGAACTAGAATCCGGCTATCAAAGGATTAAGATAAAAATCAAGCCTGGGAAAGACATTCACTTAGTCGAAGCAATTCGGAAACGATTTCCCGACATCACGCTCTCTGTCGATGCAAATTCTGCCTATTCTCTGAATGGGGACATAAGTGTTGTTAAACAACTCGATAACTATCACCTGCTGATGATCGAGCAGCCGCTGGGACCCGGTGACCTCATTGATCATGCAAAATTGCAGCGAGAGATTAAGACGCCAATCTGTCTTGACGAGTCGATCGTCACCTTTGCGGATGCCCGTCATGCATTTGAGTTAGGCTCATGTCGAATCGTCAATCTCAAGCTTGGGCGCGTTGGCGGTCATACAGAGGTTCGACTGATTCAAGCGCACGCGTTTGCGAACGGCGTACCCGTATGGTGCGGCGGGATGCTCGAAGCGGGCATCGGTAGAGCCCACAATATTGCCCTGTCGACGCTGCCCGGCTTCACCCTGCCTGGCGACGTCTCGGCCTCGGAGCGCTACTGGGAGGAGGACATCATCGAACCACCGGTCACCGTCTCCCGGCAGGGCACGATCAAAGCTCCCACAAATCCCGGTATCGGCTACGAGGTGAACGAAGCGCGCATCGAGGCCCTGACAGTGCGGCGGGAAATGGTCCAACTTGGTTAGTTTGGGAGTTCGGGTCAGAGCTGACGCGTGGTCGCCAGCGTTCTAGTCGCTGCGCCAACGGCGCGAAATGCGATACCGCCTTTCCCGTTTTCAGCGATGTGATCTTCTCGAGGACCTGCGTATGAACCCAACACAATTGTTCTGCGGTTTACTGCTGTGCCTTGCCATGTCGAGCACAGTGACGGCGAAGGAAACACGTCTGCTTCGCCATCCCACGGTGAGTCGTGACCTGGTGGCATTCGCCTATGCGGGTGACTTGTGGGTGGTGTCGCGAACCGGTGGGCAGGCTCGCCGACTCACGGTTTCGCCAGGGCTCGAAATCGATCCTTACTTTTCTCCAGATGGTTCCCAGATAGCCTTCACAGCGACCGTCGCCGGCAACACGGATGTGTATGTAGTGCCCACCAGTGGCGGGGACCCTAAACGATTGACATATCATCCAGCTCTCGATCGCGTACGCGGCTGGACCCGCGATGGCCGCAATGTACTCTTCGCTTCAGTAAGGACCAGTGCGCCCCAACAGGCGTACTTTCGGCTTTGGACCATCAGCTCAGAAGGTGGACTTCCAGAACCGCTCCCAATGCCCCGGGCTTTTAGCGGCGCCTACTCTGAAGATGGGTCGCGCATCGCTCATGAAGAGATCTCGACCGCCTTCATTCCGCAGTGGCAGGAGGCGAGTCAGTGGCGCCATTATCGCGGTGGCCGCACGCATCCAATCCGTGTCATGACGCTGGCCGATCACTCAGTGGAGAAGCTTCCGTGGAACAATAGTAATGACACAAGTGCTATGTGGATTGGCAACACGATCTACTTCCTCTCGGACCGTAATCACACAGTTAACTTATTTGCCTACCGCGTCGACACAAAGCAGGTCTCGCAACTCACGAAGCACGACGACTTTGACATCATGAATGCGTCTGCCGGGCCCGATGCAATTGTCTACGAACAGGCTGGCTATATTCACCTGGTTGACAGCAAGACGGGGCAGGCCCGCCGGCTCACCATTGATGCCACCGGTGAACTACCCTGGGCTCGCCGCCAGTTTAAAAAAGTATCTTCGATGATTCGCAGTGCCGTCCTATCGCCAACCGGAACTCGGGCTGCTTTTGAAGCGCGAGGTGAGATCTTTACGGTTCCAGCGGAAAAAGGGGATTTTCGAAACCTGACACTGAGTAGCGGAGCGCATGACCGTAGCCCTGTGTGGTCCCCCGATGGTACTCAAGTCGCCTGGTTGTCCGATGCCGGCGGAGAATACCAACTCATTATCGGCGAGCCAACTGGAGTTACAGGGCCGCGGAACGTGTCTTTACCATCAACTGCCTTTTTCTCAGCACCTGCGTGGGCTCCTGACGGAAAACAGATCTTGCTTCAGGACAATCACCTAAATCTCTGGACGATCGACGTCGCCACCGGAAACGCTGCCAAAATCGATACCGATGCTTACGCCGACCCGGGTCGCCAATTCGATGCGGTTTGGTCGCCTGACTCGCAGTGGATCTCGTACTCCAAGAGCCTGGTTAGTCATCTGCGGGCGATCTTCGTTTACTCAGTGGTGGAAAAGAAGAGTTACCAGATTACTGATGGGCTCGCGGACGCAATCTCGCCAGCTTTCGACACCGGAGGCAAGTATCTCTACTTTCTTGCAAGCACCGACTACGGTCCGAGAACGGGATGGCTAGAGATGAGTTCCCTGGATCGTCCGGTTAGACGATCAATCTATCTTGTTGTGCTCAGCTCAAGTGAGCCGTCCCCACTTTTGCCCGAAACAGCAGACGAGCCACGCCCCCCGCCTCGTGAGGAACCTCGTGCGGGCGCTGCGCCGCCAGCTAAACCGAGTCCTACGACCGTGCGGATTGACATTGATAAGATAGGGCAGCGTATCTTGTCGCTGAATGTTCCGGCGGCTGATTACAACAGACTCATAGCCGGCGCGACCGGAACGATTTTCTACACAGAACCCACAGTGGCTGGCGGTGGCCCTGGAGGTTCATTGCGATTGCAGCGGTATCAGTTGAAAGAACGCAAAGCCGTACCCTTTCTTGAAGGTATTCGCTTTTACACCCTCTCATCAGACACGAAGAAACTCCTTTATCAGGCTAGCGGCGGTGGTGCGTCGGGAGGCGCTTGGGGAATCGTCACAACTGAGCGCCCCGCGAAAGCCGGCGATGGGGCGATCAACGTCGCGCAACTCGAAATGCAGGTAGATCCTCGTGCCGAATGGGAGCAGATCTACCGTGAGACGTGGCGAATACAACGCGAGTTCTTCTACGACCCGAAGATGCACGGTGCAGATTGGCAAGCGGTCTATGACAAGTATCGCCCGCTTTTCTCTCATGTGGGTCATCGTGCTGATCTGGCATTTTTAATCGCCACGGTTGGTGGCGAACTAGCGGTAGGACACTCCTACTTGACTGGCGGGGGGGATGAACCTCGTGAGGATCCCGTATCGGTCGGGCTTTTAGGGGCCGATCTTAAAGTCGAGAACGGTGGTTACCGCATTCAGCGAATCTATACTGGAGAAAATTGGAACCCGGACCTGCGGGCGCCGCTTAGCGCTCCCGGAATTCAAGTAGCCGAGGGAGACTACTTGCTGGAGGTTAACGGGCGGCCGCTTACTCCTCCAACCAATCCTTACAGCCTGTTCGAGGGAACGGCAAACCGCCAGACGTTAATCCGTGTCAATAACGTTCCTTCGCTTGAAGGATCACGCGTTCTTACTGTGGTCCCTGTGGCAAGTGAAGACACTCTCCGAACGCGCGCGTGGATTGAAGGCAATCGGCGGGTTGTGGACCAGCTTTCTGGTGGTCGCCTGGCCTATGTGTGGCTGCCGAACACTGGCGGACCCGGGTATGCATCATTTACTCGCTACTATTACGCACAGCAACATAAGGACGGCGCCATTATCGACGAGCGTTACAACCAGGGAGGGATGGTAGCTGACTACATTGTCAATGAACTGGATCGGAAGCGGATGGGCTATTTCGCGATGCGTGATGGTCAACCGTTCACGTCCCCAATCGCCGGTATTTACGGTCCGAAAGTTATGATCATCAACGAATCTGCGGGATCGGGCGGCGACGCGCTTCCCTATTATTTTCGGCTGCGGCAGTTAGGACCGTTGGTGGGTACGCGCACATGGGGCGCACTTGTTGGCACGCTGAACATTCCCGCAACTATTGATGGTGGGGGCATCACGGCGCCTTCCTTAGCGTTCTATGATCTTAACGGGAAGTTTGCAGTTGAGAACGAGGGTGTGGCGCCCGATATCGAAGTTGAGTACGTCCCGGCCGAGGTAAACAAGGGACGGGACCCACAGCTCATACGCGCTATCCAGGAAGCGATGAAACTTCTTGAACAGAACCCTGTGCGCAGAGTACCGCGACCGGCACCCGTCAACCGTGTTGGTAAGGGCTCATGATTAGTCAGAACCAGGCCGAGCTAAAATGGTGCATGCATAAACGCTCATTGGATCACAAGGACATTAACAAAATGTTTAGGCGAATTCTTTTCAGCGTAATCCTCCTCACCGTCGCGGGCCCGAGCAATGCCCAACAATCCCCTCCGCAGTACTCGCGCACCGAAACTATGATCAGCATGCGCGACGGCGTGCGTCTTTATACGCAGGTCTACACTCCGACTCGAAATGACGAGAAATTTCCTATCCTACTGTTGCGAACGCCATATGGATTGGGCGATTTGAGTCCCGCACAACTCACAACCGTGTTGCCGGAACTATCGGCTGAAGGATTCATTTTTGTTCGACAGGACATTCGTGGGCGATTCAAATCCGAAGGTGAATTCGTCATGCTCCGGCAGCCGCGCAAGCCCGGCGATAAAGGCGCAATCGACGAAAGCACAGACACCTATGACACGATTGATTGGCTGCTAAAGAATTTGCCTGATCACAACGGGCGCGTAGGCATGGCGGGCACAAGTTACGGCGCGTGGCTCTCTGTGATGGGGATGCTCGATCCCCATCCAGCCCTTAAGGCCGTTGTGCAACAAGCTTCTCCCGCTGATATGTGGATCGGAGACGACTTTCACCATAACGGCGCATTCCGGTTGAGCTACGGTTTGGAGTACGCATATATGATGGAATCTTCGAAGGAGATCTCAAACCCTTCATCCATCATCGACCGTTATGACACGTATGAATGGTATCTGAACCTTGGCCCACTATCGAATGTCGACGCAAAATACTTCAATGGGAAGATCCCGACGTGGACAGAGTTCGTAAACCGTCCAGACTACGACGACTTTTGGAAGCGGCAAGCCTTTGCGCCGTGGCTGAATCGGGTAACAGTGCCGATTCTGAATGTGGCAGGTTGGTGGGACCAGGAAGATTTTTACGGGCCGATTAAGATTTATGAGCTGCTTGAGCGGCATGACAAGTCGAACCAAAACTTTCTCGTTATTGGCCCATGGAACCACGGGGGATGGTCAAGAGGTGAGGGAAGAAAGCTCGGCCGCATTGACTTCGGTTCCGCTACAGCAGAGTACTATCGACGCAATGT
>DATETN010000019.1:0-107022 GCA_035283645.1 Pyrinomonadaceae bacterium
GACTGTGTCAAAAACCTGTTACATGGACCAACAACAAAATCCTACACACGGCAGTGTGTAGTGCTTTTCAGATCCTACCTACTAGACGGACGCCACCCCTTCTCTTATCTCAAGGTTGCCGACTCAGAAGCTCCATCGAAAATTGCTGAGCTTCTGAGTGTCACCCGTGTTCTGAGTTAGTATTGTTGAAAAAAAAAAGAAGGGGGGGGTGGCGCCTCTTTGTAGGTGGGATCTAAAAAGCACTACACACTGCCGTGTGTAGGATCTATTGTTTTGACACAGTCTCAAAGGCGTCTGGGTTCTCGTAACTTTCAGAAGTGTTGATTACAACTGTGGCACCCACGACACAATCCCGGCGATGGTTGTGCATGTGATTACAGTAAGCAATTATGTCTCCGTAACGGTTCAATCTAGCCTTGCCGTGGGCAGTCATTACGGTCTTGTGCTCAACCGCCAGCAGGACGCTTATCATCGGTAGGGCCATCGTCTCGTAAAGCACGAGATCAATATTCCTGACGGCAACCTTAGTAGACACACTGGCATTCTTCAGTGCTGCTAGACCCCGCCCAACAGACCAGGTTCTTAATCAGAATTACCGACCAGGGGGTCTGTTTCGTTTTTGAGAATATTCCCGTTGGCTCATATGAGGTTCGGATCAAAGGACTAATTCGCAAATCTGCAATCGGCAATCACACGACTCTTTCCTCGAACGGCAGATCGGGCTGTATTCGCGAGTCTCTTCCTGTCACGTACAATCGCATCGCAATCCACAGAATCACAAACGCAAGTCCAATCCAGATCACCGCCCACAAGAACGCGGGAAGGCCCGTGGCATTTGCCATGTTAACGGCATCTGTCGAAACCTTTGGAACAAAGGATGACGAGAGAAAGAAAACTGTTTTTAGGTCCATCAGCGCATTCAACACGCATTGTACGGCGAGGAAACTCACAAAGAAGGTTGCGACCCGCGCGCTGGCGAACTTCGCGATTGCAATCAATCCCACTGACAGTCCGATACCGGCGAATAGCGTGAACGGGATTCCTCCCCAAAATCCCAAGAATAGGGGCGTGAATAGTCCGTAAAACACTGTGAGCAGAAGGATCAGACCAGCCGATCCGACCAGGACCAGTCGAGCGGCCACGGTTCGCCGAATCAATACCAGCAACAGTGCGCCGAAGGCCATCGCGCCAATGTAGCCGGCGCTTGAGACCAGCATCTGGGAGAACAACCCGCCTTTGGTAGTGTAGGTTTCACCACTTGCATTCATTGCAACGCTGAGGCTTCGGACAGAGTTTCCAGTTATCAAGGCGGCAATCGCATGCCCACCCTCGTGAATAAAGGTCACGAAAATCCGGAAGGGATAAGTCAGAACCTCAGCATAGGGAATGAACCACAATATGATCGAGATCGCCGCGGCGGCGAGCAGTGTCATGGCTTGAGGCCGAGCATCGTTCTTAATAGCAACTCTCATTTCAAATCTCCCGAAAAACTGAAAAGCTCGCTGGTACTGGCATAAACGCTAAATGAAATTGGGATGTTCCAGTCCGTTTATGCACTAGCGGGGTGCGAAAACTCTAAAATTTACCCACCGCGGGTGTAATCACCTGATTTTCCACCGGTCTTTCGTTCCAACCGGACATCAGTAATGGTGATTCCTTTATCAAACGCCTTGCACATGTCATAGATCGTTAGCGCCGCTATGGAGACAGCCGTCAAAGCCTCCATCTCCACGCCTGTCTGTGCATTCGTCGAGACATCTGATTCTAAGTAGATTCCAGACTCCTGAATCTCTGCAGAGATGTCAACATGGGTGATCGGTAACGGATGACAAAGTGGGATAAGTTCAGCCGTTCGTTTTGCCGCCATTATTCCAGCCAGTCGAGCAGTCTCTAATGGATCACCTTTGGGTGTTCGATGTTCGCGCAGAGCGGCAACGGTTTCAATGGCCATCTTGACAGAGGCTGAAGCGACCGCCCGTCTTAACGAAGAGGGCTTATTGCTGGTATCTACCATTATCGCGCGCCCTTCACTATCCACGTGAGTTAGTCGGTCCATCTCTCTAATCGCCGTAAAATTTCGGTGCGAGAACTCTAATCGTAGATTATGCAACTGGAAATCAACAAGCTACTGACTGAGGGCGGGTTGTAGCAAGCCAAGGTCGGGGACGAATGGAAGAGTTCGGCCCTTGCTGAGGCTGCTGACCGAGAGGGATCGTTCTATCTTCACGGCAACCGCATCACCTCTACGACCGCGTTCGCCTCAACCATTTGAGCCCCGGCTGCAACCACAATGAGTCCATCGGCTCGTGCAAACCCCACGAAGTCAGATGAACCACCCCACTTCAACGGTTCAGCTATGAGGTGACCTGCCTCGTCAGTTCTCAAAAGCGCCGGCAGGTAACTTTCCCGATCTGCCGAACCCTTTACAGAGCGCGACAGAACCGCCCATCCTCGCCTTAACTCGAGTTCCTTTGCAGCCTGCATCGCAAGCAGCGCCGGCCGCGCAAACAGATTGAACGTTACTGAGACCGAAACCGGATTCCCAGGAAGCGCAAAAACCAGTGTTCCGTCCGGCAAACGCGCAAAGACGGTGGGCTTTCCCGGTCTCAACGCCACGCGCTCGAAGAAGATCTCTGCTCCTAATTCACGTAGAGCTGTTTTCGTGAAATCGTAAACACCCATCGAAACGCCGCCCGATGTGATAACCACATCCGCACGTTTGCCCGCCGTCTGAATGGCCTCTGCCAGCGTGCTCGTGTCGTCCCCCGCAAGCGGTAGACGTTCGGTGGTCGCGCCCGCAAGTTCCGCATAAGCGGAGATCGAATGGTTGTTCGAATCACGGATCTGGTCTTGTGCCGGTTTTTCGTGAGGGGCTACAAGTTCGCTTCCCGTGGCCAGCACCGCAACCTTCGGTCGATGGGCGACCCGAACCGCAGCATATCCGAAGGAAGCCAGCACTGCGATTGTTCCGGCGGTGATTCTTTCGCCAGGTTCCAATACGTGAGTTCCTGCGTCTATTTCTGCCGCGCGTTTCACAATGGATCGGCCTTCGGCGACAGGCTCGAGAATCTGAACTGCCCGGTCACTTAGTTCCCGTGTCTTCTCCACCTGTTGTACGGCATTCGCACCTGCGGGCACAGGAGCCCCCGTCATGATGCGCACGGCTTCGCCTTGATGGAGTTGTTGATGCCAACCCTTGCCGGCCTTTGACTCTCCTACAATGCGCAGTGTCACCGGTGCGCCCAGAGTGTCTTCTGAGCGAACAGCATATCCATCCATTTGTGAGCGATCGAAAGGGGGCAGATCAGAGTCGGCAATGATGGCCTCTGCCAGGAAGCGACCGCGAGCGTAGGCCAAATCCACTCGCTCAGAGTCAAGGGACCTGCTGTATGCGCGTACGATCTTGAGAGCTTGTCGAACGGGGATCATCCGTTTTATTTGGAGAAATGTTGAAACGAAGAAAGGGCTTTCCGGAGGAAGCCCTTTGCTTTTACCACTAAATGGCGGAGCCGACGGGACTCGAACCCGCGACCTCCGACCGACCTCCGACGTGACAGGGACGATTCCGAGCGAGCATTATCAACGAGTTAGCTCTCCAATCAACAAGTTAACGCGTCAGAGTGCGACAGAGAACGACACAAGGCTTACAGGCCTTAACGCAAAGCCTCAGAGATACGGAAGACGCGAAGATGCAAAGAAACTTGATAAAGGCTAACAACACTAAACCGCGTTACTCTTCATCTTCTTTGGTCTTTTGCTCTTTGTGGCTTCACCGTTAATAGCCTTTGAATCACTGTTATCCCATATGGTTGCTGCTATCAACCTTTCCGTGTAGTTAGCCTAGGAGGCGCCCGCTCGACTAATCCTCGCTTCTGCACTGCACTTCAACAAACACCTAACCTTCTTCCAGGTGGCACATCAATTGTAACAACTAAGGGGTCCCTAATGTACTCACTGAAAATTTGAAACTCGCAGGAGGCATCATGAAAACCCTTATATGGGTAACTCGCCTAACCATAGCTGGTCTTGTCGTTCTGTTACTAATGCCCGTAACGGCACTAAGTCAAGGACGTGACCGAGGCAGGGCAGATAACGGACAGAACTGGAAATGCCGGATATTCGTCAATTGTCACGACGCGAGTGACGGACGTTGGGACGGCAGAGGCCCGGGAAGAGACGATGACGTCTTCGACCGCCGAGGCCGGCGAGGTCGCTATCGTAATCGACGTTCCGATGATGACGATCGGGGTCCTTTGAGTCGCTACCGGAATCGCCGCAACCGTGATGGTGACGATGACCGGGGAAATCGCTCGGGACGCTACCGCAATCGACGTTCTGATGATGATGGGCGAGATTATCGATCACCACGTCGCAATCGCCGCTCACAGGATGATGGTGTTGTAAGGAACCGAAGAGTCAGAGATCGCTAGCAGGATATTCAAGGACGATTTCAAGAAACCACCTGCTTGCGGATCTGAAGAGGTTCAGACGAACCTGATTCTTGAGTTCAAACGGCAGGCAGTTGAGAAAATAGCCAAAACTTACTCGCACAGCTACTGGCCCAGTGGCTGTTTCTGAGCTAATTCAGAGCACCTCACGGCGCTAAGTTATTGAATTAATGGCGGAGCCGACGGGACTCGAACCCGCGACCTCCGACGTGACAGGCCGGCGTTCTAACCAACTGAACTACGACTCCGCAGAAACTCAAAGAACAGATGCCGGATGTCAGATGCTGTCCAATCGGCTGACATCTGACATCAAACATCTAACCTGGTAGGCACGGAGGGACTCGAACCCCCAACCTCTTCCTTGTAAGGGAAGCCGTCTACCATTGACGTACGTGCCTGTTGAACGAACGCTTTGGTTCGTTGGCCAGGCAAGGCTGCCTGACAAGAAACTTCGTTGACACGTGCGTACGCAAAGAGCAAACAGACTACTTTATGGCGAAGGCCATGCTAAGAGAACGGCGCTGGGGTGTCAAGCAAGTGGAGTTGTGATCTCTTGCAAAAAGCTCGTTCCGGCAGTCAAGCGTAGTCCAAAGTTCTCAGCTACCGTTTGTCCGATATCCGCCAAAGAGGCCCGCGTGCCCAGGTCCACTGCCGCGGCCCTCTTACCGTAGACCAGGATTGGTGCATATTCGCGGGTGTGATCGGAACCTCGAAACGTAGGGTCGTTGCCATGATCTGCAGTGATCATCATTAAATCATCATCACGCATCGCGGTTTCTATCTCAGGCAACCGGTCATCAAACTGTTCTAAGGCTGAAGCAAATCCGGCCGTGTCACGCCGGTGCCCGTAGAGCATGTCAAAGTCAACGAGATTCGAGAAGATTAAACCACTTGTCTTCTCACTGAGGGCATATAGCGTCTGCTCAATTGATTGCACGTTGTTCTTAGCGGTGAGATCCTTCGTCACCCCCATCGAATCATAAATTGAAGCAAT
This sequence comes from Pyrinomonadaceae bacterium, assembly GCA_035283645.1. Taxonomy (GTDB): domain Bacteria; phylum Acidobacteriota; class Blastocatellia; order Pyrinomonadales; family Pyrinomonadaceae; genus PSRF01. The sequence goes on from DATETN010000019.1 coordinate 5,443, forward strand.
CTTCCCAATAGCCACGACGTCGAGTCCAAGCCCTTGGAGCGCAGGTAGTAGGTTATCTCTCGGCGGCGGTACGGCGTAGTCATGACGGTTTTCTGTGCGAAAGAACGAACCGTCAGCGCCACGGAAAGGTCGCGCAATGACTCGACCTACTTTGTGCTCGCCGTCGAGAAGTCGACGCGCCGTTTCACACATCTCATAAAGTCGCTCCAGGGGAACTACTTCCTCATGCGCAGCAATCTGAAAAACAGAATCCGCCGAAGTGTAGACGATAGGTTTGCCGGTTCGTACGTGTTCGGTTCCCAGCTCTTTGATAATCTCAGTACCCGAGGCAGGAAGGTTCCCGAGTACACCGCTCACACCTGTTGCAGTTACGAAGCGGTCGATCACCTCAGGAGGAAACCCATTCGGGTAGGTTGGGAATGCCTGGTTCAGAACGATACCTGCCATTTCCCAATGGCCCGTCGTAGTGTCCTTGCCGTTGGAAAGCAAGGCGCAGCGGCCATATGAACCAACTGGCTGGTCGATTGGTGGGACGCCAGACAAAGGACGAATGTTACCAAGCCCATATCGTTGGAGATTCGGGAGTCGTACCAGTCGCGACTGCAGGATGTGACCGAAGGTATCAGAGCCCGCATCGCCCCAATCGGCAGCGTCAGGCATTTCACCAATACCTGCACCGTCGAGCACAATCAGGATGATGCGGTTAAATAATTGCTCAGTGGGCATCGATGACGTTGGATCCCGGAACTTGGACTTTGGTCTTTGATCCTCACCCCTTCGGCGCGTAGTAGCCTTCACGAGCACGTACTTGGGCCGGTTCGGGTGTTCCTTGGACTTCTACTCGGATTACCCGAAACTTTCCGTCACGAGTCTTGTTAGTGGGATAGTAACCGAGACTGTATTGCATTCCGATCTCGTTGGCGACCATCGCGAAAGCTGCACGCGCATCGCGTAGAGTCCTTGCAACGAAATTTCGCCCCCCACTTGTTTTTGCCAGTGCGTCCATTTCGCGGCGGGCAAGGTTGTAGAGATCGCGACTGATTTGCATCCGTTCGAAGGGACCCATCTGGCAGAAGTCGGCAAGGAAATCCGGCGTGGCACCTTTTATAAAGATGGTCCGGTATCGCTCGAGTTGCTTCGCTGAAAGGGAGAGTCGACCATCATCCTGACAGTCTTTCAAGAGGCGATCCTCAACGAAATCCTCTGTGTTGACTTGCACAAAGTAGCAGGCAATATCTTTTGCTATCAGGGCAGAACGCGCTGAAGCAAAATCCGTCTCACTTGTAGAATCAACACCGTCGGTCAAGGCGACGATTGCGCGCCTCCCTCTTACTTCGTACCGTGGAGCAGCCGCAAAAACCTCTTTAGCAACCAGCTTGAGCGCTTCGTAGAAAGGTGTGCCATTACTGGAACCTACGTTTTCGATTGCGGTTTTTAGCTGTTCGCGGTCGTGAGTCAATGGCGATAGCAGATCAACGACGGCGGCTTTGATGTTTCCCTGATCTCGCGTATTGAAAGCGACGACCGCGACCCGGTCGCCGGGTCGTAGGGCTTCGATAAACGAATTCGCAGCTTGACGAATCAGGGCCACGTCAGCTCGAGTGGACCCTGACGTATCCAGAAGTAATGCAATTTCAAACGGAGCTTGCGCCGTACCCAGATTGGTCAGCATCTGCGGCTTGCCGTCTTCAAACACACGAAAGTTTTGCAGCTTCAGATTTGCGATCGGCCTGCCATTTCTGTTTGTGACCACTGCGGGAACGGAAACGAGCTGTGTCTCGACTCTCAGTACATCACCTTCGTCAACCTCTTCGCCATTCGTTGTTTGGTTTGTCTGCTGAGAGGCGGCATCCTTTGAGACTCGCCGCGGCCGTTGCTGCGTTGGTTGTTGCGTGAGCGTACTTTCGGCAAGGATTAAGATCAGTAAAGCACCGGAGAGACCTCTGGCTGTGGACAAGAGTGTATTTCGGAATGACATGGTGAATTACTTCGGTGGACTCCGAATAACTATAGCCGGAACCCGCTTTCGATCAAAGCGCGGACAGGGGAAAAAGGAGGCGAATCAGGTGCCTTTCTGTATAACCGTGCGCCGGGTATTACTTCTTCGATAGGCTCGTATGAATTGTCTGCAACCAGATGTCGGTTTTGATGAATCCGGTCCCCCAATTCTTCCATTCATCCGCCCAACGGAAACGCCGATATTGCCACCGGACCCTTCCAACATGTAGATATTGCCCGAAACCTTTGTCGCCTTGATTGTTACTGCCGAAAAATCCTGTTGCGCCAGGACCGGGCCGGCCCAGACCAAAGCTAAAGTTGTGACGATTCGAGAACACAAGTGCGCGAGATGTATTCACAGTTACACTCCTCTAAGTTTTAGGCTTCGGGGTCCTTCAAGACAGCAATAAAGGGAAGGTTACGATATCGCTCAGCAAAGTCGAGCCCATATCCAACTACAAAATGGTCAGGAATTCTAAAGCCAAGATAGTCGATTGGGACCTCGCGCTCACGCCGTTCGAACTTATCGAGCAGCGCGACGAGTTTTACGCTGTTAGCGCCGCGTGACTTTAGGTTTGCGAGTAGATATGAAAGGGTGAGGCCTGTGTCGACGATGTCTTCGACAACGATTAGGTCCCTGCCCTCAACGGCCACGTCGAGATCTTTAAGGATGCGAACTTCGCCCGATGTTCTTGTGGACGAACCGTAGCTGGAGATGGCCATGAACTCGATATTGAGCCGCGTATCAATTGCACGCAGGAGATCGCTCAAAAAAAAGCAGGCGCCCTTCAATACGCCAATCAACAGCGGATTGCGCCCCGTATAGTCTCTGGTGATTTCAGCGCCGATCTCCTTAATGCGCTCGCGAATCTGTTCTTCTGTTAATAGGATCTCCAAATTTGGATTTGTAAATTCGGATTGGAGGTGTGCAGACGAAGGTGCCACTGAACGTCTCCTTAGCGTCAATCTGGATTTGTTTTAACGAGAGTTGCCTTGCTGTTGTTGGTGCAGCATACTATGCAAGCTCTTCCCTTAACGTCAATGTCTGGAAACGCCTTTCCGCCTGCAGTTACATCCGTTCTGATCCGCGACCTTTGGCGCGCGACACTGCTCGTTTTGTGTTTGCTTACCGGCACAACCCTGGGCGTTGCGCAACAGAGTCCTGCAATCCAGCCGTGCGAGGATACGCCTCCTCAGATTAAGAGTCGCCGTCCAGCCCTAACAACACCTTCGGTTACAAAGACCGCAGCGGGACAGACATTAGTCGATGAGAGCATTCCTGTCGATCCTCTGCTGGAGCAGCTTATTGCACCTTACGCCGGCAAAGTGCGAGGGCTTTCTGTGGTCGTTGGGAAGCTCGAAGGGGACTTGCGAAAAGCTCTTATTGGTGCTGGTTCACTTGGAAATTTTGTTACAGATGGTCTACGGGCGATGGCCAGCCGCAAACTTGGTGAGTCGGTTCCAGTGATGGTAACGAACAGTGGTGGCCTTCGAAAAAATATCATTGCCGAGGGCGATCTACGAGCCAGTGACATCTTCGAATTGATGCCATTCGAAAACGCATTGATGCAATTAGAAATGACGGGTGAACAGTTGCATAGACTCCTGACCGTGGTGCTTGTGGATCGCGATGCGCAATCCGGTGCCAAAATCCGGTTTCGAATGAACGCCGAGAATCGTCCTGAGATGGTAAGCGTAAAGCTTCGCCGGGCGGATGGCGGTGAGGTGGACATCAACCCGCGTGCAACCTACCGCATCGTAACCATCGACTACCTGCTGAGTCTTGCCAGTGGCCCTTATGCGATTCTTCAGGAGGGGAAGAACATAAAGCCCATCGGAGTCACGATGCGTGATGCAATGATGGAGTATGTTAAGGGTGAAACAGCTGATGGTCGCGCGCTCCGAGCGACGCTGGACGGCCGCTTTGAACAAGTTGACGCACCAAAGAACGAGGTGCGACCGCAATGAACCGTCGAAGGTTTCTCACCTCCAGCGCTGCTGTAGCGACTACGCTACTTGCCCAGCCAGTTCGCGCACGTCTCTCGCTACCTCGTCATGGGGATCAGGTCGGTGAGACAACAATTACTATTCTTCACACGAACGACACTCATTCACAGATCGATCCAATCGCACCTTCAGACCGACTCTATCCGGGGAAGGGGGGCGTAGGCCGTCGCGCGACTTTAGTGAAAAGAGTTCGAAGAGAGAATTCCAACACTTTGCTGATCGATGCTGGAGACGTGTTTCAGGGAACACCGTACTTCAACTTCTACCGGGGCGAAGTAGAGTACAAAGCGATGTCGGAAATCGGATACGATGCAGGCACACTGGGCAATCATGAGTTCGACAATGGGGTTGAATCGTTGGCCGCGGCTTTGAAGTTCGCTCGATTCGACGTCGTTTCGAGCAACTACGATGTTAGGGGCACTGTCCTCGAAAACTTCGTCAAACCATATGTGGTGCGTGAACTATCCGGAGTGCGTATTGGGTTGCTCGGCTTAGGTATCAGTCCCGCTGGTCTAATCACCCCTGCGAATTTCAAGGGAGTCACCTACCGCGATCCCGTTATTGCGGCGCGTGAAGTGGTGACAACGTTAAGAGAGCGTGAGCGATGTGCGATGGTCGTGGGTATGTCTCACCTCGGGTACTACTCACAGCCTCGCGAAGGGCAAATCGGAGATTTTCAATTAGCATCCCAAGTCGACGGTATTGACTTCATCGCCGGCGGTCACACACACACCTTCATGAAAGAGCCAGTTTCCGTGAAGCAGCCTTGCGGAAAAGAGACGCTCGTCTTTCAGGTTGGCCGCAGTGGTATCAACGTTGGCCGTGTGGATTTTCGCGTTAGGTTAGGGAAGATCTCCTCCATTTCGTGGAGTGTGCTCGATTTGCGAGATTCCTCACTCGCCTAAAGCCCATGACCGACGATCAATCACCCAGAGATCGCATTCGCGCTTTAGTTCGAGAGGTGCTCAACAAAGCCGCTGTACCTGAAGAGTCCCATGAACATAAGACCAGATTCATTGAGACCGCACCTCAGTCGTCTGCCTCCTCACCGGTAACCCGCGATGAATCCTCGAAGGTGGTGATTACTGAGGACGATGTGCGCGGACTGGAAAGTGGCGCCGTGTTGCGGATTGCTGAAGGCGCGCGTCTTACACCTCTGGCGGCTGACATCGTGCGCGAACGACAGATTGAAATTGTGAGGCGGGTTCCCGGAAAAGGGTCGGGTACAGCGCGAATGATCGCAGTTGGCGCAGATCATGGTGGTTATCGCATGAAAGAGGAGTTAAAGGCGTTTCTGAGTGAATTAGGTCATCGCGTTCTCGACTTTGGTACGCATTCAGAGGACGCCGTGGATTACCCCGACTTTGCCCATGCAGTCGCTCGAGCGGTTGCCGACCAGAAGGCAGAAGTAGGCATTATTATCGACGGCGCTGGCGTGGGTAGCGCGATGACCGCCAATAAAGTGCCTGGAGTTCGAGCGGCGGCCTGCTATTCAGTAACGGTGGCAAAGAACTCTCGAGAGCACAACGGCGCAAACGTTCTTACGCTGGGAAGTAAAGCAATAAGCAGTGCAGAGATGCGCGAGATCGTAACAGCATGGTTGGGAACGGAACTTAGTGAGGATCGGCATCGACGGCGCGTTGCGAAGATCGATGCCGTGGAGAGACAATACGCACGGTAGAAGCGCCCTGTCACCAAAAACAAACCTGGGAATGAGTCAACACAACGGCCATCTTGAACAACTGATCGAACAGATAACCGACGCAATTATTGCGCGGTTGAATGGTGATGCAGCGGATCAGGCCGGCCTTTGTGGTTGCACGTCCGAATGTTTCAACCGCTGCCCTGAGCGGATGCACAGAATCGTCGATGCCGGCGCTGCACGTATTAGTCTCGTTCTGGGCGAAACAGGGTCTGCCACCGATTGGGCCAGCCTCATAGATCACACCTTACTGAAACCTGAAGCCACGGATGAAGACATCAAGCGTCTTTGTGAAGAGGCAGCGCGCTACCGGTTTGCGTCTGTGTGCGTGAATCCTACCTGGGTGAAGGTTGCTGCGTGCAATTTGCGTGGTACGCACATTCCGGTATGTACCGTGATTGGATTTCCGCTTGGCGCAACCCTGCCGGACGTGAAGGCTTATGAAGCACGCCGAGCTATCTTCGATGGAGCTCTCGAAGTTGACATGGTTATCAATGTCGGGGCTTTGAAGAGCGGTGACGATTGCCTCGTGGAATATGACATTCAATCCGTGGTTCAGGTCGCGCATGAGCAGAATGTTACCTGCAAAGTAATCATCGAGACGGCTTTACTGACTGATGAGGAGAAAGTGCGCGCGTGTCTTGCGGCAAAGAATGCCGGCGCAGATTTCGTTAAGACTTCCACTGGCTTCTCGAAAGGTGGCGCCACGGTGGCGGATGTTGCATTGATGCGTCGGACCGTGGGCACGGAATTGGGTGTGAAGGCCTCCGGCGGGGTGAAAGGCCTCGAAGACGCCCGAAAGATGGTGGAAGCCGGCGCTACGCGGATTGGCGCCAGCGTTGGTGTAAAGATTGCGCAGGAAGCCGCAGGCGTACGTCCTCTCGTCAGTACTTCTTCTTATTAGTTCCCAATGCGAAATGTGCCCAAAGAAGTAATCTGACTCCCGGTGACCACCAGCTCGTTTGAACCTTTCTAAAATACATTCACGCGAACGACTCTTGTCACAGAGCGCGCCTCTCGCTATTCTGCTTGCGCATCCCATTTAGTTCGGCTCTTCGGTGGTAGAAAATGCCCGCAAGTCCAAAACTGCTTGCAGTGATCCTCGGCGGAGGCGCCGGTACACGCCTATTTCCGCTTACGCAACAGCGTTCCAAGCCCGCTGTTCCCCTGGGTGGGAAATACCGGTTGGTGGACATTGCCATCTCAAACTGCATCAACTCCGACGTGCTGCGAATGTTCGTGCTGACGCAGTACAACTCTGCTTCTTTGAATCGTCACATTGCCCAAACGTATCGTTTCTCACATTTCTCCAACGGTTTTGTGGAAGTGCTGGCCGCAGAACAAACACCCGAAAGCCCGCAGTGGTTTCAAGGCACTGCCGACGCTGTACGACAAGTGTTGCCACACATTCGCGACTGGGGCATAGACACTCTGCTCATCCTCTCGGGCGATCATCTGTATCGCATGGACTATCGCCAGTTCTTACAAAGACACTACGACACAGAAGCTGATGTGACGGTTTCCGTGATTCCATGTGGTCCACAGGCAGCAAGCGATTTCGGCCTACTTAGGACCGACCCAAGCGGTCACATAATTGAATTCAAAGAAAAGCCGAAAGGCCAGGAACTAGAGTCGATGCGCGTCGATACGACGACGTTAGGCCTGAGTGCGTCCGAGGCAATAGCCCGCCCGTTTCTCGCTTCAATGGGAATCTATGTTTTTAAGTACGATCAACTGGAGCAACTGTTGGCAGAAGATGTTGATTGGGTGGATTTTGGCAGAGAGATTATTCCTGCTGCAATTATACGAAGTAATGTGCAAGCCTACGTTTTCGATCAATATTGGGAAGACATTGGAACCATCAGTGCCTTCTATCGCGCAAATCTCGATCTGACCTCAAAGATTCCGAAATTCAATCTGTTCGATTCTGAAGCTCCGGTCTACACCCGTGCTCGTTATCTGCCGCCTTCAAAGATTGAAGATTCGCACGTAGACGATTCGATCTTAAGCGACGGCTGCATCATTAGTGGAGCGAGGATTACAGCCTCGGTGATCGGATTGCGCAGTCGCATCTCAAAGGGCGTGCAGCTTGAGGCTTCATTCATGATGGGCGCCGATTACTATCAAACGATCGAAGAGATGCGAGATGACTTGAAGAGGGGTTGGCCCCGAGTCGGTATTGGCGAAGGCTCCGTCATCAGACGAGCGATCATCGACAAGAACGCGCGCATTGGCGCTGGGTGCAAACTGGTGAACGAAAGCGGCGTGGTCCAATCAGACAGTGCCGACGGCTCATACTTCATTCGGGACAGCATCATCATCGTTCCGAAGAACGGTGTCATCAAAGATGGAACTGTGATCTGACATGAAGTGACTCAATTTTGAAATCAATCATGGCCAGAGGTTGGGAAAGCAAAGCGGTCGAAGCGCAGATCGAGGAAGGGAAGGAGCGGCCCGCCGACCATCCGCGCACGTCAATCGAGCAGCGCGCTGTTCAAGGAAAACTGGAGTCGCTGCGACTCTCACGAGCGCGTCTTCTACAACAGCTCGAGACTGCTCGCCATCCAGCACACCGTGAGATCTTGCAGAAAGGCTTACGTGCAATCGAGCAACAGATTGATGAGGTGACAGATGATCAGCACCGCCAGCCCCCGCCCGATCTGAAATAGAACCTAAGGAATTACATTAACAATTTCATCATCTCAGAGCTAAAGTTATTCTTTAACCCCTATGCCAAAGCCAAGGGCTGCGACGAAGACACGCGATTACCATCCAGCCACAGTCATACGCGCTGCTGCCCCATTCCCCCGGAGAAATCGCACTCTTTCACCCGTAAAGCTGCCCAGAAACAAGGAAAGCCTGGAGCTTGAAGTTCAAGGAAGGCATGTAAAACTAACTAACCTACGAAAGCTTTTCTGGCCTGACCTCGGTATCACCAAACGCGACCTGATCCAGTACTACATTGATGTTGCGCCATTTCTTTTGCCGCATTTGCTGGATAGGGCCATGGTGATGAAGCGCTATCCGAATGGCGCTGGAGGTGATTTCTTTTTCATGAAGCGAGCGCCCAAGCCGCGACCTGAGTGGATTGAGATCTGCAATATCGAGCATTCCTCGGGGAACGTCATTGACTTTCCGATGATTCAGGATCTTGCTGCCTTGATGTGGGTGATAAACCTTGGCTGCATTGATCTGAACCAATGGTACGCGCGCTGCGATGACGTAGACACGCCAGATTATCTGCACTTCGATCTTGATCCTGTTCCTGGCGCGACCTTTGAAAAAGTGTGCGAGGCCGCCCTGTTGGTGAAGGCGGCCCTGGACTCACTGAAGATGCCGAACTTTGCAAAGACGACTGGATCAAAAGGCATTCACATTTACATTCCAATTGTGCGGGGTCCCAACCAAAAACAAGTCTGGAGTTTCTCCAAAGAGTTTGCACATGCGGTCTCATCGCAGGCGCCGGATTTGCTGACCGCGGTTTATCAGGTGTCGAAGAGGCCAAAGGGAAGGGTCTTGGTGGATTACAACCAAAACGCCTGGGGACGAACGCTAGCGTCGATCTACTCAGTCAGGCCGCGGCCGGAAGCAACAGTGTCAACTCCGGTGAGCTGGCAAGAGCTCGAGCGCGGAATTCGGATCGAGGACTTTCGTATGAGCAACGTCCCGGCACGCCTCCGTCGCTTGGGAGATCTGTGGAAGCCTTTAGTGGAGAAGCGAGGGCGATTCAAACTTGAAGCTTATCTTTAGCTGGGAAATGCGAAATATAACGTTTCACTTAAAGGGTCGGCGAGCAGACAGTTGACGTTTTATGTGAACTGACAGGTAGCAGTCACTTATCTAAGAGAATGAAGATTCTTACTCTAGGTCACTCCAATACCACCACCTCCCCAAACTGGGAGGTCGGCGCCCCCCTTCAACTGACTCAAAAAACACCGCATGGAAAAACGCCTCGTTTCGCGCATATGCAGATCACATGCTGACACCCGAGTTCAGCGAAGGTGTTAAGGAGTTACTTGAACTCGCAAAGAAACAGCAAACGGCGATTATGTGTGCGGAATCACTCTGGTGGCGCTGCCATCGGAGTCTAATTGCTGATTACCTGAAGGCGACTGGAGTAGACGTCCTCCACCTCTTGGATGAAAGAAAGACTGAGTCCCACCCTTATACATCGGCTGCGAGGATCATCGATGGTCATTTGTCCTATGAGGGATTAATTTAAAGTCTTGGGGAGACAATCAAAGCTGGAGAAGAACAGCCGACCCTGTATCTTGCTAGGCGACCCGCCGCTATCCGGCCTTGCTGTGCCACACGCTGGCCTTGCGACCTCTCCGCCGCTTCACGCCGCTGCGCTCTGGAATCTTCTTGGGGTCACCCGTCGCTGCCTTCTTAACATTGCCTCCCTCGTCCTCGGCAATCTCGGCCAGCGTCCGACGTGTGAGGATTGAAACCGGCGCGAGCTCAGTTACCTCTTCTTCTGTGGTGTAGTAATCGCGATGTTTGATTAAAAGCCACTGCCGATCTCTGGTCCGAACGAGTACCCATGACCCCTTCAACTTCTTGCCGTTCAAGGAAAACTTTAACTCTCCTTTTCGCAAAGCCGCAGAAACGTCCGTAGTCTCCGCAGGTTTATACGTACCGTAATCCCAAACCATCACTGTGCCGCCGCCGTACTCGGCCTCAGGAATCACTCCTTCGAACTTTGCGTAGTCCACCGGATGATCCTCAACCTGCATTGCGAGTCGCTTTATCGTAGGGTCGAGGGACGGACCTTTGGGAACGGCCCAGGACTTCAAGACCCCGTCCGCCTCAAGCCGAAAATCGTAGTGCAGCTGAGTGGCGCGGTGTTTCTGGATTACGAACATTCGGCCGGTCCGCGTCTTTTTCTTTTCCGGACCTGGTTCAGGAGTCTTATTAAACCGGCGTTTCTTCTTGTATTCGCTAAGCGCCGCCACGAGTTAAAGACCTCATGTTATTCATTAACTGTTAATGCACCTGCGCGGCGGTTTGCTCCTCGGCCGCCTGGGATTCCGATTCAGCAAACAATTCGGTTTGGACGGGATCCAAACCCAACGCTTGTCGGACACGAGCGAAGCTGCGCCGGTGAATCGGCAAAGCCCCGAGCTCTCGCAAGACACGACAGTGTTCGGGAGTCGGATAGCCTTTGTGCGAAGCGAACCCATAGCCCTCATACACGCGGTCGAGCTCTAACATGTGAGCGTCTCGTGTGGTCTTGGCTATGATTGATGAAGCGGCGATACTGGCAGAAAGGGCATCGCCCCGAATGATGCCGCGCTGTGGCCTGGGGCAGTGGGGAATTCTGCGAGCGTCAACCAGCACGAAGTCGGGTACACAACTCAGCCCTTGAAAGGCGCGCTGCATTGCGAGCAAGCCGGCGTGGTAGATGTTAATTCGATCAATTTCATCAACCTCGGCGAAGCCTACCGACCAGCACACTGCATCCGCCTTGATCTGCTCAGCCAACTCCTCACGTTTTGACTCATCGAGTATTTGCTTGGAGTCGTTCAAACCTCGAAGTTTATAGTTCTTTGGCAGGATCACAGCCCCGGCGACAACCGGGCCGGCGAGTGGCGCCATGCCTGCTTCGTCGACGCCAGCGATCAAGTCGTAGCCCTGTTCCCAGAGCTCGATTTCGAAACGGAGGAGTGAATGCAAACGCTGACCTTCCGACCGGTTAGCTCGGTACCTTTCTAGGATCTTCTTCGCCAGCTGTTTTGCCCCTTGTCGAGTATCAGCTTCGAGAGCTTCAAGTAATCCTTTAGGTACAGCGCGGCCGCGATCAAGGAAGATCGTCTTAAGCTCGGGAATGGGCTTCTTGAGAAACTGTTCCAGTGTAACCATCTTTCAAAGGGTCGCCGGCTAGTTGGTTCGTTGGGAGACTTACACTAAAAAGAATCAGGAAAGCGTAAGATAGCATAGTTCGAAAGACCTTTTTCGCCGCCGTGCAGGAGGGACGTTTTTTGATCACGAGAGCCGAGATTTCATCCCGACATTGGTTTCGACTATTGGGTCTGCTGCCGTTCACTTTTTTTCTGGCTCAGGCAGTGCACTACTGGAAGCTCCCCGATGGAGAGCTGGGTCACATGCTCTGGATGTGCAACATCGGAAACCTCATTCTTGCCCTGGGATTGATGATAGAGCGAGCGAGTCTTATCCGAGTGGCGGCCCTCTGGATGATTCCGGGATTGGTTGTCTGGTTCATTTATGTCGTGGCCGCGTGGGGCGTATTCTTCTCATCGACACTCGCGCATGTTGGCGGATTCATCGTCGGAATGGTCGCTCTAAGGCGAGTAGGCATGGATCAGTTGTCTTGGCTTTACGCATTCCTCTGGTACCTCGCGATGCAGCTCTTGTCGAAGCTATTCACGCGGGCCGATCTGAATGTGAATGTTGCGCATAGCATTGATCACGGCTGGCGCAACACCTTTGGGAGTTACTGGAAGTTCTGGGTGGTGCTAAGTCTGGGTGTGGCTGCAGTGTTATGGCTACTGTCGTTGCTGCTCAGACTAGTTTGGCCTGACCGGAAGGTCGTCGCTGGTCGTTCGCCAGGAACCGGTGAAATGGCCAGCGAGGCAAAGGGTGCAATCCGCGGAGCCTAGATCGATTTGCTCTAGACCAACGCCCCGTGGAGGGACGGACAGTGCCGAATCACGATCATGACTGATGACCAATAACCAACGAAAATTGTGGGGCGAACGTGCCATTTCTCAGCCTTTAAACGATGTTGAGAACCGGGTAATGGCCAATATCAGGCACTTCACTTTGGGGAATCTGAGGTGCTCGTGTATAATCCGCCCGTTGAATACGCCCCTTTTCCTCCTGTGGGTGTAGTTGAGCGCGGCGGTTCCGGACGATCCGCCGCGCCTTTTTATTGCTGTTGCGAGTCGCGGCAAATTAGTGTGATCCAGAAAACAAATTAGACACACTACAGGGGTACAGTCCATTGCTCGCGAGCAAAGGGTGGGTAAAAAAACGAGCCGCATTTGTGCGGCTCGTTTTTTCTCTAAGTGAATGTCCGAAGATTACGGCCAACGTCCAGAGCCCCCAGACATATTACGCCTCAATACTGGTGCAGACTTCGATGCCGTGTCCTGCGTATTCCCAGTGGGGTTGAAAACGTAACTGTCCCGCGCCCTCACAGCGAGATTTGGTTGGCTGACCCTTACCCGAATCTGACGGCGCTCTCCTGCCTGAGCTGACCTTTTCGGATAGTACCCGAGACTGTATTGTCGCCTTAATTCCTCAGCAATATTGGAAAATGCATATGAAAGGTTCTGGGTGGTATCGGCGTTGTATTGCCTGGCACCGGTACGTTCCGCCAACTCGCGCAAGTACTGATTTGCGAGCTCATAATCCCGACGCGATGTACCCCGGCCTCCTCGTCCAATTCGTCCACCTCTGCGAATCCCGCCTCCCAGAATCTGTCCCAGAATATCGGCAACGGTGGGTGCACTTCCTGGCCAAGTCGTGCCGCCACCACCCCCCACGTCAGCATAAGTATCGTATTGTATCGGGTAAATCAGGGCGTCCAGCTCCTCCGCATCTCTAATGTTGTCGTGGTAAGAACTGCGACGGCTGGTTGTGTCTACGCCATCGCTAAATAGAACAACAGCCTTGCGCCCTGAGAGGCGACTAAGCCTTTGATTAATCACAAGATCGAGTGCGTCGTAAAGCTTGGTTCCCCCGCCCGTCCGCGTGCGCCTGATCGCATCTCGCAGCCGCGAGCGATTGTTGGTGAACTCGCTTAAGACACTGACGTCATCGTCGAAAGAGACCACCATCACCTGGTCGTCTGGGCGCAGTTGATTGATGAATGCGATAGCGGCATCCTGAATGTCCTCCAATCGAAAGCGGGTGGACCCGCTGGTGTCGATCATCAATACCAGCGAAAACGGTTTGTCGACAGAAGAGAAATATGCGACCTGCTGCTCAACGCCGTCCTCCCATAACCTGAAATCCTCTTTCTTAAGGTTGGGGATGTACCTCCCATCGCGGTCCATCACGCTTAGGGGAATGGTAACAAGCGTTGTATTCACCCGGATAACGTCGCCGGCTTCAACCTCCTCCGGGCCCTCGTCGGCTACGGGCGGGGCGGGGTTCGTTGGGCTTTGGTTTGGACGGGTGTTTCCCTGCAGCACAGGTGGCCTTGGCTGAGCTGTCTCGGAATTCGGCTCAATCTCGCCGACGCGTCGGGGCCGCTGGCCATTGACTGATGCTATTAAGCTTAGAACCAGTAGTGAGAGAAGTATGCCACGCTTTATCATATGAACTCCGTTCTAGCCCAGCAAAAGGCGAAGCAATACAGTGGACCGCAACACAAGAGTGGGCTCTCAGTCGGGAGAGACCTTGCTGAAGGGAGAGACTTGCTTTGGACGACACGAAGATACGCCAATCACCTGCCGGCGGCAAGACCCCGACAGCATCCGCTTTGATGCGGATTACGGCGTGTTAGTTACTGCTTGAATTTATTGCATTCCAGATCAGTTGAAGCGTGCCCCAGGTTTGGCCACGATGCTGTGGTCGAAAACCGAAAAGCACGACCCGGCCCTGACCCACTGCGACCTCCGCGAGGGCAATCTTGTCCCTGAGCTTTTGTTCTCCAAGTAACCATCCAGAACGAAGTACATTCTCGCGCGCATATCGCGCTGCTATGCGAATATCCGGATCAATGGCCTCAAAGGCGGAACTGTTAATGAAGTAAGCATCGAGGGTTTGAGGCACGCCACGTGTGAGCATACTGGACCGGTTAATCTCCAAAGATAGGACTGAACCGGGACAGTAAAAGTCTGCAGGCCTTTCGTTCTCTAGCGCGTTGGCAATCGGTAACCTAAATTGCTTGATTAATAGATCACACGACCCATCGAAGCAGATCACAGTTCCTCCGTTCTCAGCGAATCTACGCAGGTTTGCAACACCGGTTTCTGTAATTCCTCCTGTGTATTCTGCGGGATAGCTGCCAGGAGCATTCCCCTCCAGAATTTCACGCGGCCGTTGCGAAGCGAAGATCAGGACCGAGTATTTTGAACTTAGGTTGCCCTGTCGAATCTCAACGTCGGAAACCGATTTGTAGGGCACGTTGAATGTGTCAAAAACAAACCGCGTCCACCCCTCATCCATATTGCTGGTCCAACCACGGTAGATCCCGATGCGAGCGCGTTGATTGACGGGACTCTGAATCTCCTCAAGCGGGAGTGCGAGATCCTTTCGAACTTGAGCACGATTGGTTATTGGGGTCAATCTCCTTTCGTTAGGTGATTCGCGAATTTCCATTACCGCCGGAACATCAACCCCCATTTGCATTGACAAGGTCCAACCCGTGACGTCATACGGTCGCTCTACCTCCCCAGCGATCACGCGGTTGGGATAGATCTGTGGTTCAAGCAGTGTAAGCACGTTCGCGCGTTGGGGCTGGGCGGTAAATATGATGTAGCTGCCTGCTGGTACCTCATGAAATCCCGATGTGTGCCCGATGATTCGACGATACGTACCGAGTTTCTCAGCGCTCGAGTTGGTGCGCTGCAGGGCCTGTGGGCCAAAGGCCGCGTGTAATTCGCTTTCTAACCGGAACACCTCAATTCCCTGGTCGACCAGAGTTTCGACTAGCTTTGCAACCGCTTCGTCTCGTGCCTGTCCGGCAGGAATGAGGTAGGCAACCGGCTCGTTGTTGCTCCCTTTTGTAATGCTGAGTTGGTTTAAATCATGAAACGCTCGCAGGAGCTGCCGGCGATACTTGGCGCCCAACTGGAGTACTGAACGTGCAGCGCTCATCTCCATGTTTATGATGTCTCGAGGCCGCCATTCTCCCCCCGGCCAGGGGTCGGGAAAATTAGTTGCCGCTTCGAGAGCGTTACGCATCCCACGGGCAGTGCTCCGCTGTAACTGTTCGCGTTTAACTGTGGTTGGCGTCATGAGTCTTGCGCTTGCGGCTTCGGAAAGGATACCAATCGAATTGTGATAATACGGTGCAGTTCTGAATCCACCATGCCACCATGTGTCGTAGGTTGAGTTGGTGATCACGCCTTTGAATCCTGCTGCCTGAAGGTCTGTAGCAATCTTGTGTCCGAACAAGCCCACCTGTCGCAATAACAATGGGGCAACTCGTGGATTTGGAGGATCGTAAAAGGGCGGAACGAAAAACCTCGAGCCGTTCGGGCTTTGCTGGTGGATGTCATAGACGACTTGCGGAAACCACTCCTTCCAGAAAAGTTGGGTGAAGGCCTTGGTCTCAACCAGGTTCAGCATGAACCAATCCCGGTTGTCATCATGGCCCGCGTAGTGATGGTACAGCTGGGGTGGTGAGCTACCTTCGTGTGGGGTACCAAGCGTTTTGCGGTACCAATCGGCTACGATATCGATCCCGTCGGGATTAGGAGATGGAATCAGGATCAGAATGGTGTTGTTAAGTGTTTCCTGCGTGTCCGGATCCGTCGCCGAAGCTAATTCATAAGCAAGTTGCATCGACATCTGCGAGGCCACGATCTCTGTCGAGTGTATGGAGCAGGAGATTGCCACGACCAGCTTTCCCGCATGGAGTAGGCGGTCACGTTCCACGGTTGATGTAATTAGTCTTGGATCGGCGAGACGCGTTTGGATTTGCCGATATCTTTCCAGCTCGACAAGGTTTTCTGGCGCGCTGATGAAGGCTGCGATTAGGGGCCGCTTGAGTGTTGATTGGCCCAACGATCTTACTCGCACACGATCCGAAGCCTTGTCCAAACGGGAGAAATAGTCTGTAATCTGCGCCCAATCTGCGATCTTTCGATCGTCGCCCGGGGTAAAGCCGAGTACTGCTCCAGGTGAAGGTAAATGGGACGAGGCGCTGAGCGGTGTCCTGCGTTGCGCCAACGTCGGGAAGAAAAGGACACCGAAAAGGACGATCAGAGATAGGAGTCGGGTGAAAAAGACAGTCTGATGACCAGCCATTCGGAAACGTCCTCAACTGAGCAAGCTGTTAATGGAATAACGACAAGAAGTTCGGAGTCTAACACAGCTGAGCGTCGAACCATGGTTGGCCGACTGCATTACTGGTGGTCTCTGTTCGTCGCTGGCGCGCTACTGGCTGTCTTTGGTCCACCGGCCCTGTTTTGTGCCTGGATTCGTGGAAATCGTCAGCTGGTTTATCCGTGGGCGATGTTTGGGGCACGTAACTGGCTCCGACTCAGTGGTGTCAAGGTAAACGTCCGCGGGCTCGAGCACCTTGATCCCAAACAAACCTACGTATTCATCTCAAACCACCGTTCGTATCTCGATACTGCTACGCTGTTCCTGCACACCGGCCGGCGGATCGGTCTGTTGGCGAAGAAGGAGTTACTTAAGGTCCCCATACTCGGTTACGGAATGGGTTACGTTAACGTTCTTGCGATTGACAGATCCAATCGTGAGAGAGCGCTTGAGACGACAAAGGTCGCGACCGACCGATTAAAGTCCGGAACTTCGTTCGGTGTCTTTGCCGAAGGCACAAGGGCTAGGCCGGGCCAGTTCTTGCCGTTCAAGAAAGGCGCTTTCTATATGGCTGCGCAGGCTGGCGTTCCAATCGTGCCGGTGGTCATGAAGAATACTGATCGTTTGATGGGTAAGGGGACTGGCGTGGCCATGGCCGGAGTGCTCGAGATGGTGCTGTTACCTCCCGTTTCTACGAAGGGCATTAGCACCGATGAGCAGGTGAACGATCTGGTGAAGAGGGTGCACGCGCTGGTGGCCGCAGAGCTTGCAGCGCAAGGCTAGGGTTTCGGTTTATTCGGCGCTTTTTTCTTTTCAGACTCAAGCTCATCAACTTCTGTGATCTTTACTGTAGCGCGGGCCGGAGCAAAATCGCTGTACTTCACCTGCATGCGAATATGCAGAGTCTCACCGTTATCGAAGAAAAGTTCATCATCCGCATAAGAATAGGTCGGAAACCAGTAACGGCCATCGATATGTTCCCGGTAGGTCTCGACTATCGGAAACTTGTTTATTTTGGTCTCAGGAAGACCCTTACCTTTGGTCTTCACAATCTGAAGATCACGATCGTCAACCCAAATCCGCCCGGTGAAGAAGCGCTCCCTTGTCTTCTTTGGATCGGGTGCCACCTTCGGCGTTACGTCAAACACGTAAAGCGTCAGCTCGTCGATCTTCTCCTTACCAACATAACGAAAGTTGTAGCTGCTGATTTTAGACGGCTCTAAGGCAAATGGCTGTATTCCTCCGAGGTCGTCGAGGTCCTCCTGGGTGACAATTCCACTGATTGCTGAGATCGGAAAGAACGTAATCTTTTCGTATCGATTGCCCTGGTCGTCGAAGGTAAATAACGAAACGCGGCGATACTCACCCGTGACTTGGTCGCCCACCCCTATGGTCTGCACGGTAGCGTCGCGTCTGAACGAGTAGTTGTTGAGAGCCTTGCGAAACTCGGTTTCCTTCGCCGTAAACGCAGCCACTATCCGGTCAATCTCTGCCTGGCTTAAAGGCGTGGAGAGCACCTCGGATTGCTGCGCCAGTGCCAATCCAGAAAAGGCGACCATCAATGCGATTGAGAGGAGCGACTTAGGAAGAACGATCTTCATATCTCTACCAAAATTCCGAAAGTTGAAACCTGCCCTCAGATGCCTCAGGTCCCTGCCGGTGTTGCCAGTGTCAACATGTTTTACCCAGGACCATACTAAAAGTGATGTACATCTTCATATTTGCTGTTGCAATATTTCCTGCAGGTGGTGTAAGGTTCAGCAGGGTCAATCGTTTACCACGCTAATTTGGATTGCGGAACACCGTTCGTAAACCTGCCGCGAATGATGATAACAGTGCAGTTCCAAGGTCCTCACGTCGGTACCGGCGGCGAAATCTCATGAACCTCCGGCGCGAGAATGCGCTACGCAACGTCAAACTCCGGCGTTGTTTGCATGAGAACACGCCCAGTAGAGCTTGGGAGAGCTCAACTGAAAGCTGGTGGTCCGATGATGTGCGCGATGGCTTTGCCGCTCAATCTGGGCAGGGTGGCATTTTCGCCATCGCGCACACCCCAGCGTCATTAAATGGACTTAACTATCAATGAATTCAACCGCAACTCCCTGAGGGATGATCTTCCGTTCTACCCCTTCTGAGAGTAGGCGCCGAACGGCCTCACGCCCCCGGTCAGTGTAGTCCAGAGTGAGATCATTCACCCACATTCCCACAAAGCGATCGGCGAGCGAAGTATCCATGTCCCGAGCAAACTGCATAGCGTACTGGAGAGCATCCTGCCTGTGTTCAAGTGAGTACTGAATGCTCTGATGCAGCAGTTTTGAAACCCCACGAATCAATTCGCTGCCCAGTTCTCGTCGAATGGCATTGCCACCCATCGGTAACGGCAAACCGGTTTTACCGTGCCACCATTCTCCCAAATCCAGAACTTTGTGGAGGCCTAGTCTCTGATAAAAGAGTTGTCCTTCGTGAATCAGAAGACCCGCGTCGCATTGCCCGCTCTGCACCGCATCTATGATCTTGTCAAATGGCACCACTTCATATTCAAACTTGTCATCATAGATACGAAGGACCAGGTAAGCGCTTGTGAGCTTGCCTGGCACTGCAATCCTGAGTTTAGAGATGTCTCTGGCCCGATGGGGCTCTTTTGATACTACTATTGGCCCATACCTGTCCCCAATCGAGGCGCCGTGCGGGAGTAGTATGTATTTGTCAGAAATGTAGGCATATGCATGAAAGCTGATTGCAGTAACGTCATAGGTTCCCTGCATCGCCTCTTCGTTCAACGTCTGAATATCCTTTAAAACGTGCGTGAACTTGATGGCCCCGGTGTCCAGTTTGTTTGTTGCCAGACCGTAGAACATGAATGCGTCGTCGGAGTCGGGAGAATGCGCAACAGTTACGGTTGTGGGTGCGGTGATTGGCTTCATATGATTGAACTTAAGCAACGCTCACCGGCCGGTGTTCGACTCGGTTATAGACAGTGTCTCGTTCAACTGCTTCAAATCCTGCATCTTCAATCAGTGTGATCAACTCCTGGCGCGACATCTTGACTTCATTGTTGTCGGCCACCGAATAACTCTCGGTTAGTTCTCCGCCATCGGTGATCGTACCGTCGAGATCATTCGCGCCGTAATGGAGAGCGACCTGAGCCAGGTGTTTTCCCAACATTACCCAATAGGCTTTTATATGATCAAAATTGTCCAGCAGTAGTCGTGACACCGCCATTGTTTTCAGCGAATCCACGCCAGACGGCCCCGGCAGATGTGCCAACTGCGTATTCGGTGGATAGAACGCAAGCGGGATCAGACATTGAAAGCCTTTCGACCGGTCCTGCTGTTCGCGCAAGCGAATAAGGTGATCAACTCGGTCCTCTATGGACTCAATGTGACCGTAGAGCATCGTGGCATTTGTCTTCAAACCCGCTGCGTGGACCTTTCCCGAAAGTTCCAGCCAACGGTCAGCGTCGCATTTGTGCGCGCAGATCATCGACCGCGTTGGCTCACGGAAAATCTCGGCGCCACCTCCCGGACAAGAATCCAGGCCGGCGGCAATCAGTTGCTGAATAACGTCTTCGTCCCTCATCTTGTAGAAGTGCACGAAATGATCGAGCTCTACCATTGTGAAGGCCTTGAGGTGCAATTGTGGATACGTTCGCTTTAGCGAAGATAACAAATCGGTGAAATAGCTGAATGGTAGCTTGGTGTTAAGGCCTCCAGTGATATGCAGTTCCGTCGCACCTTCTGCGACTGCCTGACCTGCGATTCGCAGACTGTCCTCAATGTTGTGGGTGTAGGCGTCCGGCTGACGAGGCGTCCGATAAAAGCCACAAAACTTGCAGTCCGCATAGCAGACGTTGGTCGGATTGAAGTGTCGATTAACGTTGAAGAAAGTGGTGCGGCCGTGTTTTGACCGTCGCACAGAATCTGCGAGTCTGCCGAGTGCCGGTAGGTCACTCGTACCGTAAAGCACAACACCATCCTCCGAGTTTAATCGCTCGGCTGACGTGACCTTCTCTGCGATCCGTACAAGTCTTTGGTCATGTGAAAAATTCATTGAAGTGTCCTAATGAGCGCGGCGGCGCCGAAAGTGGCAAAAAGGATCACGCTCACAAAAGCGTTAGTTGTAAAAAAGGCAGCATTCAATCTGCTCAGATCGTCTGCCCGCACAAGTCGATGTTGATACACCAGCAACGCTCCCGTCGCTAAGACACCAATAAGTGCAATAGGGCCGAGATTTGTTGTCCAGTATAGCGCAAGCAAGGCAATGAAGGCCTGCAGGTGAAAGGCTCTTGCTATCCACAAGGAGCGAGCGATTCCAAAGTAGCGGGGAATGGAGTGTAATCTCTCGCGGGAATCAAACTCATAATCCTGGCAAGAGTAGAGCACATCGAATCCAGCCGTCCACAACAGCACTACCAGCGAGAGGAGCAGGGGCACGGGACTGTCGATCGTTCCACGTACAGCTATCCAGGCTCCGGTGGGAGCGATGGATAAACACCACCCCAATACGAGATGAGAAAGAAGCGTCCAACGCTTTGTATAGGAGTAAAGAATCACGCTGGCAAGCGCCACTGGAGCAAGAACCAACGTCAGTCGGTTGAGCATTGCAGCAGCAAGAAAAAATAGAGCCGCTGAAATTATGGTGAATGTCCAGACAAACCCAAGAGAGAGAGTTCCGGCGGGCAGTGCCCGCGATTTTGTACGTGGATTGCGAGCATCTAAATGCCTATCCGCTATCCGGTTGAAAGCCATCGCTGTGGAGCGTGCTCCTACCATGGCGACGGTTATCCAAAGAATCTGCTTTGTGGTTGGGAGACCTTCTGCGGCGAGCACCGCTCCGAGGAGGGCAAAAGGAAGTGCAAAGAATGTGTGCTCGATCTTTATCATATCGAGCGTGTTACCAAGGTTCTGTACGATCTTATTCACTTAACGTAGGAGCTGATCAACTGCTGGTAACGGTTTGTTCTTTAATCCCTTTCCACTGAGTGGATCGTGAATGTGGAATATCCAGGTGGTCGAGCACGCGGAAAACAAAATGATCTACCAATTCGACAATCGTCTGCGGCCGATGATAAAAACCCGGACTTGCCGGGATAATGTGAACCCCGGCACGTGACAGCCGTAGCATGTTTTCGAGATGGATCGCGTTGTATGGTGCCTCGCGTGGAACCAACACGAGCTTGCGACCTTCCTTTAGCGTGACATCCGCTGCTCGGTGAATGAGGTTGGTTCCTGCGCCAGAAGCTATGGCGCCCAATGTTCCCATGGAACAGGGAACGATAACCATACCGTGTTGGGGATGTGAGCCGGATGATGGTTTTGCTGCAATGTTATCAATTCGGTGCAGATGGACCAATCTTGAGTTAACGGGAAGATCGAGCCACTCGTTGATTCCCGCGAGCTGGCTTAAGTTGGCTCCCATTTCAACGCGGCCGACGGTGACTGCCGCATCTGAAAGAATGAGGTTAATTCGGACAACAACGCCACTTGCGGCCATGTAGGCGAGGGTCCGTTGAGCATATATGCAACCAGACGCTCCCGTAATGCCTACAGTAAACTCCATGTTTAATGGGGATGGTACTGTGCGATCACTCTCCACGCAAGCGGTCCTTCTGAGGCGGTTAAAAACTCTGGATTCTAGCCTAAAAAGAGCCTTTTAGCTTGCCCTGCTCTTGAGTCTCGCGTCTCAACGGCGAAATCACCCAGGGCATCAGGTTGGTGACGTTGACGGGTTCGCCCACGGCTGAAGGCGGGGCAATGCCGCTCGGGCAACTGTCCGCGTCAGATCCGTTACTGACGGACTCGTCAGCATCACCGACAAATACGGTGAAGGTTACGGTACTGGTGTATTTCCATTCAACGCGCCGGAGGTCGTCAACATCCGTCGGTCCTGCCCGTGGCGAGGAGTAACGCTGCCTGATAGAATCAACCAACAATGGATCTAACCGAACTGGAGAAACTTCTCGCCGCGAACCGCGCGGGAACGCTTGAAACACCCGAAGCCTTGCGCCGAATTGCCGAGCTTCATTACGAAGACATTGGATACGCGCGAGTGGACCACGCGCGAGCCACGCGCCAGGGGTTTCCCGAAGTCGTATTCGGCGCCGGCAAAACCCGTGAACAGGTCGTCGGAATCGTCGAGCGACTTGTAGAACGATCGCCCAACGTGCTCGTCACCCACACTGACGAAGGAGTTTTTGGCGAAGTCCGCAATGTGGTCACAGACGCTGAATGGCACGCAACGGCGAGGCTAATTCGGATTCAACGCGATCGAACACAAAGAGGTATCGGCCCGATTGCAATTGTCACCGCAGGAACAAGCGATATACCGGTGGCGGAAGAGGCAGCCTTGACGGCGGAAGCGATGGGCAACTCCGTCAATCGCATTTGGGATGTTGGCGTCGCCGGCATTCACCGAGTTTTGTCCGAACGGCGATTGTTGCAGAGCGCACGTGTCGTCGTGGTAGCTGCGGGCATGGAAGGCGCATTACCCTCTGTGGTTGGTGGTTTGATTTCGGTTCCAGTGGTCGCGATCCCTACAAGTATTGGATATGGAGCGTCTTTTGGTGGCATTACGGCGCTGTTGGGTATGCTGAACTCCTGTGCGTCAAACGTAACGGTAGTGAACATCGACAACGGCTTTGGTGCGGGATTCGTAGCCAGTCTCATCAATCGCAAATGGGAGCTGCCCTCGCAAGAAAATGATGGCCGCTGATCTAGATCGTCCTCAGAGTTAACTTTGTTGTTAGTTTCCACTCAGAGATCCAGAATTGTCGTTCCGCGAATACTCTTTCTTGCGATTCTCTGCTCGTTTCTGTTCCAAGCAAGCTGCATCTCACCAAAGAAGACGCCCAACCTCGCACGCGTCTTTGCTGACGTACGAGCCAAAACCGGCAAGCGACCTGTGATCGTCATCCCAGGAATACTCGGCTCCCAGCTAATCAACTCCAAAACCGGTGAGCAGGATTGGCCTGCGGTGTTTCGGTCCAATGACGACGGTTCCAGTCTTCCTATGTCGCCAGATCTTACCGCAAATCGCGATGACCTGGTCGCCGGAAAGATTGTTGATACGTTGCGATTGGGAAAGATACTTCCAGAGGTGCATGTTTACCGCGATCTACTCCAAACACTAAGAGATTTTGCGGGTTATACGGAGGGTGATTGGAACAATCCCGCCGTGCATGGCGATCGCGATACTTATTACGTGTTTAGTTACGATTGGCGCCGAGACAATGTCGAGAGCGCGCGCGAACTCGCCCGTCGTATCTCGGCTTTGAAGACAAAGCTGAATCGCCCTGATTTGCAGTTCAATATAGTTGCTCACTCAATGGGAGGTCTCATTGCGCGTTATACGGCAATGTACGGCGACGCCGATCTTCCTCCGGCCGGATCCACCGTGCAACCAACGTGGGCGGGTGCAGCACACATCGCGAAGATCGTGATGATCGGTGTTCCTAATGAAGGTTCGGCCGATGCTTTTGCCACTCTGCTTTATGGTTACTCAATTACTGAAGGCTTGCGACGTCGCGTTCCGCTCTTGAACAAGTTGACCGCAGAAGATGCGATTACCTCGCCAGCGCTCTTTCAATTGCTACCACATCCAACTGCCACTCGATTCCTGGACGAGGAACTTAAGCCGGTGCCGGTGGATCTGTACGATCCGGAAGTTTGGAAACGTTTTGGGTGGTCTGTTTTAATCGATTCCGATTACCGGAAGCGCTACGCGAGTGGACAAGTGGGCTCAGTGAACGGAAGAACTCCCGAAGAACGACTCACGAATCTGGATCTCTATTTTGCCGCCGTGCTACTGCGTGCCAAGGCATTTCATCAAGCGCTTGATGTCATAGAAACAACGCTGCCGCCCGTATCGCTCCTCGCAATAGGAGGTGATTGTGAAGAGACTCTAACCGCGCCGGTGTTGTTGAAAGATAAGCACGGCCGTTGGATCACGCTGATTCGGCCAAAAGAGTATAAAACTTTGTCGGGCAAACGCATGTCGAAGCGTGAGGTGACAGAAGCGATGTATGCTCCCGGAGATGGACGAGTTACAAGAAGGTCCCTGTTGGGAGAGGATCTGCCATTATCTCAAGACTACCCTATGGAATTTCGAGAATTTCGTTCACCGCTCGCGATCTCACACGCTGTCTTCATTTGTGATCTCCACGGGCAGTTACAGCGAAATCCAGTTTTACAGGACAATGCTCTAACGGCCTTAGTCAATGAGGTTGTTCGATGAAGATCAGAAGTCAGAGGACAGAGGTCGGAGGTCAGAAGTCAGAGGTCAGAAGTCGAGAGCACAAATGACCAATGACCAATGACCAATTTCCCATTTTTCATTCTTCGACCGCTGAACTTCTGACCCCTGACTCTGACCTCTGACTTCTCCGGCCTCACGGGTTCAGCAGCGTATTCAGCCGCTCGGCCCAATCCTGGTCCAAGTTCTGCAAAATCGTGTATTGCTCGATAGCAGCGTCGCGGTTGCCCATCGCCAGCAAACACTTACCTAAGTTGAAGTATGCTCGACCGAAGTCAGGCTTCAATCGAATAGCCTGACGAAAGGACTCGAGCGCCTCATCTCTCTTTCCCAATTCTAAATATGCTTCACCCAGAATGTTAGGAGCATTCGCGTCTCCCGGTCTTAATGACGCCAGTTGCTTATAGACTTCAACTGCCTCGTTGTATTTCTTCGACTTTACATACCGGCTGCCCAACCGCTCGAATGCACTCGTGTAGTCTGGCCTCAACCTGATGGCTTGCTTGTACGCCTGTATCTCATCGTCGGCTTTTCCCCAATCGCGATACACGAGGCCCAGTGCGTAATAAGCATCGGCTGAATTGTAGGGATCTAGCTTGATTGCCTGGCGATAAGCCTCGGCGGCATCCCGATACTGCTTCAGGTAGAAATTGGCAAGTCCAATATTGAAGTAAGACTCAGCCGAGGGTCTGAGGTTCACGGCTTTCTTTGAGGACTCTATGGCTTCAGCGTGGCGGCCGAGTTTTTCGTTACAGAAACCGCTCTGGGCCCAGGCTTCCGCATAGTTGTTGTCGGATTCAACCGCCTTCTCGAAGTACGGCAAAGCACGTTCGCAATCGTCCTTGGAAAGAAAGCTTAGACCGTCGCGAAAGTACTGTACTGCGCGCGCTCGTTTGTTCTTGCCTGTTGCGGCAACCAGATCAGCCAGTGACATCAGGCTGGTGATCTGCAACTGCGAAATTCTTTCTGAGGGAATTGCAAAGTTGACACTTTGGCCGCCGGTTACCTGGAGTGTAGCCACACCAATGACTTGCCCCTGCATATTTACGACGGGACTACCGCTGGAGCCCGGTGATATGGGTGCAGTGATCTGGATGATGCGCCCAAACGTCGGAATATCGCGTACTGCGGAGACAATCCCATTGGTTACACTACCTTCCAGGCCGAAAGGATTGCCGATCACGACCACACCCTCGCCTTCCTGCGGCGACGTGCGGTCTAAAAGGAGTGGGCGGACTTGAGACGCGGGAGCATCAACCTTGAGCAGTGCGATATCACCCTCTGCATCAACCGCAAGGACACCCTTAACCTGGTAGGTGGCTCCCGTTGATGAGTGGATCTCAGCCCGGTAAGCGTTCTCGATGACGTGACGATTGGTAACCACACGGTCGAAATCGATAAAGAAGCCACTTCCGCGCGAAAGTTTTTCGCCCTTTTGATCGTAAGTCTCGACCGCTACCGCGGAGGGTTTGATGCGGCGCACCAGCTCGGGCAAATATTCCTGGCTCTGTACGGTAGCAGGGATGAGCAGAAGAAACAGAAGGCTTAAGGATTTCATTTCATTGCACTACCGATACTACAAACCAGCCAGGGCGAGGGATTGAACCCGCGCAACGGCATCGTTCAATTTCACGTCCTCACTTCTCTTGCCGCGGCGGTCGAAAAGTTCAACAACGCCTTCAGAAATCTTCTTCCCAATAGTGAGACGGTAAGGAATACCGATCAGATCGGCATCCTTGAATTTGACTCCAGCACGCTCGTCGCGGTCGTCTAAAAGCACGTCGAGCCCAGCGCGTTGCAGGTCCTTATACAATCTCTCACCGGCGTTGCGGAGGGCATCGTCTTTTACGTTTGTGATCGTTACGATAACATCGAATGGCGAGATGCTCTTTGGCCAGATGATTCCGTCTTGATCGTGATGCAGTTCGATCGCGGAAGCCATAATCCGCTCGACACCAATACCGTAGCTACCCATCACAATTGGAACTTCTTTTCCATCCTGAGTCAGAACCTTGGCCCCCATCGATTCTGAATACTTAGTTCCCAGCTTAAATATGTGCCCGATCTCCAGCGACTTTGCGACTTCCAGAATTCCTGAGTCACAGCGGGGACATGCTTCACCGGAGGAGACCGTGCGCAGGTCGGCCCATTGATCCATTTTTATGTCACGGTCTACATTTACGCCACGAATGTGATGGTCATCCGTGTTCGCGCCGGTGGTCATGTTCCGACGTCCCCGCAAGGCACTGTCGGCAATAATGTAGAGCTCCTTGCCCGCCAGCCTCGCCTTCTGCTTTGCTCCCACAGCTCCAAGACTGCCGGCGTTGGCGCCAAGCAGCGAATGAATCTCTTCAGCGTGAGCAGGTCTTGCTTCTGCTCCAGCCAGGTTATCTGCGAGTTTGGTCTCATGTAACTGATGATCGCCGCGCAACAACACCAGTAACATCCGCGAACTCCCATTTTCATTAGCGACGTAGACAAGAGTCTTTATCTGACGATCGGCAGGAACGCCCTCACCGAAAGTAGTCAAGTCTTCAATGGTTCGTACGCCCGGTGTCGGGAAATCAACCGGAAAATCCAGTCCGATTCCATCATTAACCTCAGGAACTCGAGAAGTGGCTTTTTCCAGATTGGCCGCATAATCACAAGAGGAGCAGGTCGCGATCATGTCTTCGCCCGCATCGGTCTTGACCATGAACTCACTAGAAGCTGAGCCGCCCATAGAGCCAGACGAAGCCTCAACAATCACGTACTTCAAGCCGCAACGATTGAAGATACGTTTATAAGCTTCCCTTTGATCCTCAAAAGATTTGTCCAAACCCGCACGATCAATATCGAACGAGTAGGCGTCCTTCATGATGAACTGCCGCACTCGCAATACACCCGATTTGGGCCGGACCTCGTCGCGAAATTTCACTTGAATTTGATACCAAACCTGCGGCAGTTGCTTATACGAGCGTAGTTCGTTCCGAGCAATCGAAGTGAAGACCTCTTCATGGGTCATTCCCAGGCAGAGGTCGGCGCCTTTACGATCCTTAAGGCGAAACATGTTTTCGCCCATCACCGCCCAACGCCCCGACTCCTCCCATACCTCGCGTGGATTCAGCGCCGGGAGATAGAACTCCTGACCACCGATACGGTTCATCTCTTCCCGCAGTATCTGCATGATTTTCAAGGCGATACGCTGTGCGAGTGGCAGATATGAATAAATGCCGGCGCCAAGCTGGCGTACGAGTCCGGCACGCAGAAGCAACTTGTGCGAAACCACTTCAGCGTCAGCGGGGTCCTCACGGAGAGTTGGAATGAAATACTGTGACCAGCGCATTCAGGTTTTTTTCGATTCGTCTGTGAACATAGAGTTAAACGAGGCATTCTCGCTTAACACAATTTGGAGCGCGGTGGCAAGGAGAGCCAGCAACGGGCCACCACTTTTCGTTTTTCTTTCACCCTTAAATTGCAGATCTATCGTAACAGACTTGCGTTTGCGGCCTACTCTCGGCTGATGTACCATCCAAACTCCTTTCTGATGCTTAAGCCTGGGAATCGAAAACATGAAAATCGCACTCGCGAGTGACCACGCCGGTTACGAAGAGAAGGAAAAGCTGAAGCCACTGTTGCGGGAAATCGGAATAGACTTTGAGGACCTGGGCACCGTTTCCGAAGATTCGGTTGACTATCCAGACTATGCAGTAAAGGTCGCGCGTCGAGTCGCGAACAACGAAGCCGAGTTGGGACTGTTGGTCTGCGGTTCAGGAATCGGAATGTCAATCGCCGCAAACAAGATACCCGGTGTGCGTGCCGCCTTGGCCTGGTCTGAAGAGAGCGCTCGGCTGGCTCGGCAACACAATGATGCAAACGTCCTGACTATCGGTGCACGCACAACGCCTGCAGCAGAGATACCCAAGATCGTGCGGGCATTCTTTTTAACTCCGTTTGATGGCGGACGTCACTCCGCGCGCGTTGCTAAGATTAGTGAGCTTGATTGTGACAATGAACCGAAGGACAGATAGATGACCGACTCTCGCAACCTCCCGCTCTCACAAGTTGATCCTGAGATTTCACAGGCAATTGATAACGAAGTATTCCGGCAAGCAAACGGACTTGAGTTGATTGCCTCGGAAAACTTCGTAAGCGAAGCGGTGCTTGAGGCAATGGGCTCCGTTTTTACAAACAAGTATGCTGAAGGCTATCCAGGAAAACGTTACTACGGCGGTTGCGAGTGGACCGACGTGGTTGAGCAAGCGGCGATTGATCGAGCCAAAGAATTGTTCGGAGCGGATCACGCGAACGTGCAGCCACATAGTGGCGCCCAGGCCAATATGGCGGTTTATTTAGCGGCGATCCATTATGGTGATCAGATTCTGGGAATGAACCTCTCACACGGCGGCCATTTGACTCACGGCCATCCGATGAATTTCTCCGGCATCAGCTATAAGGTGGCTGATTACGGTGTCTCTCGAGAGACAGAGCAGATCGATTACCAGGAGTTGCAGCGAATCGCTGAAGAGCATCAGCCCAAACTAATCATTTGCGGTGCCTCGGCTTATCCACGCATCATAGACTTTGAACGAATTGGCCATATCGCAAAGAGCATCAATGCCCGGATGTTTGCTGATATTGCACACATTGCCGGTCCTGTTGTCGCGGGGTTGCACCCTTCCCCTATTTCCCATGCCGATTACGTCACTACAACTACACACAAGACCCTTCGCGGGCCACGGGGAGGCCTGATCCTTTGCAGGGAAGAGCACGCGAAAGAGGTCGACAGGAAGTTGTTCCCAGGAGTTCAGGGAGGGCCGTTGGTCCATATTATTGCAGCGAAGGCGGTGGCGTTTGGCGAGGCGCTTCGCGAAGACTTTAGGGAATATCAGCGGCAGATTTTGGCGAATGCAAAAGCGCTTGCTTCAGAGTTGCAGGAGCAGGGACTAAGGCTCGTCTCCGGAGGGACTGATAACCACCTTATGCTGGTGGATGTCTGGATGGATGGAAAGGGTATCACAGGCAAGGATGCTGAGAAGGCTCTGGAGGCAGCGCACATCACTGTCAACAAAAACACGATACCGTTTGATCAAAACAAACCGTTTGTCGCTTCGGGGTTACGCATAGGGACGCCGGCAGTTACGACCCGCGGGATGAAAGAAGCGGAGATGCGGGAGATTGGTAGGTTGATTGCGACGATCATTCACGATCCGCAATCGGGAGAAGTCCGGAAACAGGTGCAACGTGGCGTCGCTGAACTCACGGCGCGCTATCCGGTCTACGCGCGACGCTTGAGGTAGTCGGGAGGTTTTCGAGGGCCAATAGCGCGAAAAGGAATAGTAGGAAAAGCCGGAACAATCTATTTTTCTGCCGATCGTGACGACGAGCCGGATGGCCCAGAAATACGCTGGAACGGGATTTTTCAACGAGTTAAGTAAAAGCTGCGAACTTATGAAGGAAATCTTCGGACCAGAGGGGCTGATAGCCAAAACCCATCCGGAATACGAATACCGCCCCGGACAGATCCAGATGGCCAAGGCGGTAATGCAGGCTTTCGAGGATCGACACCACCTGATTGTCGAAGCCGGAACCGGTACCGGTAAGACCCTCGCGTATCTGGTCCCAGCCATTGCCTCAGCACTTTCAGGTCAAGGCCGCGTCATCGTCTCCACCGGGACCAAGAACCTTCAGGAACAACTAATGGAGAAAGACATCCCCTTTCTCCAAAAGGTCTTGCCGAAGAAATTTGCAGCGGCCTATATGAAAGGCCGAAACAATTATGTTTGCCTGCAGCGCCTCGGCCACATTGACGACTCGCCCGTCCTCGATGGATTCAACGAGATTGACTACTTCGAACAAGTGACTCACTGGGCACGAGAGTCTCCGACCGGAGATCGTGCGGAACTAAGGAACCTACCGGAGTCGCTTTCGTTCTGGCGCCACATAGACGCGCGTTCTGAAACTTGCCTCGGACAGAAATGCAGCGACTACGACGCCTGCTTCATTACCCGAATGCGCGCACGGGCGATGGAATCAGACATTATCGTGGTCAACCACCACCTTTTCTTTGCCGACCTTGCATTGCGAAACGGCGCCTACGGGAGCGTGTTACCGGATTATTCTGCAGTAATCCTGGATGAGGCACACCTGATCGAAGATGTGGCGTCGGAATATTTTGGCGCTCAGATCTCGAATTACCAGATCGACGAACTACTTCGGGACATTGCTTTCGTAAAGATAGAGAATGGAAACGTTGAGCGAGAAGTGACAAAGAGCGTGTCACGGGCGGAACGCTTTGCCGAAAAGTTCTGGATGGGATTTCGCGATGGGCGCGGTGAGGATGGCAGATATGTGCTCGTTCCTGGCACGTTTGTACGCCGCAGTACGAGCGGTGAACTTATTGCCACCCCACTCGGCGACCTCTACACGGCTTTTGATGGCGCATTGGGACGCCTGGAAACTACGTTGGACGCAATAAGGGACAAGCCCGCAGATATTGAGAATATTGTCCGGCGGGTGAGGCAAGCACGATTTGACCTGCAGTTCATAGTCACTGGAGCCGAACAGAACTTTGTCTATTGGCTCGAGCGTCGGGGGCGCGGGGTCTTTTTGCGGGCCTCTCCGATAGACGTGTCGGGAATACTTGAGGACAAGCTGTTTAGCGAAATTGAAACGGTGGTTTTGACCTCTGCCACTCTCTCCAGTGCCGGCAATTTCACCTTCATTCGAGAACGACTGGGCCTGGATAAAGCAAAGGACCTCATCGCTGCTTCGACCTATGACTTTCAACGGCAAGCCGTGCTCTACCTACCAGCCAAGATGCCGGACCCTCGCTCCAATGAATGGGCGCATGCCGCCGCCGGGGAAGTTGTGAAGATACTCAACGCGACAGAGGGGAGAGCGTTTGTGCTGTCAACCAGTTTCAACGGGATGAAATCGCTCTACGATCTGGTAATGCCTGAGGTCGACTTTTATTGCATGCTCCAGGGCAGCGCTTCGAAGACCCAGCTCCTGGATCAGTTTCGTGAAACGCCTAATTCAGTTTTGTTTGCGACTGCAAGTTTTTGGCAGGGTGTGGACGTGCGGGGCGAACAGTTGTCATGCGTGATTATTGATAAGCTTCCATTTGCGGTTCCAACAGATCCTCTTGTCTCCGCTCGGCAGCGGTACATTGACTCGCAAGGCGGTTCGAGCTTCTACGGGTACAGTGTGCCCCAGGCAATCATTAGTTTGAAACAGGGACTGGGTCGATTAATCCGTAGCACGACTGATCGAGGAGTTCTTGCCATTCTTGATCCGCGTCTACGCACGAAGGCCTACGGTCGCACATTCCTTCAAAGCCTGCCGCAATGCCGCGTTACTTCGCAAATCAGCGACCTTGAGTCGATATTCCATGACGAAGCCCAGACGGCGAGTTCGGTGTCAAACAGTTACCACGCTTAATTTCCCCCGCGTCTCTGTGGATCAAAATCAAACAGAGAACAAGGACCGTTGGACGTCTCGCCAAGGTCTGTGCCAGACTTAATTCATGCCCGGACAATTCGAAGTGATGATTGAGCGGAACTTCTCAAGTGCGCACCAGTTGCGTGGGTACAAAGGGAAGTGTGAGAACCTGCACGGTCATAATTATAGGATCGAGATTTACGCTCGTGGTCGAGAATTGGACAACATCGGCCTGCTGGTTGATTTTGTTGAACTCAAAGAGGCTGCCGACGAAGTTGTCGCCTACCTCGACCACCGCAACATTAACGAGTTGCCACCTTTCGATGAATTGCAGCCTTCAGCTGAAAACCTTGCTAAATATGTATTGGAACGTGTGGCAACAAAGGTTGGTGACAACAGGGTGCAGATCTACAAAGTCCGGTGTTTTGAAACTCCCACCAGCGTCGCCACTTACCAGGTTGATTGAACGCCGGAACGCGGGCGTCACCGCCCGCATTGCAGTTCGACCCTCATGTGAATCTTGTAAAACTCCTGAAACGGAATTCTTTAACAGGTCAATCGGCAATCAGCAATCGCCAATTGGCAATCGGCCATTGCAATTGGCTTTGCCTCAAGCGGTGACCAGCGAAGTAACATCAATGTTGTACTTCCTGATCTTGCTGTAGAGTCGCGGACGATATATGCCAAGCAGGTTTGCGGCCGCTTGCTTGTTCCCGCCAG
Source organism: Pyrinomonadaceae bacterium (assembly GCA_035283645.1). Classification (GTDB taxonomy): domain Bacteria; phylum Acidobacteriota; class Blastocatellia; order Pyrinomonadales; family Pyrinomonadaceae; genus PSRF01. Next base: position 38,504 of record DATETN010000019.1, read on the forward strand.
TTCGCTGTAGCGTTCGCTCAATGACCAGTCTCTCAATGTCCTCCAGGGTCATATTCGGCGGCACATCCCACGTCGCACCAGCCGTTGATCCCTCGGGCAAGGTACCGTTATCGAAAGGCAGATCGACCGGTTCAATACGGTTGGCTTTTGCGAGCAGCACCGCGCGCTCGATCACGTTCTGCAGTTCCCGAACGTTGCCGGGCCAGACGTGAGCGAACAGGCGCTGATAGGCAGCTTGTGACACCCCTGAAATCGGCCGCTCGTATTTTTGGGCGTACATGTGGAGGAAGTGTTCTGTCAGCAATTGAATGTCTTCGCTGCGTTCACGCAATGGTGGGACGTGAATAGTAATGGTTGAAATACGATAGAACAGATCGTCTCGCAGCAGTCCATCGCGAATGGCATCTGCCGGTGGTCGATTTGTCGACGAAATCAGCCGAAAATCAACTGCATAAGTCTTTTCTGAACCAATCTTGCGGTAACTCCTCTCCTGTAGCACACGTAGAAGTTTCGGCTGCAATTCAACGGGCATTTCGGCGATCTCATCCAGCATCAGCGAGCCACCTGCCGCATGCTGTACCAAGCCCTCCTTGTCGGCATGGGCTCCTGTAAAGGCGCCTTTGGTGTGGCCGAAGAGTTCGGATTCGATCAACTCCTTTGGCAGGGCTGCACAATTCACCTTAATGAACGGTTTCTTGGATCGCAGCGAATTATAGTGAATTGCATTCGCGATCAATTCTTTACCCGTTCCAGACTCGCCGACGATAAGAACATTGGCATCAGATTTGGCAACAGACTCGATCGTCTCATAGATGGTTTGCATCTGTTTCGACGCCCCGATGATGTTGAAGTACTCGGCCCGTGTGGATAGTTGCCTGCGCATGTTTGTCGTCTCGGCAACGAGCTCTCTACGTTCAAGTGCTTTCTCGACTAGTGGCTGGATCTCTTCGAAATCGAACGGCTTCTCGACGAAATAGAAGGCCCCAGCCTTTGTTGCTTCTACGGCCTTGGGCACAGACCCGTAACCCGTGACAACAATTACTTCCGTGGTCGGACGCGCGTCTTTCATATGGCGCATGACTTCAAGGCCGTCCATGTCAGGTAACTGCAGGTCGCAAATCGCAAGATGGTGGCCACCCTGGTCGAACAGTTCAATAGCTTCAGCCCCGGTGGCGGCGCTGTCGACCAGGTAGCCCTCCTCAGCCAGGTTCTGCTTCAAGGAGTCAGCCATCATTGGCTCATCGTCAACCACCAAAATGCGTACGTCTTTATGCTCCACCTTTTTCTCCTCCTTGCCGGGACTGGTTGCAGTTGTGTTCATAGTCTTTGACCCTTTTATCAATTGTGATCAGTTTCCTAATGGCAATCGAACACAGAGACTGTTAGCAGTATGCGCTGCAGTGCCCCCGTGCTCGCCGATGATCTTTGCGGCCAACGACATTCGTATTTCATCGCTTCCTACAAACGAAGAAAAGGGATCGTGGTCTAATCGGTTGAGTCCTAACCATTCAATGATCGCGAGCAAGCGGGATTCGTCGGACTGCATTGTGATTTGCAGAGTGGACTCCTTCTCTACGGCTTGTCGAATCTTCATCGCACCTATCGAGATGAACTTAAGCGCTTCTGATAATTGCACCGGATCAAACTCGCCAAGTAATGAACCGCTGGGAGGATCGAGCAAAAACACGCCGGTCAATTGTCCGGTTGCTCGGTTAGCATCGGCGAAACTCGAAAGGACAGCGCGCAGCAGTTTGTGGAGGTCTACTCCGGGCTGCTTTTTTAACTCTATCGGTCTGCCATATTGAACCAAAGTCGATAGATCGCTCGCGGCGCGTTCCAGTCCAGACATGAGTTTGGCCACGGTTTCCTGCTCATCTGAGGGTCTATCGCTCTTCTCCATCCGTCTTCGCAAAAACGTGGCATAAAGTTTGAGACCATTCAGCTGATTCTTCAGGTCATGTACGATCTGAACGGACGCGCGCCCAAGGTTTTGGAGCGAATCCTGGTCTTCTGACTTAGTTAATAGTGGCTTCATCCTTATACCAGTCCGCGCAGGGGGTTCAGAGTTCCTCGTGGGGGATGAAGTCGCAAGATCGGCGGTGTATGGTTAAGACCGCGTGCTCTTCATTAATTGTGTTGCGTTTCGATGCGGCATAGTAACAAAAATCGCTGGCGTATTCTACTGATACAGTGAATTCAACAACATAGCGCCCGCGAAACGCAATTTTTCCTAAAAAACTTTCCCCGGCAATAGAATATGCCTGTGCAGCAAAAGCCTAAGAGAGTCCTGTTGGTGGAAGACACCGAAGACAATCGCTTCATGATGAGACGGCTGTTGGAGATGAGCGGCTACAAGGTAATAGAGGCTGTCAACGGTGAGGAGGCCGTGAAGCTTGCCGGACAGGAAAAGCCCGACGTTATTCTAATGGACCTTAGTTTACCTCTGGTGGACGGTTTGGGCGCGACTCGGCGGATCCGCAGATTGCCTGAACTTCAGCAAACGCCGATCATTGCTGTGTCGGCACACGACACGGCAGACTTTCATAGCGAGGCTTTAGCAGCTGGTTGTGATGCTTATGTCACTAAACCAATCGATTTTTCCGAGCTTGAAGACGTGGTCAACCTACTGCTCGCAAGAACCCACTAAGTCACGCGGGCATTTCATTGCCAAACTGTCTAATGAAATCTAAAATCGGATTACTTCTCTATCATGGCTTCTAGTGACCGACAAACCGCGTCGACTGAGGACTCGCGCAAAAACGTAATCATCGGAGTTGCCGTAATCTCCGCACTGCTGATAGGCGGACTTTTTTATTTCCTGCTTCGCGCGACGGGAGGCGGATCTCCACAACCGACTCTACAAGGAGCTATCAGGACGGGCTCGCCGGAGTGGGAACAGTATCGTCAGAAGATTGTGCTTGATCCACCTGAGGCAGATGAGGCTCGCCGGCCGCTCGGAGACATCGTGATGACGTTGCGATGTACTGTACGGAACTTCACCGGACAAACGCTTCGCGGGCTCGAGATGAAGGGAAGTGTTGTTGATTACGATGAGAACCCGGTCCGAGAGCGGGTGGTTGTCGTGATACCAACGGAACGACAGCCGGAGCTCGGACCCAACAAAACCATGATTGCAGTAGTGGTGATAGAAGGGTTCAGCGAGAGTGACAACCGCGCGAATATCAGGATGGACGTGTCGGGTTTTCGCTTCTAGTTGCGAACTCAGTCAAGAAACAGTTCCTCTAGCGACTGCCGTAGAGGCTGCACAGATACAAGCTTTCCACCGGCCTTTCTCAAAGCTTCAAGTGCTTCATCGACGTGAGATTCATCTGCCAATTCGACACGCAATCCGCTGGCAGTTGTAACGATTTTCAGCTCGTTTGCCCTACTGAGGTGTTCCCTGAGGCGGGTCTCGTCAGTTCCCGTTGCTAGCAATTCAATTTGGTGTGTATCGCCGGCGCGTCTTTGCAACTCCACCAGACTGCCAACTTGAGATAATCGGCCTTGCTTGAGAATGGCAACACGGTCGCAGAGTACTTCGATGTCCGAGAGGATGTGCGAACACATGAAGACGGTTTTAGACTCAAGTTTCAATGAAGCGATTAGATCGCGCACCTGACGCCGACCCACCGGATCCAGTCCACTCATTGGTTCGTCAAGAAATACCACTTCCGGATCGTTTATGAGTGATTGGGCCAATCCAACACGTTGCAACATGCCTTTTGAGAACTTTCGCAGCTGTACGTCCCACCGGGTCGGGTCCAAGTGCACTCGGGAAAGCAGTTGTTCCGTTCGTGCCTGACGTCGTGATGATTCTAATCCAAAGATCTGTCCAAGGTAGTCCATGAACTCGCGCGCAGTTAGGTAGTCGTAGAAGTAAGGATTCTCGGGCAGATACCCAATTCGGCGATGCATTGATACGTCACCGATGTCTTGGCCCAAAATTCGAGCGGTCCCCGCAGTAGGAAAGATCAGACTCATTAAAAGCTTCAGCGTTGTTGTCTTACCTGCGCCGTTCGCTCCCAGAAAGCCAAAAATCTCACCGCGATTCACTGTGAGCGAGAGAGCATCCAGAGCTCGGACCTTCCGTTTATTCCAGAAGCCAACCTCGTAGTCTTTAGTTAATTCGGTGATTTCTACTACGGTAGTCATGGTTTACCGATGTGGTATGACTGAGTTGGGAGCGAGCCTCACATCACACTCATCCGTGTTCAAAACATAAGGTGTCCTTGATGGATCCAGTGGTGCGCCATTAACGTCCACAGACCATTTCATGGAGTAAAGCGCGCGTTCCAGTTCCTTCCAGGACGATGGGCAACGGCCAACTCGCTCCTGAAATAAGGCAAGAATATGCTTCAACGCGTCTCGTTGGTCCATCGAATCCAATTGCAGGAGACGGCGGCGCGCCATTTCCCTTACCGTATCTTCGCTGGCTTGAGCATACATCCTCTGGTAAATCTCACGGGCTAATTCACGACTACCTCCCTCGGCCGCCATTCTTGCACTCATTGCCTCCATCCAGTTGGGCGCGCCGGGGATCGTCGCACCTTCCGCGTAGGTCTGACTCGCCGTTTCATAGTCTTTTTGCTGCCAATAGATGTAGCCGAGGTGTTGGTAGAGTCTCCAGGAATTCGGATTGGCTGAAATTCCTTTATTGGTAATTCGAATGGCTTCATTAACATCGATGCTTGGCAGTACGAGAGCGGCATATTCGTATGGCTCCATGAAGCTCGGATCCAAAGTGGTTGCGGTATCCAGCAATGGTGCCAACAGCTTTAAGTTCAGCTCACCTAGATCATCAAGAACCACATCCTGGGGTACCATCAGGAGCTTTCGCCCTACATACTGAAGCGAACGCATCCAGTACCAGTCTGCAGCCAAGCCATTGAATGCAAGACTCATTCGCCGCGCGGTGCTGCCAGAAAGGTAGAGGCGTTCATCCTCTGAGGTGCTCGGTGCCGGCGGCTGGCGACGGTCGATCGAACCTGCAAGCAAACCTGTAGTAGTCAAACCGACCACGATCACTGCCACTAATAATAGTGTGGTTTTGCCCACAAGACTCGCGGTTTGTCCTGATTTCTTCATTTGAAATTACGACGCCGGAATATCAACGTGGCAGCAGCAAGAAGAACAGCTACATACACGAGGGCATACGCGAGATTCATCGACACGGTCTGCGCGTCTGGAACCTGCCCATGTGCGGCACGGGTGATGAAGCTGTAGTTGGAAAGGTTGGGCAAAAGATAATAGAGACCGGCGAACAACCACCGAGCGGCAGTGCTGCCCAGGGAATTCGACAAGCTCTTCAAGTCAGAACTGAAGTGACCGATGATGAATACGAAGAAAGTGAGAAGCGCTGAGAGGGCAGGTGATGAGAACGACGAAAAGAGCAGGGCGATACCAGTGAGAATCAATAGCTCGAGATAGATCAATACTACTGCCGCCCAGATTGTCCCTGCCAGTGGATCCCACCCTTCACTGACATAGACAAGGGCCAGTGAAACACCCAACCCCATTATCAGAACATTAAGCAAAAGGGTCAGGCTCAGCCCGAGGTACTTTCCGACTAAAAATTCTCCGCGACCTACGGGTTTTGAGAAAATTGCATAAATCGTTCTACGTTCGATCTCTTTGAAGACCAAACCTACGCCAACAAATATTGAGATGAAAGCGCCGAAGAGCAGCATGGCACTGAGGCCGAGGTCTACAATGATTTTCCTCTCTTGGCCACCTGATAGTTCTCCGATGAAAACGGCCGCAAGGGTGAGCAGCAGCACGAACAGTACAAGGTTGTATAAAACCCGATCCCGAACCGCTTCGCGAAATGTATTTCGCGCAATGGCCCAGATGCGAACGACTGGGCCGCTGGTCAAGTACTCTTGCTGTCTTGGGAGTGCTGTTGTGGCAGTTTCCACGCCTAATTCAGTCGACGATCTGGTGAGTCACTATGGCAACTTACTCTATCCCAATCACAAGAAATCGAAAAGATTAAATCGCACGAACCTATCGCTTTTGCCATTGGCTGATTGCGAAACAGGAAGTCAGTTGGGTTTGCAATCGCATTACCAAGGCTTCGACGGGGAAAAGCACGGGAGCATAGTAGCGTTTGGCACGAAGTGGAATACGAAAAATCAAGGAGTTAAGGACCAAGAGGAAAGCAACATTTCCCAGAAAGCGAGTGTTCTTAGCCGTGAACTGCCCAGCGAACTCTTTTCCCAAGGTGTGAAGATCGATCGCGGCTTCGTTGGCAGAGAAATACCGGTCATGCTGATACCAAATGCGACGAACGATGTTTGGAAGAGAGCGGTCGTGCGGTTCCATGAAGCAGAAGTAACCACCAGGTTTAAGGACGCGATAAATTTCGGCGATCGCCCGAGAGACATTTGGATGAACGTGGTGTAAGCCTCCGACGATGGCTACGCAGTCAAACAAATTCGACGGCAGTCCCGAATCTAGTAACGAACGCTGCACCGCCGTGCACTCTGGCCACTGTCTCCGAAACGAGGTCAAAACCTGTTCCGATATGTCGAGTCCCGTGACGTTGGCGCCTCTTTTGAGAAGGAACTCAGTTGTCTGCCCACTGCCACACATTGCATCGAGTACTCTGGCGCCTTTTAAGTCGATTCCTTCGAACATCGGCTCGTACATAAACCGACGGCGGTACTCCAGGCTCCAGCTATCGCTGTAGTGAGTTTCGTAATCTGAGGCGATTTCGTTGTAATGATTCTGCTGAAGTAGATCTGAAGCGGTTCGAGAGAGAGTGCCGACCGCGTCGTCTCTCAGCAGGCTGGTCAAGCTCAAATGTTTCTCCTCATGGGTTTCGGAGCTGAGAGGGCGAGAATAAAAGCCCATCCGATTCCACTCGCTACTCCAGAATAACTGCTCAGATGCGGTTCGCGAAACGTGAGTTCGATAGTTGCGGATTCCGCTGGTAGTGCCACCAAAAGCGCCCCGTCAGTGTCGGGTTTAAGTTCCAACTGTTCAGGCCCAACAGCCGCGGTCCAATGTGGGTAGTAAAACGTTTTAACCCGGGCGAAGCTGGCTGTTCCTGCCTCGACCGTGAATCGCCTGTGCTCAGCCTGCCATGTGTCTACTACCACGGAACGGCCCGGAGCTTCAACTTGTGTTTCCATTCGTCTCGGCGTGATGCTGGCCCAGACTGGGAACCAGTAATTAACGCTTGCACTGCCACGCACAGTTGTCAGCATTTGCTGGAATTGGCTTTCGTTGAGGTAACGCGCCTCGCGAATGATGTGAGAGAAACTGAACGTTATCGATATGAGCATCGCTCCCAGCACAAGCAGTTTGTTTGTTCTTTTCAACCTGCCTAGTTGTGAGAGCCCTGCTCCCGCCAGAATCGCGCCGGCTACGGACAAAACAGTCAGCCAACGCCAGGGGAATTGGGTCTGCTGCATCGCGGGCATGAGCCGCCAGATGGGCCAGCTAATTGGTAGTGCCATCACAACGCTGCCGACGACCAACATCATCGTTGTCCTTGCGCCTGAGCCCGCCTCTTTCCAACGAAGTAGAAGGGCCGGGAGAATTAGTAATAGCGTCAAAAAAGCGAGTATGTTCATCCACCAGACATTCAGGTTTTCTGGCGACAGCGATGAGAGCAAAAAATTCTTGTTGTAGTCTACCAGCGCATCAGTTCCCTCCCTGTTGATTCTGACCCAGCTCAGTTCACTAAGCATCGTGGTCCAGTACACCGCGCTCGCAGTAAGCCCCAAGCCGATCGCAAATCCGAACTGTGACAACGTTTTGATTCGTTTGTTGGTAGTGGGACGCGCTACCGCGTAGATAACCAGGGCCGTTGATACAACTACTGTTAACGGAAGGTGTGTGAGGATCAAGCCCGCATAAGCTGCGGCAAGACCTGCGACTGCTTTTCTATCCCCACCCGAACGAATACGTTCGGCGAAAGCAAACACAAAAGGTAAGACTGCGCACCCCGCGTACTCAGCTAATAGAGAGGCTTGGTATAGCTCGTTCAAGTGGTAAGGGGCAACGGCGTAGAAAGCGCTAGCGCACATCGACGCCGAGGGATCCAGAAACGCCCTTGCCCAAAGGTAAACGCCCAAACCACCGACCACCGACAGGAAGACAAATGTGAGGAGCGTCCCGCTGTACCAACTACCCGTTGTGCTGGTCATCAGCGTCAGTAAGTAATAGAGCGCGGGAGGATAAAAGCGAAAGCTGGGATCGCCGAAGCCTTCATTCGATTCGGCCAACCATCCCGGGTAGAAGTTGCCGGCGCTTACAGCCTCTGCGAAGGGAAGTGCGAACCGGAAGTGATTCAGGAGGTCGACGTTCGAGGGTATGCCGAAAAGGAGCGCCGGCACGAGTACGGCAAAGGAGATAAGGACTACGTATACAACCGCTTTACGACCTTCCAGCTTTTGGCCGGACTCTGTTAGTTCCATGGATCTGATGCCGAGCGACGTCATCTTGACTTTGAGAACAAAAAAGAAGCGGAGGCGGAGTATTCACTCCAACCTCCGCTGGCATTACTGTCAGTTAGTTCAACAGTTAGTTGCCGAGAACAGTCATACCTACGATTAAAGCTCGTGTGTTAGGTACTGCTGCCAGCGTAGCATCACCGTACATCACTCCAACTTCAGTGGTACCAAAGCGACGGGTACCAGTTGCGGAAATACCTCCGCTCGTAGCTGGGAAAGCATATACACCGAAAACGGCTGTAGCACCTGTGCCGGCCTCTTCTACGATTTCGAACTCGTAACCGCTTTTTGTTGCTTTGGCCGCACCACCAAGCACACCATCAATCAGGTTTTGACCACGCAAGATTGTCAAGTCGTTGGCATATTCACCGTTGCCGGCTGTGGACTGATAGGTTGCCTGTGAACTGTGGATTGTGCGCAGAGAAGACTGGGCTGATCCCTCATTCGCCGCACGGCGGGAAGCTAGAAGATTAGGGATAGCGATAGCGGCGATAATGCCGATAATCGCGACGACGATGAGCAGCTCTATTAAAGAGAAGCCCTCTTGGCGTTTTTTAGTCATTTGTATTTTTCGTACTCCTTCAGAGAGAAATGGGATTCATTAATCTCGCGCCAACGGCTTTCGTCTCACGATCCACTGCCGCGCAAAGCGCGATTCGTTGGGCAGTAGAACAAGGCACGTGCCAGGCAGAACAGTGCGGAAAAGAGTGATTAAAAGCCAAGGTTTTGGAGGGTAGTAACGCTCCCCTGAGGTGTTTCTGACAAAAAGTGTCATGCGACTTGGCCCACTTTGTGGCACTGCTCTTTTGGACATCGCGAGGGTGCCCACGATATCGATGCGGAGTGCAAAAAGAGAGAGACCGTAAGGAACTTTTTCCGTGGGTTCGTTGTCTGCTTACGAAAGGAAATCTTTACGAGACAAGAGCGATGCCCCAGCTTAAGCGGGGCGGCTCACGTCGTTTAGTGCTCAGACTGGAGAGGGAGCTACAGGACTGACGAGGAACAGGGAGGTCTTGAGAACAAACGGTTAAACGATTGGTTGCGTCAGACACAACGACTCAAAACCGATAGAATACAAAGATCTGGGACCGCTCAGGGCTTGTTTATTCACCTGCTGCTTCAGCGTACTCTTCCTGATCGGAAGCACGCCGCCGAGGATTAGGATCAGAAGCTCGCCTTCGTGGCGTTGATTCCGGACTGCGGCGTTCGTCTCTCATGTGCGCAGTGAGTGCGCGTATGCCGTGCTTGTCCAAGAGATGTCTCAATGATCGTACCGAGAGCCTTAACAACTCTGCTGCGTTAGTTTGATTGCCGGTGGTCCGCCGCAGCGCCTCTAACACGTACGTCTTTTCCAGTTGTTCAAGATAGGCCGTCAGGTTTACTCCCTCATCTGGAAACTCAAAGCCCTCAGCTATTTGATTGGGATTGTAATTATTAATCCGTTCAGGTAGCCGCTCTGGCTGAATTGTGTCTGTTGTTTCCAGCGCCACCGCTCTCTCTATCGTATGCTCTAACTCACGGACGTTTCCTGGCCAGGAATAGTTTTCCAATAGACGCATTGCGGAAGCAGTAATCTTCAGGTCGCGTCCCGCCAGGTCGCAGAACTTTCTCACGAAGTGCTCAGCCAGCTCCGAAATGTCCTCAGCTCTTTCTCTTAAAGCGGGCAGTTCGATGGGGATTACCGAGATTCGATAATAGAGATCTTCGCGAAAAGTTCCCTGCTTGACCATGGCTGCCAGATCGCGATTGGTCGCAGCAATCACCCGGGTATCTACGACTGTCTCTTCAGTTGCCCCCACTGGTCGTAACCTTCGTTCCTGAAGTACGCGCAGTAGTTTGACCTGCATTGCAGGCGACATCTCACCGATTTCATCTAGGAAGATCGTGCCGCTGTTCGCGGCCTCGAACAGCCCTTTTCTATTAGTGTTCGCCCCGGTGAAGGACCCTTTAACATAACCGAAAAGTTCCGACTCAAGTAGAGTCTCCGTGAACGCTCCACAGTTAACCGACACGAAGGGCTTCTCTGCCCGTGGACTCATATCGTGAATTGCTCGAGCGACGAGTTCCTTTCCCGTACCGGACTCGCCGGTGACGAGGACTGTGGACTGCACCTGCGCTACCGTCTCAATCATCTGATAGAGGGATTGCATCTTGGTCGAGCGGCCGATGATGTTGCCAACCTGACCACGCGCACGTTGGCCCTTTATCAGCACCTTGTTTGCTTCAGCCAACGCTTCCTTTTCCTCAACGAGGGAAATCTTCTTTAAGGCTCTGGCTACGACCTCCTTGAGTAAGTCATTGTCAAACGGCTTCTGCACAAAATCGTAGGCACCCAATAAGAAGGCTTCTCGAGCAGTGTCGACATTGGCAAAGGCAGTCATCATCACAACCTCTGCCTTAGGCAGCGTCTCGCGCACGGCGCGCAACAACTCAATTCCGTTAATATCCGGCATCCTGACATCGGAGATGATCAGATCCGCCGGATCGGCTTTAAGCATTTCGAGTGCTTCGCCTCCGCTTGCGGCAACTCGAACCTCGTGACCTTCACGCTGGAACAGATGAGTTAGAAACTGTCTCATCCCAAGTTCATCATCGACTATGAGTAGCTTAGACATAAGAGAGAGGAGGTTAACGGTCTATTGCTCGGAGCCGCTCAATGGTTTGTTGTTGAATGCTTCTGTATCGGGCAGCTCAATGGTAATCGTTGTTCCGCCGCCCTCGCGGCTGCGGACGTTAATTGTACCACCATGATCTCGGATGATCTGATAGACAATCGATAGTCCCAATCCTGTCCCTCCTGTTGTTGACGAGAAGGGTTCAAACAAATGCTCAACCTGGTCGGGCGACATTCCGCGGCCAGTATCCGAAAAGGTGATTCGTAATCGATGGTGGGAGTTCCGGGTGAGTTCCGCGCGTAAGGTCCCTCCGTCGGGCATCGCCTGCAGAGCATTGCGAGCCAGGTTCCAGAACACCTGGCGTAGTTGTTCTGCGTCTGCATCGGCGAGAAGAGGAGAGTCAGGGATCGAATACTCGATCTTCTGATTTTCGATTACTTCTGGGCTGTGCCGCATCAGAGTAAAAGTTTGGCTCAACAGCTCTCCTACATCAACAGAGGAATGAACCAGTGATCGGGGCCGCGCATAGTTTAGGAAATCACTAATGATTCGATTGAGTCGGTCCGATTCGCGGAGAATGATCTCCATTAGTTCGTCCTGTGCGGACTGCGGATCCATCTCCGCCTTCAGCATCTGAATTGAGCCACGCATGGCTGCCAGAGGGTTTCTAATCTCATGGGCGATCGACGCCGCCATCCGCCCAATAGCCGCGAGCCTGTCTTGACGTCTTGAAGTTTCCTCTAGTGCTCGAATCTGAGTTAGGTCTTGAAACGTCGTTACCGTGCCGGTGGTCTCGCCCGCCTCGGAGAAGAGCGGCGAGATGCTGAAGCCAAGCCGCAGCCGCAACCCCTCAGCGGTTAGGCAGTCCGCCTCAAATCTTGGACTTGCATTCCCCTTAGCTGCAGCCTCCATTGACGCTTTGATATGCTCCTTCATCTCCCCAAAAAAGATGGAAGCATCCTGTCCCCGAACATCCTTCTCCTTGTACCCGGTAATCTCTTCGGCCGCCGCATTGAAGGTGTAGACCCGTCCCTGTAAATCCGTGGTCACAACGCCAGAGCGAATAGATTCGACGATGCGTTCATGCAGTGCACGGAGGTTCGCCAGTGATTGGGTCGCGGCAATCAGCCGCACGTCCGAACGGGTTTGGCGAGCCGCTAACTGGGCTGACAACAGGCCGACCACAAGAAATGCGATGTCGAAGAGACCAACCGCCTGAACTCCTTCTGCCAATGATCCTTCGAGAGCTTCAGTTGCGGCATCACTTCCGAATCCAAAGATTGCCGCCACCGCACAACTCGTGAAGGCAACTGCGCAGCCCACGGAGGCAACGACTGCATCCCGTGGGCCAAGGAACAGACCCGAAATCGCAATGACTACAATGTAGAGTGCTGTATAAGGCGAATGTATGACATCTGAGGACCACACTAACCATGTGATCAACACAATGTCGACCGCGAATTGCAGACGCGTTTGAAGGAGAAGTCGCCTAGAAAACCGCTGGGCCAAGATGTACAGCAAAGTTAGACCCGCGATGATCGTAACGAAGGGAACGGTCTTACCCCAGAGGGACTGTCCGCTTCTGGCGCGAACCCAGAGAGTCCCAAGGACGAGCAGAATCATTGCGGCGGCAAGTCTCCCAACGATTAGCCACCTCAGTTTCTGGTGCAGGGACAAGGAATGTTCTAGGCTTTGCTCGGCTGCCATGGCCATTCAAAGCCTATCATATACAGTGGCCTCGCGGACGAAGACTTCTAAGATAAAGTCTTGAGAAAATCTAATCGATTCAGTGGGTGAACTGTTGTGAAGTTGAACCAAAGACAGCAGTATGAGCCTGTTAATCTTGGCCCAGGCTTCGCAGTGCCTCTCCAAACAAGCGGTAGGTAGACCAGTCATCCACCCGTTGAGCTCCGAGCTTCTCGTAGAAAGAGATTGCACTCTCGTTCCAATGCAGGACGGCCCACTCAATCCGGCAGCACCCTTCCTGCTTGGCAAGTTGTGCCAGATGCTTCAATAGGGCACGACCTATCCCCGCGCGTCGCTTTTCGGGCTTCACGAAGAGGTCCTCCAGGTAAATTCCAGGCAAACCGGCAAAGGTTGTAAAGGTGAAATAGTAGACCGCGAAGCCCGCGCTTTCCCCTCCGTGCTCCGCAAGCAGGACGTGGGCTTTTGGCCGTTTGCCAAAAAGGTAATTCGCTAAGCGCTGTTCTGTTGCTTCGAAATGATCCAGAAGATCTTCGTAACTTGCAAGCGCCTGAATAAAATGAAAGATAAGAGTTATATCGGCTTCTGTTGCGAAACGGATTTGAAGGCTAATTGGTTCAGACAAGTTCCAACCCCCTCACTTATTCATTTGGAATCCTGCACTTATTTGAATCAGTTGAGGAACTGCTGGCGCCGAGAGGAATCGCACCTACCGTTGCGATATCACGATAATACGAATTTGACTAGTTCAACAACGCGCAACTGGCAGGAATAGGAGCCAGTCCTGGCAAATGCTAACCGCCGCCTGCAAGCCTCTTCCAGACTTGCAAGCGGCGGATTAGAGTGGCCAGCAAAACTGTGATCTAAAGGCGAAAGCCTCTGAGGTCACTGACTGGTTGACAGCTTACCAATCAGCGTAAACAACGGCAGATACATCGCGATAACAATCGATCCGATAGTGATGCCGAGGAAGCCTATCAGGACTGGTTCGATGAGAGTGAGCAGGTTGGCAATCGCCGCGTCAACTTCCTGCTCGTAAAAATCAGCGATTTTGCCCAACATTGCATCGAGCGCACCCGTTTGCTCACCAATTCCGATCATCTGCGCGACCATATGCGGAAAGACTTCGGTGGCCTTTAGCGGGTCCACAAAACTCTCACCGCGTTCAACGCCCGACCGTACCTTCAGGATTGCCTCCTCAATTACAGTGTTGCCGGCAGTTTTGGCGGTGATATCCAACGACTGAAGGATTGGAACACCCGAAGAGAGCAAGGTCGACAAGGTGCGAGAGAAGCGGGCCACGGCGATCTTCCGGAAGATCCCTCCGAGGATCGGAAGCTTTAGCAAGAGTCTGTCGATGTTGCGTCGGCCTCCTTCCGTCTGGTAATAGAAGCGAACGGCAACGCAGATCGCAATGACACTGGCCAGAATGATCAGACCGCCCCACCCAGCGAGAAAGTTACTGATTCCAACAACAATTCGGGTTGGCAGAGGCAGTTGCTCGCCCGGCCCAAGGAGCCCCAAGAAAATGGCCTCGAACTGCGGAATGACAACCACCATGATCACCGCCACGGCAACGATCGCGAGTAGTATTACCGCAGCCGGGTAGATCATCGCAGAGATTACGTCCCGTTTTAACTTGACGATCTTCTCAATGAAGGTCGAGAGGCGCTGCAGGATCAGATCCAGGATACCGCCGGTTTCTCCTGCTTCAACCATGTTTGAGTAGAGTTGATCGAAAACACGCGGGTGTCGCGCCATCGCTCCGGCGAGAGTCGAGCCTTCCTCAACGTCCTGACGTACCTGAAACAGTATCTGTTGAAAGTACTTATTCTGCTGTTGTTGCGCCAGCACCTCGAGGCACTGAACGAGTGGTAGCCCAGCGTCAATCATCACAGAGAACTGACGAGTAAAGACGGAGAGATCCTTCGCTTTAACCTTCTTGCGGCCGCCAATTTTAGGAATCCCAATCTCTCGTCCCTTTTCCTTGACGGAGGTAAGCGTTACTTGTTCTTTCCGCAGAATTTGGCGAAGGGCTTCTCGATCTTCTGCAACCTTCTCGCCAACGACGATCTCGTTGAGGCGGTTGCGACCTTTGAATACGTAGGTTGGCATGTTTGGGACTCCAGAGAATGGTTTAACGCGTGCTACCGGGGCGGGTTCCTATGGGCCGTGCCTGAGCGTAAGGACTGGGGTGTTTACCATTGGTGTTGACCCCTACGCCGCGTTCGATCAGTTCCCGAAGCTCGTCGACGTTCGAAGATCGGTGTAGCGCTGTGTCCATTGTGATCAGCCGTTTGTGGTAAAGCGTTGCCAAAGCCTGATTGAAGGTCTGCATTCCGTACTTATCCTGCCCGGTTTGCATCATTGAATAGATTTGGTGAACCTTATCCTCGCGAATAAGATTTCTGATGGCAGAGTTGGGCACCAAAATCTCTAGCGCCATTGCTCGGCCTCCGCCCTCAGCTTTGGCCAACAATGCCTGGCAGAGTATCCCTTCGAGTACGAGCGAAAGCTGCGCTCGAATTTGCGCCTGTTGGTCGGATGGGAACACGTCGATGATGCGATTGATTGTGGAGGCAGCAGAGTTTGTGTGGAGCGTCGCCAGAGTTAGGTGGCCCGTTTCTGCGATTCGTAGTGCGGCTTCGATGGTCTCCAAGTCTCGCATTTCACCCACGAGCACAATATCGGGATCTTGGCGCAATGCCGTGCGAAGAGCTTCGCTGAATCCATGCGTGTCGGCGTGCACTTCACGTTGGTTGACCAGACAGTTCTTGTGATTGTGAAGGAACTCGATGGGATCTTCGATAGTGAGAATGTGTTCGTGGCGGTCACGGTTGATCTTGTCGATCATTGCTGCGAGCGTCGTAGACTTTCCAGATCCGGTTGGTCCTGTTACGAGTATCAATCCGCGAGGCTTTTCGCAAAGCTGCCTAACAATTGCTGGAAGTCCCAGTTCCTCAAACGCCTTGATCTCGTACGGGATGGCGCGAAACACACAACCTACCGCTCCTCTTTGATTAAACAGATTGGCACGGAACCGAGATAGGCCCTTTACGCCAAATGAGAAGTCAAGCTCGAGATTCTCTTCAAAGCGGTGCTTCTGAGCATCCGTCAGCACCGAGTAGGCTAGCTGTTTGGTATCGGCCGAGGTTAGTAGACGATAGCCTTCTAGTGGCTTTAGGTGACCGTCAACACGTACTTGCGGAGCCGATCCGGTCGTAAGGTGAAGGTCTGACCCACCCAGCTCAGATAGCTTGCGCAGCAACTCGGAAAGTGAGATTTGTGGAATGCTCTCATTGACAGACATCTGGTGGCGCTCCTAATTGTTTATTACCTGTTGGTGGAAGTGGAGGTCGATTGATTGCGGTAGAGTGACGAAATGAACAACTCGGCTTCGATCGCCATCCGGTTGGCAAACTCGGGTGGCGTATTGGTCGTCAGGCTGTATATTCGCCCGTTAACTTCGGTGAAGTAGAAGTTCCACCACTTTTCTGGGAGACGGCCGTCGGCAGGTGTTTGTGCGGTTACGACAAAGACGCGATGACCAGTAATTTCTCTTACGAAATCATTGGTTACCCAGCCTCCGGCGGTGACCATTCTGTCAATAACGATACGGCGGAGGTCGGCGACATTGATACCGGACAGCATTTTCCGTTGCTCGCGCGCACTCAGATAGGTTGGGGTGGGGCGGCTCATCGCAACAACTGCAAGAGATGCTTCCCCGGCAGTGGCAGGGTTGCCGTTAGAAGTGCGGAACTTGAGTTCCGCAGTACTAGACGAAGTCTGGGGATTCCAGCCTGCAGGCAGGTTCTGCGTCGGAGTTATTTGGGTAGTTAACGAACTGTTGGGCGTGATTGTGGGAAGCATCATCGCCCGGCGATGTGCCGCCAAGGCTGCGGCTGCCGCTCGTTTACGCCGTAGGCGAGCGCGGTATCGTCGCCACCAGGCGCGCGAATGTCGACGGATAACTCGCCGCTGACTCTTGGCCCCGATGGTCTGGCGAATTCCGTGTGCTGTGGAACTGGCAATTGGCAACATTACCGCCGTTGAGATAACCAGTAACAATGACAAAGCAATTCTTCGCAACATGATGTTTCCTTCCTTCTATGCAACAGTCTCACGGACTACCTCTTCGAGGGTCGTAATGCCATTGCGAATCTTGTGTAAGCCGGACTCACGCAGAGTGATCATGCCGTCGTCGATGGCTTTCTTCCTGAGTTCAAGCGCCGAAGCCCCGATCAGAATCAGCTCCCGAATTTCGTCGTTGATCTCCATAACTTCATAAAGGCCGACGCGTCCTTTGTAGCCCGTGTTGTTACAGGTAGAGCAGCCCTTGCCTTTATAGGTCTTCAAGTTCTTCGCTTCTTCAGCTGAGAATCCCACTTCAATAAGAGCTTCGGCGGGCACGCTATGTTCGCGTTTGCAGTCTTTGCAAATCCGCCTAATAAGGCGCTGTGCCTGAATGAGGTTGACGCTAGTTGCGACCAGGAACGGCTCAATTCCCATATTCATCAGGCGTGAAATGGTGGAGGGGGCATCGTTCGTATGGAGAGTGGAAAGAACGAGGTGCCCGGTTAGGGCTGCTTTAATGGCAATCTCAGCAGTTTCGAAATCACGAATCTCACCAACGAGAATAATGTTTGGATCCTGTCGGAGAAATGCTCGAAGGGCAGCGGCGAAGTTAAGCCCGATCTGCTCCTTCATCTGCACTTGGTTAATTCCGACGAGATTGAACTCAACCGGGTCCTCAGCGGTCATGATGTTGGTCTGCACCGTATTGAGTGACTGAAGGGCTGAATACAGAGTGTTCGTTTTTCCGCTCCCTGTTGGACCAGTAACCAGCACCATCCCGTACGGCTTTGCGATGTTGCGCTGAAACTTGACAAGAGAATCCGGCTCGAACCCGAGCTTGGT
The DNA here is from genome assembly GCA_035283645.1 of Pyrinomonadaceae bacterium. Taxonomy (GTDB): domain Bacteria; phylum Acidobacteriota; class Blastocatellia; order Pyrinomonadales; family Pyrinomonadaceae; genus PSRF01. Next base: position 56,199 of record DATETN010000019.1, read on the forward strand.
CATGTCGAGCATCAAGTTCTCCTTATCAAGGAGACGCAGCACGACCTTTTCGCCAAACAACGTCGGCAACGTAGAAACGCGGAAATCGAGTTCTCGGGAACGAGCGTCGACTCTTACCTTGATCTTGATGCGGCCGTCCTGTGGGAGACGCTTTTCTGAGATATCGAGCTTCGCCATGATCTTGACGCGGGAGATCAGGGCATCGCGAAGCTTGAGTGGGGGGCGCATCACATCGTAGAGAACCCCATCGATACGGAAGCGGATGCGAAGCTCTTTTTCATAGGGTTCAACGTGAATGTCTGAGGCGCCGCGTCGGAGGGCGTCAACCAAGAGCACATTAACGAGACGAACAACGGGGGCGTCCTCGCTCATGCGTGAGAGCGTGGAGAGATCGATCTCCTCGTTGTCCTCAACGACCTCTACGTCCTCAGCGCGGTCAGTGTCGAAGTCTATGCTGTCTAGTGAAACCAAATCAGCGCTTGTGATGCCCCCATTAGCATTGTGACCTGCCAAAACGACATCTTCAGCGGCGACAGAGGCCAATTCGATCTCGCGTGACGTGCCGTAATATCTCGCGATCGCCTGTTGAATGCTCGCCTCGGCTACCAGCACTGGTTCGACGTTCAGTCCCGTCATGAACTTAATGTCGTCCATCGCGAAGATGTTGGTCGGATCGACCATCGCGAGAGTCAGTGTCGCGCCGACACGTGAAAGGGGCAGGACGGAGTATTTTTGCGAAACCTCCTGGGGTATGAGTCGCAAGACACTCTCATCTATCTGGAAAAGCTCGAGATTAACCGACGGAATCCCGTACTGGCGCGAGAGCACAGCAGTGATCATGTCGTCGGTAACCAAACCGAGCTTAATTAGGTTTTGCCCCAATCGACCTCCGTGCTCACGCTGATAGTCGAGCGCCTCACGAAGGTTTTGCGGGCTGAGGAGATTTTCGCGGACTAGTATTTCGCCTAGTTTGGCTGACATTGTTAGCTGGGCCGGATTGAAGTTGACGCCCCATTTTCGTGGGGAGGTGGTTTTTGCGGGACTGACTGTAGGAACTGAATCAATACGCGGCGCGGGTGATAAACACCGTTGCAACCGCATAGTACAAGTTGAACGATCCGGGTGTCAAGGTGTTTGTCTGCAGCGTTTTGCGTGAAAACTCAGTGGGATTTCGGGGGCGCCTCAGAGAGAAAGGCCAGGTTCTGGTGAACCTGGCCTCCGTTTGTCCCGATCATGCTAACCAAGGCTTAGGGACGTCTCCTACGCGTAGGAGGAGGGGCCTTTTCAGGCTTTACATTCTCCTGTTCTTTGAGGTTGTCCAGAATCATCTTGGCGTCGGCCTTCATGACGTCTGAATCAGGGGCTTTTTCTACGAATCGAGCAAGATAGTTTGCTGCCTCCTGATATTTAGTCTTATCACTGTTGATCGCTCCAATATTGAATAGGGCCATACCAGAGCGAAGCAAGGCTGTTAAATCATCCGGATTGCTCTCCAGGATCTTTTGATACTGGGCCAAGGCCTTATCAAAAGCGTTTGCGTCGAACAACATCTGAGCGTAAGCCGCCTCAGCGTCTGCCTTCCGCCTTGCATCGGTTTCAAGTGCCAAGTACTCCTGATATGCAGTACTTCCCGCATCTACCTGTGAGGTGTCCACCTTGGTTACAAACAGACGCATGGACTCCGCGCGGACGCTCATGGCTGCCAATTTATTCGCGTTGATTCTGGCCTGCTCCGCCGCATCGGTTGGAGCGGGCTGGTTCTTAAGCAGGTCTACCGCTTTCACCGAGGCTTCCTTTGCTGCCGTGAAATCCGCCTGAGCACTCTTCAGGCCTGCTGTCTTTGCACTTTCATCTCCGGACGTGACGGCCGCGTTAAAGCGTTGTACACCCCGCAGTTTAAGCGCATTCGCTTTGTTGGTCAGAAGTGCGGGCTGTTCTGGGTCAGCTGCGATTCCTTCATCGAACTGCTTGATGGCCTCGTCATAGTTCTTGGCGAGCATGGCGTCGTTACCGGCTTTGAAGGTTCGAGAAATGATCGCATTAATCTCCTCCGCCCGTTGGTTCGCTGCCTTGATTTCCTCATTCTTACGTAGCAATTCTTCGCGCTTAGCTCGGTCTTCTGCGCTCTCACGACCACCAGAGGCCGCTTCCGGAGTTGCGGCCAGTGCGGCCTTGACTTCATCAAGCGTGGGACGCTGGCCATTTCCCGGTGACAATGTGAATTCGTAGTCGATATCTCGTCCGACCTTGATCCCTTGCTGCCAGGTTGGTTGGGCTGACTGGTGACTAACCACAACCAGGTAATCGCCAACGTACGGTAGGCCGGCGAAGACAAATTCACCTTTCTTGTTGGCTTTCGTATTGTATTTGCCAGGAAGATCTGTTCGATAGACGTCTATCGCTGCTTCGCTTGCCGGAGTTTTGGTTCCATCAGCTCCAACCATGACTACGTGGCCGCGAAGCTCGCCTGTCTGAGCTGAAGCTGTTGTCGCGCCAAGAAGCACAGCAACGCAAGCAACGAAGCTAAAAAAGTATGTGCGAAACATTTCTACTATTCCTCCATGGATGGGCTGCACCTCATCTCTATGGGAGAGGTGTATGAGATGCCGATTCTGCGCAACTCAGTTGTAGTTCTGCCAAAATTGTAAATGTTACGTTAATAAGCGAGCCGATGACTGTCAAGCAGATATGCTATCGGATCAACTACTCCAGCCTCACGAAATGCCTTTAGTCTCAATGCACAGGAGTCGCACTGGCCGCACGCCTTCTCTGATTCTCGGTAACACGACCACGTCAGCTCAAGAGGCGCTTGCAGCTCTAAGCCGTGTCGGACGATCTCAGATTTCCGCATCCGAATTATGGGCGTTCTGATGGTGATGTCAGTTTCGGGACGGGTGCCTTTCCTAATCACCTCCTGGAATGCTTCATAGAATTCTGGGCGGCAGTCGGGGTATCCCGATGAATCTTCCGCGACAGCGCCCATATAGATGCGGGAAGCGTTTATTACTTCGGCCCAACTGGTCGCGATCGCCAGCAGGTGCGCGTTTCTAAATGGCACATAGCTGGAGGGGATCGCGCGAGACGCCAATTGTGCCTTAGAAACTGGGATCCGGCTATCTGTCAGAGAAGAGCCGCCAATCACAGCAAGAGATTCAATCGATACGGCAAGCCTCTGACTGTATCCATAGAAGTCTGCGATTTCGCCAAAGGCCCTGCGTTCCCGCTGTTCGGTGCGTTGCCCATACGACACGTGGAGAAAAGCAAGATCGTCATTTTCCTGTTCAGCAATGGCTGCCGTTACACACGAATCCATTCCTCCTGAAACCAGACAAACCGCCAAGCTGGTTCCGGCGTGAGTCTCCGAGTTATCCAAGACGTTTTCGTTAGTACCGCCCAAAGGTCAGACTCCCCGTTCATCCGGGCCCCAGATATACTTATGAAGCTGGAGCTGTAGCCGAACTCTTAAACCGCTGCTTGCCACAAGCGTTGCAAGCTCTTGCAGGTCAATCAAACCCCACGCTGGTGAGATAAGTATCGCTTTGGTCTTTTGTTCAAGCTGGTGTTTGTGGATTGTGTCAACTGCGTAGCGCCAATCTTCAGCGTCGGCAATTACAAACTTCACTTCGTCAATAGTTGGTCTCAAGAGTTCGAGATTCGGCCAGTGATTCCGGTCTGACTCGCCGGAGGCAGGACACTTCACATCCAGGATCATTGCCGCGCGAGGATCTACGCCCTCCACAGAAACGTATCCACCGGTCTCGACCAGCACCTCATAGCCTTCCTCACAGAGCGACCTAATCAGCGTCAGGGCGCTACTTTGCGCCAGAGGTTCGCCACCGGTTATCTCTACCAGCTGGCACCCCAGCTCACGCACTTGACGAACTACTTCTGTGAGTGGCAAATGCTCGCCCCCACTGAACGTGTATTCACTGTCACACCAAACACACCTCATGGGGCAGCCCGTCAGGCGAACAAATGTGCAGGGTCTACCAGCGTGTGTTGACTCGCCCTGAATTGACCGAAAGATCTCTGTCACCCGAAGCATGGTTAGTGGCCTGCCAAAAATGATAAGGAGTAAGCCGGAGGATTTGAATCTAATCCAGGGCGCAGACACTGTCAAAGTTAGGTTAGGACTGGAAGATTGCGCGGCAACGCCTATGGTCGACAAACATCAAAGTATGACACCACGTGCCAAACGCGCGTGGTAGGATAGACCAGCATTGAGAAGTGTAGAGTCCCGCACGTGAGCCATCGTCAAGAGCATATCGCTGAACTGGTTCTGATTGGCGCTAAAGATCTGCTGGCACGGGCAGAAGACTCACGCCGCTTGAGTGAAGCTACGGTTGCCTTACGAGTTCATCGGGTGCTTGAGAAGTATATTTTGCGGGATGATCCGAACGCACCCGATGAGGCAATCAAGACTTTCATCGAGGGCTTACAAAGCGACGATCTCTGTTTGGTTCTAGCTTGCGAGGGCGGGGTAGAGTCGGCCTGGTCCGATCTTATCGAACGCTTTTCCGCCACAGTTAGATCAGCAGCGAGAGCCGCTAGTTCCAACGAAGCTGCCGCAGAGGAACTTGCGCAATCGGTTTGGGCAGAATTACATGGGTTGAAACGACGAGACGACGGTTCTCCGGCCGGGAAGCTCGCTTACTACTCAGGTCGTGGTTCACTTGCTGGATGGCTGCGTGCGGTGGTCTCGCAATTGGCTGTTGACCAACATCGGAAGCAGTCGAGATTGGTACAGACTGAAGAAGATACTGAATTCGAAAGGCTGGCCAACGAGGTGGAAGCGAACAGCAGTTTGCCAACCTCTGTGACCCAAGTGACTCCGGAGCAAAGCGTATCGAATAAGTTTGCCACAGAGCAGATTAGGGACGCTCTTGTCTCTGCGGTCGAGGCTCTATCTGATGATGACCGACTCTTGGTGAAGCTCTATTATTTTGATGATTTGAGGCTACGGGAAGCTGGCGCGGTGCTGGGTGTCCATGAGGCGACGGCGAGTCGTCGTTTAACGAGGGTTCAAACAGAGCTGCGAGGAACCGTCAAACGCAGTCTGATCGAAAAACACGGGTGGACGCAGTCGGAGGCCGAACGCGCTTTTGCCGAGGTAGCGCTGGCACTGGAAAGCGATTTAGAGGGTCTGCTGGGTTCTCAAAACGTCGGACAAGAGTCATTCGGAACGCGATAAATAGGCGCAAGGTATTGGCATAGCAGTCGTTCTTGAATTGGGGAATGAAAGAAACGAACAAAAACGAAATCGATCTGCTGCTACGGAAATTAGCAAAGAGTGGCGGAGCTGAGTCTTTCGGTGAGGCCCAGGTGTCGCAGCATTTGGATGCCGATGAACTCAACGCTTACGCTGAAGATGCACTTCCTTCGGCAGCACGCTCGCGATACACGAAGCATCTGATCGAATGCTCAAGTTGCAGGGGCATGGTTACGAGGCTCGCTCTCAGCACTGGCCGCGGCCTGGCAGATGCGCCCACACAGCTTCAGCACCGGACTCTGAGAGATGTGCTGCGGTCGCTGTTCTCGGCAGGCGTAATACGCTATGCGGGACCAGTTCTGGCGACCCTCCTCGTTTTAGTGATCGGCATAGTAGTTCTGAGACTACAACAGAGAGAGTCTGACTACACCGCCAAGAGGCAAGCACCTGAGAGTTTGACCGCGACCCCTCAGCAGGGCGATTCTGCCTCGAATGAATTGGAGAACCAACAAGAAGAACTAAGGGCGACGTCGCCGCCGCAGCAAACAAAGAGACTCCAGCAGGAAGAAAACTCCCAACGAGCGGCTGACAAGAACGAACAGAGCTCGCTGGCTGACACCGCTCCGACGGGGTCAACAGTGACTATACCCAAGGAACAACCAGAGTCAGGAGCCGACGTTGCGCAACCGACCTTCGCCCCTGATCCAAAACCGGCAGCGGTGACGCCTCCTCCACCGGCTCCTACCAGCGAAGGGCAAGGAGTAAGATCCCAAACAGTGGAAGAAGGGCAAGCGGCCGCTAGGGATCGTGATGATTTTCGTAAGCGTGACGGTGTCGTCACTGGGGCCGAACAGAATCGGCCTGCAAAAAGGAGCGAAAGGCAACTACCACTGGCTGGTCGAATGGCCCGTGCCCCTGCAAAAAATGAGACCGCCGAAAAAGAGAAGAAACAGACATACTCATCTGGAGAAGTGCGCGTCGTTGCGGGACGTCAGTTTCGGCGTGAGGGCTCAGACTGGGTAGACACAGATTACACAGAGGGACGTGCGGCAGTTCTGGTGCGTCGAGGATCGGAGCAGTACCGAGCATTGGTAGCCGACGAACCGGCCATCAAACAGATTGCAGAAGAACTAAATGGCACGGTCATCGCTCTGTGGAAGGGTCGGGTGTACAAGCTTCAGTAAACCTCCTAACTAGCCTTCATAATTCGGATCAACGCAGGGCCTGCCAACCCTGGACAGACCCCGCCTTTCTGTTCCTTTTCATAATCTGCTGGTGATAGATTAGGAACCATGATGTTAGAACAGGGTGGTTGACATATTGTCATCCTGCACAAATGAATTCAATCCACTTGCTCCTGCTGTAAGAGCTTTGGAAGGCTGTTAGATCACTACTATGCGACTTCTCAGGCACGCGCCGACACGGTCATTCATTGCGTTCATCTCTTGCGTCTCACTTCTAATCATTGGTTCAGGTTCGCCAATCGCACAAACTAAAGGCGTTCCTCAACGACAACCGGGTCGAAAGTTCTCTATGGCCCAAATGCTTAACGAGATAGACTCGCGCAACATTGAAGAATCGATTCGGAAACTAGTTTCGTTCGGCACGCGCAATACTCTCTCAGCCCAGGATAACCCAAACCGAGGCATCGGCGCTGCTAGAGACTGGCTTTATGCTGAGTTCCTTGAAATCGCTGAACGTTCAAGCGGGCGAATGACAGTTGAGAAGCAAGCCTTCGAACAGCCTCGAGCAGAACGCATTCCGCAGCCCACCCTGATCACCAATGTTGTTGCAACCTTGAGAGGCTCACAGCCGGAGTCTGTGGACCGAATCTACGTTGTTAGTGGCCATTATGATTCCATGTGTGGAAGGGCGATCGACGGTGTCTGCGATGCGCCTGGAGCAAACGATGATGCCTCGGGTACTGCCGCAGTGTTAGAGATGGCCCGTGTGATGTCCGGTTACGAGTTTGACGCGACGATCATCTTCATGGCCGTAGCGGGAGAAGAACAGGGACTACTCGGCGCGACCTATTTTGCCGAGAAGGCTGAAGAAAACAGGTTGAATATCGAGGCGATGTTCACCAATGACATCATCGGCAATACGCTGGGCGGAAACGGCGTCCGCGATCGGCAAACCATACGGGTTTTCTCAGAAGGGGTTCCCTCTAATGAGAGTCCGCAGGAAGCCAATGTCCGCCGTGGTGTAGGAGGTGAAAATGATTCTCCCTCGCGGCAATTGGCGCGGTTCATACGTGAAGTTTCAGAGCGTTACGTGCCGCAGATGAAGGTGATGATGGTTTATCGAAGGGACAGGTATCTTCGAGGCGGCGATCATATTCCTTTTCTTGAACGCGGGTTTCCCGCTGTGAGATTCACTGAACCTAATGAAGATTACACGCACCAACATCAAAATGTCCGTACCGAGAAGGGCCTTGCCTACGGAGATCTCCCGGAGTTTGTAGACTTCGCCTATGTGGCAAACGTCACCCGAGTTAACGCAGCTGCCCTAGCTGCCCTGGCACTTGCACCGGCTCGCCCGAAGAACGCAGCTATTCTGACCACGCGCCTTACGAATGACACCGACCTCCGATGGGACGCAAATGCTGAGTTCGATGTCACCGGGTACGAGGTTGTGTGGCGTGCGACAACATCTCCCGTGTGGACGCGTTCTCGTGCTGTAGGGAAAGTAACTAGTTACACCATAAAGGGAATGTCGAAAGACAACTACTTCTTCGGCGTTCGGGCGGTCGATCGCGAAGGAAATCGTAGCCCCGTCAGTTTCCCACGGCCGGTTGGCAGAACGGGCCCCGCAACTGCGTCACCCTCTCCATCACCGTCGCCGCGTCCCTAGAGCTGGTTCTCAGTCTTTTTGTTCAACCGCGACGTCGTGCAATGCGTCTAACACTCTGCATAAGTCGTAGAAAACCGGAGACCGTAAAGAATGCGTAAACTTATCCCAAATTGCAGGCTGAGGCGACCCCGTAGCAGCGGAGCATTGTTAATCATTACCGCGCTGCTAACACCGGTCTTTTCTGCGGTAAACGCACAGAAGTCGCCCGCGATCCTGAGCGACGAGCAGCAAATACTGCACGTATTAAATCGGTTAGGTTTTGGAGCGCGGCCCGGCGACGTCGACAGAGTTAAAAAGCTGGGCATTAGCAGCTATATAGATCAGCAGCTAAACCCTCAGGATATTCCAGATGCGCTGGCTGAGGAGAAGGTCAAGGAGCTTCCAACCGTTTCCATGTCAACGGCCCAGTTATACGAGAAGTACCCACAACCGGGAGTGCTAATCAGGCAATTGGAAAAACTGGGGAAGTTACCCCCCGGGCTCATCCAAGCACAAAAGATGCCGGGAATGGAGAGCACGAATAGTTCGAAGCGCAGCGAGGCACCTGAACCAGAGGCAAACGCTATGGAGAATGAGAACTATCGTCGGGCAGTTCGAGAATATTACGCCGAACAAGGTTTGCAGCTTCCGCAAAAGATCATTGGTGAGCTTCAAGCTTCGAGGATTCTGCGAGCTGTCTATAGCGAACGACAGTTGAATGAAGTCATGGTTGACTTCTGGACTAACCACTTCAATGTTTTTGCCGGAAAGGGCGTTGAGCGCTGGTTGTTAACGTCGTATGACCGCGACACTATCCGACGCCACGCTATGGGGAAGTTCGCGGATCTCCTACTCGCAACTGCCAAAAGCCCTGCGATGCTCTTCTATCTCGACAATTTTCAAAGTGTCAGTCCAAACGCCCAGCTTCCCCGAAGCGGCAATCGCCAGCAGATGCGAGTCGGAGTTTTTGCAAAGCGAGAGATGACTTCGAATCGACAATCCCAAGAGCCCCCACAGCGGATGAGACGGGGTATTAACGAAAACTATGCCCGCGAACTGATGGAGTTGCACACCCTGGGTGTAGATGGCGGTTATACACAAAAGGACGTGCAGGAAGTAGCCCGCTGCTTTACTGGCTGGACGATCTTTGCGCCGCGAGGTGCCGCTGTTGCTGCAAACAGGCGCCTCGCCGGGTTTGCGAAAGAGAGCGCTGGGACGTTTTTCTTTAATGCCCGGCTGCACGATGACGGCGAGAAGGTTGTACTCGGCAATAAGGTTCCCGCCGGGGGAGGGTTTAAAGACGGTCTGATAGTGCTCGATATTTTGGCGCGTCATCAGTCAACTGCAAACTTCATTGCGCGAAAACTCGTGCGGCATTTCGTTTCTGACAGCCCGCCTGAAACCTTGGTTAAGAGCGTGGCTGATACATTCTCGAAATCCGATGGTGACATTCGCGAAGCGCTGAGGACCATTTTCTTCTCAACCGAGTTCAATTCACCGAACGCCTACCGAGCAAAAGTGAAACGGCCATTCGAGCTGGCCATTAGTGCCGTTCGAAGCCTGGGGGGCGACACTAACGGTGGGCCACAGTTTCATCGTTGGATAGCGCGAATGGGTGAGCCACTCTACGGGTTTCAAACCCCCAACGGTTATTCGGACACGGCGGAGACTTGGGTTAATACTGGTGGTTTACTCGAGCGTTTGAACTTTGGGTTAGCGCTGGCTAATAACCGGATTCCCGGCACGCGTATTGACCTGCATCGCTTGGTTGAAAGTACTTCAACTAATGTCCGGGAAAACGGGGGGGTGGAGCCGGCCTTGAAGCTGGTGCTTGGCGGCGATGTTTCTTCCGGGACGCGGCAGACGTTGATGGACCAGATTCGTAAGCCAGAGTCCTCAGCAGCAGACAGCGTTTTAGATACTAAGGCTTCGAGAGCTGAAGTACTTGCGAAAGTCGTCGGATTGATTCTGGGGTCCCCTGAGTTTCAACGGCAGTGACTACGGTTATGAACAGAAGATTCTTTATTAAATCTGGCAGCATCGCCTTGGCGAGTGTTAGTGCTCAGTTGTCAACACCCTCCTTTCTCGAACGTTTGGTTCTGGCAGAAGGAAGTCAGCGGACGTCTTTACCCAGGAAGATCCTCGTGACCATCTTTCAGCGGGGCGCGGTGGATGGCCTCAACATGGTTATTCCATATGGTGAGTCGAACTATTATCAGCTTAGACCTTCGATTGCTATCGCTAGACCAAGTTCGGGTGATGTCGAAACCGCCATTGACCTGGATGGGTTCTTTGGACTTCATCCTTCGATGCGCTCCTTCAAAACCTTTTGGGAGAGCAAGCGGCTAGCAATCATCCATGCAGCAGGTTCGCCAGATAGCACGCGTTCACATTTTGACGCACAGGATTACATGGAGTCCGGAACCCCGGGTATTAAGTCGACAGCGGCGGGTTTTCTAAACCGACATTTGCAAATTTCAAAGGGTGCGCGCGATTCTGTCTTTCGTGCAGTCGCTCTATCTCAGGCGATGCCTCGCATTCTTCAAGGTCCAGCGCCGGCGGTCGCTCTCAGCAAACTCGCCGACTTCACTATTCGCGCCGGTAACTCCTCGGCGGTTCAAGGTGGTTTCGAAGCAATCTACGAGCGCAGCGTAAACGATGTGTTGGCCGGAACCGGCAAGGAGACCTTTGAGGCAGTCAATTATCTCAAGCGGGCAAATCCTTCTCAACACCGGCCCGGTAACGGAGCGCAGTACCCGCGCTCACCGTTGGGAAACTCGATGTTGCAGATTGCTCAATTGATTAAATCAGATGTCGGACTCGAAATCGCTTTTACCGACACTGGCGGTTGGGATACTCACGTCAACCAGGGAAACTCTCGCGGGCAGCTCGCGAACCGGTTGCAGGATTTTGCCAATAGCATCAGCGCTTTCTTAACGGACCTCGGCGACCGGATGGAAGATGTCTTGATCGTAACGATGTCAGAATTTGGCCGAACGGTTCGTGAAAATGGTAACCGCGGAACAGACCACGGCCATGCCAATGCGATGTTTGTTATCGGCGGCGGTGTTCGGGGCGGCAGGGTGTATGGCGACTGGCCCGGCCTCCGGACCGAGCAGCTCTATGAGGGTCGAGATCTTGCTCTGACAACTGACTTTCGGACAGTGTTAAGCGAGGTCGCCAGGCGACATCTCGGTTCGACGACCCTGACGACATTGTTCCCTGGATACAACGTTATTGAATCCAGGTTCCGTGGCGTGCTCGGTTGATGTCTAACCGTGACGTGGAACGAACCTACCATCTAAGACGGCCGAATCGGTTGATCAAGTACAACATCGCCATAGCTATCACTGACACCACAACGGATATAGTGAAGGCCTCATTGTTCCTACCAGCCTGCACAGCATCGTAGATGGCTACCGAGGCCGTTTGCGTTTTTCCTGGGATGTTTCCCGCGATCATGATCGTTACCCCGAAATCCCCTAATGCGCGGGCGAATGCAAGCGCGGTCGCGGCTAATACGCCTCGCGAAGCCAGCGGCAGTGTCACCCTGAAGAAGATTCGGCGATTGTTCAGGCCGAGGGTTCGCGCAGCAGCTTCCAACTCTGCATCAACTGCCTCAAATGCCGCACGCAAGCTCTTTGTCACCAGCGGAAGCGCGTGAATGGTAGCTGCAATGATGGCGGCGGTTACCGTAAACGTCAGCCTTATGCCGAAATGATCATTGAGGAAGCCACCCAATGGCGAACGAGTCCCCAGAAGAACGAGCAGGTAGTAGCCTAGTACCGTTGGGGGCAGGACCAGCGGCAGAGTGATTAAAGCATCTAGAAGATTGCGACCTGGAAAACGCTTCCTGGCGAGTAGCCACGCTAAGCCTGAACCAGCAATCAAGGCTATCAGGGTTGCTGCGCCCGCAACCGCAAAAGACAGGCGAATGGGAAACCAATCAATCGCCAGAAAGTGAACTGCTGGATAGCCGGCAAGGGTTTCCATGGTGAAGAGGCAATAGTGTTGTTTAAGTGCGGTTGGGACTCGGTTCACTGCCAACTGCGTCCAAGGACCGCAATCATTCGCAGCGGTCCACCACTGCCGTCCTGGATCTTCATTGGTAAAGCGATAACAGTAAATCCTTTAGCCGGTAAGTGGTCTAAGTTGGCGACGTTCTCAAAAGCCGGGATGTTTCGTTCAGACAAGATGCGATGACTCTCAAACAATGTCGACTGACCATAATCTATACTAGCGGTGTCCAGTCCAATCGCCTTTATTGAGCGGTTTTGGATCAACCAACGTGCAGCTTCGGCGTGCAGACCGGGAAAGTGTAGCTTTGCTACAGCGTCGGCTCCACGTTCATCTGTTCCCAGGTACTTTTTACGATCCGGATAATGCCGACCGAATCCGGTTCGCAACAGTACGATAGCGTTTCGCGGTATGCGTCCGTGTTGCCTTTCCCAATCCATGAAGTCGCGCGCAGTAACGCGGTAATCTGGGTTAGTTCGGCACTGCTCAGTGACGTCTATTACGATGCCCGACCCGACCAACTGCTCTAATGGAATCCGGTCGACCGAAAATCTGTTTTGCGCAAAGTGGACTGGGGCATCTATGTGGGTTCCACCGTGCTCAGCTGCAGAGTACCGGTACGCTGAGTAGTAAAAGCCGCTTTCGGTCACCCCTTCGAAGTCCTTTTCGAGACGGAATCCTTCGGCAGTGGGCCAATATACGGTCTTGGAGTCAAACGCATATGACAGGTCCACTATCCGAAGCGGCTGTTGGGCCGAGATTGTGATCGACATTATTGCCAAAGTCAGGACTGCTGTGCTGTGTACGATGAGCCTATTCATTAGAGTCCTCTCCACTAAACATAGAGTGCCAAAGCGCCGCTATGTTAACGCAAGGATTGTGGAGCCCTAAGCTGGCTGACCCGTTCGATGCCGTTGGACGGCTAACATTTCGGGTTGGCTGGGATTTTGTGGGTTAGTAAGATCCTGGCAACAAGGCTCCCGAGCACAATGCCACACAGGTCCCACTGCAAATCCAGAGCAGTGTCGTATTTCCCCCAGATACGCTGGCCACCAAAGTGAAGCTCATCCCATAACTCTATGATCTCGTACATGGAAGCGACACTGAACATAAGAGTTGCGGAAAACAGGGTTGCAATGCTCAGCGGCAACGGATAGCTGAACTTGTGCATGAACCTTTGCACTAGCCAAACAATCAGTGGCGTCACCAAAGCCTGAACCGTCAGGTGAGCGAACTGATCATATTGCATCGGCCCGAACGCTCGTCCGTACAAGCGGAAGTAGTTTCCCAGTGCATCAACTTGAACAGCGAGGAACACTAATAGCAATAAGGCCGGGGGAATGATGAGCCGATGACTTAATCGTATGCTGTCGGGTTCCTCGTGACTGTGGGTCAGAATATAATCACGGCCCCTGGTGCAGAGTATGGAGACTTCAATCGTTCGTTTTGAGACACTTGGCTCAACGAATACGGAAGCGGCGAACTGGGCGATGCAGGGCGCGGCCGAAGGGTGTTGTATTGTTGCTGACGAGCAGACTGCTGGACGTGGCCGACTGGATCGGGGCTGGATTTCGCCGAAGGGTGCGGGCCTTTATCTGAGCATCGTTCTTCGTCCTGTGCTTGAACATCGTAGTCTGCCACTTATTACGCTAATGGCTTCTTTAGCAGTCCGTGATGCCTTAAGTGCGCTGGCCGGGATTCAGGCTGACATAAAGTGGCCGAACGACGTCCTCGTAGGTGAGCGCAAGATTTGTGGGATCTTGGCTGAAGTCATTGAGACCACGATCGGGCGGGCGGTAGTTGTTGGGATTGGAATCAATGTGGGGAACGGCAGTCTCCCTCCAGAGCTCATCGACAGCGCCACGACGGTAGAAGCTGTTACTGGCGTTGTTCCAGATCGGGAGAGGTTGATAGAACTCTTGCTGCTAGCTCTCAGTGATCGGTACGATGTCTTGCAAGCGCAGAACGGAGAAGCGGTGACTCTTGACGCATGGTGTCGTGCCTCGTCATTCGCAAATGGCAAGTCCGTAGTGGTTATTGATGGTCGGCAGCGTTGTGAAGGGGTTACCTGCGGTTTGGAAAGGGATGGTGCATTACGCCTCAAAACCTGTGAGGGTGAAATCCGCACTATTCGTGCTGGAGATGTAATCGCGGTGCGTTCCGCGTCCGATCGAGCGAGTGGCAACTGAACAATGGCAAAGAACTGGCGGATCCTTCTCAACACGTTTGGCTCGTTCGGAGATATTCATCCCTACATGGCGATTGCAATGGAGTTGCACTCGCGGGGACACTCACCAATAATCGCAACCAGCGCTTTATACGAAGAGAAAATTAGATCTGTTGGCCTTGAATTCGTCGCCATTCGGCCGAACCTACCACCGCCACAGGATCAGGATAGCGACTTAATCAACCGAATCATGGATCCGCGGCACGGGCCGAGATTCTTGATCGAGGAGATAATCTCTTCTGCAATTCGCGAGAGCTACGAAGATCTTGTCCGAGCAGTCGACGGTGCGGACCTGTTAGTCACGCATCCCGCGGCGCCTGCAGGCCCGTTAGTAGGATGGAAAACCGGGATCCGATGGATCTCGACAGTGCTTGCCCCGATGTCATTCTTTTCTGCATATGATCCACCAGTACCACCTTACTGGCCCTGGTTGGGTAACATCTCGCTGCTAGGTCCGCGGGTAACCAAGTTTGTTTTTGGGGCAATTAAGAAGAGTTTTCGATCTGAAGCAATTCATAACTTACGTCGAGAGATTGGGGTCGACTACTATGGACCGCCGATGTTCGAGGGTCAGCACTCGCCTCATTTAGTACTCGCGCTTTTTTCGCAGCTGTTTGCACAGCCAAAACCTGATTGGCCACCACAAGCCAGTGTTACAGGCTTTGCTTTCTACGATGGTAGTCGTGAGTTAGAGATGCCTGCTGAGCTGGAACGGTTCCTGAATGACGGACCGCCACCTATCGTATTTACGTTGGGCTCCTCCGCGGTTTGGGTCGCACGTGATTTCTTCCACGAATGCATTACTGCCACCCGATTGCTGAACCGCCGAGCGGTCTTGTTGA
The DNA here is from genome assembly GCA_035283645.1 of Pyrinomonadaceae bacterium. Classification (GTDB taxonomy): domain Bacteria; phylum Acidobacteriota; class Blastocatellia; order Pyrinomonadales; family Pyrinomonadaceae; genus PSRF01. The sequence continues at coordinate 71,326 of DATETN010000019.1, forward strand.
TAGGCGATGAACGCAATCGACCGCCAGACTTGGGCCCCGACATTGTCGCATTCGATTACGCACCTTACCAACAGTTGTTGCCGAGAGCGTGCGCTATGGTCCATCACGGCGGCATCGGCACTACTTCGCATGGATTGCGCGCCGGTATTCCTACCTTGATTGTACCGTTTGCTTTTGACCAAGCCGACAATGGCGCGCACGCTGCACTGCTTGGAACCAGCCGCACGCTCGCTCGCTCGCGTTACAACTCACATCGCGTGGCCACTGAGCTTGACACTCTTCTGAGAGTTCCAAGCTATCGCACTAATGCAGAAGCGGTGGCTGGCGAACTGCATGAGGAAAATGGCACAGTTCGCGCCTGTGATGAAATAGAAACCTACTTAGATCGCGCTTCGATCGCGGAGCTCAAACAGGAACCTGCTTATGCTGTTGGCAATTGATGTCGGAAACTCAAACACCTCCCTTGGTGTCTTTCAGCGCGAACAGCTCGTGGCGCACTGGCGACTGACCACAGATCGCTCACGCACGGTTGACGAGTATGGTGTTCACGCGCGAAATCTGTTCGAGTTGGCGAAAGTCGATTTTAAATCCATCGATGCGATTGCTATTGCCTCAGTTGTGCCACCTCTTGACTACACGTTAAAGGCCATGGCGGAGACTTACTTTCACGTCACACCGCTCTTTGTCGACTCCTCTTCAAATACAGGACTGACCATCCTCTACGAACCGGCGTCCGATGTGGGCGCGGACCGGATAGTTGATGCGGTTGCGGCAATTGAAAAGTATGGGGCTCCGTGCATAGTTGTTGATTTTGGCACGGCAACGACGTTCGATGTGATTGATGATCAAGCAAGGTATGTGGGTGGAGTAATCTGTCCTGGCATAATGATCTCCTCAGATGCTCTGTTTGCACGCGCAGCTAAATTGCCCAGAGTCGATATTCGAAGGCCTCGGCAGGTTATCGGATCTTCTACCACCGCTGCTATGCAATCAGGGCTTTACTATGGATACACGGGTTTGGTCGACGGCATCCTGCGCCGCATCATTGCAGAGTTAAACGGAGTTCCGACGGTAATCTCCACAGGAGGGCTAGCTGCTTTGATTAAGGGGGATTCGGAGTACATCTCCATCGTTGACGATACCCTGACGCTTGAGGGACTTCGTCTCGTCTATGATCGGAACAAGGCCTAAGGGACGCCCTCGCTTGTCGACGAGCCGAGGATTTTGGTCAAGAGTTTGAATTACTTCAATTACTTTACCGAAATCGAAGACGCCTTTATTCGCCGAAGGGGGAAGCATCTCCTACTCAGCCCAATAGACTGGGCCCTAATTGAAAGTTGGAAGGAGATGAACGTGCCCCTGCATGTTGCATTGCGGGGGATCGAAAGGGCTTTTGATTCATGGGAATCCAAGCCGCGGAAACGGACAGTCAAATCATTAATGTATTGCCAGGAGGAGGTTCAGGCGCAGTACGCGGAATGGCTGGAAACGCGTTCCGGAACGAACTCGGCACCGCCATCTGCTTCTGAGGACGATACAGACCCTGCCAAACCGTTTGGCACCGCTAGTGTTCTTGAGCACCTCGAGAGAGGGCGAGGTCAGCTTCTACAGACAGCAGCGGAACTCGAGTCTTCATCGCCGCAGAGTTTGGCCGAGGCCCTCCTTCGTGCTGCCGACTTCGTTCGGGACTTAGCGACAGAGTTCAGTGCGAACCAGAACACGGAAAAGCTTGAGATCTCGTTGACTGGTCTAGAGAGAATGCTAAGTGAGTCAATCATAACAGCCATTCCCAGTGAACAACTCGGCGCCTTTGAGGCTGAGATAAAGGAACAGTTAAGACCGTACCGCAGTCGCATGGAGAAGATTATTTACCATCAAACGTTGCAGAACCTGCTCATGAAGAAATTGCGCGAACACTTCGGTGTTCCTCGCCTAAGTTTGTTCTACCTCTGATGCTTGGCGTTGGATGCACGAAGGATCCAAAAAAAAGGAGTGATCGAATGGCAGAAATGACGATCAGAAGGTTTGGCATTCTCTCGGTTGCAAAAATGCAAGCCTTGTTGATGTTTGTGATTGGCTTGATCACCGGTGTTATCTACGGTTTGTTGTTCATGCTTTTTGGAGCTGCAGTTGCAGCACTCGCACCACAGTCGGAAAGCCAGGCGTGGGGCGGGGTAGGTTCGGTCGTAGGTGGCTTGGTGATCATCATTGCGATGCCGATCTTCTACGGGCTTATAGGGTTCATTGGTGGGGCAATTGCTGCGATCATCTACAACATTGCGGCAGGTGTTGTGGGAGGTATCAGATTCGAGCTGGAGGGCGCAGCTCCGGTCTATGCACCGCCGCCTTCGCCACACCAATGGGCTCCAAACCAATATCAAGCGTAGCCAGAGGAAATCAGCTGTGGATCTTTAGGCTTTGCAATCGATCGTTCGATGAAAATTGTTGACGTTGAGATCGAGCGAATACTACCGGGCGGCCAAGGTTTGGCGCACGCCGAGGGCCTGACATTGTTCATTCCACTAACCGCCCCGGGAGACAAGGTTCGTGTGGAACTGACTCGGATCAAAGGTCGCAATGGATTCGGTCGGATTAAGGAGATTATTAAGGCATCACCTCATCGGGTTGAACCTCCCTGCCCGTATTTTGGTCGTTGTGGAGGATGCGATTTTCAGCAGTTGGAATACGGAGAGCAACTGGCAGCAAAGGCTGAGATCATACGTGATTGCCTTTTCCGGATCGCTCGAATCGAGAACGTTCCGGCAATCGAAGTAACCCCCTCACCGCGAGAATGGCAGTACCGCGCGCGTGCCAGCTGGCAGGCTGAATCCGAGCATCGCTGGTTTGGTTATTTTGAGCAAGGGACCCACAGCGTCTGTGACATCGAGTACTGTGCAGTGCTTACGCCCGAACTGGAGAATGTGTTCAAGACAGTTCGTCGCGCAGTGCGAGACGGGAAATTGGATCCTACCGCGCGTGAGATTGATGCAGTTTGTGGCGAGGACGGGATCTCGGTTTGGCCAGCAGTGGCAGGCTTTCAAACCCGACACGTCAGCCGCGTGGCAGCCGATCATAGTTATCGGTTTGATGCGAAATCCTTTTTTCAGATTAACCAGGATCTCCTAGAGGAATTGGTTCGCCGGGCTCTCCCTTCGAATGTCTTCGGTGATAATTTGGCGGTAGACCTCTATTGTGGTGTCGGGCTGTTTACGCTGCCACTGGCCAAGCTGTTCAAACAGGTAATCGCCGTTGAGTCAAATTCTGGAGCTGCGCGTTTTGCGGAGCTGAATACGAGCACGGCGGGACTGAAGAACGTCCAAGTACATACGGCTCGAGTCGGAGAGTGGCTTCTTGCCCACCATCCAGCCCCCACTGACCTTGTAATACTTGATCCGCCCAGAACTGGCGCCGAATCAGCTACCATTCAGGGAATTCTTCAGCTAAAACCGCGGTGGATTTCTTACGTTTCGTGTGATCCGGCGACACTCGCTCGCGATTTGAAGTTACTCATGGCTGATAGCTACAGTATCCGCAACGTAAGTGCTATCGACTTGTTTCCTCAAACTCATCATGTGGAAACTATCGCCCACCTCTCACTTGATTGAAAGGTGGTCCCGCATCCGCAAGAATGCACTGCACGTCCCGACCTTTTGAATACGACGTTACCCAAATCATATCTCCACGGACACGTCACGTCTTGCGAGGAAAGCTTGAATAGCTTGATCGATCTTCTCTGGACTTCCAAGCAGCACAACGACATCTCCGGCCTGGATCAGGGTTTCGGGTCCCGGATTGATTTCGGTTTTATCGTCGTGGATCAAGGCAATTATTGATACACCAGTTTTGGTTCGAAGTTGCAGCTGGCCTATGGTTTTTCCAACTGACGGTGAATCCGATTCGACAATTAAGGTTTCCGTCGACGCAGATTCAAATGCTTCTGCAATCGTACTCATATCCAGCATTGAAATAGAGGGCATTCGCAGCATCTCATAACCCTCGCTCCTGATCGTTGCTACTTGCTGCTGGATCACATGCCGCGCAATCCCGAACTCTCTAAGTACCCGCGAAAAAATCTCTATACTGGTTTCAAACTCTTCTGGGATCACGTCATTTGCGCCGAGCTTGCTAAGAACCGGCACTTCGGACATATAACGTGTACGGACAATAATATGAATAGCAGGATTTATTTCTCGCGCAAGCCGGACGGTATGACGAGTTGCGCCAGGATCCGAAATTGCCAGCACCAGAACTCGAGCATGCTCAAGCCCTACAAAATGCAAAACTTCCTTGCGAGTTGCATCACCATAAACAATTCGCTCGCCCAACTCACGTCCTTGCCGGACCGATTCGGCATTTAGTTCAAGGACAAGGTGCGAAACGCCCGTTCGCCGCAACACCTTCGCCAAGTTACGACCGTTAAGACCATAACCGACTATCACGACGTGTCCCCGAAGATCCTGTTTTTGCGGCTCATATCCCAGCACGGTCGGCTCCAATAGTGAGCCTGGTGCCAGCCTGGACTGCAGCGCGTAACCTATGCGAGGTGCGGCCCTGATTAGAAAAGGGGTCGAGATCATGGAAACAATAGAGACGGCCAAAAACCTTTGGTAGTCGGTTTGTGAGAGTAGCCCTTCAGGTAACGCCGCCCTTGCGAGAATAAATGAGAACTCACCAATCTGAGCCAGAGCCAGAGCAGTCATGACTGATACTCGTAACGAATAGCCGAGTAACCGAAGAATCAGTAGAATTATCAGGGCCTTCCCCAAAAGCACTCCAACAATCGAGAGCACGATCACCGGAATGTCCGCTCTCAGTGATGAGACCGAAAGAAGCATGCCCACTGAAATGAAAAAGACGCTATTGAACACGTCTCGAAATGGCAGGATGTCAGCAACGATCTGATGGCTGTATTCCGACTCGGACAGTACTAAACCCGCGATAAATGCTCCCAAGGCCAGGGAAAGACCAAACTGCGCAGTGACCCAGGAGGTGCCCAAACTCAGGAGCACGACTGAGATGATGAAGACCTCCGGGCTGCGCAGGCGGACAATGTGATAAAGCAAGTAGGGCACGACGCTTCGGGCAGCGAATATGATTACGACGATGGCAACGATGGCGACCGCTAGGGTAGTAATGACTCTTGAGGGTGAGACGGTTCCGCTTCCGCCCAAAATCGGAATCATCAACATCATCGGCAGAGTACTAAGATCCTGGAAGAGCGAAATGCCAACCGCGACCCTCCCATGAGGAGCATCAAGCTCACCTCGTTCAATGTAACTTTTCAGGAAGATTGCCGTGCCTGAAATAGCAAAGATACATCCCAAAAAGACCGCTGATCCGATTTCCCGATTGAACCCCACTGCGATTGCTGCTACGACGAGAGTTGTCAGTCCGACTTGTAACCCACCGCCCAACAGCACAAGTCGTTTCATCTCAAGGATCTGTCGCAAGGAAAACTCGATACCGATAGTAAACAGCAGAAGCATCACGCCTATTTGGGCCAATGCCTCTATCGCTTCAGGTTCATCAATTAACGCCAAGCCATAAGGACCGATCACAACCCCGGTAATAATGAATCCGACAATAGTTGGCAGCCGCAGCCTGTTAAAGATGAAGGCGATCGGTACTGAGGCAAGTAAGAGCAGCAGTATGTCTTGAAGCAGGGGGAGAGACTCTGGCATAAATTCAACCTCTCGCTGGGCGAGCGCACTAGGTTAGAGACACTTTAACCCGTGGAAAAAAATCGATGGCACCAGTTTCGGTGAAAACTCCAATCCTAACATTCGATGGGTCAGCTCGTGTGGAAGGCCGTTAGAGTTTTATTCTCTATGCTAATACCTCGTCGCGCGCCCGCAGTCGCTGGATTTCATCGTAGCGTGAGTAATGTATGCAAAGCGCGATTTTCTGGCTAGGTAACGCTTGATGTTCCGAAGCTTGAAAGCGCTGCCAGCACCTGCTAGAGGCCCTTTGGTCTACTTACCTGAGCTTCAGAACATAGATCTACTCTCGGTTGAGACTCCTCATCACAGAATTGACAACAGTTCTCAACAGGCTTAGCCTGCGTCAACCATAACTTCACCGCGGTGATTGATCGAAATGACGGCTGCTCCTCATCAGCAAACGTGTTGCCACCCCTTATTGCAACTAAGCGTCGCTTTTGCCAGCGGGATTCTTTTCGCGAATATTTCGAGGCCTTCATTATCGCCGTTGCTCATTGCTGCCGTAGTAGCAACAGCCGCCGGGATCCTCCTACAAAAAATTCCCTGGATATCTACGGTTGTAGTGACATTGTCCTTCTTTCTGCTCGGAGCCACGTACCATGCGCTGGAAAAAAAAGGCGTGGGGCGAGATCGTGTCACCCGCTTATTTTCAGACCGAAAGATATTACCAGACGAGCCAGTACAGTTGACCGGCATGATTGATGGACCACCGGCATTCGGCCCCGAACTGCTCTTTCTCGATCTTCAGATTCAAAGCATTAGAATTAAAGAAACCGAAGCCCACAGTTCTGGAGTAGTTCGACTCTACCTGCCATTGCGTTCAATCGAAGCGCATGAGTACGACGATCTCGAGCTACGACATGGGGCCCGGATTAATGTATTTACCAGCCTTAGTCGTTCTGACAGGTTTCGGAATCCAGGTGTGCCTTCGTTCACCGAGTTTCTAGAGATGCGCGGCTACGATGCGATTGGATTTGTGAAGAGCCCATTGCTTGTTGAGAGGCTGGATGACGAAGCAGTCTTTCTGCCGCTCGCGTGGTTATATGAGTGGCGTCAAACACTTGATCAGAAAATCAGCGTGACGTTCACGGAAACGACGGCGAGCATAATTCGGGCGGCCCTCCTTGGGAATCGAGGCGCGTTGTCCGCTTCAACCGCGGAGCGATTCAGAGACGGGGGAACTTTCCACGTTTTGGTAATTAGTGGCTTACACATCAGTTTCATTGGCGGAGTCGCATTTCTCTTTATCCGCCGGATCACTGAAGAACGAAGTCTGCAGTTTGTTCTCTCAACGGCATTGTTGTGGAGCTATACGTTAGCCGTTGGCGCCGGTTCTTCCGTCGTCCGGGCATCGTTCATGTTCTCGTTCGTTACGTTTGCACCGATTGTTAAAAGGCGTGCCGCGTCGATGAATTCGATGGGCGCAGCTGTTCTGGTTCTGTTAGCGCTGCGACCCGTGGAGTTGTTTGATCCCTCTTTTCAGCTAACGTTTCTGTCGGTAGCTGCGATCATTGCAGTATCACTGCCGTTCACGACCCGGATGGCGCAAATCGGAGGCTGGCGCCCTTCAGCGGAAACCCCGTTCTCCCCGACCACAGGATGGTTCCGAGATGTCTGTGACCTGCTGTATTGGAGCGAAAAGTTGTGGCGAAAGGAGGTGTTACGCACAAACTATAGTTACAAGCTCTTTAAGAATCCCTGGGCTACCCGATTAGAGCGATGCTACCTGCAACCGCTTCTCCGTTACGCCTTCAATGCAATCGTCGTCTCCACCTGCGTACAACTTACATTGCTGCCACTCCTGATCCTCTACATGCATCGCTTCTCACTGGCGTCATTAGTGCTCAATATCGGTGTAGGCGCGATGATGGCAGCTTTATTGCTGGTCGCGGTTGTGACGTTGTTAATCTCATTAGCGAGCCCTTTGATCGCTGGATTACTTGTCTGGCTATCAGAAGGAATCGCGTGGCTGATGGTCCACAGCGTGGATCCGTTCAGTGCTCTGCGGTTGGCAAGTATTCGCGTTCCGGAATACACGGGACCCTTTTCATCGATCTACTTCCTCTACTACATCCCGCTTATAGGTGTGGCCTATGGAATTGCAAGGTGGAATCCTCTGGGTGCACCGGATACGTTTAGTGGAGCGCGACGCTTGCCTCGGTGTTTCAGGCTTTTCACCATCAGTCAGGCACTTATCACCGCAATAATCATCGGTCACCCTTACAGCCCCCAGTCTACCGCAGGTCATTTACGAGTAGATTTCCTTGATGTCGGACAGGGTGACGCAGCACTCATCACTGCTCCGGATGGCACAACAGTGCTCATCGATGGAGGTGGTCAGCCGCAATTTAGACGGCCGGGCGATCCAAAACAGAATGGTTCCCTTCAACGTTCACGTTCGATTGGTGAGGCCGTCGTTTCTGAGTTTCTGTGGAACCGTGGCCTAAGCACGATTGACTACATAGTCGCAACTCATGCCGACGCTGACCATGTAGACGGGCTAAACGACATAGTTAGAAACTTTGCAGTGCGCGCAGCCTTTGTCGGTCGCCCAGCTTTGGGAGACGCTGAGTATGAAAGATTTTCTAACTCGTTAAGTTCGGCAGGCGTGCCAGTGTTCTCAGTCGGAGCTGGCGATATCTTTCGGTTTGGCGAAGTCAAGGTTTTGGTTCTGCACCCTCATAAGTTTGCTGCTAAGGCGAAGTCGGCGAATGACGATTCCGTCGTACTAAAGGTGGAGCTGGGTAGCCGCGCAATACTGTTTACCGGCGACATAGAAAAACGAGCGGAAGCTATGCTGCTGATGATGCCGGACAGATTGCGGGCTGATGTGGTGAAAGTAGCGCATCACGGCAGTAGGACTTCCTCCGAAGCGCGATTTGTTGGTGCGACAGGTGCGAAGCTCGCCGTGATCTCCGTTGGGCGGAATTCGTTTTTTGGTCATCCACATCCGGACGTGATCCAGCGTTGGCGGGCAAGCGGCGCTAGGGTTCTGACGACGGGAAATTGTGGCGCCATTACAGCAACAACTGATGGGAGTGAACTAAAAGTTACAACATTTGTCGGAGCCTCGCCCGAAGGTGAGCTAACGTGTGCCTTCCGTTAGCCGAGCTAGCGAGGGTCCGGCCTGGTAAACCCATGCTTCGCCATGATGGCTTGTCCGGTTGAGCTGCTGACGAAATTAACAAAGGAGCGGGCTTCGGCTTGGTGCTCAGTGCTACGAATCACCGCGAGAGCCTGGTTGAGCGGCTGATGCATCTCTTCGGGAATTTGAACGCTGTCGCCGTTGACGGAAAGGCTTAATGATAACGCAATTATCGCCACATCTGCGTTACCGGTCGCTGCAAACTGCATCGCCTGACGAACATTGTCAGCATAGATGATCTTCGATTGCGCCGTCGCCCACATGTTCGCGGATTCAAGAGCCTGACGAGCCGCAATTCCATAAGGTGCATGGTCAGGATTCGCGATCGCGATTCGCTCCACTTCAGAACTCATCAAATCCTGAAGGTGCCGGGGTTTGAACCGAGCTTCTTTTGAGGTCCAGATTACAATACGTCCGCGAGCATATAGGGCTTTGGTGTCAGGCAGTATCAAACCCTGTTCCTCGAGCTGAGTCACATAAGCCAGGTTAGCGGCGGCGAACACGTCCACCGGGGCGCCATTTGCAATTTGTTGCGCCAACATTCCCGTTGAGCCAAAGGAATAGACAACCCTCGTTTCGGTCTGAGCCTCATAAGCCCGCGCCAGTTCCTCAAATGCCGGGACCAAATCAGCGGCTGCGGCAACTGTTATCTGTGCCGTGCCTTCTGGTCGATCAGACTGGCAACCAACCATCAATAAGAAAAGAGGGATTAAGAACGTCGGAATAAAAATTTGCGCAACCGCATAATGGTAGTGGGGCGTCAAGCTTGCTACTGCTATTCTGCGTCGACCGGTGTGTAATGATCTATTTGACGGCTACCGGCTTTGTAGGTCCGCAATACGCCAAGGGGTGGAGAATATATGTGTATTGTAATGAGATCCCTTTCGCTCACATCTGGGTTACCGAGTTGGTGGATGTCGGGAACATCAGCAGCAGTGACGTGGCCAGGCAGGCACTCGCGTGCAGTTTGGTAACACAAACCGCGCTCGGCCTCGTAATGAAAGCTGGTTTCCCAAAGTATGCCTTCGTAGACCTTAACAGCTCCGTGAGAGCCATTATGATCATGAATAGGTGTACGGTGTCCCGGCTTCCAGCAGAGCACCAGCATCTCAACGAACTCATTCCGATAGACCAGATGGCGCCAATAATTGGCATTCTTGAAACCGATGTATGGACGTAGCTCGTGCGCCGAAATCGCGACACGATGCAACCAGGAGTTTAATTGGTCAAGCGACGGACGCTCGTTGACCGCTTGCAATGCTTCGACCAACTTGGAGAACGCCAATGGCTTGGTGTCTGAACTCAATTTTTCATCAATCTGAGTAGCCAAGGCTCCATCCTCCCGCGAATTTTCTTTTAGGCTTATATGCTGCCGCTTGAGCTGAGTCAATATAGAGTTTTACCAGTTTTACTATCAAGCACGGGCTCTATCACTGTGCGATCAAGCGGCCACTAATCTGCTTAAACTTTCGCTCACTGATCCCGCGCACAATTAGCAAATGCTCAATCCTTCGGAATTTGCCGTACATTTCTCGGTGAGCAACGATCTTCTCGGCAATAGACTTGCCGATCCCTGGAATCGATTCCAATTCCTCGACGGTCGCTGAGTTGATATCGACCTTTTCTGATCCCTGAGTCTCTGATGTGCTTTGAAGCACATGTGAGCGCGGTCTCGTTCCACAAGAGCTCAGACCGACAATGCTTAGAATGAGTGGAAGGATGAAGAGGGCAGCTCGCTTTTCGCCAGTTCGCCTGCGCTGTGACAGGCCGGGATGTTGTTTCATCAATGCAAACAAGACTTTGTGAAGAACTTACCGTGACGCCGCTCACATGTGCAAATCGGTGAAAGTCGTTGAAATATAGAAACTTGAGAGCGAGTTGAGTAAGTTCTCCACAGCTTTTTCCACAGGTGCGCGTGGAAATGTTTTCAAATCTGTGTTCGATCCTGATGGGCTAAGTCTCTTCGGCCCCCATCTCGTCCCATTGAGCAACCATCTCGTAAGCGCGACCGAGAACCGGTCTCGGTCTTGATCCATCCGCCTGACCAATCAGAGCTTCACGCTCCATGATGTCCAGAATTGCGGCAGCTCGACCGTATCCAATTCTTAAGCGTCTCTGCAGCACCGACGTGGAGGCGCGCTTCATCTCCACGCAAATGCGCAGAGCTTCCTCGAACAGCTCATCATGCTCGCCATCGCTATTCTCGAGGCCAAGCGCCTCTTCTTCAGACTGAGTGATTGTTTCATCGTAAGCGGGAGGCCCTTGAGCCTTGATGTGACTGACGATGCGATTGATTTCCGTTTCATCAATGTAGGCACCGTGGACTCTGATTAACCGCGACGTTCCGGGGGGCAGAAACAGCATGTCACCGCGACCGAGCAGATGTTCGGCACCGTTGGTGTCGATAATGGTGCGAGAGTCGACCTTTGAGGAAACGCGAAACGATATTCGGGAAGGGAAGTTCGCCTTGATCAATCCCGTAATAACATCAACCGAGGGACGTTGCGTGGCCAGTACCAAATGAATCCCGACCGCGCGCGCCATCTGTGCAAGTCGGGTAATCGACTCTTCGACCTCGCGCCCAGAGGTCATCATTAGATCGGCCAGCTCGTCGATGATGATCACGATGAAGGGCAGAGGCTTCCAGGGTTCGCCCGTTTCGTCATACTCCTTGACGAGATTCCGGCGCATGATTTCTGTGTTGTATCCATCGATGTTTCGCACACCCCAGCCGGCCAGGTCCCGATAACGCTTTTCCATCTCCGTCACCGCCCACTTAAGGGAGCGAGCCGCAAGTTTTGGGTCAGTAATGATGGGGGTCGCGAGGTGCGGAATGTCCTCGTAAAGTCCAAGCTCCAATCTCTTCGGGTCAATGAGAATAAACTTTACTTCATCCGGTCTTGCGCGATAGAGGATTGAGACTATCAAGGCGTTTACGCCAACAGATTTTCCCGCGCCTGTCGTACCGGCAATCAGGAGGTGGGGCATCTTCGCCAAATCCGCGACATAGTTGAGGCCATCAATGGTTTTCCCCAACGCAATCGTCAGCTTGGACGGTGATTCGCGAAACGCTCTGGACTCGATAACTTCTCTGAGGAAAATCGTCTCGCGTCGAGGATTGGGGACTTCGATTCCTACGTGAGGCTTGCCCGGCATCCGATCGATGCGAATAGATTCAGCCTTCAGAGCGAGACAGAGATCATCTACCAATGAAACAACTCGCGAGTATTTGACGCCCGGGTCTGGCTTGAACTCGTAAGTGGTCACGACTGGTCCAGGACAGATATGTTTGATCTGTCCGGTTACATTGAACTCTTTGCATTTCTCAGCCAGACGGGTGGCGAGACTCAACAGTTCGGCGTCTGCTTGCTCGCTGTGGGGCGGGGCCTCGTTCAAAAACTCCAGAGGCGGCATCGTGTAGTCGGAATAGTTGACGCGGCGAATAGGCTCGAAAGGCAGTTTTCCGGTGGCAGGCGTTTCTATCTTGGTCCGCAAAACCGAAGCGCCCTTGACCATCTCTTCGACGTCATCTTCAGCGTCCACTAATGCCGTATGAGAGTTCGGAAAGATTGAACGTCGTCCAGAACGGCCCTCAACCACGGTTGCCGCTATGGCGCCGGCGGCTGCGGCTGCTCGGGTGGTCTCGGCCCCTGTTACGACCATTGAGGCCGCCGGTTGTGTTGCGCTTTCCGTTCGCGTCACTGAAATCGCGTTTGATGCCGAGGCAAGCTCACTTTCTTTCATGAACTCAGCGACACGTTCCGCAGGAGTGAGGTCTTTGCTTTGTTTCAGAGCATTTCGTGCAGCCTGTTCTTCTGCCTTCAGAGCGAGCCTGGCCTCCTTGCGATTTCGCGACTGTTCCTTTCGTGCTACGCGCCAAGCATTCAATTTCTCAGGAACAGTACGTAGAAAGTAGAAGCGATCTCTGAACAGCGTGCTTAGCCTCTCGTAAATGGCTACAAATGAGAAGTTAGTGGCCAGCAACAATCCGGTAGCCACACTCGCAATAAGAAGCACGGTGGCACCCACGGTATTCAGCCCACCGGCAAGGATTCTGGCGGTGAGAGTTCCGACGAGACCTCCCGGCTGAACGCTTGAATCGAAAAGTGGTCGGATACTGGAGATTGAGAGCAGCGCCGAGGCCGCCAGCACCAGCACAACCAGACCGAGCAGTCGGGAAAGAGGGGCACGAATCGTCCTAGTACGAAAACGCCTCCAAGCCGCTGCTAATAGCAGAACGGGTAGCAGAAACGCAGCCAATCCGATGGCTTGAAAGAGCGAGGCTGCGACGTGTGCCCCGATAGCGCCAGCCCAGTTTCTTGTCTCCGTCTGGCCCACTGAATTCCAGGAGGGATCATTGGGAAAAAAGGCAGCGGAGACGAGGCAGAGCGCCAACAGCAATCCTATGGCGAGCAAAACAATTGCAGTTATCTCGTTTCTGCGACTCGGGTGAGGGGTAATGATTCTGGGCTTCTCTTCAATCTGTGTTGTGGCCATAGGTTCACCGCACTAAACGTATGGGTGACAAACGTCAGAAACTAATGCTGTTGGGTCATTCGCCGTCTCGCGTCTTAGGGGCTTTTTTTGCGAGTAGATAAGCTTTTATGAAATCGTCGATGTCTCCCGCCAGGACGGCATCAACGTTTCCACGTTCTAGCTTTGTGCGAGTGTCTTTTACCAACCGATAAGGTGCTAGCACATAGCTTCTAATTTGCGAACCGAAAGAGATGTCAGCTTTGCTGGCCTCAAGATGTGCTGTCTCTGCCTGTCGTTTCTCCAACTCGAGTTCGTACAACCTGGAACGCAAGACCTGCATTGCCACCGCCCGGTTTTGATGTTGCGAGCGCTGATTCTGACATTGCACCACGATCCCGGTCGGGAGGTGAGTGATACGCACCGCGGAATCCGTGGTGTTAATGTGCTGACCCCCAGCTCCGGTGGCGCGGTAGGTGTCAACGCGCAAGTCCTTTTCCTGAATGTCTACTTCGATGTTCTCGTCAATCTCGGGGTACACAAACAACGAAGCGAACGATGTGTGACGACGTGCCGCTTGATCAAAAGGTGAGATCCGCACCAGCCGGTGAACTCCGGCTTCGGCAGCCAACAGGCCGTAGGCATATTCACCATCCACGCGAAAGGTGACACTCTTCAAGCCTGCCTCTTCGGCCGGTTGATAGTCCAAAATTTCGGTCTTGAAGCCCCTTTGCTCGGCCCATTTCAAATACATCCGTAACAGCAGCTCGGCCCAATCCTGGGACTCAGTTCCGCCCGCCCCTGGGTGGATTGTGCAGATAGCGCTTAGCTGATCATTCTCACCCGATAGGAGCATCTCAGTCTCGGCAATACCGATCTCACGTTCGAGTCCTTCAAGCAGTGTGCGCAGCTCCGGCAGCGATTCCTCATCCTGCTCCGCGAACTCAAACAGCACGGCGGCATCAGCAATTTGCGACTCAAAATGTTCCTGGCGTTGGATCTTCTTCTCCAACAAGCTGCGTTTCTGCAGCAGTCGCTGCGCGCTGGCCTGATCATTCCAGAACTCTGGTGAAGACGCCTCGTTCTCCATGCGCTTTAGTTCTTCGCGTCCGGTCACAACATCAAAGAAACCTCCCGAGTTGTTCAACTCGTGAGCGTAGTTCTTCATACGTAGTTCTGAAATCCTGAATGGAAAAGGTCTCGATCATGCGTTCTCCAAAATCATTATTCGATTACCTGGGCCGGTGACCAACCACCGACCAGAGCCCTACGACCGCGGTCAGCAGTGATGATAGTAGCGGGAACAGGTCACCGACCCGCGTATACAGGGTCTGTCCTGCTGCATTCTTGTTGACACCCCAAGTTCTGGTCGCCGTTTCAAATACGGGTGTTTGGTCTCTCAAGGTGCCATCAGCCTCGATGTACGCCGTGATTCCCGTGTTGGTCACCCGAATAACTGGTCTTGCATTTTCCACGGCGCGGAAGATCGCGTTCGCAAGGTGCTGACGCATCACCGCGGTCCGGCCAAGGTAACCATCATTGGAGATATTGATCAGCACCTCAGCGCCGTCGCGAGAAAACTGCCTCGCTATCGACGGATAAGCCGATTCAATACAGATGAAAACTCCAGCCTTCGCCTGACCAATCGGCAATAAAGCGTAATTTGTGCCAGCCTCGAAATCTCCGACAATCGCTGAAACCAGATTCGCTCCGGGTAACCAACGTGGAAGCGGCACATATTCCCCAAACGGCAACAGGCGAATCTTATCATACTGACTAACAAGCCTACCCTGTTCATTTACGAGCACGGCTGAGTTATGTATTCCGTTGTTTGGTGCCGGCTCCTGTGAATTGAACAAGACAGAGGTTCGATGAGTTTGAGCAAACGTGGTTACGAGGTCACGGAACGCTGAACTTCCTGCGTAGGTGAAGTTCATCGGAGACTCGGGCCAGATCACGATTCGCGGGTTAGTATCGTCCGACAACTCGCTCAGACCGGCTTCACTCATCTCCAGGTGCCTTAAGGTCAGTTCCTGCATCTCCTCAGCCGATTTTTGCAGATGCATTGGCACGTTGGGTTGCAACGCGACAAGCCGTGCAGTCTCAGACATTTGAGAGGGACCTGGAGATTGCCAGTACGTTGCCAGGACGCTAACCGAGATGAGACCTATAACTGCCGAGGCCAGTAACGTTCCGCTCCTGCTGCGCTTGAGTATTAAATACGACAGCGCCGCGTTGATTGCGACAATTAAGAAACTGACGGCGTACACTCCGCCCCAACGCGCCGATTGAATCAGCCATGGTTGGTACGCTTGTGAATAACCCAGCGCATTCCACAGCTGCCCCGTTACACCTAGTCTTGCCCATTCAAAGGAGATCCATATGAATGGTGCCAGCAACATTGCAGAGGCTCCTGATCGCCGCACGCTTGAGGCGAGCACCGCACTAAACAAACCTGGAAAGAGTCCGACTACTACCGCCCCTGGCACGAGTAGCAGATAGGCAATCCATGCCGGAATGTTCCCATAGTTGATCATCGAAAACGTTAGCCAGTAACAGGTGGCATAGAAGAATACTGAACCCGCAATCCAGCCGAGAATCAGCGCGTGGAGGGGTGAACGTCTTTTGCTGATAGTGAGTAACAACGGGATAAGTGCAATCCATGCCAAAGGCCAAAAGTCATAGTCCGGAAAGGCTAAGATCAGGAGAAGTGCCGACAAGAGCGCCCAACCCAACTCCGTAGGATTGGGAAACTCCACTCGAATGCGGGCGAAGATCTTCTGAAAGATCGGGTGAGAGCGAGAGGAACTTACAACGGTTGCCTGCATTTGTTTGAGTTTACCAAAACGGTAATCTCAGACTAAGTGCAGCCAGGGAAAACACCCGATGAAGCCAGGGGAGCGACTTGCTCGCGAGGGGTTGCGTTTGCCAAAAAAAATTCTTAGCCCCCCATCTGGCCAGAGGAGTTTTGCCAGGGCAGAGTCCCCCCAAAAACGCATATTAGACAGAAAACGTCACACCAACGGTGACAAATTTCGTCTCCGGCTTGGCAGGGGGATTCTCTTATCTAATCGCGCTTGAAAACGCCGTACTCTGGAAAGGGATGTAATTTTACCTGGCTTAAAAAGAGGGAGAACCCAGTCATTTCTGACCGGGTTCACATTTCGGAGGGAGCACTGAAGGGTTGCTCGGCGGGTCGCTGGCGCAGCGGCAGGCGGCGCTCAGAGGGGTGATGGCGGCGGGGGCACGGTCAACTTTCGCTTTCGTCCGTGCGTGCCGTCGAGCAATAGAGCACCTTCCGTGCCACGACAAAACTTTTTCTGGAATTGAGTGTGGATTAGGGCTTGGCTGTCCGCTGTTTCACCGTCTGGAACCGGGTTAAGGGATGGCTGGCAAACTCCCTAAGGACGTGTTCACCAGAGTTCAGTTACGACCCATTGTTACTTGCCGTTGTAGAGCGATCGCTTCCTGATTGTTCGGGTCAATAGTGATTGCGCTTGTTGCATACTTTGTGGCTTCACCGCGATCACCACGCTCTAGGAAGATCCTTCCCAGGAGGATGTGCGCGTCGATCAGTTTTGGATCCCAGAAAATCGCAGTCTTGAGTGCAGCGATTGCCGCTTCTTGATCGCTGCGACGTTGGTTAATTCTTCCGCTCAGCAGGTAGGCCTCAGCGTTAGTGGGTTCATTTGTGAGAACACGGTGTAGCTCAGTCAGCGCCTCATCATCACGACCTTCAGAGTACAAGTCCCGAGCCTTAACCAAGAGGTCCTGTGTTGGTGAGGCTGATTCCGCATTGGCCATTGCACGTCGTCTCATCAAGTCGGAGACATCATCCCGGTTCAGAACATCGCGCATGCGCAAAGCGATCCCACTAAGACTCTGTGATTTTTGCCATTCGGTCTGCCAGTGTGCATAGGAAGCTTGCAGGTAGCGTCGCGCCTGATCGTCCGCTGCTGTTGCAGCCTCATTTTTCCCCTGCTTTTCAAGTGACTTCGCAAACAAGAAGTACGCCTGGCCATCTCGCGGGTCCGCCGTGATCACAGGTCGCAACTGATCTGCCGCCTCAGCATATTTGCCGGCCAGGAACAAGGCGAAGGCGTAGTTGAAATGAACTACTTGATCTTCCGGGGAAGATTCCGCTGCGCGGGCGAGAAAATTCGTACCTTGCTCGAGCAGTGGCACACGTTCAGTTTCTTTCTTCTCCTCACGGGCGGCTTGTATGGCGATAGCCCCGGCATTGTTGTAGATTCCGATCAACGGCATCTCAGAAGAGAGAGGCACAATTGTCGCAAGTGCGTGCCCCAGTTCGCCGCGTTTGTAATAGCCAAGACTTGCGTAGAAGGCGGCCTCCGCATAATGCGGGTCCTTCTTCTGCAACTTCGAAAAATATTCGGTGGCCTCCTTCCATTTACCTCCAGCCATGTAGTATCGACCAAGTTCAAAAGCAGCTTGTGGGTATACGGCACCTCCATTTGCTTCTGCGAAGAAGTGCATCGCATTCTTCAGATAGTTTTCACGCTTCTCCTCGCGCTCGCCCAACTGCACCCCTTTGACATAAGCCTCGAATGCCTTCTGCGGGATCTTTGTAGCCTCCTGAACCAGCTGCGTCATTGAGTACGCGAGTGACCTGTCACGTTGGTAGAGGATTTGGTACGCGAGCCTGCCGTGTATGTTTTGCAAGGTGGTTAATGGTCCACCAAAATCAAATTGACGAGTTGCCCAACCGCCATCCAGAACTTCGCCCAGGGTTCTCCCTTCGTTTACTTTGATGACGCGCGCAGTTACTTGCACATAGGCTTCGCCGGGTTCCTTTTCTTTATTGGTCTGAGTGGCAGGTGGAGTAATCGAATACGTACCGAGCACTACCATAGTGGCTTTGGCTTCCCGGGCCAGCTTGATCGCTGTCGCGCGGGATGGAATGACCACTTCGGGAACGCGAAGACGCTGATAAACTAATTCTCGTTCATCACTCGAGACCACGAGCAAACCAGGCTTATTAAGGAGTTCTGAAATGGAGTCGGCAAAACTTTCGCCCACCCAGTTATATTCTGGTCTGTTGGAGGTATTCTCGAACGGCAGCACCATAACGACGTCGGCACCTGTCCCGGTTTGCCCTAAGGTTTGTGATCCGAACCCGATTATTAAATAGACGATCAGGAGGCGCGACACGATGGGGAAAGACTTTAGAAAGGAATAGTTCATAATCATTAATTACCGTTTCTGCCGTTGCGGTTGCTTTCGTGACAATCGGTCGAGGCCGAAAAAGGCCAGCAAAAATGCGCCCCCCGCTACTGTTGGCCGCGAAATCTGATGCCCCTATCTTAGCAGCGGTTGGTCGGTAACGCATGTGTCGACTCTTTAACAGCACCCCGCGCTTCACGGAAACCGAGGTCCGGAACAAGAAAAGCCCCCGGAAAGCACTCTCCGGGGGCAGTCAAACTGTTCTTCCTGGACGTTTACATCTGATAGCTGCTAACGACCATGCGCTCGGCCGTGTTTTTGTCCCCGAGGCTACTTTCAAGATACATGGCATCAGCTGCTAAGAGTTCCATGACCTTGTCACTCGGGACCGGGCGAGAAAACAGATAACCCTGTGCATATTGGCATCCGAGAGCCCGCAATTTTTGCCATTGGTCTACGGTCTCTACGCCCTCGGCAATGACTTCCATCCCGAGATTGTGTGCCAAGGATACGATAGTCTTTACAATCTCTGCGTTATCATTGGTTTCCGTCATCCGACTGATGAATGCTCGATCGATTTTCAGGTGGTTCAGCGGGAAACGATGCAGATAGCTCAACGATGAATAGCCAGTGCCGAAATCGTCAATGCTGAGTTGGACACCAAGCGCTCTTAGTCGCTTGAACATGTTTATCGCAGCTTCGGCGTTCTCCATCACCACCGTTTCCGTGATTTCAAGTTTAAGGCACCGCGGTTCGAATCCGCTGTTTATCAAAGCTGCCTTAACCTGCTCTAGCAAGTCTGGTTGAGCTACCTGTCTGGCAGAAAGGTTGACGCTTAAGCTCAGGTCGCGATTGGCAGCCGAAGTTTGTTGCCACTGTTTTACTGTGCGGCATGCTTCCTCCAGCACCCATTGACCAATCTGAACGATTAACCCTGTCTCTTCCGCCACCGGAATGAACTTGTACGGTTGGATCAGTCCATCGACCGGATGGTTCCACCTAACCAGTGCTTCAAACCCCGAGATCTTGCCGTTGCCCAGATTGACAATAGGTTGATAGTGTACGCAGAACTGATCTTTGTCTACCGCTTCACGAAGGTCACGTTCTAATCGGAGCCGGGAGACCGCTTTCGCGTGCATGTCCTTATCGAACAACTCATAGCGGCCCTTACCATTCTCTTTGGCTCGGTACATAGCCGTGTCTGCATCGCGCAAGATGTCTTCGGGTCGATCATACCCAGTACTGCTTAATGCGATGCCGATACTTGCTGAAGTAAACGCCGAGCTTTTTTCTAAGTTGAATGGGAGTGTCAGGTCATCCAGGATACGTGTCGCAACGCGAACGGCATCTTGCGGCCCAGTGATTCCGCTCAAAAGAATTGCGAATTCATCGCCGCCGAATCGAGCTAGTGTGTCGACTGGCCTTAGTAACCGTTCCAACCTTTCAGCGAACGCCACCAGCAGCAAGTCACCGTAACTGTGCCCAAGGCTGTCGTTAATGTTCTTAAAGCGATCCAAGTCGATAAACAGCACACCGAAGAGCCTCTCTCTATTAAGTCGCGCGCTTTCTATCTCAGCAGTGAGTAGCTCGGAAAACAAAGCCCGGTTTGGCAGTCCAGTCAACGAATCGTGAAAAGCTGCATGTCTAAAGTGATCCTTTGTCTCCTCTAATGCACGGCTGATTCTCTCCTGCTCCGCGATGTAGTTGTTCAGTTCCCTAACATGACGCTCTGCCTGTTCGGCCCGGTCACGCTCACTTTCAGCGCGCTCGCGCTCAGCCAACTCAGCCTGACGAGCCGAGGTCTTCACTTCACGTAGGTAGCGGTCATAACTGAGATAAACGATGGCGATGATCGGAATAGCTATAAGCAGTGCACTGAAGCCGGCGGTACGCAGGCCCAGGACGATCACCGCTGCCGCTGCCGCTCCAGAAAAATAGGTAAGGGAGATCCAGAGGAAGTTCTGGTTCCACATATGCCAGATTGACTGGTTATCCTTCAGGGCATTGGCGGTAGCTACCAGGGAGGTATGGGTGACGTATTGCAACAGCCCCATGAAACAAACAGCAACAACGGCGGTGGACCATCCTTGTTTAAAGATCTCGTCTGCGATTTCCGACCCAAAAGCCAACCTCAGGCCTAGAGCGGTAATAGACAAAGCGCAAGCGAGTGAAGCTCCCGCAAAGAGCACGGTGCGGGGGCGCTTACTAATGCGCAATCCAGCAGCGATACCGCCAATCATTCCCACAACCGCTCCTGCTCCGCTGCCGTAAAGCAGCAGTGCGAGGAAAATGAAAGTGTCATCTACGGTTACGTTTGTGTTGATTCGGGGAATGCGGATGGCAACGCGGGAGCCCAGGACCACTGTCGCAGCGATTAACAGCGGGAGATATAAATCGACCTTGGCGAGACTGGCGTTGGTGAATGCGAACGCGCTCGTCGTAGCACCGGCAACAATTATGAACCACATGTAGAGGCCGGTTAACGGGGTCTGTTTTTTTCCGGAAGACATGTTTGTTGTTGGCTAGTCGAGATATAAGGTTTCGTAGAGTCCACGAATGTCGTAGCCGGCTTTCAGATAGAATGTCTGTAGCTCTCTTCTGGCTTTGTTTACTAAAAGACAAAGGCCCTCAGAACGGCGCAGCAGGATACGTGCGAGTTGGGCCATGCACCTGAGACCGTATCCCTTTCCTCGCTCCAAGGGGTGCACATAGATACCCTCCAGGTAGATCATCTGAGGGGTTTCCGCGAAGATATCGGCCTTGAAGAGGATCCGTTCACCTTTTGTCCAGACCCAGATCCGCCCTCGTTTAACCCGTCGGCTTACCCGCTCACAAAATCCCAGCGGATCGGTCCGCAGCGGATCTACTCCACATTCTGAGATCAACATTTGCGCGTTGATTTTCATGATTGCTTTAAGATCGTCCTCAGTAGCTAAGCGCAGCGCAGGCGCTGGTCCTTCAAGCGACGGAGCGCTCCGTTGTTCAAAAAGCACTTCAAAGGATGAGCGACTGCGGCAGTCCCTAAGCGCCTGCAAGTAATTCCGGAATCGCTCCATGATCTCCTGCTCCGCGCGTACCAGGTGCGACTGCTCTTGTCGATGTTGGACTTGTGCGAAAGCCTTCAGGGCCTCATCACTTTCTGTTTCCATTAGCGAGGCATGTCCGATTAGAGCGACCCCATCCAGTAGTCCATTGGTGTTTCGGTGCCCGTAAAAGCGACCGCGGTTCAGTGGGCTGACAATTCCATGCTCCCGTATGTAACTGGTCATACAAACCGTATGAATGGGCCGACGCGACAGAAAGTCGAGAACCTCTGGCTCTTGAGTGGCATTTAGGCTCTCAGTATCCGGCGCAGTTGGTTCCATTGTCGGAGCAGGAACGTGTGACATAACTTTTCAGCCTTGTTGGAGGAGGGGGCGAGACAACCAAATCTGCAAACAGAGACTCGGACTTTCGTTGCATTACGTTCAAGAGCTAAGTCGACCCGCGCCACACGCTTCAGCGACCAAGGAAAAACGGGCGTGCTTGAGCCGCTTCGTCAGCGGCTTGGTAAATTAACTGGGCACCCGCTGTGCTTGTGAACGGCTGTCCGAGGAGTGACGGAGTCGAACTGAAAAGAGCTTGCTCATGAACCGAGCGACTGCCGTTGGGCGAGCAGTGTGCCAGCAGAGCCAGGCGACCGGGTTTGCCGGAAGCCCCTAATTTTGCGACACAAAATCAATTTCGAACCAAACTGCTCTGGGGAACAAGGAAGGCGTTCTGACCGCCTCAGTTCAATTTGATATTGGAGTGGTCGGAATGACCGAGATCAGTTTTGAGTGACCGATGAGAATGTAAGTCGGCAGGATGATTCAGGTGCCTGACACCATATGAGCCAGCGAGGCTGGCGGTGGTCAGCGATAAAAAGCCCACTGAAGAACCAGTATCCCCGCTGGTTTGATTCAACCTCTCGAACAACCCACCTTGAACACCCTTTCAGCTCCACACGAATTTCTAAATCTTCCGAACGATGTAAACTCCGGGCAACCTGATGCGGTTGATGATCCACCGATTGCGGCCGCACTCCATAGGCGATCGAGTGATGTTAGATAGGGTATGCTATAGAAAATTTGTTTTTCACGATTGGGTCTAGGAATCTTATGACGTAACGCACGTTCATCTTGTGCGGCACACTGATGCTGTTCCAGCTGTTTTCGATTTGCCTGGGATCCGCGCTAGGGAAGACTCCTTCTTGGAATGCGCTCGCCGATAGTGGACGGCGAGGCACTAATCGTTCCGATACGACTTGTCGATCCGAAAGGCGGCTTCTCTGAAGGCAATTTGGAAGTAGTGGGCTCAAAGGCTATACGGTTACCTCTTGGCGGGGCAGGCATTAGAAGCATTGAATACGACGATCAGGCAAAAGCGTTTCTCATAATCAAGGGGCTGGGCCGAACGCTGAAAAGCTGGATTTCAGGCTTTGGGAGTGGGATGGCGAAAGCTCTTCCTCCGGCCTGAGCGAGAAAGGCATCTTCGATCGCCGTCTTAAACCTGAAGGTATTACGCGGGTGTCAGCAGGTGTAGGCGATTTCAGGTTTATTGTTTTCGATACAAGCCGTTATCGGTGGCTGAATGACGGCTCATCTAGTCCTCAACAAACCGTCGAATAGCCGCGCGAGAAGAGGAGAAAAGAGAAACAACCCATGTCACGTCATCAGGTCTTCAAAGTTCGGTTACAGATTTCTATCGCAATTTCAGCCCTCCTGGTTCTCTCAATCTCAGCGACTGGACAGGGCCTCTATCGAGAACTACCTGTTTTTACGCAAGTTGATGAGCGACTATTCCGCGGCGCGCAGCCACGGGAGGGAGGAATTCGACGACTCGCCGATCTGGGCATCAATACAATCATCAACTTGCGCGGGCGTAATGAACAGACGCGGCTTGATGAAAACGCCGCGACGGCACTGGGACTCCGGTACTTCAACGTTCCCTTGCCGGTGTGGGGTCGTCCAAAAGATGAACAAACCCGGCGGGTACTTGAAATCATTACTGCCCCGGAGAGTGGTCGCACCTTTATCCACTGCAGAGACGGCGTTGATCGCACAGGAATGATTGTCGCCCTTTACCGCATCAGCCAGGAGGGTTGGCTGGCAGACGCAGTTAAGGCCGAAGCGTTAAATCTCGGAATGCGGCGAATTCAAGTGTGGATGTTTGATTACATCGAAGATTATTACGAGCGCCAGCAGTTGTCGGCAACACTGGGAGGATCACCTCTGGCTCCGGATGATAAAGACATTGTAGACAGAATCGGGGTCGGTGTGCGCGTTGGCGAGCGCTCAGTCTTCAGTTTGCGCAAGGATTTCGGACGAGTGATCCGAAGAATGCCGACTGCCGTAGGAGCCTTCCTCAGCAGGCCTTTCTAACATTGAATTCCAGTTCATCTTGATGTTATTGCCTCTTTTCCTCACGGTAGATCTAAATAAGTGTGCCCAACGACTTGGCCGAGATATGACACCTCTTCGTTTAGATTGAGTACTCCGGCAGCGTCATAATGAGTAGAAGCTCAACCAGTACAAATTCAACGACATGCTCAGTCTGCGGCGAAAGCACAGCGAACAGACCCACGAGGAGGCCTTTCTCGACCGTTACCAGCAACTCTATGGCTGGTTGCTGCAAGTCACCGACGGTGACCGGGAACTCGCCAAAGACCTCGTCCAGGATGCCTTTGTGCACTTCACTTTTGTCCGGCCAGACCTCCGCAATATTCGGAATCTCGATGGTTATCTCTTTACCTTAGCCCGCAATCTACACATCTCGCAGGTGCGGCGCGCGACCAACAGCCGGCTGCAGCAACTTTCAATTCTCGACTACGACTCGAGCGAACTCGGTCTCCGTATTATCGACCTGCGTGAACAGATTCAGGTGCAGGATGAACTGCGGCGCATCTGCCATTATGCCTGCGTGCGAAAAGAGAGTGCGTGGGCAGGCTCGGTACTTATCTTGCGTTTCTTCTATGGCTATTACGCGACGGAGATCGCGCGCATTCTGCGCAACGCTCGGAGCTCCGTTGATGTCTTGCTCAAATGTGCCCGCCACGAAGCACGTCTATATCTTTCTGATCCTCAACAACTCAGCTTCATGAGTGGGAGTTCGGTAACTCCACATGCTGCTGCAAATTTCGCTCGCGATAGAACGGATTTCTTGGGCGAGTTGCGGCAGATGATCTTTACCTATCGAGAAGGCGATTGTCCGACGCTGAAGCATTTGAAGAATCTCTATCAACCTTCAAGTTCGGAGCCACTGAACGCCGGAGAGCTCGCACATATTGTCAGTTGTCAAACATGCTTAGATGGTGTCAACAAGATTCTGGGCTTGCCAACACTATCCGAACGCCACCCAGTAGCGAGCATCGGCAGAGAGCCGCGCGCCAAAAAGGGAGGGGATGATTCTGATGATAGAGGGTTCGGTGGTGGCAGTGCAGCCGGCCAGGATCTTAAGTCGATCAAAAGACACGCAGACGAGACATTTGATCACAAGCCCAGTGAGCTTTTTGTAGCAGTCAACGGTTACACACTTGGCTCTCAGAAGATCAGTTCAAAGCAGAACGAGCTCACCCTCGACGTTAACGTGAGCGAGCCGATCACTTTTGTCGAAGTATTCAGCGAACAGCAGATACGTCTGCTTTTTGCGTGTGTTGAAGATCCGCCTGCGGGGCCGATTAAACAACCAGTAAGTGTCGCGCTGAGTGATGGCCGCAGGCTTGAAGCTACAGTGAAGTTTCGCAGTCCCTGGCCTACTCTGCATATCGTCTATTCAGATCCGGGATTCACTGAAGTTGAGGAAGCATTTATCGCGACATATCAGCGGAATCCAGATGCGCCTTTGCCTGTCGTCATCGGTTCCACATCGAAAATTCCGGGTGTTGCTGAAATACCTCGACGAATGGCCGCAGTGGCTCGAAGTCTGTTCGCACCGCAGTTTTGGCTCAGGCCTTCAATCATTACTGTTATTTTCGCCGCACTTTTAGCTGGGGTCCTCTTATGGCTCAAGCAGGCCTCGCCGGCAGAACCACTGACCGCGGCCGATTTGCTCGCCCGTTCAACGGCAGCAGACGAGGCGATGTCGGCCCGTAGTGACCTCGTATTGCACCGCACGATTAACCTGGAAGAGTCAGTACCGGCTGCGGTAGCGACCGGGTCGACACCGCAACTTCTCAACCGCCGCAAGATCGAGATCTGGCAGAGCGGCGAACGGGGCCTCATCGCACGAAGACTTTATGACGAGCGCGGTAAGTTGCTGGGCGGGGTTTGGACCAGAAAAGATGGTGTGCAGACACTCTATCACCACGGTGCGCAACCCAGACTGCAACTGAAGAAGGAACGACCCGGAGTGACGGGGTTGGGGGTGGACCACTTGTGGCAGATCCCACTAGCTGCAGAAGACTTCGCGAAGCTAATACACGACTCATCACAAGCACAAGTTGAGGAAAGACGCGACTCGTATGTGATTAGCTACCTGCAAAGTGGAACAACTGCCCTGCCGTCAGGACTCATAAAGGCAACCCTCACCATTGGCCGCAGCGACCTGCACGCAATTGAACAGACTTTGACTGTACGCGTCGGTAACGAAACACGCCAATATCACTTCCTTGAAACGAGCTTTGAACGCCGTGTGCCTTCGACGGTTGCGCCGGCTGTGTTCGAGCCTGAACCTGAGTTATCCGGAACGGACCCGGACACACGGGGAAGTGGCAGCGCGGGGATCACCTCAGCATCGCCGCATGTACCTATCTCAGCGTCTTCCGTAACGGCTTCCTCAGCTCTTGAGGTCGAAGTGTTGCGGCTCTTGAACCAGGCGGGCGCTGATCTTGGAGAGCAGATCAGTGTTACACGCGCGCCCGAAGGGTTCCTCAGAGTGCAGGGAATTACGGAGACTGAAAAGCGAAAAAAAGAGATTCTCAGCACCCTTGGTCCAATAAGTAGTGATCCAGCCGTTAGATTGCACATTCAGACCATAGAAGAAGCTCTGAAAAGCCAGCGCCAGCAACAGACCGCGGCAGGCATGGTGAGTCTACAAACTGAGACGGCCACGGCCAACACGCTCCCAGTCGATGCGGAGTTGCGGCATTACTTTCGGAATCGTGGTGTTTCCGAGAGAGAGGTTGATGAAGAGATCCGGCAGTTTTCCCGCCGCACTCTCGGACAATCACTCCAGATTCTAAAGCACGCAGGCGCGCTAAAAGCGTTGGCCCAGCGATTCTCTGAAGAAGAGTTGAGAACTTTGGATGCAGAGGCGAAGACGAAATGGCTGGCGCTGATAAAGCAGCACGCGCAGGCGATTGTTCAGGGCAACGCGAGTTTGCGGCGTGAGATTGCGCCCCTCTTTCCTTCTATCGCGCCCGAGGTCGCTGCGGAGGGAACAGTCATTCAGAGCGACAGCGATTTAGTTCGTGCGGCTGAGCGTCTGTTTGAGTTCTGTTCAGCAAACGACCGTGTAATCCGCGCGGCATTTTCGATCTCGCCAGAGGTCTCGCGGGCTTCAGCAATTCGAGGCCCCGAGTTTTGGGGTTCATTGCGCAGTGCCGAAAAAATCGCAGAGACCTTTGGAGTGCGGTGACTTGTCACCGCTTTAGTAGTCGCCTCGCATGCCGTCAAGTAGACGAAAGCGGCGACAAGTCGCCGCACTCCGAAGGAGAGAGTTTTCGCACTCCGAAGGAGTAATTCGATGAAGGAGAATGCCATGTTTAGAAAACAGTCACGTGGTCACGTGAAGGTCCTTGCCTACTATCTCCTTGTTACAGGCGTTCTACTCATCACTCATCACTCATCACTCATCACCGCGGAAGCGCAGTCAGCAACCGCTACTCTGAGCGGCGTCGTTGAAGATCAGAATGGTGCCGTCATTCCCGGAGCCAATGTAACGGTTGTGAACAGTGGCACAACTTTGCAGCGCCAAAGCAAAACGAGTGATGACGGCTACTTCACCATTCCTCTGCTCCCGCCGGGTACTTATGTGGTTCGAGTCGAAGCCCAAGGCTTCACGCCTCTGGAGACCAGAGATGTCGTGTTGAATGTGGGTGACCAGAAATCACTACAGATCCAGTTGAAGGCGGGCAGCATCACCGAGATGGTCCAAGTGGTTAGCGAAGCGCCGTTGATTAATGAATCGCCGGCGGTTGGCACGACTGTTAACAGGCAGTTCGTTGCTAACATTCCGTTGAATGGCCGAAGCTTCCAATCGTTGATCACCTTAACTCCCGGGGTTGTCCTTACTAGCACAAATGTAAACCAGCAAGGACAGTTTAGCGTAAACGGTCAACGATCAAACGCTAATTACTTCACGGTCGATGGGGTTTCAGCTAACTTCAATAGTTCGTCAGACATCCTCCCTGGGCAGTCCGTTTCGGGTTCATTACCTGGCCTCACTGCGTTCGGTGGCACTAATAGCCTAGCTTCTGTTGATGCCTTACAGGAGTTTAGGATTCAAAGTTCGACGTATGCGCCGGAGTTCGGCAGGCAACCCGGAGGACAGATTTCGATTATCACCCGGTCCGGAGCGAATGAATTTCATGGTTCACTATTTGACTATGTCCGCAATGACGTCTTCGATGCAAACGACTGGTTCGCTAACGCCAGTCGCTTGAAGAGGCCTCCGCTTAGGCAAAATGATTTCGGGGGCACTTTTGGCGGCCCGGTTCTTCTGCCAAGATTCGGCGATGGCGGAAGGCAGCCGTGGTATAGCGGCGAGGATCACACGTTTTTCTTCTTTTCGTATGAAGGACTTCGGCTGCGGCAGCCGCTTGTTGGCTTCGTTGACGTCCCCTCTGTTGATGTGCGTCAAAACGCGCCCGCACAAATACAACCGTATCTGAACGCTTTCCCAAAGCCGACAGCTTCACCAAGGGCCAATGGATTCGCTCAATTTGCGGCAAGCTTCTCGAACGCGATTACTTTGAATTCGACTAGCCTTCGAATTGATCATACAGTCAACGAAAAGCTTACTTTGTTTGGCAGGTACAATGATACTCCTTCAGAAAGTACTCGAAGAACAGGTGCCCTCAGTACCTTGACTTCGACCGCGGCCGATACCAAAACCGCAACGGTTGGCGCAACAGTCGAATTAACCAATGGTGTCAGCAATGAAGTACGTGTTAACTATAGTCGCCTCTCGGCGGTAAGCTCTCTAAGCTTGGACGACTTTGGCGGTGCAATAGTTCCTCCGGAGTCCATTCTTCTACCTCCTGGTTTTAGCAGCGATAATTCTCTTTATACCCTCCAGATTACCGGCGCTACTAGCACTACGCTTACCGTAGGTACAAGTGTCGGCCAGTTGCAGAGACAGATCAACTTTGTCAATCATTTGTCGATCTTGAAAAAAAGTCACCAACTGAAGTTCGGCATCGATTATCGTCGGCTTAGCCCAGTCTATGCGCCTCGTCGATACCTCCAATCGGTCCGCTTTTTCGGTCTTGGTGTTACAGCCCCGGGCGTTCCAGCGCCTGTCGGCTCCGCACTCTCTGGTCGGTTAGGATTCGGTCAAATTCAAGCGCAGCAGGAAGTAAAGCCACTGTTTACAAATTTTTCCCTTTACGCTCAGGACACTTGGCGAGTGTCGCCCCGCCTCACGCTCACCTACGGTCTACGCTGGGAAGTAAATCCAGCGCCGCAAGAAAGGAATGGTAATGATCCTTTTACAATAGTGGGATTTGAAAATCTTGCCACGGCGGCACTGGGGCCGCGGGAAAGACTTTACAAAACGACGTACGCGAATTTTGCTCCGCGGTTTGGAGCCGCTTACAAACTAACTCAGGAAAATGCCCGCGAAACAATTATTCGGGGGGGTGTCGGAATCTTTTATGATCTTGGATATGGCTCACTAGCTAGTTCTTATGCGTTTTTCCCCTATACCTCGACGAAAAGTTTGCCGTTTGGTGCTGCCATCCCTCTTGATACTTCCCTTGTTTCTCCGCCACCTTTCAGCCTAAACTTGCCGGCTTTCGGCGATCTTTATGTTTCTGACCCGAATTTAAAATTACCGCGCGTCTACCAATGGAATCTGTCGGTCGAGCGTTCGCTCGGCTCTAACCAAACATTGACTGCCTCCTATGTGGCCGCCTTGGGACGCGACCTCCTTAGAAACGAGGTCATCACTTTCGGAGCTGGGGCAAACCCAAATTTTCCCGGAACGATCGGATTCCACGTAACTAGAAACGCCGCCAAATCGGATTATCACGCCTTGCAGCTTCAGTTCCAACGCCGACTCTCTAGGGGACTCCAGGCGCTGGCATCCTACACGTGGTCAAAGTCGACAGATACGGTATCGAATGACGCGTCACAACTGCAGTCCGAGATGTTTTATGATCCTAGCATAGACTTGGGACCATCGGATTTTGATGTGCGACATGCCTTCAATGGGGCGATAACTTACGATTTCCCAACTTTAGGAAATCACCCCTTTATGCGAGCCGTCTTCGGCGGATGGTCCACCGATGGAATCTTCACAGCACATTCGGCGACCCCCGTAGATATTATTGCGACTACCGCACAGCTAGGATCGGATTTTGTCACCTTTAGACCCGACTCAGTTACTGGTGTACCGCTATATGTCGACGACCCCTCTGCACCCGGTGGGCGCAGGATAAACCGGGATGCATTCTCCATTCCGTCACCGCTCAGGCAAGGTAACTTGGGACGCAACGCTTTGCGCGGGTTCCCAATATGGCAAATCGATATGGCGCTGAGACGCCAGTTCAACTTATCCGAACGGCTAAGGCTGCAGCTTCGTGCTGAAGCCTTTAATATTTTTAATCACCCGAATTTTGGGAATCCAAGCGGTACACTCGATTTCTTTTTGGGCGTCTCGCCGAATGCGAACTTCGGAAAGTCATCAAGCATGCTTGGAAGGAGTTTGGGGACCGGAGCAAGCGGCGGGTTGAACCCACTATACCAACTCGGGGGGCCCCGTTCTTTGCAGTTCGCGGCTAAATTTCTGTTCTGAGAATCTTTTGAGATGTTAACTGAATTTCGCAGCTGGTATATAGGCCTCGCCGCTTTGGTGATCTTCTCGGCAACGCATAGCTTCAGGGAGCCTTGTTATGGTAATCCCCCATCATTGGGAGCCGTAGCGGGTCGACCTTACACGGTCGAGGATTTGCTAAGGCAAGAGGACTGGGGAAAAGCCCTGATAGATTCTAAAGGACGTTGGCTCGTATATGAACAGACGCCACCCTACAACCAGCGCTCGGATTTTGCAATGGAGCGCGGTACTGGCACGGCGCAAATCATGATCGCGGACCTCGATGCTCCCTTAGTACCGAAACCGCTGATCGAACCAGCGTCAACGACGCAATACCGGTTAGTCAGCTTTTCGCCGGATGGTGGGCGTTTAGCTATTTACCGGATAAAACACGGCGAGACGCGGCTTGTTATCTGCGAAATTCAGAGCAGGAAACTCGTGCTGTTCAAGGAGGTGCCGGATATCTCTGACTATGAACCTAAAGTGATTTGGGTTTCGTCTGATGAAATAGTCTTCGCAGCCGGTTCGAATTCCCGCGAGCCATTTCTGTACGGTGGACGACGTTACGAAACGACCCACCTATTTGCGGCCCGGAAGAAATCATGGTCGGGGAAAGAAGTTTCCGTTACTGAAACTGTCAGTTCTCCGGGTCAAGAAGGCGAGAGTTCGCGCGACGGGCTACTTCTGAAGGCTGACGCCCGTACCGGCATCACGTCAGTATTGGCTCGCGGTCGATTTAGCAATTTGAAAGCCTCCGCAGACGGACGTTTTGTCGCAGGACTGCGACGAGACGTACCCGGGAGGCTCTCGCCAGATCAACTTTACGACGCCGAAGTAATGGAAGACCGCTTTCGTCTTATGATCTTCGATCTGGTCACCCCAAGTGGTCAAACGGTCGCCGACCATATGAATGTTTTGGACGGGAGCTTGGCGTGGTCTCCGACACGCGAAGAACTCGCATTTTTTGCTTGGCATAAAGATACCGGTCGTGAAAATGGCTTGTTTTATTCGTTCGATACTCATGCTGGACTTACAAAAGCGTGGCCTCATACGGGACTTGAACTCGCATCGCGCAGTTATTTCCCAAGACGACCGATTGCTGTCTGGTTAGACGATCGCCTTGCGGTAGCCGCCCGTGTGAACGCGGATCGGAGTGGAACACCTCGACTTGCGGAGAGCAGTACGGCTAGGCCAGGGAAAATAGATTGGTATTTACTAAGTCGTTCGGGTGCGCCTGCTAACCTAACTAAAGAATTCACTTCGGTTTCGTTGGTGCCGATAAGTGTCAAAGCGAACGGCACGAATTTTTGGGCAGACGGTAACCTTTGGCGAATTAATCCTGATGGCACAAAGAGAAATATTTCCGGCGATGCTGGTCTAACGCTAACGCCAGCAGGCCCCCGGTCGCCATTCGACTCGTCGTGTTCCGATAGCAGTCCCCTTCTTTCAAAGGAACAAGGAGAATCAAAATATTTTCTTTTCGATTTTAACGACAATGGGCACAATATTACTTTCGCCAATCCTTCTGAAGGAGCAGTCTTGATGACTTGCTCCGTAAGCGCTGGTGCAGGATTGTTTAGCGAAACTTTGAAGGATGGGGCGAAAAGGCTTCTGCTACAAAGAGGAAGAGAATTCCCGACAGAGATTGCCCGCCTAAATCAACATCTTTCAACTATTTCTAAGTCTGAACAGAAGATTATCCGCTATAAGGATAAAAATGGTCGCGAACTACAGGCGACTGTAATGTTGCCCCGAGGGTACACAACCCAACGACGGTTTCCAGTAATAGTTGATATATATCCCGATCGCCCGAGACCGACACTGCGCTCACAAATCGGTGAAAACTTTTCATTCTACACGCACGATTTGCTCGCTGCGAAGGGATATATTGTCCTATTTCCCGCAACCCCACGTGACCTATACCGTACAAAGGACGGACCCGCTTCTTTGATGTCTGAAGTCGTTCTTCAAGGTGTGGATGCGCTCGTGGAACAAGGCTATGCTGATCCTGGTCGTGTGGGATTGATAGGTTTTAGTCAAGGAGGGTTTTCCTCTTTATTAGTAGCAACACAGACCGACCGATTCAAAGCTGTCGTATCAATTAACGGTTGGGCAGACCCGGCCAGCCATTATTTCGACGCTTATAGTTACGGACTAGCCTATCCCGAAAAATTGGGCATTTACTCAATGGCCCGTTATGAATTGAGCTCCTCTCAATTCGGCTTCGGGCATACGCCATGGCAGAACAGTTCGGCATATTTCAGCAATAGTCCTCTTTATCGGGCCGATAAAATCAAAACGCCAATTCTCCTAGTCCATTCCGACATGGATGGCTTTGGAGGCGAACAGTACGAGATGATGTTCACGGCGCTTTATCGGCTGAGCAAAGAGGCGAGGCTGATACGTTACTGGGGCGAGGGACACGGGCCTTCAAGCCCGGCTAATATTCGCGACCTGTGGTATCGCACATTCGCGTGGTTCGATGAGTGGGGCGACATCTCGCGCGATAAGCGAGGAGATCTGGTTTGGGATGGAGATAAGGTAAAGTCACGTAACGGCGCGCGAGCGCTCAAGCCGGAAGACTTCGCCCGCTTCGATGAAATGATTCTCAAAAAACAGTAAACAGTGCAGACGATATCTGTCAACCACTTCTGCGTCTGGATCGCCCAGTGCGCCAACCGGAGATAGATGGAACAACTCGCCCAGCTTCTTTGCCTGGGCTTTGCTAATTGCGCGCTTAACGTTGACTGCATCCGAAATACGGCTCCGCGAACCAAACACCGGCAACAGATCCACTTGACGCATGCCCGACTCCTCCAGTAGCGCCTCCAATAACTCGTTTAGCTTTAAGGTAGGAATGATGCTGTGTGCCCGTTGATAGTCATCAATCAATTGCAGTACAAGGCGACACAGTTCGTCTTCCTCTGCAGTGCGCCGGTCTCCCTTGGCCAACAGCGGTTCAGTCTGCCGCATCAGACGCTTTAGTTCTTCTGGTGTTTCGATCACTCGTGGTCGGGTGTTAGCCAGGAGCGCTCCATACTTCCTGTGGTTAATGCGCCGCTTAGCAATCTTTCTTCCAGTTGCCGCGGTCATATTCTGCATGCGAGAAAAAGTGTCTAAGGGTGACAGCTTGTAGGTCATAATCAATCTTCGTAACCCAGTCGATAGTTGTTTCCCATGATATTGAAAACAACACAATGACCGATTCGGTCAGCATGCGGGAACACTCGCCGCACTTGAACCAAATTCTCCCAAACGGCAGCCCTTGCGATACCCGCCCATCTGAATACCGAGCCTTTGGCTTCAGGATGTTCTCTGGTGTATTCGATCAGCAGATCTTCGGTGAGGATTATCATACTGCTGACTGCCCCTTTTGGTGAGGCGTGTTACCATTCTGGTAACACGCCGGTCAACCCAGATTATTCCCTGGGTTCGGCAGAGTAAATTGGCCCCATTCGGCAGAGTAAAATGGCCCCACCTTTACACCATCTAGTGTACCTTTTCCGGCTTTGTGTTTAACACCGAGGAAGGAAGCTGAGATGAATGGAGAGGAGAGCCAAAGTGGAACTTTTCGAACAGATCAGGCGCGATTTTGAGTTTGGCAAAGCTTCGGTGAGAAGCATTGCTCGGAAGTATGGAATACACCGTCGGATGGTGCAGCAGGCACTGGAGAGTGCGCTGCCACCGCCGCGCAAAGAGCGGCAGTATGCACGACCGGCGCTCAAGCCGGCGATTGAGTTCATCAATAAGATTTTAGAAAGCGATGTAAAGGCGCCGCGCAAGCAACGGCACACAGCGCATCGGATATACCAGCGACTGGTGGCAGAACATCCGCAGGTGAAAGTCAGTGAACGAAGCGTACGCCAGTATGTGCAAGAGCGAAAGCAGCAGTTGGGCTTGGGCCGGCAGGAGGTATTTATTCCGCAAAGGTATGAATGGGGAGTCGAAGCGCAGGTTGATTGGTATGAAGCTGTAGTGGAGTTGGCTGGTGTTGAGCAGAAGGCGCAGATCTTCTCGATGCGCAGTATGGCCTCAGGTGGAGCATTCCATCGAGCTTATCCGCATGCTACGCAGCAAGCCTTTTTCGAAGCGCACGAACAGGCGTTCAAATATTTCGGTGGGGTTTTCAAAGTTCTTCGGTACGACAATTTGACGTCAGCGATAAGGCGCGTGTTGCGCGGAAGGAAGCGCGAGGAGAACACGCGTTTCATTACCTTCCGTTC
Source organism: Pyrinomonadaceae bacterium (assembly GCA_035283645.1). Classification (GTDB taxonomy): domain Bacteria; phylum Acidobacteriota; class Blastocatellia; order Pyrinomonadales; family Pyrinomonadaceae; genus PSRF01. The sequence goes on from DATETN010000019.1 coordinate 106,065, forward strand.
ACACTGGCAGTTCACGGCAGAGTTCTGTAACCCTGCACGAGGCAATGAGAAAGGAGGTGTGGAGGGCGAACTGGGCCAGTTCCGCCGGAATCACCTGGTGCCAGTACCGCAGGTAGCCGACTTCGCAGAGCTGAACCGGTTGTTGCTTGCTGGTTGTAAAAAGGACCAGCAGCGACGGATCGGAGAGCGATCCCTGTTGGTGCGGGAAGGAAGGGAACGAGAGCGTGAGCAGTTGCTGCCGTTGATCGCGGAAGGGTTCGAGATCGCGGAAGTCTGCTTTCCCACAGTTGATGCGAAGCGGCGGGCGCGAGTGCTGACGAACTGGTATTCGATTCCAGTGCGACCCGGAGCAAAAGTACGCGTGCTGGTCTATCCCCAGAGTGTTGAGGCCTGGCATGACGGCAAGTGTGTTGCGCTCCACCCACGCTGCTATGGGCGTGGGCAACAGGTGCTCAATCTTGAGCACTACCTCGATATTCTGGCACGTAAGCCCGGCGCCTTTGCGGGTTCGGTACCGCTGCAACAATGGCGAGAAAATGGGCGTTGGACGGCCGCTTTTGACCAATTACTGGAGAGTTTACGGGAGCAGCACGGCAAACAAGAAGGCACTCGGAAGATGATTGAGCTGTTGCGCGAAGGAAAACCATACGGCTACCGGCAATTCGCGGCGGCCGTAGAGAAAGCCCTGTCGTGTGGGACACGAGACGCTGCAGCCGTGAGTTATCTCTTGAAGTCTTCACACTTGCGCGTAGTGGCCCACCAGCCGCTCTTACTGGAGCGGTTTAGGCAGTACGAGCGACCCCTGCCGGTGATGAGTAACTACGATCAGTTGTTGCAGCGAGAGGTGGCCCAATGAACAACCAACTCGAGCAGGGACTGACAGCCATAGTGGAAGCATCAGTGCGGCAACACTGCAAGCAGCTGCGAACACCTACGATCCGCGACCAGTTCACGGGCT
>DATETN010000020.1:0-6017 GCA_035283645.1 Pyrinomonadaceae bacterium
GTATGCCGGCTTTCGAACCTTTTTTGAAGAACTGCTCAATGCCCTTGTTCCGGAAGCTCTTGATCACTGCGTCAAGCGTATAGCGAGACTATACGGATGTCAACTCTTTCAATCATCGCTGACGCAAGAAAAAGCCATGAATTCTGCTCTGCAATACATTGAGCACCTTCAAAGACATGTCTGGTCCTATCGCCAACCGCCTGCTCGCCGCCCTCCCACGAGATGAATACCAGCGCCTCTCTCTCCACACCTGCGGACGATTCATCTTCCGCGGAACAGAATCCTATACGAGACCGGGGACGACGCGCGTTGCGCGTACTTCATAAGTGCCGGCCTGGTCTCCCTTTTGGCCATCACTGAGGACGGACAAACTGTCGATATTTGCACGATTGGGAATGAAGGAGTCGTTGGAATGCCCATAGTTCTGAATTCTCCAATTATGCCCTGTCGGGTTGTGACCTAACTGCCGTGCGAAGCGTTAATGATTAAAAGCGCGCAACTCTTAACGGAGTTCAACCGAGCGAAAGCCCTGCAGAAACTACTCCTCGCAATCTTCCGATTAGTTGTCAGGCAGTCCCTCGACTTCGGTGACTGGCCTGACTTCGACCAGGAAGTACCCACCCAGCTGCTCTCTCGTCTCCGCAAACGCGCCGTCAGTAACAAGCTGTTTACCCTTACGGACCTTTACGCATTTTGTCTCTGAAGTCTGATGCAGCGGCGCCGCGTTGAGATACTTTCCGTCCTCATGAAGCCGGTTAGCGAGTTGAACCGACTCCTCAAGCAATTGATTCCGCTCGGTTTCGCTACGCTTGCGGAATGCTTCTTCGTCGTGGTGGACCAGCAACATGTATTTCATCAGGTCCTCATCGGTGAGATCGCGGCGGCGCAGTTGCATTCGGTTACAGGCGGGAGAGCGTATACCTGAAGAGGACTTTCACCTCTCTGACCACACGCGCTTCAGGCGCACATATCTCACACTTCCGACGCACTACACCAAGCCAATTGGTATTGGCGTGGCAGCGGTGACTTCGGAAGAGTTATGTTTGGCGAGAGGTGCAGACAAGAGTAACCCTAAGCGCAAAACGTAATTTCCGAAGACCCGCTGCCGTCGAATCACACATCCGGCAGCGGGTTTTCTTTTGTCTAACGGTGTCGCCCGCTCGGATCAAACTTCGGGATTGGCGGAAGGTGCGACGTTGGATGTCTCCCGTGCCCCTTGCGCGCTAGTTCAGTTAGCTGTTAGCCAAGCCTTACCTGGGAGGGCTGGAGCTTCCTAATATCGGGCGGCAGGTCCGCCCGAAACGCCCGGAACGCGGAAGTCTTTATTGATCCGCGAGTGTTCTGCTATTCTCACACCATATGAATTCCAACTTGGATCAACTCACGGCTGATGCAATGAAACTCTCCCTGAGAGATCGTGTTCAGCTCGCTCAGCGGCTGGTCTCGACTCTTGATGATGAGGTCGAGACCGGGACGGAAGCGTTGTGGTTTGCGGAAGCTGAGCGACGGCTTAAAGAACTTCGCAGCGGAAAAGTTGAAGGCGTTTCAGCAGAGGAAGCGTTTCGTACTGCTCGCGAAGTACTTGAGCGATGAAAGTCATCCTTCATCCCGAAGCGCACGCGGAAATGATCGAGCAAGCGCTGTACTACGAAGCAAAGTGTGAAGGCCTCGGCTCAGATTTTCTTGCAGCGGTGGAAGAAACGACTCGTCGAATCGGACAATCTCCAAAGGCGGCTCCAATCGAGAGAGCGTACATTCGTAAGCGGCTTGTATCCGGCTTTCCGCACACAGTTCTGTACGAGATAGAGTCCGATCGAATTTACGTCGCGGCCGTAATGCATCAGCATCGAAGGCCCGGATATTGGCGAAAGCGAGTCGAATAGTCACTAGCTTGGGAGGAGGAGTAACGTGTTGCGGCTACGCCAGGCTGAGGCGCAGTAGACCTTTTTGAGATCAGGCCTTTGGCTAGATCGCAATGATTTTCTACCAATAATCTTCCACTCCTTTTCACCTCCGGCTTACTCCTTACGCCCTATACTCAGAACACCATGCTGAGGCTCGGGAAAGTGGCGGCCAGCCACGAAGACCTGTTTATCGAACGCTATAAGCGCTTGCTGGGAAGGTGAGGAGTTTATTCGGCATTCTGAGAATATCCGCCCCGTCTGATCAGCTCGCGCCCAACGGCGTCCTCATCCATTGGTTTTTCATCAGACTCTTGAATTGCGGAACCGCAATATCTTCCAAGCCAGTAAGTCCAGCCTGCCGCGCGGTCTGAAAGTCTACTGTCGGCTCACGGCGTTTGAGGGCGGCGATTATAAGTAGGTTGAGATCTGCGTCTGCCTGAAAGCGAACCTTCATGAATGCTCGACTGTATCTGTCGTCGGGCTTCTTCGAGCTTTTTGTAGAGGAGGGGGTTATCCTGGCGAGCCTGTTGTCGCAGCTTCTCAAATCTAAATATATTTGTCTCCGCAGGGTAGGATTGACCCCTGCCCAGGCGTATATAGAGTGAAAGCGGAATTCACACTAGCGTAACACTCTAAGGACCCCCTCAGTAGCCATAGCAACCATGCTGCGTCTGCGACGATCTTCAGAGAATTATCGGGAACTGTTCGTAGCCCGCTACGACCAATTACTCGCCTGGGCAATGCAATTGTCGCAGGGTGATCGCGCTGTCGCCGAAGATCTGCTGCACGACCTTTATGTTCTCTTCAGCATCCATGAACCCAGTATCGATCTGGGCCAAAACGTGGATGGCTACCTTTACACTTGTTTGCGAAATCTGTACCTCTCGCAGCTCCGCCGCGCCGCGCGCATCCGTTTCCAACAACTTTCCATAATTGAATACGAATCCGCCAAGACCGGCTTGCGGGCTATCGATCCGCGCACTCAGATCGAAGTGCAGGACGACCTCCGTCGAATATGTCAATACGCCTGCGCGCGCAAAGAGAGTTCCCGTATGGGCTCAGTCTTGATTCTGCGTTTCTTCCATGGGTATTACCCTTCGGAGATCGTGCGTGTCTTGCGAACTTCACGCAAAGCAGTGGACCGGCGACTAGCTCTGGCGCGAGCCGAGGCCAGAACTTATCTCGACAATGTTGAGAGTCTGGCGTTTATCAATGGCGACGTTGGCCCGGAAATATTTCCGGTCAACTTTGCCCGAACACCGGCTGACCTGCTGAGTGAGCTACGCCAGATGATCTTCGCTTCTCGCCAAGGGGAGTGCCTCTCGCGTGATCATCTTCGCAGTCTTTATCAAAGATCCAAAAGAGACGATCAAACAGAAGATATGGTAGCCATGAGTTGTGCGGAGCTTGCACACCTCGCCAGTTGTGTTGTGTGTCTGAATGAGGTTAATCGCATGTTGAAGCTTCCACCGCTGTCACAACGTTATCTCACCGATGCCACCGGGAGAGACCCTGGCGGTCGTGGTGGAGATGGCGGTAGCAGTACCGGAGGTGGCCCACCCGAGGCGCCAAAGCCGGCCAGGGCCCGCAAGCTGATCCAATCAGGTCAATTGGATGATTGGGATGGTGACGCTCGCGAAGCGTTCGAGCATAAACCACAGGAGTTGTGCGTCGCGGTCAATGGGTACCTTTTAGGGTCGCAGCGCATTGGTCTGGAACAGAATGAGCTGACCCTGAGCTTGAACACGGAGGAGAAGCCAACCTTCGTCGAGATCTTCAGCGAACAAGGCATCCGCTTATCGTTAATGAGCGTTGGTGACCCGCCGCCAGAAGGTACGGGTGAGCAGGGCTTGCACGTGAAGCTGAGCGACGCGCGAGCCCTCGACCTCAAGCTGCATTTTACGAGCCCGTTCCTGACGCTGCATGTTGCTTATAACGATCCCTCTCTGAGATCTGAAGCAGAGCCACTTGAGTCCGACGCTATTGCCACCAGTCCTGCGCCCCTTTCTTTCCCGGATGATAGTCGAATAACTCCCAAAACTGAGATTGCGCGCAAGGGCCTTTCGGCGCTTATCGAATCGCTGCGCCGGCGTTTGTTCAATGCGGCCTTTTGGCTAAGACCGGGAATGGTCACGGCGCTGGTTGCGCTGCTTATGGTTGCTTCGTTGCTGTTGTACCTACGCGCTCCGGCCCCGGTGGTCACGGCTGCCGACCTGCTGAGGCGAGCCGCAGACGCGGAGAAGCTGGCCGCAGCCCATCCGGATGCGGTATGGCATCGCACGATCAATTTGGAAGAGAAGAATGCCCAGGGCGACCTCATCGCGCGCAGCAAGATTGAAATCTGGCAGAGTGTCGGATGGGGGATTACTGCCCGTCGTTTATTCAACGAGAAGGGGCAACTGGTTGCAGGTGACTGGCGCAGAGCGGACGGCGTGCAGACGCTCTACCATCACGGAGCGCGTCCCCAAATCCAACTGGCCCCGGACGGGCGCGGTGGCGCGGTGGTGATACCTGGATTTGACAAGGTATGGCAAGTGTCACCATCGGCGAATGAATTCTCCGGGCTTATTGGAGATGCAACTAGCACCAACGTGGAAGAGCGCGCCAACGCTTACGTTGTTTCGGTTGAATCTGCGGAATCTGTGCAATCTGCGGACGGGTCGGCGCGTCTCGTGAGGGCAAGTCTGGTTTTGAACCGTGCCGATCTACACCCGATCGAGCAGACTCTCGTTATCCGGCAGGGAAGCGAAACGCGCGAATATCGCTTTGTTGAAACGGGCTCTGAGCGACGCGCGTACGACGCGGTCCCCCTTGCCGTATTCGAGCCTGAGCCTGAGTTGCTCTCCGAAAGCATGAAGGATAAGGGCGAAGGGACGAAGGAAAACGCGAACGCGCTTTCCACGTCGCCTCTGACCCCTTTGCCCCTTGCGGCTTCAGCTGAATTAGAGGTCGAGGTACTACGTCTAATTCATCAAACCGGAGCCGATCTCGGCGATGAGATCACTGTGCACCGCGTTCCTGATGGCAAGTTACAAGTGCAGGGAATCGTTGAGACCGAAAAACGAAAGACTGAGATCGTTCACGCCCTGGCCGGGGTCGCGAATAATCCCGCCATCAAGATACAAGTCGAAACAGTTGCCGAAGCCTTAAAGCGCCAGCAAGCAAGATCACAGTCTTCCTCTGGGGCAACCACTACAGAGCGGCGGGAATCGGCTGACAGGAAAATCCCGCTGGACGCCGAGCTGCGCCAGTACTTTTCCGCAAACGGCTGGCAAGGCGCAGAGTTGGACCAGCGCGTCAATGAGTTTGCGGCGCAGATTGGCAATCGCTCATTGCAGGTATTGCGGCGCGCAGGTGCGCTCCAGCGCCTTGCGCACAGATTCTCAGTGGAGCAATTGCGCTCACTTGAGCCGGAAGCTCGCGGCAAGTGGTTGGGGATGTTGCGTGAGCATGCGCAAGCGCTTCAACGCGATTTGAGCGGCTTGCGTCAGGAACTTCGTCCCTTTTTCCCATCTAGTTCGGGTATTGGCCCTCAAGGTGTCCCGGCAATGAATACAGATCAGGATTTGCAGCAAGCCACAGATCGCTTATTTGAATTGTGCTCGGCGAACGACCAGTTGCTTCGTTCGGCATTCACCGCGTCGCCGAATAACTCAAATGTCGCCGGAGTTGAGTCCCCGCGATTTTGGTCTTCGCTTCGTGGTTCCGAAGTCATCGCTGCGAAGATCGCTGGTACTAGTCGTTAGTCCATCGTCCGCCTTCTGCGATTGATTAGTGGACCATTGAATCAAAAACGAAAGGACCAATTTCTATGATGCGCCGACGCCCCTTTGCCCTTCACGCTTCGCTCTTAGCTTGTTCCGTCTTCGCTCTTTGCACGCTGCCCTTTGCGGCACGCGGCCAGACCGCCACAGCGACGCTCAGCGGCACGGTTGAGGACGAGAACGGCGCGATAATTCCCGGCGTCGCGATTACAGCGGTGAACAATGGTACACAGCTAACGCGACAGACCACGACTGATGAGAACGGATATTTCGTTATCCCGTTGCTGTCGCCCGGCTCGTACACCGTGAAGGCCCAAGGCAAGGGCTTCGCTCCGGTGGATTTTACGGA